>NZ_JBGGNO010000017.1:0-567998 GCF_041287105.1 Mycobacterium sp. SA01 | reverse complement strand
CCCCCGCCCCCCCCCCCCCCACGATGCGTCAGCTGGTCAGCGGCCGACGTAGCGAGCTGCGCCCGCTGGTCCAGCACCGCATCAGGTGATCGGCGAGCCGATCTTCCACCATCAGGTGGGCCCGGATCCCGAAGATGACGTCCCGGTCCAGCGCCGGCTCGCGACTCACCAGGTCGCCGACCACATCGGTGCGAACCACCTGCTCGTGCACGGCGTCGGCCTCCACATGCTCGCGGTAGAACTGCGCGCACGTCTCGGGCGCACCCATGCGCTCCATGGCATCGACCAGGCGCCGTGATCCCGGCGACGAGGTGATCTCGGTGGAGGCGAAGTGCCCGATCGCGGCTCCCCGATATGCGCGGTGCAGGCCGAACATCGACATCAGGTTCACCACGGCCAGCGACTCGGCGGGCACCGCGTCGATGTACCCGAGGTAGCTGGCGTCCAGCCCGGCGGCGACCATCAGGTCGGCGAAGAGCTGCTGGTGCGCGTGATCGCTTCTGCCACCGCCGAATTCGTCGAACTCGATGGCGACGAAAGCCGCCTTGGCCAACCCGGTCAACCGGGGGATGGCCCACGCGTGCGGGTCGCCCTCCTTGAGGTGATAGAGCGAGCGATGCACGAAGTATTCCTGCATCTGCTCCCAGGTGCCCGTGCTGCGCAGATAGTAGGACGGGCCTGTGCCGTCGGCCGGTTCGATCGTCAGCTTCGCCATCTCGGCGTCGGCCGTGTCCTCGGGACTGATGTCACCGACATCACGCTGCACAGCGGTCAGGAACATCTCTTCGAGTTGGGCGCGCAAGTGCAGCAGTCCCGGGTTCCACTCCCAACCCGGATCTACGCCGGCAAACCCGCGGTAGTGGAGCTCGTAGCAGACGTAGAGCGCAAGCTGGATGTCGATGCCGTAAGGATCGGAGTCATGCAGCGACGCTTCGATCCGCTGCAGATGGTTGCGCGGCGCACGTTCGGTGAGAAGCTCGAGGACTGCCATCGATACCGGCCCACGAGCTTCGGGGAGGCGCGGTTCTACAACTATGGGAGCAAGCGTCACTGAAAGCTTGTCCCCCTAGAGGCGGGGAGCTAAACCCCGTCTGTCACTTCAGTTGCGGCTTTATTTGTGTGAGCAAGCGGAGATCAGGGCATCGGGGTCGGTGACGCTGACGAGTAGAGATCGCAGAGTCGTCGGAATCCCGACCACCTTGGCCTGCACCGGGGGATCGATGCCCAGCTCGACGACCCCTTTGGACGAGCCGTTCACCAGCCATCGGCCGCGCCAACCGTGCACCCCCCACCCGAGAAAAGGCCCCTTCGCAGGTGCGGCCTCGGTGATCGACGCCAGTGGAATGTCGGCCGAGAAACCCCAGCCCATCGACACGTGCAAGATGCCGCCGACGACCGATACGTCGCAGCGGCCGGGGCCGAGGCCCAGCGGAGCAGCCAGTGGCCGGTACCACCGATCGAAACTGATTTCCGTCATGGGGGGACGATAATTCTCTCTCCACACCGAAGGGCTCAGATCAAATGGATGCAGACGTCATCGTGATCGGCGCCGGCCTGGCCGGTCTGGTCGCCACCCACGAGCTGACCAGCCGCGGTAAGAAGGTGCTGCTGCTCGACCAGGAGAACCAGGCCAACCTCGGCGGCCAGGCGTTCTGGTCGTTCGGCGGCCTGTTTTTGGTCGACACCCCCGAGCAACGTCGGCTCGGCGTCAAGGACAGTCTCGAGCTCGCCTGGGGTGACTGGTCCGGCAGTGCGCAGTTCGACCGGGTCGACGACGAGGACAGCTGGGCGGTGCGGTGGGCCCGCGCCTACGTCGAGTTCGCCGCCGGCGAGAAACGCTCCTGGCTGCTCGGGCACGGCATCAAGTTCCTGCCGACCGTCGGCTGGGCCGAGCGCGGTGACCTCCGGGCCGACGGGCACGGCAATTCGGTGCCGCGCTTCCACGTCGCCTGGGGCACCGGCACCGGCGTGGTCGAGCCGTTCGTCAACTCCGCGCTCGCTGCCGCCGAGCGCGGCCTGGTGACCTTCCGGCACCGGCACCGGGTGGACGAACTGGTCATCGCGGACGGTGTCGCAACCGGCGTACGAGGCACGGTGCTGGCACCCGACGACGCCCCTCGCGGCGCACCGTCGAACCGGGATCGCGTGGGCGAATTCGAATTTCAGGCCCAAGCCGTAATCGTCACCACCGGCGGTATCGGTGGGAACCACGACATCGTCCGGCGCTACTGGCCGCAGCGGATGGGCACGCCACCGGCGTCAATGATCACCGGTGTGCCGGCCTACGTCGACGGGCGGATGCTCGACATCGCCGCCGGCTCTGGCGTGCGACTGGTCAACCGAGACCGGATGTGGCACTACACCGAAGGTGTGCAGAACTGGGATCCGATCTGGCCGAAGCATGCCATCCGGATTCTGCCGGGACCGTCATCGATGTGGTTCGACGCACTGGGCCGGCGGCTGCCCCAGCCGTACCTGCCCGGCTATGACACCTTGGGCACGCTGCGCTATCTACGCACCACTCCGGACATTGCCGGATATGACCACAGCTGGTTCATCCTCACTCAGAAGATGATCGAGCGGGAGTTCGCCCTGTCGGGTTCCGAGCAGAACCCCGACATCACCGGCAAGGACCGCGCAGGGTTCCTCAAGGAACGGTTGTTCAGCAAGGGTGCGCCGGCGCCGGTGGAGGCCTTCAAGCGCAACGGAGCGGACTTCGCGGTGGCCGACGGCCTCGGCGAACTGGTGACCAAGATGAACGCACTGACCGACGAACCGCTGCTGGATGCCGGGCTGATTCGCCGACAGATCGAGGCGCGCGATCTGCAGATGGCGAATCCGTACTCCAAAGACGCTCAGGTACAAGGCATTCGCAACTCTCGCCGCTACATCGGGGACCGCATCGGCCGGACCGCGGCGCCGCATCGGATCCTCGACCCGGCCGCTGGACCGCTGATCGGGGTGAAGCTGCACATCCTCACGCGTAAAACTCTCGGCGGTATCCAGACCGATCTGTCATCGCGAGCCATCGGAGCGGACGGCAAGCCGATCGACGGTCTGTACGCGGCAGGGGAGGTCGCCGGGTTCGGCGGGGGTGGCGTCCACGGCTACAACGCGCTGGAGGGAACGTTCCTCGGCGGGTGCCTGTTCTCCGGTCGCGCCGCGGGCAGGGCGGCCGCAGCAGCACTGTGAGCCGCGACGTTGATGCGTCCAGCCGCCTGAACTGAGGGTTTGCCACGTTGCTGGGCGGATTCGCATTAGCTTAGAAAATCGTAAGTGTCGGTTTGTCGCCCGGCCCGATAGTATGGCGCCATCAGGAAGGGGGCCGTTATGAGCCTTCGTCATACATCGCTTCGGGCGGTGGCTGCGACTTCGTTGTCGCTGGGGGCGTTGTTTGCGGCGGCTGGCACGGGTGCAGCCGCTCCCAATGCGACGGCCGATCAGGGGTCGGATCTGCAGACGTACCTCGACAGCTTGACGAACACGTACAACAACACCATCGGTCGTTCGGTGGATGAGGCTCGCCAGACGGCCCAGGACCAGGCCGCGCAAAACGTCGGGCTCGCCATCGGGGTACCGATCGCCAATGGTGCGATCGGTGGTACCACCGCGGTGGCCGGCAGTGTGGGCTCTGCGCTGGTGTTCTCCGCATTCCAGAGTGGGAACCCGCTCGCGGCCTTGACGGGCGCGGCGGTTCCCGCCGCAGCCTCGGTTCCGGTGGCAGCAGCGGTTCCGGCCGCAGCATCGGTTCCGGCGGCTGCGGTGCCGGCGGCTGCGGTGTTGCCTCCGCCACCGGCAGCCCCCGCGTTGCCACCACCGCCCGCGGCAGCTGCGTTGCCGGCAGCTCCGGTGTTGCCTCCGCCACCGGCATTGGGCCCCATGCCTCCGCCACCGGCGCTCGGCCCGCTGCCTCCGCCGCCCGCGATCGGACCGCCGCCGCTGCCGCCGCCACCCGCGCTGCCGCCGCCGCCGTGGATTCCATTCCTGCCGGGCTCGCCGCCGCTACCCGGCCCGCCCCCGCTGCCTCCGCCGCCGGGGTTACCGCCGCCGCCGTTCTGACGCGGAGCCATTAAGGCTGGACCGTTCGCCGCATGCCGGCGAACGGTTTCTGTCTATGTTCACCTCGCCGGCCACGCCGCAAATCGCGTTGCGACCCGGGCCGTCCTGCTAGTTTCGGCCTAACCACAGCGTCGTCGGGAGGTCGGGCCATGGCAGCAGGCGTGTTCGTCGGGCGAGTCGGTGGGCTTGCCGCTGCCCTCGGGGTGGGTGCGGGCATAGCGCTGGCCGCCCAAGGTGTCGCATGGGCGGACACCGGATCCGCGTCGGACGGCCCGTCCTCGTCGGCGACGTCGACCAAGAACACATCCGCGTCCAGCGCTCGACTAAAGCCTCGTTCAGTGACGAAATCGCAAGCACTGTCGGTGGTTTCGAATCCGGTGCGGATCACGTCCACAGTCCCCGCCCCGAAGACGCCCAACGTCGCGGCGGTGGCAATCTCAGTTCTCGGTGCCACCCGGCGCGACAACCAGGATGCGGTCTCACCGGCTACGGCAACGGCAAAGCCCTCGGCTACAACGTCTTTGGGGGTCAACCCCACCACCGATGCCGTCGCACACGCATCGTCGGCCAGGGTGACACCCAAGGCGGAGGCGGTGTTCGCCGAGGCGGCGCCGCCGGTCGATGAGAATTTGTACAGCGGTCCGCCGCCCACCATTTTCCAGCGCGCGGTGGTGGCCGGCCTGCGGGCCATCAATTTCGTGACCAAGACCTTCAATCTGCCGTTCAGTTTGAGTGGAACCAGCGCGCAGATCCCATTCTTCACCGACGGGAAGCCGGACTTCTTCCTGCTGTCCGGGATCACCGCGCAGAAAACGGAATACGAAGGCATGGCCGTGTGGACGCTGACACCGCGCGACCCCAGCGGCCAGTACGTGGTGGCCATTCACGGTGGCTCGTTCATCGGCCAGATCAGCATCTTCCACTGGTGGACCTACACAGACATGGCCCGCGATACGCACGCGACCATCGTGGTCCCGCTGTATACCCTTGCGCCCGTTGGCAATGCGGCAACCGACATCCCGGTGATGGCCGACTTCATCGACGCGCAGATCGCCGCCCACGGCTCGGACAACGTGAGCGTGATGGGCGACTCGGCCGGTGGCACCATCGCCTTGGCCGCATTGCAGGAAATCGTCAAGCGCGACGGGACCCAGCCGCATCGCCTCCTTCTGCTGGCCCCCGCCCTCGATCTCAGCGACACGTTCCCCAACCCGGTGGACGACCCGCTGCTGGGCAATCCCCACGACGGGCACGACAACAACCTGCTGTCGTGGGCGGGCGATCTCGCCGCGGACGATCCCGTCGTCAGCCCGATCTTCGGCTCGCTGGGCGGACTGGCGCCGACGACGGTGTACTCGAGCTCTCGGGATCTGCTGACCCAGCAGGCGCTGCGGTTGCGTGACAAGGCGACCGCGGCCGGTGCGGACTTCACGTTCGTGCTCAGGAAGGGCCAGTTCCACGACTGGACAATCTTCGCGCCCCTGCCTGACGCCTACCGGGAGCGGGCCGGGATCTATCAGTCGCTGGGCCTGTAGAGCTCGGACGAGCGGTGCGTCAGACCAGCAGCGAACCGCCCTCCACCGTGATGACGGTGCCGGTGCCGAACGTCTGCTCCATGCAGTAGACGTAGGCGAGCACCGCGTCGTCTACCTCACCGATGCGACCCAACGGAATCCGTTGCGCCTCATGGTCGAAGAGCGCACTTCGATCGGCCTCAGCCATCTCGTCCCACAGCGGGGTGCGGATCATCCCCGGTGCGACCGCGTTGACCCGGATCGGGGCGAGTTCGACCGCGAGCGCGGTGGTCAATGCGTTCATCGCTCCGCACAAACTGGATGGGAGCGGGCCGTAGCCGGGGTCCCACGCTGCCGTGCCACTGGTCAACGTGATTGAGCCGCCACTACGCAGTCGAGGGCCGAATATTCGCGCCGCGCTCAAAGCACCGACGAACCGAGTTTGCAGGAAGCCGTTGACGACCGCCGGCGTGAGGTCTGCGAGCGGAACCAATTCGAGTGATTCGCCGGCCGTGTACACCAGATGGTCAAGGTCGCCGACATCGGCGGCGAGCCGGTCGAGGGCCGAGGGGTCCGTGAGGTCGACGGTGGCCCCGCGCGCTCCGGCGGGCAATTCCGCTAGCGCACGGTCGACGCCGGCCTGATGGCGAGACGCGACGTACGGGGTGGCGCCGCGATCGGCCACGGCGTGTGCCACGCCGAGGCCGATGCCGGAGGTTCCGCCGATGACGAGGACGTTGGTGTGCTTCAGACTCATGATTCAACGGTCCGCCGCGCGAGGGCGTACGTCCAAGACTCTCTTCGTCGCCGAGCGATACCCTCGGGGTATGAGCGGTCCCGACCTGGACATGCGCAAGCTTCGATACTTCGTCGCGGTGGCCGAGGAGCGGAACTTCGGGCGCGCCGCCCGCCGGCTGCACATCGCCCAGCCGGTGCTGTCGCGACAGATTCGGGCCTTCGAGGACGAACTCGGCGTTCGACTGCTGATCCGCGACACCCGAGGTACCACACTCACTGATGCGGGCAGCCAGTTGCTGCAGGATGCGCGCTTCTTGCTGTCGGAGTCAAAGGCGTTGCAGGACAGGCTCACCCGAGCTGCGAGTAGCACCCGAGTCGTCAAAGTCGGTGTAATGCCGGGCCTGTTGGCGACCGCGGCCGTGCGGAGCTTCGTAGCGGCAAACCCGGCCCACCGTGCGGAGGTGGTCCCGATCGGTTGGGCCGAACAGCTCGAATCGGTGCGCAACCGCACTCTCGATGTGGTCTACGCCCGTGAGCCCATCGACCATCGCGGGCTCGGGGCTGCGGCGCTCCTCGAGGAACCGCGCGACGCTCTGCTGCCCGCCGACGACCCCCTTGCCCGCCGTCAGTCGGTGCGGCTCTCCGAGCTGGCCTCGTACCGCCCACTGCAGGATCCTGCCCTGATCCCGGAATGGTGCGCCCTCGCGATGCCCGAACACCGCCGCGGTGGTCACCGCATTGCGTCCACCATGGAGGAGAAACTCGAACGCGTCGCCGCACACGAAGGATTCGCGATCCTCCCGCGGTCGGCAACAGCGTTCTACCGGCGGCCCGACGTGTGCGTCGTCCCCATTGAGGATCTGGCACCGGCTCGGGTCACGCTGATATGGGATGCTGCTGTCGCCGATCCGGTCCGCGACGCGTTTGTGACCGCCGCTCTGGCATGCGCGGGTGAAACGGCCTGACCCACCTAGGCCGTTTACGCAAGAGGCCCTGACCGGCTAACCCGGATCAGGGCCACTAGCTGCATCAACTGGAGTCGGGGTGGCGGGATTCGAACCCACGACCTCTTCGTCCCGAACGAAGCGCGCTACCAAGCTGCGCCACACCCCGCGTGAAGCCTCGACAGCGTATCGCACGCGACGGGTGAGAAGCCAAACGGCTTGTCGGGCCCATCGGCGAAGTTCACGGCGTGTCGCGGGATGGATCTGACTTGTCGGTGGCGTTATGGAAACTGACGGCGACACAAATGCGCCGAGCAGCGAAAGGTGGGGCGGATGATGACCGCTTTGGGGGCCGTGGTGTACGGGGGTTTCTTCCTGCTCGCAGCGCTGTGGCTGGTGGTGACCGGCGACTACGACGTCGTCGACGAGCCGGACCAAACCCAGCCGCAGGATCGTTCGAACTCGGCCAGCGCGTCCGCGTGCTCGCCGGGGTTGAGGTTGTGACCCGCTAACCAGTCGGCGTTGTAGTACGTGTCGGCGTAGCGGTCGCCGCTGTCAGCGATCAGGGTGACCACCGAGCCGCCGACACCGGCCGCGACCATCTCGGCCAGCAGGCCGAACGCGCCCCAGACGTTCGTTCCCGTCGAGGGCCCGACACGACGGCCCAATACCCGCGAGACATGATGTGCCGCCGCGATCGACGCGGCATCGGGAACGCTCACCATGCGGTCGACGATCTCCGGCAGGAACGACGGCTCGACGCGCGGACGGCCGATGCCCTCGATGCGCGACGGCGGCCCGGTGACGACGTCGCGGCCGTGCGCGTACGACGGAAAGAACGCCGAGTTCTCCGGGTCCACCACGCACAACTTCGTTTCATGGCGTCGGTACCGGACATAGCGCCCGATCGTGGCGCTGGTGCCCCCGGTGCCGGCGCCCACCACGATCCACGTCGGGATCGGATGGCGTTCGGCACTCATCTGGTCGTAGATCGACTCGGCGATGTTGTTGTTGCCCCGCCAGTCGGTGGCCCGCTCGGCGTTGGTGAACTGGTCCAGGTAGTGGCCGCCGGTCTCCTCGGCGATCCGCTGAGCCGCCGTGTACACCTCGCCGGGCTCGTCGACGAAATGACATCGCCCGCCCTGCGCCTCGATCAGCTTCACCTTGGACGCGCTCGTCGAGGCGGTCATCACGGCGACGAACGGCAATCCCAACAACGCGGCGAAATAGGCCTCGGAGACCGCTGTCGATCCTGAGGACGCCTCGACGACCGTGGTGTGCTCGCCGATCCAGCCATTGCACAACCCGTACAGAAACAGCGAGCGGGCCAGCCGGTGTTTGAGACTGCCGGTGATATGCGTCGACTCGTCCTTGAGATAGAGCGCGATGTCGACGCCACCGCTCCACGACGCCGGCAGTGGATAACGCAGCAGATGGGTGTCCGCACTGCGCCTGCTGTCGGCCTCGATCAGCCGGATGGCGTTGTCCACCCAGCCGCGCGGGCGGGTGTGAGCCGCGATCGACGTCATGGCCGGCTGGAATGGCAGGCGGCGGTCACCGCACCGAGGCGGTGGGGCTGGACCGCACCACGCTTCGCGTCTCGTCGTGGCCGCCGGTCGGTGCGGCCACCAAGGTCAGCAGTGTCGCTTCGGGACGGCAGCAGAACCTGTACGGCGCGAACGGCGATGTGCCGATGCCCGCCGAGACGTGCAGGGCGGTATCGGCGCCCCACCGCGAGGCGCCCTTGACGCGGGACCGGTCCAGATCGCAATTGGTGACCAGGGCACCGTAGAACGGCAGGCACAACTGTCCGCCGTGGGTGTGGCCGGCCATGATCAGCTGATAACCGTCGGCGGCGAAGCGGTCCAGCACCCGGGTGTAGGGCGCGTGTGCGACACCGAGGGTCAGGTTGGCCGCAGGCGACGGCGGCCCGGCGATGGTGTCGTAGCGGTCCCGGCCCAGATGCGGGTCGTCGACGCCAGCGGCGGCGATTGTCAGCCCGGCCACCTCGAAGTCGCGGCGGTTGTGGGTCAGATCCAGCCAGCCACGCTCGGTGAACGCGGCGCGGAGGTCCTGCCACGGCAGCGGCTTGCCGTGGATACGACCGTTGCTGTCGTACAGGTACCGTGCGGGGTTCTTGAACTTCGGGGCGAAGTAGTCGTTGCTGCCGAACACGAAAACACCCGGCACCGACAACAGGTCCCCGACCGCCTGCACCACCGCGGGCACGGCCTTCGGGTGCGACAGGTTGTCGCCGGTGTTGACCACCAAATCGGGCTCCCAGCGGGCCAGTTCACGCAGCCAGGCCTGCTTGTGCCGCTGCGACGGGCGCATATGGATATCGCTGAGGTGCAGCACCCGCAACGGGGTGGAGCCGGGCGACAGCACCGGCATGGTCACTTCGCGGACGACGAACGCGTTGCGTTCGATCACCGTGGCATAGCCGACCGCAAGCGCGGCCGAGCCGGCGGCCACGAGGGCGGACGACTTCACAGCGGACGGCACAGCCATAACGGCAAGAATACTGCCCCCGTCCGCCCTTCACCCGATCATGGTGGCGGCGGAGGCGGCGCCAGCAGCGGAACGGTGATCGGCGGGAGTCCGGGGATCTCGACGACGGTCTGCCCGAACGGCGCACCGTCGAGCCCCGGTATCGGCGGAGCCCCAGGCGGAGGCGGCGGCGGGGCAGGCGGTATGCCGTTGCTGATCTGGATCGTGATGATCGAGCCGGGAATCGTCTGCCCGCCCGGCGACGTGCCGACCACCGTGCCGGCCGGCGATGTGCTGTTGACCGGGCTGGCCTGGTCGGCCACCTGGAAGCCGGATTCCTTCAGGCGGGTCCGCGCCGCGTCCTGGGTCAGGCCCGACACGGTCGGCACCCGGGAGCCCGGGCCGCCGTCGACGTAGCGCGGATCGGTGGGCGGGAGCGCGACGTCGCCGAAGTTCGTCGCGATCGGCTTCATCGCCGTGAACCAGGTCTTGGCCGGTTCATTACCGCCGTAGAGGTTGCCGTCGCCGCACTGCCGCAGCGGGAAGGAACACAGATCGGACGGGGAGGTGGAGTCGTCGTAGATATAGGCGGCCGCCGCGTAGCGGTTGGTGTAGCCGAGGAAACCCGAGGACCGATGTGCCTCGGTGGTGCCGGTCTTGCCCGACGTCGGCAGGTCCCAGCCCACCGAGCGGGCCGACGCTGCCGCGGTACCGCTGACATCGTCCTTGCTCAGCGCGTTGGACAGCGTGTTGGCCAAGCCTTCCGGCACCACCTGATCGCAGGTCTCGGTGGTGACCGAGACCTCGTTGCCGTTGCGGTCGTAGAGCTTGTCGACGGGGTTGGGCGGGCACCAGGTGCCACCGGAGGCCAGCGTGGCCGCGACGTTGGACAACTCGAGCGCGTTGACCTGAATGGGGCCCAGCGTGAACGATCCGAGATTCTGCCGCTTGATGAAGTCGGCGAGGCTCTCGTTGGTGTCCGGATCGTACGGACGCGCGGTACCGGGCTCGGCGTAGGAACGCAGGCCCAGTTTGACGGCCATATCGACCGTGCGCTGCACACCCACCTGGGAAATCAGCTTTGCGAACGCGGTGTTGGGCGACTGGGCCAGCGCATCGGTGACGCTCATCGATCCGCGGTAGTTGCCGTCGTTCTGCACACACCAGGTGTCCCGTGGGCAGCCTTTGGCGCCGCCACTGCCGAGGCCTTTCGCCTCGAAGCGCGAGGGGGCGTCGAGATTGGCGTTGATACCCATGCCCATGTCCAACGCGGCGGCCGTGGTGAAGATCTTGAAGATCGAGCCCGCACCGTCACCGGCGAGCGAAAAGGGTTGCGGCTGCATGGTTTCCCCGACCGCGGAGTTCAGACCGTAGGTCCGGTTACTGACCATCGCGACCACCGGGTGGGAGTCCTTGCCCGGCAGCACGACGCTCATCACGCTGGCGATGCCGTTGATATCCGGCGGGGCAAGCGCGTCGACGGCGCTCTTCACCGAATTCTGCACATCGGGGTCCAGCGTGGTCTTGATCAGATAGCCGCCGCGGGCGAGCTGGTCCTTGCTGATGCCGGCCCGCGCGAGGTACTCCTGCACGTAATCGCAGAAGAACGCGCGGTCGCCGGCGGCGATGCAGCCGCGCGGCAGTTCATTCGGCTGCGGCAGGATGCCCAGCGGTTCCTGCTTGGCGGCCCGCAGCTCATCGGCCTTGCCCGGGACGTTGTCGATCATCGTGTCGAGCACGAGGTTGCGGCGCGCCAGGGCGCCGTCGGGGTTGGTGTACGGGTTCAGCGCGCTGGTCGACTGCACCATCCCGGCCAGCAGTGCGGCCTGCTGCCAGTTCAGCTGGGAGGCGTCAATGCCGAAGTAGGTCTGGGCGGCGTCCTGGATGCCGAAGGCGCCGTTGCCGAAGCTGACCAGGTTCAGATAGCGGGTCAAGATCTCAGCTTTGGTGAACGTCTTGTCCAGCGTGAGCGCCATCCGGATCTCCCGCAGCTTGCGGGCCGGCGTGGTCTCCACGGCCGCACGCTTCTCGGCGTCCGTCTGGGCGATCACCAGCAGCTGATAGTTCTTGACGTACTGCTGCTCGATCGTGGAGCCGCCGCGGGTGTCGACATCGCCGGAGGCGTAACCGGCCAAGCCGGTGAGCGTGCCTTTCCAGTCGACACCGTTATGTTCGGCAAATCTCTTGTCCTCGATGGACACGATTGCCAGCTTCATGGTGTCGGCGATTTTGTCGCTCGGAACCTCGAAGCGACGTTGCGAGTACAGCCAGGCGATGGGGTTGCCCTTGGCATCCACCATGGTGGTCACCGCGGGCACTTCGCCCTCGACCAGCTGAGCCGAGCCGTTGGCCACCACATCGGAGGCGCGGTTGGAAATCAGTCCCACCCCGCCGACCACGGGAAATAGGAGCGCCGCCAGTATCACGCTGGCCAACAGGCAGCACCAGGCCAGCTTGATGATCGTGGCCCCGGCTGGCGGGCGTTCCGACATGAGCTACAGAGTAACGAGAGACCGGGACGGGTCTTGCGCAGCGTCCCTCGGCCTACGAGGATATCGACGGTATTTACGCGATAGTCAGAAAATGCCAGTTCATGATCGGTCTGGACGGTCGTCCCAAAAAACCTGTGATTCAACTGTTGCGCAAAAGATACCTGACCACCTAACTTAAACAGACAGTGCGATACAGGTAACACTCCAAGTCGCAATGTGGCGTAGATCGCATACGCGGCCTACACCAGAAGATTGTCAGCCGCAGACAGCGGCCGGACGAAGGGGACCGTCGGTGTCAGGTATTCGGACCGCTGTTCGCAAGCCAAGCGCAGCGCTTTTGCACGGATCCATCCCAGGTGCGGACGGGGAAGCCCGGATCGCGTGGGTTTCGCGAGCTTTGTGCCGGTCAACCGACCCCGATGAGCTATTCGTCCGCGGCGCCGCCCAGCGCAAGGCCGCGGTCATCTGCCGTCACTGTCCGGTCATGGCCGAGTGTGGCGCGGACGCGCTCGACAATCGGGTGGAATTCGGTGTGTGGGGCGGCATGACGGAACGTCAGCGTCGCGCACTGCTCAAGCAGCACCCCGAAGTGGTGTCCTGGTCGGAATTCTTCGCCGCGCAGCGCAAGCACCGCAGCGTCAGCTAATTTTCGCGAGGAGTCCCGGCCGAGCGGCCGGGACTCTCTTTACGCGGTTTCTCCCGTGATCTGATCGGCGATCGCCTGCAAGGCGTCGAGATCCGACACATCGAACGGCAACGAGGGCACGCCCACCACCGGAACATGCGGATTGGCGCCCGTGAACCGCGACAACAACCGCACCTCCCGCTTGGCGGTCTGCGCCCGGTCGGCGTGGATCTGCAACACCGCCGCCGCAAGTTGGTTCCCGTTGTCGGGGCCGGCTGCTTCCAACTCCTCGATGCCGTCGATGGCGCGCTCCACGGTGAGCGAGGACAGCGTCGGGTGGGTGCGGTTGAGGATCAGCCCCGCCAACGGCATGCCCTCCGTCGAGAGCCGGTCGACGAAGAATGACGCCTCGCGAAGCGCATCCGGCTCGGCCGCCGACACCACCACGAACTGAGTGCCGCGGCGCTTGAGCAACTCGTAGGTGCGGTCCGCCTTCTCGCGGAAACCGCCGAACGTCGAATCCAGCGATTGCACGAATGCCGAAGCGTCCGAGAGCATCTGCGAACCGAGGATGGTCGACATGGCCTTCATCGCCAGGCCGACGACACCGGTCACCAGCTTGCCGAAGCCCCGGCCGGGCGCCAGGAGCAACCGCCACAGGCGGCCGTCCATGAAGCTGCCGAGCCGCTTCGGTGCGTCGAGGAAGTCCAAGGCGTTGCGCGACGGCGGGGTGTCCACCACCACCAGATCCCAGCGGTCCTGCCCGAGCAGCTGGCCGAGCTTCTCCATGGCCATGTATTCCTGCGTGCCGGCCAGCGATGTGGCGACGGTCTGATAGAACTGGTTGTCCAGAATCGACTGTGCGCGTTCGGATCCCGAGTATTCGACCACCATCTCGTCGAACGTCCGGCGCATGTCGAGCATCATCGCGTACAGCTCACCGCTCACCTCCGGAGCCAGCGGTACCCGCTGCGGCGTGTTGCCGAGCTCCTCGATTCCCAAGGCCTGCGCCAGCCGCTTGGCGGGGTCGATGGTCAGTACCACGACGGTGCGGCCGTATTCCGCGGCGCGCAACGCCATCGACGCGGCGGTGGTGGTCTTGCCGACGCCACCGGCGCCACAACACACCACGACCCGGTTGGACTTGTCGGCCAGGATCGACTTCATGTCGAGTACTGGGGGCGCGGTGCTCATCGCTTCACTCCGATTGTCGTCGTCACGTCCGTCTGATGTGCCCTCTTCGCATCACTCATCGGACACCTTGCTGCGCAAGCGTTTCCGCCAACTCGTACAGACTTCCCAAATCCACCCCGTCGGCGATCGTCGGGAGCTCCAGGCGTGGAACCTCCAGACGGTCGAGTTGCTCAGCGCTCTCGGAGCGGGCCTTGATCCGGCTGGCGTGCTCGATGGTCTCCGTCAGCAGGCCGGCGAAGTCGTCGTCGGCCAGATTGATGCCCACCTTGTCGAGGCCGGCGCGCACCGCGTCGGCATCGATGTCGCCCTCGGCGGCCTTCGCGAGGTCGGCGGCGGGCAGGAACGGCGGGATGTTGCGGTTCACGATCACGCTGCCGATGGGCAGGCCGAGTTCTTTGAGTTCCTCGATGGCCTCGATGGTCTCCTGGATCGGCAGCGCCTCGAGCAGGGTCACCAGATGGATCGCGGTCTGCTCGGAGTGCAGCAGCTTGACCACGCCGTCGGCCTGCGAGTGCACCGGGCCGCCCTTGGCCAGGTCCGAGACGGCCTTGGTGACGTCGAGGAACCGGGCGATCCGGCCGGTCGGAGGAGAGTCGACGACGATCGCGTCGTACGCCGGGCGCTTGTTGCGGTCCAGTCGCACCACCGACTCCTTGATCTTGCCGGTGAGCAAGACGTCCCGCAGGCCCGGCGCGATCGTCGTCGCGAACTCGATGGCACCGATCCGGCGCATCGCCCGGCCGGCCAGGCCGAGGTTGTAGAACATGTCGAGGTACTCCAGGAACGCCGCCTCGATGTCGACAGCCAGCGCGTTGACGTGGCCGCCGCCCTCGGCGGTGGCGATCTTCAGCTCCTCGTAGGGCAGCGGCGGAACGTCGAACAGCTGCGCAATGCCTTGCCGCCCTTCAACTTCCACGAGCAGCACCCTGCGACCGCCCGCGGCCAGGGTCAGTGCGAGCGCCGCTGCGACCGTGGTCTTGCCGGTACCGCCCTTGCCGGTCACGAAGTGCAGACGCGCCTTGGTCAGACGGGAGGGCCAGGCCAGAGAGCTGCCGTCGCTCGATGTGGTCGCCATCAGTGCATGCTAGCCAAGCCCCTGTGGGCCCCGGCGGCAAAGGGAGCGAGCGATAGGCTTCGGTCATGAGTCAACCCACGACATGGGAATACGCCACGGTTCCGCTGCTGACCCACGCCACCAAGCAGATCCTCGACCAGTGGGGCGCCGACGGCTGGGAACTGGTCGCGGTCCTCCCCGGCCCTACCGGTGAACAGCATGTCGCGTACCTGAAGCGCCCCAAGTGACCCCATCCCAGCGGTTGGCCGAGCTCGGGCTGACCCTGCCGACGCCCGCCAAGCCGCTGGCGGCGTACGTGCCCGCGGTGCGGACCGGCAACCTCGTCTACACCTCCGGCCAGCTGCCGACCGAATCGGGCAGCCTGATCCACACCGGCAAGGTCGGCGCCGAGGTGACCGCCGAGCAGGCCAAGCAGGCCGCGCAGGTGTGTGCGCTGAACGCACTGGCCGCGATCGACGCGCTGGTGGGCCTCGACAAGGTGACGCGGGTGGTCAAGGTGGTCGGGTTCGTCGCGTCGGCGCCCGGCTTCACCGGTCAACCCGGTGTCATCAACGGCGCCTCGGAGTTCCTGGGTGAGGTGTTCGGCGAGGCCGGCACGCACGCCCGCTCCGCGGTCGGAGTATCCGAGCTGCCGCTGAACGCGCCGGTGGAGGTCGAACTCATCGCCGAGGTGGAATGACCCATCCGGCGTACGGGATTCTGCGGCCGGTGACCGACACGGCCTCGGTACTGCTGTGCAACAACCCGGGGATCATGACGCTGGACGGCACGAACACGTGGGTGCTGCGCGGGCCCGGCAGCGCCGAGATGGTGATCGTCGACCCGGGTCCCGACGACGACGAGCACATCGACAGGCTCGCCGAGCTCGGCACCATCTCGCTGGTGCTGATCAGTCACAAGCACGAGGACCACACCGGTGGCATCGACAAGATCGTCGACCGGACCGGAGCCGTGGTGCGCTCGGTGGGCAGCGGGTTCCTGCGCGGGCTCGGCGGACCGTTGAGCGATGGTGAGGTCATTGACGCCGCCGGCCTGCGGATCACGGTGATGGCCACCCCCGGACACACCGCGGACTCACTGTCGTTCCTGGTCGACGATGCCAGGGGCAAGCGCAGCGCCGGGAAAGGTCCGGTGCTGACCGCCGACACGGTGCTCGGCCGTGGCACCACCGTCATCGACGACGAGGACGGCAGCCTGACCCAATACCTGGATTCGTTGCGCCGGCTGCAGGGGCTCGGGCCTCGCACGGTGCTGCCGGGGCATGGCCCCGACCTCGACGACCTCGAAGCCGTCACCACCTTGTATCTATCGCACCGCGAAGAACGGCTCGAGCAGGTTCGCCAGGCCCTGCGGGCGCTCGGTGCGGACGCCACCGCGCGCCAGGTCGTCGAACACGTCTACACCGACGTCGACCAGAAACTGTGGGACGCCGCCGAGAAATCGGTGCGCGCCCAGCTGGACTATCTGCGCGCGTGATCAGCGGGCTCTAGCGTGCTCGCCGCGCCAGCCGCTCGCTGTCGCTGATCAGCACACTCTTGCCCTCCAGGCGGATCCAGCCGCGGTGGGCGAAATCGGCCAGGGCCTTGTTGACCGTCTCGCGCGAGGCGCCCACCAGCTGGGCGATCTCCTCTTGGGTGAGGTCATGGGTGACCCGCAGTGCGCCGCCCTCCTGGGTGCCGAATCGCTGAGCCAGCTGCAGCAGCTGCTTGGCGACCCGCCCCGGGACGTCGGTGAAGATCAGGTCGGCAAGGTTGTTGTTGGTGCGGCGCAGGCGGCGGGCCAACACCCGCAGCAACTGCTCGGCGATCTCCGGCCGGTCGGCGATCCACGCCCGCAGCGCATCACGGTCCATGGAGACCGCGCGCACCTCGGTGATCGTGGTGGCGCTGGACGTCCGCGGCCCCGGGTCGAAGATGGACAGTTCACCGAACATGTCCGACGGACCCATGATTGTCAGCAGGTTTTCCCGGCCGTCCGGGGAACGGCGGCCGATCTTCACCTTCCCGGAGATGATGATGTACAGCCGGTCGCCGGGCTCGCCCTCGGCGAAGACCGTATGCCCCCGCGGGAAGTCAACCGGCTGAAGCTGTTTCGTCAGCGCGGAAACAGCGCTGGGTTCAACTCCCTGGAAGATTCCGGCCCTCGCCAGGATCTCGTCCACGTCGCCCCTCTTAAACTCTTCGGTGATATGAAATGCGCAGGCCAGCTGTGTGGCTGGGCAAGGTCAGTCTAGTGGTTGCCGGTCTTTCGACGTGCCAACGCTACACACGATTGGCGTATTGAGTCCGGTGAAATTGCGGATTGGGACGTGGGTAGGCATGTGAGCGCGTGGGCAAACCGGGCTCGTCATCGCTGCGCCGGACCGGTGTTTCGGCCCGTCCGGACGCGGGTTCGGCGTGCGGCGCAACCTGTGCGGCCGGCGTCGTGGCAGCCCGTTCCAGATATTCGGTGACCTCGTCGGCGGCGGTCCGATCGACACGCAAGGCCTCTTCAAGTCTTTGCAACCCGAAGGTTGAAAGCATCAAAAGCCCGGGGACGCATACCGCGAGCAACCAGGTCACGGGGGAAAGTAAACACGGGCAAGGTCTCAGCGGGATCACGAATTGTCACCGGTCGGTCCGCAGCTCGGCGTACCCCAGTCAGTACCCTTGCATCGTGACCACGAACAGCCCGTCAACCAGGCGCAAGACCGGTGGCGGCGCTGCGACCCCGCCGGCCGCGAGCACGGCGGAAACAAAGAAGTGGGACTCCGAAACCCATCTGGGTCTGGTGCGGCGCGCCAGGCGGATGAACCGCACCTTGGCCACGGCGTTTCCGCATGTGTATTGCGAGCTCGATTTCACCAACCCGCTCGAACTGACCGTCGCCACCATCCTGTCGGCGCAGTCCACCGATAAGGGCGTCAACCGCACCACGCCGGCGTTGTTCAAGAAGTACCGCACCGCCCGCGATTACGCGCAGGCCGACCGCGCCGAACTCGAGGAGCTGGTCCGTCCCACCGGCTTCTACCGAAACAAGGCCAATTCGCTGATCCGGCTGGGCCAAGAACTCGTCGAGCGGTTCGACGGTGAAGTGCCGCGCACCCTCGACGAATTGGTGACGCTGCCCGGCGTGGGCCGCAAGACCGCCAACGTGATCCTCGGCAATGCCTTCGACATCCCCGGCATCACCGTCGACACCCACTTCGGGCGGCTCGTTCGCCGTTGGCGGTGGACCGCCGAGGAAGACCCGGTCAAGGTGGAACACATCGTGGGCGAACTGATCGAGCGCCGCGAGTGGACGCTGTTGAGCCATCGCGTGATTTTTCACGGCCGCCGGGTCTGCCACGCCCGCAAGCCGGCCTGCGGTGTGTGCGTCCTGGCCAAGGATTGCCCGTCGTTCGGGCTCGGGCCCACCGATCCGCTGATCGCCGCGCCGCTGGTCAAGGGTCCCGAAACCGAGCATCTGCTGGCCCTGGCCGGCCTCTGACGTTGCGGCCCGAACTGCACTGATGACGACGTCGACCCGCTGGACGCTGGTGGTGCTCGCTGTGGCGGCAGCCCTGATCGTCGCGTTTGCCCTCGAGCTCGGTGACACCCCGCCGGGGTCGGGCGGGTCGCCGGGCGCCCCGGTGTCGCGGACCCACCGCGACGCCGACACGCCCGAGGCGCTGGCCGAGCCGCGCCGGCGCGCCGACCTGCCGCCGTGTCCGGCCGCAGCCGACAACCCCGGCCCGAAGGAGTTGCGCGGCATCGTCGTCGAGTGTGCCGCCGACGGCGCACAGGTAGATGTGGCGCGCGCGCTGGCCGGCCGCACGGTGGTGCTCAACCTCTGGGCCTATTGGTGCGGGCCGTGCGCCGACGAACTGCCTGCGATGGCGGACTACCAGCGTCGAGTCGGGCCGGACGTTGCCGTGGTGACCGTGCATCAGGACGAGAACGAGGCGGCCGGCCTGCTGCGACTGGCCGAGCTCGGCGTGCGGCTACCCACCCTGCAGGACGGCCAGCGCCGGATCGCCGCGGCATTGGGAGTGCCCAACGTGATGCCTGCGACCGTCATACTGCGCGCGGACGGTAGCGTTGCCAAAATCCTGCCGCAGGCGTTCACCAATGCCGACGAGATCGCTGCTGCGGTGAAGAATGCAGTGCAGTGACGACAGACGAGAGAGACGCGCCGGTGACCCAGGGTTTCCCCCGCTCGGCAGGCTCGGGCGCGCTCACCCCGGAGTATCGGCCGCCGTGGCTGGCGCCGCTGGTCGACAACGTCGACCTCGTTCCGCATGCCTATCGCCGCAAGGTTCCGCCTGAGCTGCTGGCAGCGGTTGTCGAAGCTCGCGGAGCCGATACCAATGCGCGCGACGCCGCCGTGCTCGTGCTGTTCTCCGGGCCGAGCGCCGGTCACACCGACGGGCAGTTGCCCGATGACGCCGATCTGTTGCTCACGGTGCGGGCCGGCTCGCTGCGCCACCACGCCGGCCAGGCCGCGTTCCCCGGTGGTGCTGCCGACCCGGGAGACGACGGGCCGGTGGGCACCGCGCTTCGAGAAGCGCAGGAGGAGACCGGCATTGACCCGGATCGCCTCCATCCGCTCGCCGTGCTGGAGCGAATGTTCATCCCGCCCTCGGGTTTTCACGTCGTACCGGTGCTGGCCTACTCACCGGATCCGGGGCCGGTTGCCGTCGTCGACAGCGGTGAAACCGCACTCGTCGCGCGAGTTCCGGTGCGGGCGTTCATCAATCCTGAGAACCGGCTGATGGTTTACCGGACGGGAGCTGGACGCGGGCTGGCGGGGCCGGCGTTTCTGCTCAACCAGATGTTGGTGTGGGGGTTCACCGGACACGTAATCTCAGCGATGCTCGATGTGGCCGGTTGGTCGCAACCGTGGAACAGCGAAGACGTCCGGGAGTTGGACGAGGCCATGGCGCTCGTCAGAAGCAGTGAGGAGCCCCTGTGACGAGTTCGCAATGGCTGGACATCGCCGTACTGGCGGTGGCCTTGGTGGCAGCCGTCTCCGGCTGGCGGTCCGGGGCCCTGGGCTCGATGATGTCGTTCGTCGGCGTGATCCTCGGCGCCATCGCCGGAGTGATGCTCGCTCCCCACATCGTCAGCCACATCAGTTCGCCGCGGGCCAAGCTGTTTGCCGCCCTGTTCCTGATTCTGGCGCTGGTGGTCGTCGGTGAAGTGGCCGGCGTGGTCCTCGGCCGGGCGGTCCGCGGCGCGATCCGCAACCGCGCCGTCCGCACCGTCGACTCGGTGATCGGCGTCGCGGTGCAACTGCTGGTGGTGATGGTCGCGGCGTGGCTGCTCGCCAGCCCGCTGACGTCGTCGGATCAACCGAACCTGGCAGCCGCCACACGCGGCTCGAAAGTGCTTGCCGAAGTGGACAAGTACGCACCCGAGTGGCTCAAGGCGGTGCCCAAGCGAATGTCGGCACTGCTGCGCACCTCCGGTCTGCCGGATGTCCTGCAGCCGTTCGGCCGCACTCCCATTCAGGCCGTGGACGCCCCCGACGCATCGCTGGCCGACAGCCTGGTCGTCGGCAATGCGCGTGCCAGCGTGGTGAAGATCCGCGGTGTCGCCCCCGGCTGCCAAAAGGTGCTGGAGGGCACCGGTTTCGTGATCGCCCCGAACCGGGTGATGTCCAACGCGCACGTGGTGGCCGGATCGGACAGTGTCACCGTGGAAGCCGAAGGGCAGACCTACGACGCGACCGTGGTGTCCTATGACCCCAACGAGGACATCTCGATCCTGGACGTCCCGAATCTGCCGCAACGCCCCTTGGTGTTCGCCGACCAGCCGGCCAAATCCGGCACCGACGCGGTGGTCCTGGGGTACCCCGGTGGCGGCGAGTTCGCGGCCACTCCGGCGCGGGTGCGCGAGACAATCGAGCTCAACGGACCGGACATCTACCGCACGACGACGGTCAACCGCGAGGTCTACACGATCAGAGGGACTGTGCGCCAGGGCAACTCGGGCGGACCGATGATCAACCGGGCGGGCCAGGTACTCGGTGTGGTGTTCGGCGCCGCGGTGGACGACAACGACACCGGGTTCGTGCTGACGGCCAACGAGGTGTCGCGGCAGCTGGCCAAGATCGGCAACACCGCCAAGGTGCCCACCGGGGCCTGCGTCACCTAGCGGTGTCTTAGACCTGCCCGAGGAACCGCCGCAGGTGTTCGTTGACCTCGTCCGGGGCCTCTTCATGGGCGAAGTGCCCGACACCGGAGACCGACACGAACCTGCCGCGCGGCGCGTACCGCTGGGTGCGGTCCACCGGGTCGGCCAACACATAGGGGTCTGCGTCGCCGCGCAGGTGGAGCAGCGGGACGACAAGCGGACGGTTCATCAGCTTCATGAATCGCCAGCCCTCGCTGCGCAATTGGCTGCGGACCGCCCAGCGCTGGTACTCCAGCGCGGAGTGCGCCGCTGACGGGATCTGGATGGCCCGGCGCATGTGCGCGATGGTTTCGGAAAAGTCCTCGGAAGCAAGCCATTTGCCCGATGCCCGACTGCGCACCAGATGTTCGAGAAGGTCGGCGTTGTGGCGGGTGAGGGCGCGCTCCGGCCAGATCGGAATCTGATAGCGCAGCAGCGTGGGCAGCAGGGCGCGGCCCTGGTCGCGGCGGCCGAGCGCTGAGGCCCGCAACGCGGCGGGATGCGGCGAGCTCACCAGTGCGATCGCCCGCACCGCGCGCGGATGCAACACCGCCGTCGCCCAGCACACCAATCCGCCGTCGGCATGCCCCACCAGCGTGGCCGAACTGTGGCCGAGCGCGCGAATCAAGCCGGCGGTGTCACCGGCGAGTGTCCAGCCGTCGTAGCCGCGCGGCGGCTTGTCGCTGCCGCCGTACCCGCGCAGATCGACGGCGACCACCCGGGCGCCGGACAGACCGCGCAGTTGATGACGCCACGACCACCAGAATGAGCCGAAACCGTGCAGCAGGATCACCAGCGGCCGCGACGCGTCAGCACGCGGATCACCGCCATCGGTCGATTCGACACAGTGGAACCGGATTCCGTTGGCGTGAACGTCGAAATGCCGCCACGGTCCCGCGATCCGGGCGACCGAGGGATCGAAAATCACCAGCCGGAGGGGTCAGTGGGCGGCGGGGTGCCGGTCGTGGCGACCTTGGCCGGTGACCTGTCGTGGCCGGGCGTGAATGCCTCGCGTGCTTCCTTGACCGATTCGATGGTCTTCTGCGGCCCGCGAATCCGGCGCACCTTGAGGTAGCCGAACAGCGCAAACACCGCGGTGGTGACCACCATCAGCAGGAAGACGATCAGGAAGGCCACCCAGCGCCACAGCCAGGTGTCCAGCAGCTCGGCGAGGAAGAAGAAGAGGAAGAACGTCGAGTAGAACAGCACGACCAGCGCGAGGATGAAGAAGACGCTGCCGGTGAGGCCCTTCTTCACATCGCGGGTGATCTCCGCCTTGGCGAGTTCGACCTCGGCGCGCACGAGGGTGGACATCTGTGCTGTGGCGTCCTTGACCAGGTCGCCGACGGAGGGATTGGCCGGTAGCGCGTTCGGATCCACCAGCGGGATCGAGGTGACGGTGGTGGGTACACCGGTCTTGCGATCGCCATTGCTCACGGCTGTCCTCCAACTTTCTGTCGTCGCGGTTCATGTTGCCATGCCGTGCCCGCAGCGGGGATACCCACTGAGCTGTTACGCAAGGTACGGGTGTGATCACGCTAGACTCGCCGTGTCGGGGCGGACGGTGAATGGAGGTTGCCAGTGACGACCGCGCAGCGTGTACGCCTGATCGCGGGGTCCGTTGTGGTGGCCCTTGTCGCCCTGATCTCCGGCGTGGCACCGGTCGCGACGGCCGACGGCAAGGTGCCGATGGGCGGTGGGGCGGGCATCGTCGTGAACGGCGACACCTATTGCACACTGACGTCCATCGGCAACGACAACACCGGTGCGCTCATCGGCTTCACCTCCGCGCACTGCGGTGGCCCGGGCGCCCAGGTCGCCTCCGAGGACCGTCCTGACGACGGCGTGATCGGCACCATGGTCGCCGGCAACGACGGCCTCGACTACGCGGTGATCCGGTTCGACCCTGCCAAGGTGCAGCCGATCTCGAACTACAAGGGCTTCGTCATCGACGGCATCGGTCCAGACCCGACGTTCGGTGAGGTCGCCTGCAAGCTCGGCCGCACCACCGGCTACTCGTGCGGCGTCACCTGGGGTCCCGGCCAGGATCCGGGCACGATCATCAACCAGGTGTGCGGCCAACCGGGCGACTCCGGTGCACCGGTCACGGTGAACAACAAGCTGGTCGGAATGATTCACGGCGCGTTCAGCGAAGACCTGCCCACCTGCGTGGTCAAGTTCATCCCGTTGCACACACCCGCGGTGACGATGTCGATCAACGCGATCCTGGGCGACGTCGCAGGCAAGAACCGGCCCGGCACCGGGTTCGTACCGACGGCCGACGTCGGCTGACTCAGCTCTTGCTCGCCCGGATCGCTTCGAACACCGTCGGATCGACCAGGGTGGACGTGTCGCCCAGTTCCCGGCCTTCGGCGACATCGCGCAGCAACCGTCGCATGATCTTACCGCTGCGGGTCTTGGGAAGCTCTGGGACGACATGGATTTCGCGCGGCTTCGCGATGGGGGAGATCTCCTTGGCCACCTCGGCGCGCAACTCCTCGACCATCTGATCGCTCGGCATCTCGGCGTGGTGCGCCTTGAGGATGACGAACGCGCAGATCGCCTGCCCGGTGTGGTCGTCGGTGGCACCGACGACGGCGGCCTCGGCGACTCCGGCATGCCCGACGAGTGCGGACTCCACCTCAGCGGTCGAAATCCGGTGCCCTGACACGTTCATCACGTCGTCGATGCGGCCGAGCACCCACACTTCGCCGTCGCTGCCGTACCGGGCGCCGTCACCGGCGAAGTACCAGCCCTGCTCGCCGAAGCGTGCCCAGTAGGTCTCCTTGAACCGCTCCGGGTCACCCCAGATGCCGCGCAGCATCGACGGCCACGGCTTGTCCAGCACGAGGTAGCCGGTGACGTGTTCACCGCCGTCGACGCTGGGGGCCAGCTCATTTCCGTCGTCGTCGACGATCTTGGCCGAGATGCCGGGCAGCGCCCGCATCGCCGAACCCGGCTTGCAGTCCGTCACACCGGGCAGCGGCGAGATCATGATCGCGCCGGTCTCGGTCTGCCACCAGGTGTCGACGATGGGAGTCTTGTCGGCGCCGAAAACCAGGCGGTACCAACGCCAGGCCTCCGGGTTGATCGGTTCGCCGACCGATCCGAGCAGTCGCAGGCTGGACAGGTCGTGTTCGAATGCGAGCTCCCGGCCCCACTTCATGAACGTGCGGATCAACGTGGGCGCCGTGTAATAGATTGTCACGCCGTACTTTTCGATCACCTGGAAGTGGCGGTGCTCATCGGGGGAGGCCGGGGTGCCTTCGTACACGACCTGAGTCGCGCCGTTGGACAGCGGCCCGTAGACGATGTACGTGTGGCCGGTGACCCAGCCGATATCGGCTGTGCACCAATACACGTCGGTCTCCGGCTTGATGTCGAACACGTTGTAGTGGGTGTAGGACGCCTGCGTCAGATAGCCGCCCGAGGTGTGCATGATCCCCTTCGGCTTACCCGTGGTGCCGGAGGTGTACAGCAGGAACAGCGGATGCTCGGAGTCGAACGCCTCGGGGGTGTGCTCAGTCGACGCCGAGTCCACGACCTCGTGCCACCACTGGTCGCGGTTCTCGGTCCAGCCGATGTCGATGCCGGTGCGGCGCACCACCAGGACGTGCTGGACGCACTCCTGGCCTTGCACTGCCTCGTCGACAGCCTCCTTGAGCGACACCGCCTTCCCGCGCCGATACTGGCCGTCGGTGGTGATGACCACCTTGGCCTCGGCGTCCTCCACGCGGGCCCGCAGCGCGGCCGCCGAGAACCCTGCGAAGACCACACTGTGCATCACGCCCAGACGCGCGCAGGCCAACATCGCCACGATGGCCTCCGGGACCATCGGCATGTAGATGGCGACCCGGTCGCCCGCTTCCAGTCCGAGGTCTGTCAGTGCGTTGGCGGCTTTACACACCTCGTCCTTGAGTTGGGCATAGGTAAGCACCCGCGAGTCGCCGACCGGTTCGCCCTCCCAGTGGATGGCCACGCGGTCCCCGTTGCCTGCCTCGACGTGCCGGTCGACACAGTTGTAGGCGACGTTGAGCTTGCCGCCGACGAACCATTTCGCGAACGGCGCGCCGGACCAGTCCAGTACCTCGGTGAAGGGCGTCTCCCACGCCAGCCGGTTGGCCTGCTCTGCCCAGAACGCCAACCGGTCCGCCTCGGCCTCGTCGTAGAGGGCGGCGGTGGCGTTGGCGGTGGCGGCGAATTCGTCCGACGCCGGGAAACTTGACTGAACTTCGGTGTGCGCCTCGGTCATGTCTGTGAGCGTAGTCACCGAAGGTTGCATCGGAGTTGGCACGTCACAATCGTCGGCGGGCGGTTACTGCCGCGCGCCGAACGGCAGCTGGGAATCGGATAGCGTGACCGAACGTGAGTGATGTCCTGGCCCCGCTGATGACTCTGCCCGGGGTGGCTGATGCCGCCGAGGCCGCCCGGGAAGCGTTGGCCAAGGCGCACCGGCATCGCACCAATCTGCGGAATTGGCCGGTGACCGCCGCGGAGTCAGCCGTCCGCGGAGCGCGCTCGTCATCAGCCCTCGACGGCGGCGCCGTGCAACTGGATGCCTCCGGTGCCGAACCCAACGATCCGGTGCTGGCCGGTGCGCTGCGCGTCGGCCAGGCACTGGAGGGCGGAACCACCAACCTGGTCGGAGTGTGGCAGCGCGCCCCTCTGCAGGCGCTGGCGCGGCTGCACGCGCTGGCCGCGGCCGACCTCATCGACGGAGACCTTCTTGGCCGGCCGCGCCAGAATCCGGAGGTGTCCGCGCGGCTGGATCTGGTCACCCGGCTGACCACCGGCGGCAGCTCGGCACCGGCGCCGGTGCTGGCGGCCGTCGCGCACGGCGAGCTTCTCGCCCTGGCGCCGTTCGGTCCGGGGGACGGGGTCGTGGCCCGCGCGGTGTCGCGGCTTGTCACGATGGCCACGGGTCTGGACCCGCACGGGCTGGGGGTGCCGGAGGTGTACTGGATGCGCCGCGCCGATGAGTATCAGGACCGCGCGCAGGCGTTCGCGACGGGCGACCCCTCGGCCGTCGGAGCCTGGCTGCTGATGTCGTGCCGAGCGTTGGAAGACGGTGCGCGAGAGGCGATATCGATCGCGGACGCGGCCGCCAAATAGACCCGGACAGCGAAGCGGGCGACGATCCGAAGGTCTTCGGCTCGCCGCCCGCTAGCACGGTTTCTCGGTTACCAAGCGTGCCAGGTGGGCTGCGTGGGTTGGCCTCGGCGTTCTTGCGACGCGTTTCGTTTACAACCCCACCCAAGGAGTCGTTCTGTCCGCCCGCTCTTCGCAATTACGCAGGCCCGCAACACTTCTGCCATTATCGCGGCGTGCTCCGCGTGGGTGCCGGGAACCGTGCTGGGCCGCTTGGCTTGGGAGATAGTGCCTTCTCTTCCGGCGCTATCTTGGCCTTGCCAGGCGTCCGTGCCTTCCTTTGTACTCCGTGACCACGGTCACAGCAAGGGGCTAATCGGCAACGAATTGGATGCGTTTAGAACGACAGCCGGCGTAGCACGGAGTACGTCAGTGCGCCGGCAGCCAGCGCGCTGATTCCCAACGCGGCCGTCGTCGCCACCGCCGCGCCCGACGGCGCCGGGATCCTGTCGCGCAACGGCACCGGGCGCAGGAAGGTCAGCACCGGCCAGCCCTGTGCGGTGGCTTCCTTGCGCAATGCGCGGTCGGGGTTGACGACCGTCGGGTGGCCGACCGACCTCAGCATCGGCACGTCGGTGATCGAATCGGAGTAGGCGTAGCAGTGCTCGAGGGAATACCCCTCCAGCGCGGCCAGCTCGCGGACGGCGGCGGCCTTTCCCTCGCCATAACAGTAGAAGGCAACCTCGCCGGTGTACTTGCCGTCCTCGATGACCATCCGGGTGCCCATGGCGTGGGTGGCACCCAGTGCGCGCGCGATCGGGGCGACGATCTCCTCGCCGGAGGCCGAGACGATCACGACGTCGCGTCCACACAAGCGGTGGTCTGCGATCAGTTCGGCAGCTTCCGCAAAGACCAGGGGGTCGACAATGTCGTGGAGCGTCTCGGTGACGATGGCCCGCACCTGTTCGACATCCCAGCCTGCGCACATCGCGGTGACGTAGGAGCGCATCCGGTCCATCTGGTCGTGATCGGCGCCGGACATCAGGAAGAGGAACTGCGCATAACTCGACTTCAGGACGGCTCGCCGGTTAAGTAGTCCCTGATCGAAGAAGGGTTTGCTGAAAGCCAACGTGCTTGACTTGGCAATGACGGTCTTGTCGAGATCGAAGAACGCCGCCGTCCGAGAGTTGAGCCCAGTCGCGGGCTCCGGCCGAACGCGGATTAGCTGGTCGGCGGCCGAGGCAGGGTCGGTCACGCTCATCAGGATAGGCGTGGCGAACGCCCCGGTTCGGGGGCGAGGACAAAGTGGCAGGCCAAGCCACGTGTCGCACCCTGCATTTTCACAGCGAATACATGGTTTCGAAGTGGTAGCAACACTTGCGCGACTCCACATCCTCGTGTGTATAGTAAGTATTACTCGGCTTATGCCGGGTGTGCATCAGCCCGACCCCCCGGGGCTGATACACGACGACCTCCGCCTCCTCCCCCCCTGGCGGGGGTCGTCCCTTTTTCAGACAAAGAATCTCCGGCGATCCCGGCAAACTTGAGAAACGTTGCCGGGATCACTTCTGTGCTGCCTCGGTGTCGGTAGTCACTCCCCAGATCCGCGTTCATCCACAGATCCGTCCCTGGCGACTGGCGCAGGCGCGCCGCGCCGCCGACTCTTGCGTCGTGAGCAGCAGTCCGGGTGTCGTCCTCGTCCTCGCCGGCGACACCGAGTTACGCGAACAGGCCGAGCGTGTCGCCGCCGCGGTGGGTCTGCGTCCGATGACCGTTTCTGCGCCGCCCACTCGCAAGGCATGGTCGGCCGCCGTCGCTGTCATCCTCGATGAGAACGCGGCCAGGAGCTGCGAGCGAGACGGTCTGCCCAGGCGCGACGGGGTGATCCTGATCTGCCCGACCGCCCCACATGGACCGGTGTGGGCAGCGGCGATGGCCGTTGGCGCTCAACAGGTTTGCACACTTCCCGCCCAGGACGCCGAGATCGTGCGACATCTCGCTGACGCCGCCGAGGCGGTTCGTGACGGCCCACGCACCGGGCGGGTGATCGCCGTGACCGGCGGCCGGGGCGGCGCAGGCGCATCGACGTTCGCGACGGCGCTGGCGCAGGTGACGGCGTCATCGCTGCTGGTCGACCTCGATCCGTGGGGCGGCGGTATCGACCTCGTGATCGGAAGTGAGGCCGTGCCCGGGTTGCGGTGGCCCGACCTGAGCCTGCAGGGCGGTCGTTTGGCCTGGACGGCGGTGCGCGAAGCGCTCCCGAGGCACCACGGTGTCAGCGTGTTGTCCGGCGATCGGCACGGCCACGAGATCGAACCAGGTGCCGTCGAGGCTGTTGTGGATGCCGGGCGACGCGGCGGAGTTCTGGTGATCTGCGATCTGCCACGGCGAATGACTCCGGCGGTCACGTCCGCCCTGGACAGTGCTGACCTGGTGGTGATGGTCACCAGCTGCGACGTCCGGGGCGTCGCAGCGGCCGCGGCCCTGGCGCCGGTGTTGCGCAGGATCAACCCGAACGTCGGCCTGGTGGTGCGCGGTCCGGCTCCCAGCGGATTGCGCGCCGCCGA
Source organism: Mycobacterium sp. SA01 (assembly GCF_041287105.1). Lineage (NCBI taxonomy): Bacteria > Bacillati > Actinomycetota > Actinomycetes > Mycobacteriales > Mycobacteriaceae > Mycobacterium > Mycobacterium sp. SA01. The sequence continues at coordinate 539,078 of NZ_JBGGNO010000017.1, read as the reverse complement.
GGCGGCCGAGGTCGCAGACCTGCCACTTTTGGCGGCCATGCGCCCCGAGCCGATGCTGGCCGAACGGCTGGAGCGCGGTGGCCTGCGACTGCGGCGGCGTTCTCCGCTCGGTGCGGCGGCCCGAACAGTGCTCGAGGTCCTGACCGCCGGCGGACAGGTGCGCGCGGCATGAACGCGTCGTTGGTCGAACGGGTCCGCGAGCGACTGGCTGCCGAGTCGTCGTCTTTGCGGCCGGCGGCTGTCGCGGCCGCCATCCGCGCCGAATCCGGGGGAGTGCTCGGCGACACCGAGGTCCTGACCAACCTGCGGGTCCTGCAGACCGAGCTCACCGGGGCCGGGCCGCTCGAGCCGTTGCTGCGTGCACCGGGAACGACCGACGTTCTGGTGACCGCCCCCGACGCGGTATGGGTCGACGACGGCACCGGCTTGCGCCCGGCCTCGGTCCGCTTCGCCGATGAAGCCGCCGTGCGCCGGCTGGCACAGCGGCTCGCCGTGGCCGCGGGGCGACGACTGGACGACGCGCAGCCCTGGGTCGACGGGCAGCTCACCGGGATCGGGACCGGCGAGTTCTCGGTGCGTCTGCACGCCGTGCTGCCGCCGGTCGCCGTCGCGGGCACCTGCGTGTCGCTGCGGGTGTTGCGGCCCGCGACCCAGGATCTCGCCGCCCTGATCGCGGCGGGGGCGATCGCGCCGGACGCCGCCGAGCTGCTCACCGGCATCATCGACGCCCGGCTGGCGTTCCTCATCTCGGGCGGTACGGGCGCAGGCAAGACGACTCTGTTGGCAGCTGCGCTCGGGGCGGTGGGCGGCGGCGAGCGGATCGTGTGCGTCGAAGATGCCCCCGAACTGGCGCCCCGCCACCCCCACCTGGTGCGGCTGGTGGCGCGGGCCGCCAATGTGGAGGGCGCCGGCGAGGTCACGATGCGGCAGCTGGTCCGGCAGGCCCTGCGGATGCGGCCGGACCGGATCGTCGTCGGGGAGGTGCGCGGCGCCGAGGTCGTCGACCTGCTGACGGCTCTGAACACCGGCCACGACGGCGGGGCGGGGACCGTGCACGCCAACAGCCCGGCCGAGGTGCCGGCCCGGCTGGAAGCTCTCGCGGCCCTCGGCGGTCTTGACCGCGCGGCGTTGCACAGTCAACTGGCCGCGGCGGTGCAGGCGGTGGTGCATGTGGGTCGCCGCCGCGACGGCACACGCCGGCTCACCGAGATAGCGGTGCTGTGCCGCGCGGACGGTGGCGGCGTGCATGCGATCACGGCGTGGCATGCCGACCGGGGTTGGCAGGACGGTCGGCAACTACTCCAGACGCTGATCGACCAGCGGCGGCGTCCGTGACCGGAATCCCCTTTGCTGCTCTGCTTTTGGGGCTGGCGGTGCTGGCGGCACCGCCACCCCCGCGGTCGCGGTTGGGGCTGGAGCCGCGGCGGGCCGGTGTGCGGGTGCCCGCGCTGGTGGCGTCTCTTGCGGTCGTCGCCGTGGCGCTGCCGCCTGCGGTGCTGCTGGCCTCGGTGACGCTGGGTGTCACGCTGATCCACCGGCGGCGGCGCCGACTGCGGCGACAGGACCGCAGCGAGGCCGGCTCCACATTGGCCGGGGCGCTGGAGACGCTGGCCGGCGAGCTGCGAGTGGGTGCGCATCCGGTGCGCGCCTTCGCCGTCGCCGCCGGGGAGTCCGGCGGCGCCATCGGCACCGCGCTGCGGTCGGTCGCGGCCCGCGCCGGATTGGGCGCTGACGTCGGAACCGGACTGCGGGCGCTCGCGGAGTCGACATCGGTTCCCGCGCAATGGGAGCGGCTTGCGGTGTGCTGGCAACTGGCGGCCGATCACGGGCTGGCGATGGCGGCGCTGATTCGAACCGCTCACCGCGACATCGTCGAGCGGCAACGGTTCACCGCGCGGGTCGAGGCCGGCCTGGCCGGGGCGCGCGCGACCGCGGCGATCCTGGCCGGACTACCGCTGCTCGGGATCCTGCTCGGTGAGCTGATCGGTGCGCATCCGGTCGGATTTCTCCTCGGCGGCGGTGCGGGCGGCTGGCTGTTGACCGTGGGTGTGGCGCTGGTCTGCGCGGGACTGGCGTGGGCTGATCGCATCACCGATCGGCTGCTGACGTGACCACGGCCGCAGCGTTGTTGGCCGCCGCAGTACTGCTCGCACCGGGGCCGCTCGTGGTCCGTCGGCGAATAGGGTTGTCCACCAGTGCTTCTGCACCCATCCGCCGCGCAGACGCGGGTACCGACCCGCTGGCGATCTCGTCAGCGCTCGACGTGTTCGCGGTATGCCTGGCGGGCGGAATGTCGGTGTCCGCTGCGGCCGCGGCGACGGCGCCCTCGGCACCGGATCGGCTCGGTGCGGTCTTGCGACGCGCAGCAGACCTGTTGGCGCTGGGCGCCGACGCCGACACTGCCTGGTGCCCGCAGCCCGGCGAGGACAGCGATGCCCTGGCCAGGTTGGCGCGTCGGTCGGCGTCGTCGGGAAGCGCACTGGCACAGGGTGTGGCCGAACTCGCCGAGCAGTCGCGGCAAGACGCCGGCCACACCGCCGCGGCGGCGGCCGAGCGAGCCTCGGTGCTGATCGCTGGACCGCTGGGCCTGTGCTTTCTGCCGGCATTCGTCTGCCTGGGCATCGTGCCGGTGGTGGCCGGCTTGGCCGGTGACGTCTTCGCATCGGGAATTCTGTAAAGGTAGCAAGGGAGGAAAACAATTGAGCAACAATATGTTTCGAAGATTGAAGGCGCGGGTGGTGCTGGCGGCGGTCGACGATGCCGGGATGTCGACGGTCGAATACGCGATCGGCACGATCGCCGCCGCGGCGTTCGGGGCGATCCTCTACAGCGTGGTCACCGGCGACTCGATCGTCGGCGCGTTGACCAACATCATCAACCGTGCGCTGAACACGAAGGTCTAACCGGTGACGGCGGTTTCGCCACCGTCGAGGCGGCCCTGGCCATCGCCGCTCTGGTGGTGGTCCTGGTCGTCTGTGCCGGTGGAATCACCGCGGTCGCGATGCAGGTGCGCTGCATCGACGCCGCCCGCGAGGCGGCCCGGCTGGCGGCCCGGGGTGATGAGGCGGGCGCGGACACCGCGGCCCGCTGGGTCGGGCCCGCGGGCGCGACGGTGCGGATCCGGCATGACGGGGGCTTCGTCGTCGCGACGGTCACCGGGAGGTCCCGGCTGCTGCCCGGCGTCGTCATCACCGCCGACGCGGTCGCGGCCACTGAGCCTGGCGCGTGACGAGCACGGTGTCGCGACAGTGTTGGCGGCGGTGCTGATCGCCACCTTGGCGGCGATCACCGTGGCCGGTGTCCAGATCGGAAGCGCCGTGGTGGCACGGCATCGGGCGCAGGCCGGCGCGGACATGGCGGCGCTGGCCGCGGCCATGTGGCTGGCCCAGGGGTCGGAGACGGCGTGCCGGCAGGCCGCAGCGGTCAGTCGCGCCATGGGGGCGGCGCTGAGCGGGTGCGACGTCGACGAACTCGACATCGTGATTCACGTCGAGGTTGCGACCGGCCGGCTTCTCGGGGGCCGTGCGCACGCCGCGGCGCGGGCGGGTCCCATCGATGTGGGCTAGGCGCGCACCAGACGCGGGCTGGCTAGCTGGTGGAGGTGCCCTTGGCGGTCAGTCGCGCCGCCGACAGTTCCGCCGCGGTGGGCAGACGCAGGGTGATCAGTCCGGCGAAGATGTTCTTGTCCACCTCGACCCGGTTGACGGTGACGTGCATCGGCACCCAGCCGCCGTCCACCCCGGGTAGCCGCAATACCTGGCTGGTGCTGCCGGTCGCGAAGTCGTCCGCCATCGGGATGAGCAGGTCGCGGTCGTCGGGGTGGAACTGGACGCTCTGGCGCCAGTCGTAGTGCGGGCACGGATCGTCGAGCCACTTCAACAGCTTCCACGTGTTGAGGTCGACGAGGGCCCGGTGGACGCCCGGCTGCGACAGCCCGTCGAGAATGCGCTGCGCGAGATGATCGGGCGGCAGCGCGCCCTCGTCGAGATCGCAGCGCAGGTTCATCGCCCGGGCGACGAGGTGCTCGGTGGCGTCGTCGGCCATCTCCGATGCGGTCCGTGCCACAAAGCCCGCCCGAATCGTCTCGCCATTACTATCGGTGAAAGTCCAAGTGGTGCAGTATGTTCGGCCGGGTGCGGCATCGATCGCCAGGGCCAGCACCTTCGCCTCGTCGCGGTTGAAGCTGCGCGACGGCAGATCCTCGGCGAAAGCCCGCCCATGCGTGGGCTCCTTGGTGGGATCCAGCCCGGCGTTCACCAGCGATTCGACGGTGTCGGTGGCGATCCCGAGAGTCATGTCCCACTTCAACGGCCCCGGTATCGGCCGCTCGGGTGGCTCCGCATCGGCCGAGCCGATCCAGACGTGCACGCCATGTATTCGACCGTCGGACATCTGGACGGGCTCGGTGCGGATCACCCGGTCGCTCTTCGGGGTGATGCTGGCAAGGCTGTTGCCGGTCGCGACGGTCTCGGCGATCGCGGTCTGGATTGCGGCCAGGTGCGGGTTGCGTCGCAAATAAATGGCCAGGGGGACCAGATTCTTCATCTGACGGCCCTGAGCGACCACCACCGGTTCGGTGCCGAGTGTCTCCACCAGCAGCCAGTCGGGCGTCATGGTGGCAGTTTAACGAGGCCACCTTGGGACGAGCTTGGGGCCGACCGACGGAATCCGCTGGTGGGAAACAATGAGTTGGTCCGGCAAAGCGCCGCGATGCCGATTTTCTTGCGGCCGCATCCGCGGTTCGGTATTTTTTCGCGTACCCGACCTGTCGGGATGGGAACGGTTCGCGTTGTCCGGCCGTTCGCCGCGGGCAGTGATGTCAGGCTGTCGCAACGCCCCGCAGTGGGGGCGCAGCGCCATCACGGTGGCGCGTGCTTGCATCGAGCGTGTCGGCTGTTCGAGGGGTCGGTCGGCACACCGGTCAGGCACCGCCTGCAGCCACCTGTGCGAGAACGAGCTTGAGGACGGCGACCGCTCCGGACTTGTCCAGCGGGTCATTCCCGTTGCCGCACTTGGGCGACTGCACACATGACGGGCAGCCCTGCGGGCATTCGCACGCTTCGATCGCTGCCGCGGTGGCCCCCAGCCAGGTGGTGACCAGACGATAGCCGCGCTCGGCGAAACCGGCCCCACCCGGATGCCCGTCGTAGACGAACACCGTGGGCAGGCCGTCGGCGCCGACGGCGGTGGACACGCCGCCGATATCGCCGCGGTCGCAACTGGCCACCAGCGGCAGCAACCCGATCGCGGCGTGCTCGGCGGCATGCAACGAGCCCGGTATCCGCAGCTGTTCGATCCCGCTGTGCGCCAACGCTTCCGGCGTGATCGTGTACATCACGGCGGTGGTCTGCAGGCAGTGCTCGGGCATGTCCAGTTCGACGAAATCGATCACCTCGCCGGACAACCGGCGGCGAAGGTAGCCGATCACCCGGTGGGTCACCGACACCGGCACCAGACCCAGTGTCACCGGGCCGTGGTGCACGCGTTCGCCTGTCCCGGTCACCGCGATGTCGGTGACCTCCCTGGCGAATGTGGTGTAGCCGGGGTCCTCGGCGTGTACGAATGCCACGCCGTCGGAGAAGCTCAGCGAGTCGACCAGGTAGCTCTCACCCTGATGCAGATACACCGCACCGGGGTGAACGGCGGCCGGCGCCTGGCCCGCGTCGGCGCTGCCGAGCATGCGTCCGGTCCCGGCCTCGACGATCGCGACGCTGCCCCCGGCCGAACCGCGGATGTCCACCGCCGGATGGGGATCGAGCCCGGCGGCGGGGAAGTACTTGCCGCCGCGCCGGCGCAGCAACCCGTCGTCGACCAACTCGGCTGCCACCGGTTCGGCCTCCCAGCGCCGCACTTCCGCTTCCTCCAACGGCATCTCCGTCGCCGCGCACAGCAGCTGCGGACCCACGACGTAGGGGTTCGTCGGATCGATGACCACCCGCTCAACCGGCTTGTCCAGCAACGCCTCCGGGTGGTGCACCAGGTAGGTGTCCAACGGGTCGTCACGGGCCACGAGAACCACCAGTGCACTCTGACCGCGCCGTCCCGACCGGCCGGCCTGCTGCCAGAATGACGCCACCGTCCCCGGAAAGCCCGCCAGCAGAACGGCATCGAGCCCGGCGATATCGATACCCAGCTCGAGCGCATTTGTGGTGGCCAGCCCGCGTAATTCGCCGTCGGCGAGGGCGCGCTCCAGTTCCCGGCGGTCCTCCGCGAGGTACCCGGCCCGATAGGACGCCACGGTGTCGAGCAGATGCGGGGCGATGTCCTCCAACCGGGCCCGGGCGCCCAGCGCTGTCAGCTCCGCCCCGCGCCGCGACCTGACGAAGGTCAACGTCCGCGCTCCTTCAGCAACCAGATCGGCCATCATGCGGGCTGTCTCGGCACCCGCCGAACGGCGCACCGGCGCACCGTTTTCGCCCGTCAGATCGGTCCGCAGTTCCGGCTCCCACAGCGCCACCGTGCGCGCTCCGTGCGGTGATCCGTCCTCGGTCACCGCCGTCACGGTCTGCCCGATCAACTCGGCGGCCGTCTCGCCGGGGGCCGCGGTGGTCGCGCTGGCGAAGATGACCGTCGGCCCCGGGCCCGACGCCGGGGCGTAGCGCTGGCACAGCCGCAGCAGCCGTCGCAACACCATGGCCACGTTGGAACCGAAAATGCCCCGATAGTAATGGCATTCGTCGACGACGATGTAGCGCAACCCACGCAGGTAGACCGCCCATCGGGCATGGTTGCGCAGCAACGACAGATGGATCATGTCGGGATTGGAGAACAGCCAGCGGGACCGTTCGCGGGCGAATTTCCGTACCTCGACCGGTGTGTCGCCGTCGTAAGAAGTCGGTGCGACGTCGGCCAGCGCGGCCACTGCGGTGGTCAAAGAATGGGCGGTGCGCAATTGGTCATGGCCGAGCGCTTTGGTGGGGGACAAATAAAGTGCTCTGGCGCGCGGATCACGCGCCAGCGCATCCATGATCGGTAATTGGAACGCCAGCGACTTGCCCGATGCGGTACCCGTGCTGATGACGACGTGGCGGCCGGCGTGCGCGAGTTCGGCGGCTTGCACCTGATGCGACCACGGCTCGTCGATTCCGTGATCATGGAACGCGCGGAGCACATCTGGATCAACCCAGGCAGGCCAGTCCGCTCCGCTCGCCTGGCGGGCGGGAAGCTCGGCCACGTGAAGCAGCGCAGCCGGCGATGATTCGGCACCTGCGACCGCTGCGTTAAGCAGCTCGCTGCCGAAACTCACCATTTGAAATCAGCCCTTTCTAAAAGCGATCTACATCCCTGTATCGAATTGTTCATCAGTTAGTAGCACTGAGACTGTCGCAACAGCTCTGGACGTGATTGGATAAGGGCGGTCGCAGCTTCTGTGTTCGTGTGTCAACACTCGCAGGATCGACGTTGCGATCGCGGTTCCTGCGAGGGTTGTAGGTCGGGTGAGTTCCGGCGACTCCACGAAGGATGGCGGTCGGAACGGGCCCGGTCTGCCGAAAACTCGGTCGGCCGCTCCCGGTTGGAAGAGAAGGAAAGTACGAAAGATGCCACAGGGAACTGTGAAGTGGTTCAACGCCGAGAAGGGTTTCGGGTTCATTGCGCCCGAGGACGGCTCTGCCGACGTGTTCGTCCACTACACGGAAATTCAGGGGTCGGGCTTCCGCACCCTTGAGGAGAACCAACGGGTCGAGTTCGAGGTCGGTCAGAGCCCCAAGGGCCCCCAGGCCACAGGCGTTCGCGCCGTCTGATCAACAGCGACATCACGAAACACCCCCGAGTCCCGGTAACGGGCATCGGGGGTGCTTTCGTTGGTGGGAGTCCCAACCAGGGCCCGCCACGCCCGCCGCCAGTCGTAGTGCTCGGGTGCGTCCCGCTCGTGTCCCGCTGCCTTACTGTCGACTCGTGAGCCAGCTGTCCTTCTTCTCGGCTGAGTCGGTGCCCCCCGCGGTCGCCGACCTCACCGGGCTGCTCGCCACCACCGGACAGGTAGTGGTTGTCGGCGGAGGGGCGCGGTTGTCGGTGGTGGTCGACGACATGTGGCGGGCCGACGCGCTGGCGGAGATGATCACCGAAACCGGCCTCGCAGCCGAAATCACCCGCACCGACGAGAACAATCCGCTGGTGCGGACGGCGGTGGACGCACGGCTGGCCGGCATCGCCGCAGAATGGACCAGGGGGGCCGTCAAGACGGTGCCGCCGCAATGGCTGCCCGGATCCCGGGAGCTGCGCGCCTGGACGCTGGCAGCCGGCATTCCCGAAGCCGACCGGTACCTGCTCGGACTCGACCCGCACGCGCCCGACACTCATTCACCGCTGGCGTCGGCGTTGATGCGGGTGGGGATCGCACCCACGCTCATCGGCACTCGAGGCGCCCGGCCGGCACTGAGAATCAGCGGCCGTCGGCGGCTATCGCGCCTGGTAGAGAACGTCGGGGAACCCCCGAATCAGATCGAAGCGTTGTCAGCGTGGCCTCGGATCTGAGAGATTCCCCTGCGAGGGTCGGTTTGCGTTGACCGGTCCAGAGTGCGAAATTGTCAGGTGCCCGCGGGTTTGGGGGTACCTGAGGGACAAACAGAAGTGGAGCGTAAGGGCAGTTGGCTGACGAGGGAAGCCGCCGAAGCGGCGGTGACGGACGGGGCAATGGCGCCGTTCGGCGGCTCGTCATCGTCGAGTCGCCCACCAAGGCCCGCAAAATCGCGGGTTACCTGGGCTCCAACTACATCGTGGAGTCGTCCCGGGGGCACATCCGCGACCTGCCGCGCAACGCCGCCGACGTGCCCGCCAAGTACAAAACCGAGCCCTGGGCGCGGCTGGGCGTCAATGTCGAAGACAACTTCGAGCCGCTCTACATCATCAGCCCCGAGAAGAAGAGCACGGTCACCGAGCTCAAGGGCCTGCTCAAGGATGTCGACGAGCTCTATCTGGCCACCGACGGTGACCGCGAGGGCGAGGCCATCGCCTGGCACCTGCTGGAGACGCTGAAGCCGCGCGTCCCGGTCAAACGGATGGTCTTTCACGAGATCACCGAGCCCGCCATCCGCGCGGCCGCCGAAAACCCCCGCGACCTCGACAACGATCTGGTCGACGCGCAGGAAACCCGACGTATTCTCGACCGGCTCTACGGCTACGAAGTCAGCCCGGTGCTCTGGAAGAAGGTCGCCCCGAAGCTGTCCGCGGGCCGGGTGCAGTCCGTGGCAACCCGCATCATCGTTCAGCGCGAACGCGACCGGATGGCCTTCCGCAGCGCCTCCTACTGGGACATCATCGCCGAGCTCGACGCCAGCGTCTCGGACCCGAACGCCGCGCCGCCGCGGTTCACCGCCCGGCTGGTCAACGTCGACAGCAAGCGGGTGGCCACCGGCCGCGACTTCGACTCCCTCGGCGCGATCCGCAAGCCCGACGAGGTGGTGGTGCTCGACGAGGCGGCGGCCGGTTCGCTGGCCACCGGTTTGCGAGGCGCCGGCCTGTCGGTGGCGTCGGTGGAGGAGAAGCCCTACACCCGTAAGCCGTACCCGCCGTTCATGACCTCGACGTTGCAGCAGGAGGCGGGCCGCAAACTGCGGTTCTCTGCCGAGCGCACGATGAGCATCGCGCAGCGGCTGTACGAAAACGGCTACATCACCTATATGCGTACCGACTCGACGACACTGTCGCAGTCGGCCATTGATGCCGCGCGCAATCAGGCCCGCCAGCTTTACGGCGACGAGTACGTGCATCCCTCGCCGCGGCAGTACACCCGCAAGGTCAAGAACGCGCAGGAGGCACACGAGGCGATCCGTCCCGCCGGTGACGTCTTCGCCACCCCCGGGGCGCTGCATCGCGAACTCGACACCGACGAGTTCCGGCTCTATGAGCTGATCTGGCAACGCACGGTCGCCTCGCAGATGGCCGATGCCCGCGGCACCACGTTGAGCCTGCGTATCGGCGGAACATCGTCGGACGGGCGGGAAGTCACGTTCGCTGCCAGCGGCCGCACCATCACGTTCGCCGGCTTCCTCAAGGCCTATGTCGAGACCGTCGACGAGCAGGCCGGCGGTGAGGCCGACGACGCCGAGAGCCGCTTGCCGCAGCTGCGCCAGGGTCAGCGGGTGGACGCCACCGGGCTCACGGCCGACGGTCACACCACCAATCCGCCGGCCCGCTACACCGAGGCGTCGCTGATCAAGGCGCTCGAGGAGCTCGGAATCGGCCGTCCTTCAACGTATTCCTCGATCATCAAGACGATCCAGGACCGCGGCTATGTGCACAAGAAGGGCAGCGCGCTGGTGCCGTCCTGGGTGGCGTTCGCCGTGACCGGTCTGCTCGAACAGCACTTCGGTCGGCTGGTGGATTACGACTTCACCGCCGCCATGGAGGACGAACTCGACGAGATCGCCACCGGCCAGGAGCGGCGCACCAACTGGCTGTCCAACTTCTACTTCGGCGGCGAGCACGGCGTGGCGGATTCGATCGCGCGCGCCGGCGGCCTCAAGAAGCTGGTGGGCGTCAACCTCGAAGGTATCGACGCCCGAGAAGTCAACTCCATCAAGCTCTTTGACGACGAAGAGGGCCGCCCGATCGTGGTTCGGGTGGGCAAAAACGGCCCCTACCTGGAGCGGATGATCGCCGATCCGGACAGTGCCGACGGCGAGCTCAAGCCGCAGCGGGCCAACCTCAACGACGAGATCACCCCCGACGAGCTGACCCTCGAGATGGCCGAAACCCTTTTCGCCACACCGCAAGAGGGCCGATCACTCGGCGTGGACCCGGAGTCCGGACACGAGATCGTGGCCAAAGACGGCCGATACGGCCCGTACGTCACCGAGGTGCTGCCCCCGCCGCCGGACGATGACCCCGGCGTGGGCGCCAAGAAGGGCAAGAAGCCGACCGGCCCCAAGCCGCGCACCGGTTCCCTGCTGCGCTCGATGGATCTGCAGACCATCACCCTCGACGACGCTCTGAAGCTGCTCTCACTGCCGCGGGTCGTCGGCGTGGATCCCGCCAACGGCGAGGAAATCACCGCGCAGAACGGCCGCTACGGCCCATACCTCAAGCGCGGCACCGACTCTCGCTCGCTGGCGACCGAGGATCAGATCTTCGAGATCACCCTCGAAGAGGCGTTGAAGATCTACTCCGAGCCCAAACGTCGTGGCCGGCAAGGTGCGGCCGCACCACCGCTTCGCGAGCTGGGTGTCGATCAGGCGTCGGGCAAGCCCATGGTGATCAAGGACGGCCGCTTCGGTCCGTACGTCACCGACGGGGAAACCAACGCGAGCCTGCGCAAGGGTGACGACGTCCTGTCGATCACCGACGAGCGGGCCTCCGAGCTGCTCGCTGACCGCCGGGCTCGTGGACCGGTCAAGCGCACGGCAAAGAAGGCGACGCGCAAGGCGCCGGCCAAGAAGGCCGCCAAAAAAGCCTAACCGCCTGAGCCGGTGGCCATTTCGCCGCGAGTTTCGCTGGGCAGCAAAAGGTTCACCGGCCGGGCCAGCTGCGTGGGCGCGCGGCGGCCGCGCAGCTCGACGATCTCGCCGACATTCCAGCACAGCGCCTCGGCGTCCAGGGCGCCGCTGACCGCGATCGCCGACGCCAGTACGTGTCCGTTCTCCAACTTGGCCAGCTCCGTCAATCGGGCGGCTTCGTTGACCGGGTCGCCGATCACGGTGTACTCGAACCGGGCCTGCGCGCCGATGTGCCCGGCGATCGCTCGCCCGGCCGAGACCCCGATACCGAACTCGGTCTGGCCCAGCACACCGACCAGCTCGTCATGCAGTTCGCGGGAGGCGGCCAGCGCCGCCCCGGAAGCATCGGGGTGTTCGATGGGCGCGCCGAAGATGCACAGCGCCGCGTCGCCCTGGAACTTGTTGACGAAGCCGCCATGCTTCTTGACGGTGTCGACGACCACCCGGAAGAACTCGTTGAGCATGCTCACGACCTCGCTGGGTGGACGTGAGGCGGCCAGCTGCGTCGAGCCGACCAGGTCGACGAACAGCACCGCGACGTCGCGCTCCTGGCCGCCGAGCTCGGTGCCGCGCTCCAGGGCGCGCCGCGCGACGTCCTCACCGACGTAGCGGCCGAACAGGTCGCGCAGCCGCTGCCGTTCGCTCAGATCGCGGACCATGTCGTTGAAGCCGGCCTGCAGCAGGCCCAGCTCGCTGGCGTCATAGATCTGCATGTGGGCGTTGTAGTTGCCGCGCTGGACCTCTCCGAGCGCCCAGCGCAACTGGCGCAGCGGATCGGCGATCGACATGGCCGCGAGCACGTTGCCGGCCATCCCGACCACCAGCGCGGCGACGGCCATCAGCAGGATCGGGGTGAACAGGGAGTCGGCCGACGCCGCGAGCAGCGAGAACTTGCTGGCCACCACCGACAGGACGATCGCCAGCAGCGGCACCCCGGTGGACAGCAGCCAGGTCAGCACCAGCCGCTGGACGACGCCCGGCCGGTGGAACTTCTCCGGAACTCCGCCGCGCAGCGCGGCGACCGCCACCGGGCGCAGCACACGTTCGGATTGCAGGTAGCCGATGATCGTGGTGGCCGTAGCGCCCAGCAGCGTGGAGACCGCGAGCACCGGGGCGGCATGGCTGGCCACCGGCCAGCTGGCGGCGATGAACACCACTGCGCCCAGCACCCAGTTGGTCATGCTGATCACCGAGCGGTAGATGGGCATCCGCAGCGCCCGCAGCCGGGCCGTCTCGGTCGCGGCCGGGTCGTCCTCGGCCAGCAGCGCGTCGCGGCGTTGCCAGCGGAACACCGGAACGAGCAGCTTGAGGCTGACGAAGGCACCCACCGCGAACGAAATGAACAGGTAGCTCAGAAAGATGACCAGGTTCAACGTCGGCAGGTCCTGGAGCATGACCCGATCCGACGGCGGCAACCCGAACCGCAGGAAGCCCAGCACCAGCAGAGCGCCGATGATGTCGGCCTGCAGCATGCCCAGGGTGAACACCGGCCACGGTGTACGCGCAACCCACCGGACGAATCCATTGATCCGCCCCGGGCTGAGTTGCGCGGTGGTCACGAACCCACCGTATCGGTACAGACCGACCGATCAGCACCTCTAGAAGCCGGTGGGCAGCGATTGTGTCGTTGCTGCGCACTAGTGTTTGAGGCGATGTCCGGAGTTTTCACGCGGTTGGTGGGCCAAAGCGCCGTGGAAGCGGAGTTGGTCGGTGCCGCTCGGGCCGCCCGGGGTGATTCCGCTCACGATGTGGCCGCCACCGGCACCATGACACACGCCTGGCTGATCACCGGTCCGCCCGGATCGGGGCGCTCGGTGGCCGCTCAGTGCTTCGCGGCGGCCCTTCAGTGCACCGCCGAGGGCACCCCCGGCTGCGGGGAGTGCCGGGCGTGCACGACGACGATGGCCGGAACCCACGGCGATGTCCGGCGGATCATCCCCGAGGGACTGTCCATCGGGGTCCACGAGATGCGCGCCATCGTCCAGATCGCGTCCCGGCGGCCCAGCACCGGCCGCTGGCAGATCGTCGTCGTGGAGGACGCCGACCGTCTCACCGAGGGTGCGGCCAACGCGCTGCTCAAGGTGGTGGAGGAACCACCGCCGTCGACGGTGTTCCTGCTGTGTGCGCCGTCGGTGGACCCGGAGGACATCGCCATCACCCTGCGGTCGCGGTGCCGGCACGTCGCGCTGGTGACGCCGCCGGCCGGGGCGATCGCGCAGGTGCTGATCGACCGTGACGGGTTGTCCGCCGAGGAAGCGCACTGGGCGGCGTCGATCAGTGGCGGTCATGTCGGTCGGGCCCGGCGGCTGGCCACCGATCCCGACGCCCGCGACCGCCGGTCCCGCGCGCTGAGCCTGGCCCGCGACGCCGCCACGCCGTCGCGCGCGTATGCGGCCGCCGAGGAGTTGGTGGCCACCGCCGAGGCCGAGGCCAAGGCCCTCAATGTGGGCCGCGACGAGGCGGAGGCGGACGAACTGCGCACCGCGCTGGGAGCCGGCGGCACCGGGAAGGGGACGGCGGGGACCCTGCGCGGGTCGGCGGGTGCGATCAAGGATCTCGAGCGGCGCCAGAAGTCCCGGCAGACCCGCGCCTCGCGCGACGCGCTCGACCGTGCGCTGATCGACCTGGCGACGTATTTCCGCGATGCCCTGGTGGTGGCCAACGGCGCGGGCTCGGTGGCGCCGAATCACCCCGACATGGCCGAGCGGGTGGCGGCTCTGGCGGCGCACGCGTCCCCGGAGCGGCTGCTGCGCTGCATCGAAGCGGTGCTCGAGTGTCGCGAGGCGCTGGCGATCAACGTCAAGCCCAAGTTCGCCGTCGATGCGATGGTGGCCACCGTGGGTCAGGCACTGCGTTCGGACCTGTAGACTCACTGCTCGGTCGAGGCCGCGCCACCTTAGCTCAGTCGGTAGAGCAATTCACTCGTAATGAATAGGTCAGGAGTTCGATTCTCCTAGGTGGCTCCACTCTTTACCCGCACGACTGTGCGGATGAGTCCGCGCAATCGTGTACGTCCCTAATCGCTCGACAGCGCTTTGGCGGCGATGGTGCGGGCCGTGGCCGCCGCCGGGAACCCGGCGTAGCCGCTGGCGTGATAGATCACCTCGGCCAATTCCTCCTCGGACAGTCCGTTCTGCCGGGCGATCCGGAAGTGGGCGTCCATCTCCTCGGTGGCCCGCAGCGCGATCAGGATGCCCAGCGTCACCAGGCTCCGGTCGCGGCGACTGAGCCCCTCGCGGGTCCACAGCCGGCCGAACACGCTCTCGACACCGATATCCATCAGTTCGGGGGCGAACCCACCACCGAAGTCGACGTCCCCGTCGGGCAGTGTTCCTGGCAGCATCTCCCGGAAAACACGCAGGCCATCCTCGCGCAAGTTAGACATACAAACTACTTTGGCACACGGCCGGGATCAGTGCGGTGCCAGATACCCGACCGGGCCCGATGCCAGGCACAGCGAGAGCGCGGCGGTCGACGCCCGCACGGTGATCGCGTCGCCGGCGCCGGGCAGCCGGACGAAGACCCGGTTGAGGCCGGGGTGCACGGGCACCTTGGTCTCGGGTCCCTCGTTCAGCGACATCACCATCGAGCCGTCGCTATTGGCGAGATAGTTGATCTCGGCCGTCCAGTCCGCCGGCAGCAGCGGTCCGTCCAGCGGCATGCGAACCGGCGCGTCGGGCTGGACGAAATAGCCGCAGCCGGGCTGTGGGCCCGCGACGATCGTGCGGGTCCAGGTGACGATCGCGTCCACCAGCCGGCCGCTGCTGTCGAGCATGCGCAATTGTGTGGTGGAACCGCCGAATTCGGGCCGGTCGTGAATGAGCGCGAACATATGACTGGCCAGGTTCTCCGGGTACGCGACCCGCTGCAGAACCAGTGGGTCGACCTCCTGGTCGAGCAGTGCCGCCGACGAGGAAACCCGCGCCTGCGCCAGCGCACGAACCGCGTTCTGCAGGTAGGGCTGTGCGGGATTGTCACGCCAGCTCGTCAGGAACGTCGACGTCGAATACACGCTGCTGACCACGAATGCCAGCGCGACCGCCGACACCGCGGCGGTGCGGGCGCGCGAGGCGTCCAGCCATCGGGTGTCACGGTTCGGCGCGCAGAACGCCACTGCCGCAAGCAATGTCAACACAATGACCAGATCGGGGAAGTACCGCAGGGTCTGGGCCAGTTCCAGGGCGGTGAACTTCGACGAGCGCAGCAGATAGATCGGGATCTGACAGGCCACCGCGTATCCGACCGCAACCAACCAGACAACGCCGATGCGCCGCTTACGCAACAGCGAGACGACCACGACCGCGACCAGCACCAGCCAGCCCAGGATCATCACCGACACCGGCGGCACCGCCCACGGCGAGGCCGGCGCCCACCGCTGCCACTGCCACGGGCCGCCGGCCAGGCCCGGCACGATCCCATGAGTGATCGAGCGGGACAACAGATCCCACGTCATCGCCAGATCGGAGCTCCAGCGCCGGTGATCGACGACGGTCAGATAGACGGCCACCCACACCGCCGTCAACGCCAGCGCGGGCGTCCACAGCGCGACGCCGCGATGCCACACCGTGCGCAGCGCTGCGCTGCCGCCCTGGACGTGATACAGCAGGGCGGCGACCGCGAACGCGACGAACGGGATCACGGCCGCCTTCTCGAAGAACAACAGGCCGCCCAAGAACACCAGGACCGCGGTGATCGCATACCGTCGATTCCCGGTGCGCACCAGCAGGATTGCGTCGGCACACACCCAAGCCATCGCGGCGAGCATCGGTAGCGAGTTCAGCGCGGCCGCCCACCACGCGAATCCGGGCACACCCAGCGGGCTGAACAAGGCAAACGTCAACGGAATCAACAACACCGGTCGCCAGCCGAGGATCACGTGCAACGCACGCAGCAGCGACAGCGACACCAGCAGCTGCAGTACCACCAGGCTGGCCGCCGGCCACGCCCACACCAGCGGGGCCAGCCGGGTGATCACCCCGGCCACCAGAAACGCTCCCGGCATGACGTGCCCGTCGTGATCGTCGAACAGATACGACGTCGACAACAGGTCCTGAGTGCCGGCCCGGCCCACCAGGATCAGGTCATCCCAGTAGAAGTAACCGCCGAACGCCAGGATCGCCCGGACCACCAGTTGAACGGCAATAAGGGCGACGGCCGCGGCAGCCACCGGTGGCATGCGCGCCACCCGGGTCGGAACTGCCATCGCGTCGACTGTACTCACCTGTCGGTAGGGTGACCGACATGCAGGTACTGGTCACGGGCGCGGCCGGCTTCATCGGTTCGACGCTGGTCGACCGCCTGCTCGCCGACGGGCACACCGTCGTCGGGCTCGACGATCTGAGCCGCGGAAGCAGCGCCAACCTGGCGGCGGCGAGCACCGGCGGCAGGTTCGAGTTCATCGAGGCCGACATCGCCGGCGCGGACCTGATCGGCCTGTTCGACAGGCACAAGCCCGAGGTGGTCCACCACCTGGCCGCGCAGATCGACGTGCGCCGCTCGGTGGAAGAGCCGGAATTCGACGCGGAGGTCAACGTCGTCGGCACGGTGCGGCTGGCCGAGGCGGCCAGGCGCTCCGGCGTCCGCAAGGTCGTGCACGCCTCCTCGGGCGGATCGATCTACGGCGTGCCGACGAACTTCCCCACCAACGAAACCGCCCCGGTCGACCCCGCGTCGCCCTACGCGGCAAGCAAGGTGGCCGGCGAGCTCTACCTCAACACCTTCCGCCACCTCTACGGCGTGGACTGCTCGTTCATCGCGCCGTCGAATGTTTATGGCCCGCGCCAAGACCCGCACGGTGAGGCCGGCGTCGTCGCGATCTTCGTCAACGCGCTGCTGGCCGGCCTGCCCACCCGGGTCTACGGCGACGGCTCCAACACCCGCGACTATGTCTTCGTCGACGACGTCGTCGACGCCTTCGTCCGGGCCGCAGGAACCGGCGGGTGCGGGCAGCGGTTCAACATCGGCACCGGCGTGGAAACCAGCGACCGTCAACTTCACTCGGTGGTGGCCAAGGTGATCGGAGTGGCCGACGACCCGGAGTTCGCCCCGGCGCGGCTCGGCGACGTCAAGCGGTCCTGCCTGGACGTCCGCAAAGCGGAGATGGTGCTGGGCTGGCAGCCGCGGGTGCGCCTCGAAGAAGGCATCGCCCGCACCGTCGACTACTTCCGGGGCTAGTGCTCCGGGGTGCGCGCCCCCTCCAGGGCGACCGCACGGGCCAGGCGGGCGTACTTCAGCTCGAGTTCCTTGAACCGCAGATACGTGCTCAATGTGGTGAACACGAACGCAATGATCAGCGAATAGGTGATCAGGTCCGCGCCACGGCGAACCCCCAGGAAGTTGGCCAGCACCGTGGTGTCATCCGGGCGAAGGATGGCGTAGATCGCCAGCACCACGAACAGCACGTAGCCGACCTTGACCCAGGCTTTGGCCTTGGCGTTGGTGCGGGACCGCAGCAGGTAGACCAGCAGTGCGATCACCGCCGCGATCAGCAGGACCTGGATCCAGTTCATCGGCGCATCCTTCCGCGCAGAAACCCGTCGAAGACGATGTTCACCCCGTTGAGCAGCGGTTGACCCTTGGACATCGAGTAGTCGGTGTAGAGAATCTCGACCGGCTCTTCGGTTACCCGCCAATGGTTTTCGGCGATCAGGGTGATGAACTCCCCGGCGTGGCTCATCCCGTTCATCGTCAGATTGAGGTTGTCGGCCACGGTCTTGTTGAACACGCGCAGCCCGTTGTGCGAGTCGGTCAGATGCAGCCGGTGGCTGCTGGGGCTCAGCACGGCCGCCGCGCGCAGGATCACCCGCTTGAGCGGCGGTGTGTGGCTGACGGTGGTGCCGGCGAAACGGGTGCCGATCACGATGTCGACGTCGCCCTTGGACAGCCGCTCGATCATGGCGAGGACGTCCTTGACGCGGTGCTGGCCGTCGGCGTCGAAGGTGACGAACACCGCTGCGCCGGGCTGGCGGCGGGCGTACTCGACCCCGGTCTGGATGGCCGCGCCCTGCCCGAGATTCACGGGGTGGCGGACCACGTGGGCGCCCGCCCGCCAGGCGATGTCGGCGGTGCCGTCCTTGCTGCCGTCGTCGACGCAGACCACGTGGTCGAAGACTTGGCGCAGGTCCGCGATGACGTCGGCGATGACCTGCGCCTCGTTGAACGCCGGAACGATGATCCAGGCGTCGGGGTAGGACGTGTCGATGTCCACAAGGTACACGCCGAGAACTGTGGCTTCAGCGTGCGGCGCGGCCCAGCGCGGCCAGGTGGACGACGATGCCGACCAGCGGTCCGCACAGCAGGGCCACCACGGTGCGATCGGTCAGGCCCATGGGCAGGCTCAACAGGGCCGCGGAGACGACGGTGGCCCCGACCCAGCCGATCGAGTAAGCCCGGTGCAGGCCGGCGGCGACGGTCGCGGCCCCGGTTACGGTCAGCAGTGCGATCGCCACCGCGCCGGCGGTCAGCCAGGCCAGCAGGAGTCCGCCCGGGCCGTACTCGTCGCCGAACGCCACCCGGATCAGCCACGGCCCGAGCAGTCCGGCGGCCACCACCCCCACGGCACCGAGCACCAGGACCACCGCCGCCGGCGCGATCAGCGACCTGAGCCGGTGGCCGCGGTGGTCGACGAAGTGTGCGATCAGGTTGCCCTGCATCGCGGTGAGCGGAACCAGCAGGGGCGCGCGGGTCAGCGTCACCGCCAGGATCACCACGCCGCCGGCCGCGCCGAGGTCGCCGCCGGAGGTCGCCTTGAGCAGCACCGGGAAGCCCATGACGAGGATGGCGCTGGCGCCGGCGGCGGCGATCGAGTGTCCGGCCCCGCGCAGGAAGGTGGCGGTACTGCCGGGAGTGCGCAGCCCGGCCGCGGTCCGCGCACCCGGTGATACCGACAGCAGCAGCAGCCATCCGATCGCACCGGCGACCGTCGCCCACAAGAAGCCGTCCAACCCCCAGCCCACCGCGAAGGCCGCCACCGCGACCACCACCCGCATGATGGCGTCGGTGACCATCAGCGCCCCGTAACCACCCCACCGGCCGGTACCGGCGAGCAGACCCAAAAGTGTTGCGTGAATGCAGAATCCGGCCAGACCAACGCTCAGCAGCACCACCGATAGCGGCCGGGACACGCTGAACACGTGCGGCGCCCAGAGGAACGAGGTGCCGGCCATGACAAGGGCGGACACCACGCCGACCGCCGTCGCGATCCGCATCGGGTGCGTTCGGGGTCCCTCGGCGATCTCGACATAACCCGCGGAGCGGACCTCCCGGGTGGCCTCCTGCAGCAGTCCGTACGCCGCGCCGCCGACCAAACCGAACGCACCCCAGAACACCCCGAACACCGAGAAGCCGGCCGGGTCCAGCGCGCGGGCGGCCAGGTAGAGGACCGCGTATCCGCACACCGCCGAGATCGCCGTGGCCGCACCGACTCTGGCCACACTGCTGCGGGTGATCGCCCCGGTGCCGCTGATCTGGTCAGCACCGGTGGCGCTCAGCGCCTCGAACGAGGCACCCGCGTCGGTCACAGCCGCGGCACCTCGGTGGAATACAGCCAGGCATCCCACAGCGGACGCAGCGAGATATCGGCGTAGTTGGCGGCAAGACCGGTGAAGTCGTCGGTCACCACCGTGCTGTGCTGGTGGCGGCTGGTCCAATCACGCAGCAGCGCAAAGAATTTCTCGTCGCCGAGGGTGCCGCGCAGCACGTGCAGGGTGAGCGCACCGCGCTTGTAGACCCGGTCGTCGAACATATCCCGCGGCCCGGGATCGGCCAGCAACAGGTTCTGCGGCGAGGACGCCAGCTTGGCGTGATAGTGGCGGGCCCACTGATCGGCGGAGCGTCCGCCGGAGTTCTCCGACCACAGCCATTCGGCGTAGCAGGCGAATCCCTCGTGCAACCAGATGTCGCGCCAGCGCCGCGCGGTCACGCTGTTGCCGAACCACTGATGGGCCAGCTCGTGGGCGATCAGCCGTTCGGCGCCGCGCTTGCCGTCACAGTGGTTGGCGCCGAAGATCGAGATACCTTGTGCTTCAAGCGGTATCTCCAGATCGTCATCGGTCACCACAACGGTGTAGCCGTTGCTCAACGGGTACGGGCCGAACAGCTTGACGAACAACTTCATCATCTGCGGCTGACGGCCGAAGTCCTGGTCGAACTCGGGACGCAGCCGGTCGGGCAGCACCGCCTGCATCGGCACCTGGGATTTGGGCAGCTTGTGGGCGCCGTACATGCCGATCTGCAGGGTGATCAGATAGGTCGAGGTCGGCTCCGGCTGTTCGTAGGTCCACACCGTGTGGGCGGCCCGAACGCGCCTCGAGACCAGTTCACCGTTGGCCACCGCACGGTAGGGGCTGTCGGTGCTGATCTGGATCCGGTAGCTGGCCTTGGCGCTGGGATGGTCGTCGCACGGGAACCACGACGCTGCGCCGTTCGGCTGGCCGGCCACCAGTGCGCCGTTGGACAACTCCTCGAAACCGACTTCACCCCAATAACTTCGAATCGGTCGGGGGTTGCCGCCGTAGCGCACGCTGATCGACATCGCCGCACCGGCGGGCAACGGCGTGGACAGGGTGATGTGCAGCTTGCCGTTGGATGCGGAGAAGTTCGACGGTCGACGGCCGTTGACCGTCACCTTCGACACCGACAGGGCGGCGGACAGATCCAGTGTGAACGTCTTCAGGGACGCCAGCGTCGCCGCGGTGATGGTGGCGGTACCGGTCAGCCGGTTGATCGCGACCTTGTACTCCAGGTCCAGTTCGTAGCGTGACACCCGATAGCCGAAGTTGCCGTTGTTCGGCAGATACGGATCGATGACCGGTGGGCCGCCTTTCTTGGCGGCCTTCTTGGCGGGTTGTTTCACGCGGCGCTGTCCTCGGCTTTGCGCGCATCGTTGCGGGTCTTCTTCCTCGAAACGAGCCACGGCGCAATCGGATTGCCCTGCCAGCGGGTTGACGGCGGTACCTCGTCGCCGCGCATCACCAGCGATGCCGGGCCGACGGTGGCACCGGCGCCGAGCCTGGCGGCGGGCAACGCCACGCAGTGCGGGCCCAGCGTGGCACCCTCGTCGAGCACGACGGTGTCCATCCGCATGATCCGATCATGGAACAGGTGCGTCTGCACCACGCACCCGCGGTTGACGGTGCTGGCGCGCTGCAGTGTCACCAGGTCGGCTTCCGGAAGCCAGTACGTCTCACACCAGACGCCCCGGCCGATCTTGGCGCCCAGCGCCCGCAGCCAGAGGTTCATCACGGGGGTGCCGCTGGCGGCGCGGGCGAACCACGGCGCCGCCACCGTCTCCACGAACGTGTCTGACACCTCGTTACGCCACACGAACGACGACCAGAGGGGCTGCTCGTCGGCCGGAATACGGCCCACCACAAGCCATTTGGCGGCCACTGCGGTGCCGCCTGCGACTGCGCCCGCGACCAGCAACACGACGCCGCCGGCCAGCGCGGCGAGGGCGTAGCCGAATTCGAGCGCCAAGGCCTGCAGCGCGGCCAGCACCGCCACCCCGATCGCGAAGGTGACGATCACCGGGAACAGTCGGCAGGTTTCGACCGCGGCGCGCATCACCTTCAATCGCATCGGCGGGCTGAACGTCAGTGATGCGTCGCCTTCGTCGGCGCGGCGGCGCAACCGGATCGGCGGACTCCCCAGCCACGACGAACCGGCTTTCGCCTTGTGCGGGGCGGCTGAAAGCACCGCCACCAGGCCGTCGTCGGGCACGCGCCGGCCCGGCTGGGTGATGCCGGAGTTGCCGAGGAAGGCGCGCTTGCCGACGGTGGCCTTGGCGACGTGGATCCAGCCGCCGCCCAGTTCGTAGGAGGCCACCATGGTGTCGTCGGCCAGAAATGCGCCGTCTTCTACGACGGTGAACTTCGGGGTCAGCAGCGCGGTCGAAATCTCGGTGTTGCGGCCCACTTTCGCGCCGAGCGCCCGCAGCCACCACGGGGTGAGCAGGCTGGCGTAGACGGGGAACAGGTAGTTGCGGGCGGCATCCATCAGCCGTTCGGTGGTCCACAGCTGCCAGCCCACCCGGCTGCGTACCGGGTGATAGCCCTCGCGCAGCCCGATCGCGAGAATCCGCACCGCCACGACCGTGAACGCCGCGTACACCACCAGGGCGACCAGCGCGGCCACCGGAATCCACGGCGCCGCCGCGGCCAGGGCCGAACCCAGCGTCGCACTGTGCCGAGCCGGCCAGACCAGCACACCCAACCCGATCGCCAGCGCCAGCAGCGGCACCGCGCCGAGGAGCATGGACGTCATACCGTAGACGGCCACCCACAGGGCGGCACGCGGCGGCCGGTGCTCCGGCCAGGGATGGCGGGCCTTGCCGGACTTCACCGCCGGCGAACCCTTCCAGTACTGCCCGTTTTTCACCTTGCCGACCACGCCCGAGCCGGGCGCAACGTCGGCGTCTTTTCCGACGACGGCACCCGGGAACAGCGTGGTGCGTGCCCCGATGCTGGCGTCGTTGCCGACGCTGATCGGGCCGACGTGGAAGAGGTCGCCGTCGATCCAATGCCCGGTCAGGTCGACCTCCGGTTCGATGGAAACCCGGTGGCCGAGCGTGAGCATGCCGGTCACCGGGGGCGCCGAATGCAGATCCACGCCTTTGCCGATCCTGTTACCCAGCGCTCGTGCGTAGTACACCAGCCAGGGCGCACCCGCGAGGTTCTCGGCGCCGCTGGCGTCGGCCAGCCGTTCGGCCAGCCACACCCGCAGGTGTTCGGATCCGCCCCGCCGATAGGTGCCCGGCTCCAGCCCGGACAGCAGGGTCCGCGCGCCCAGCACAGCGATGCCCATCCGGCCGATCGGGGTGATGAACAGGACGAAGGCCACCGCCACCAGCCACCAGTTGAGCGGTGCCAGCCACGGCAGCGGATGCACAGCGGCGGCCACGTTGTTGATCAGCGCCAGCCACGTCACCCATTGCAGCCCGGTCAGCGTGGCAAGCGGCACCGACAGCAACACCTGGGCCGCCTGCGTCGACACCGGCGTCGGCGTGACGTGGCGTGGGGTGACCGCGGCCGCCGGCTTCTGTTCGTCGAGGAATTCGGCCAGCGACCCCAGCCGGGGGTGGTCGTAGAGCTGGGCGACGGTCAGCTGCGGATAGCGCTCACGCAGCGCGGCCACCAGCTGAGCCGCCGACAGCGAGCCGCCGCCGAGCGCGAAGAAGTCCGCCTCCGGGCCGTCCACCACGGCGCCGAGGACGTCCCGCCACAACCCGGCCAGCCAGCCCATGGTGCCGCCCAGGTCGGGTTCGGAGT
The DNA here is from genome assembly GCF_041287105.1 of Mycobacterium sp. SA01. Classification (NCBI taxonomy): domain Bacteria; kingdom Bacillati; phylum Actinomycetota; class Actinomycetes; order Mycobacteriales; family Mycobacteriaceae; genus Mycobacterium; species Mycobacterium sp. SA01. The sequence goes on along the minus strand of NZ_JBGGNO010000017.1, from coordinate 515,377 downwards.
CCTGATAGCCCGGCGGCGGCCACGGCAGCGCGTTGCGATCGACCTTGCCCGAGGTCCGGGTCGGCAGCTCGTCGAGCAGCACCAGGCGCGGCACCAGCGCGGCGGGCAGGGCCTCGGCCAGGTGGGTCCGGGCCGCGGCGAGGTCGAAATCGGGATTGGCGCTGGAGATGTAGCCGACGAGCATCGGAGTGCCGCTGGCGGTGCGCCGCACCGCTGCCGCTGCGCCGCTGACGCCGGGCAGGTTCACCAGCGCCGAGTCGACCTCACCGAGTTCGATGCGGCGTCCGCCGACCTTGACCTGGTCGTCGGCGCGACCCTGGAAATACAGGCCGTCGGCCTCCAGCCGGACGAGGTCGCCGCTGCGGTAGGCCCGCGCCCACTCCAGTGACGGCATCGGCGCGTACTTTTCGGCGTCTTTTTCCGGGTCCAGGTAGCGGGCCAGGCCGACGCCGCCGATCACCAGCTCGCCCACCTCGCCGAGAGCGACCGGGGCGCCGGTGGAGTCGACCACCGCCAGGTCCCAGCCCGGCAGCGGGCGCCCGATGCTGACCGGGCTGCGGCCGTCGAGGCGGGCGGCGCTGGCCACCACGGTTGCCTCGGTCGGGCCGTAGGTGTTCCACACCTCGCGGCCTTCGACCGCGAGCCGTTCGGCCAACTCGGGCGGGCAGGCTTCGCCGCCGAAGATCAGCAGCCGCACCGCTTCCAGCGCCTCGGCCGGCCAGAGCGACGCCAGCGTCGGCACCGTGGACACCACGGTGATGTCCCGCGCCACCAGCCACGGCCCGAGGTCCATGCCGCTGCGCACCAGGGCGCGAGGCGCAGGCACCAGACATGCGCCGTACCGCCAGGCCAGCCACATCTCTTCGCACGAGGCGTCGAATGCCACCGACAAACCGGCCAGCACCCGGTCGGCGGGTCCGATCGGGTTGCTTTGCAGGAACATTCGCGCCTCGGCGTCGACGAACGCCGCCGCGTTGCGGTGGGTGACCGCGACACCTTTGGGGGTTCCGGTGGATCCGGAGGTGAAGATGATCCACGCGTCGTCGCGACCCAGTGGTGCCGTCGCGCGCCATCCGCGTGACGAACCCGGCCCGCGGGTCAGGCCGGCCTCGGTGATGACGGCGACCACGCCGGCCTCGTTGAACACCAGCTCGGCGCGCTCGTCGGGGTCATCGGCGTCGACCGGGACGTAGGCCGCCCCGGCGGCCAGCGTGGAGAGGATCGCGACATAGAGGGCGTAACTGCCGGACGGCATCCGGATGCCGATCCGGTCGCCGCGGCCGATGCCGCGGGCGGCCAGCCAGTCGACGCTCTCCTCGATGTCGGCGATCAGCTCGGCGTAGGTCAATTGCACCGTGCCGTCGTCGATGGCGGCGGCCTCGGGGTACCGATTGGCGGTGTCGTAGAGGATGTCGATGAGGGTGCGCGGGGCCGGTGCCTGCTCCGACAACAGGTATTGCGGGGGAATTTCCGGCGTCGCCACGACGAGGATCCTAGGCCGCCTCGTCGACATCGCGGTGCCGGACGCGGCCGGTGGCCGAGGCGATCCCTCGTTCGGTTTGCTGCTGGGTGCGCCGACCTGACAGACTGCTGCCAGAGGGGAGTATTCCTTCGTCGCGGTGTCGTCACCACGGCGGCCAACGTTGGTCGTCCGGTGCCGCGGGCTGAGCTTTGCTCGGCGGAAGAGACCTCGGACGTTTTGTGACGCCCGGAGGTCCTCTATGAATGTGACACCGCTCGAATGGTTCATCACCATCGGCGTGACGGTCGCAGTGCTCCTGTTCGACGTGATCTTCATCGCGCGGCGCCCGCACGAACCCACGATGCGTGAGTGCGGCATCTATCTGTCGTTCTACATCGGCCTGGCCATCGCATTCGGCGTGTGGGTGTGGAACTTCCACGGCGGCCAGTTCGGCCTGGAGTTCTACGCGGGCTGGCTCACCGAGTACAGCCTGTCGGTGGACAACCTGTTCATCTTCATCATCATCATGGCCAGCTTCAAAGTGCCCAAGATCTATCAGCAAGAGGCACTTCTGATCGGCATCGTCCTTGCGCTGATCTTCCGCGGTATCTTCATCGCGCTGGGCGCCGTTGCCATCGAACAGTTTTCGTGGATCTTCTATATTTTCGGCGCGTTTCTGGTGTACACCGCGATCCGGCTGGCCCGCGACACCGAGCACGACGACGACGCCGAGAACACCGTGGTTCGGCTGGCCCGCAAGTATGTTCCGTCGACCGACAAATGGGACGGGCTGAAGCTGTACGTCAAGGAGGGCGGCAAGCGCCTGATGACCCCGATGTTTCTGGTCATCGTCGCCCTGGGCACCACCGATCTGCTGTTCGCGCTGGACTCCATCCCGGCGATCTACGGCCTGACCCGCGAGCCCTACATCGTGTTCACCGCAAACTTGTTCGCGCTGATGGGGCTGCGGCAGCTCTACTTCCTGCTCGGCGACCTGCTCAACCGCCTGGTCTATCTGTCGCAGGGCCTGGCCTTCATCCTGTTCTTCATCGGGGTCAAGCTGGTGCTGCACGCGCTGCACGAGAACGAGCTGCCCTTCATCAACGGTGGTGAGGGCTTGCACGTCCCGGAGATTCCGACGCTGCTGAGTCTGGCGGTGATCATCCTGACGCTGTTCCTGACCATGGTCGCCAGCCTGATCAAGACCCGGGTGGTCGACAAACGCTGAAAAAGCCGGGCCGCCGGAGCGGGCACGGTTCTACGCTGAAGAGATGATCGAAGTCCTTTCCGACCTGCCCGAGGGTGTGACGGGCATTCGGGTGTCAGGCCGGGTCAGCGGCGAAGACCTCAAGGCGTTCAAGCCCGCCATGGACGACCTGATGAAGGGTGGCGACATCCGGATCGTCGAAGTCATCGACTCCGACTATGAGGGGTTCGGGCCCGGCGGTCTGGTCGAGGATCTCAAACTCGGCTTGGGCACGCTGTTCACCCGGCACGGCGCCTTCAAGCGCGTCGCGGTGGTCAGCGACAAGGAGTGGGTGATCCACACCATTCACGCGGTGGGCTGGCTGATGCCCGGTGACGTCGCGGTGTTCGGCCTCGGCGAGCTCGAGCAGGCCAAGCAGTGGGCGGCCGGCTAGGCCGTAGCCGTAGCACCGCCGAAACATAGTGGGCCTACCGTGACCCGATGCTGCGACGACGGTCGGCGCTGCTCGATCGGCTGGTGGTCGACCACCCCGGCAGCCCGCAACAGGCCATCCTCGACGAGTTGAGGCGGGTGATCCTCGACGGCGCCGTCGCGCCCGGGACACCGATCCCGTTGGCCGAGGTGGCGGATCTGTTCGGGGTGAGCCAGATCCCGGTCCGGGAGTCGCTCAAGACACTGATCGGAGAGGGGCTGGTCGCGCACCGATCCAACTCCGGGTACACCGTCGCGCAGCTCACGGTTCAGGAACTGCGCGAAATGTACATCGTGCGTGAGACTTTGGAGGCAGCGGCGCTGGCGTCGGCAGTCGCCAACGCCACCGACGCCGACCGGGCGGCGATCATCGCGGCGAACGACGCCCTGCAGCAGGCCATCGACGACGACGATCCGCTCACCTATCACCGGCAGAGCAGGCAGTTCCATCTCTCGTTGAGCCGGCCGTCGCGCATGTTCCGTCTGCTGCACATGCTCGAATCGGCATGGAACATGACCGAACCCGTGCAGTCCATGGTGCATGTCGCGCCGTCCGCCCGGGCCGCACTGCACGGCGACCACCGCGAGATGGTGCTCGCATTCCTGGCCGGTGACGTGGAACAGCTGCTCACTGTCGCCGAGTTGCACGCCCAACGGCTCAACTCCGTCATCGCCGCATTGCCGACAGACACCGGGCTGTTCCTGCCGGCGGATATATCTTCGGCGCAATAGCCGGGTAGTTCACCGGAAATACCGGGGAAACGCGCCGTCGATAGCGTCCGGCCATGACCGACATCGACACACCGCAGAGCGTGAAAGACCTGCCGCCCGGCGCCGTTGTCGGCGCCGGCGACATCGTTGAAGCCGCCGGTCACCCGGTTGGCGGGGGACTGATCAAGCCGGGCTACGACCCGCGCCTGACCAACGAGGACTTGGCCCCGCTGCGCAAGCAGCACTGGAGTTCCTACAACATCTTCGCTTTCTGGATGTCCGACGTGCACAGCGTCGGGGGATACGTCACGGCAGGCAGCCTGTTCGCCCTCGGCCTCGCCAGCTGGCAGGTCCTGATCGCACTGCTCGTCGGCATCGTGATCGTCAACATCTTCTGCAACCTGGTGGCCAAGCCCAGCCAGGCCACCGGCGTGCCGTATCCGGTGATCTGCCGCAGCGTCTTCGGCGTGCTCGGTGCGAACATCCCCGCCATCATTCGCGGTCTGATCGCGGTGGCCTGGTACGGCATTCAGACCTATCTTGCCTCCGCCGCGCTGGATGTCGTTCTGCTCAAACTCTTTCCCGGACTTGCGCCGTACGCCGACGTCAACCAGCACGGATTTCTGGGGTTACCGTTCCTCGGCTGGGGCAGCTTCCTGCTGCTCTGGGTCCTGCAGGCCTGCGTCTTCTGGCGTGGGATGGAATCCATCCGCAAGTTCATCGACTTCTGTGGTCCGGCCGTGTACGTGGTGATGTTCATGCTGTGCGGCTATCTGATCTACAAAGCCGGCTGGGGCGCAATCGATCTCAACCTCGGTGACGTCAAGTACACGGGCCTGGACGCCGTGCCGGTCATGCTCGGCGCCATCGCCCTGGTGGTGTCCTACTTCTCGGGCCCGATGCTGAACTTCGGAGACTTCGCGCGCTACGGCAGGTCGTTCGCGGCCGTCAAGCGGGGCAACTTCCTCGGACTGCCGGTGAACTTTCTGGTGTTCTCCATCCTGGTGGTCGTCACCGCCTCGCTCACGGTGCCGGTCTTCGGAGAGCTGATCACCGACCCGGTCGCGACCGTGGCCAAGATCGACTCCACCTTCGCAATCGTGCTGGGAGCGTTGACTTTCACCATCGCCACCATCGGTATCAACATCGTCGCGAACTTCATCTCGCCGGCTTTCGACTTCTCCAACGTCAGCCCGCAGCGGATCAGCTGGCGTGCGGGCGGAATGATCGCCGCCGTCGGCTCGGTGCTCATCACGCCATGGAACCTCTACAACAATCCCGAAGTCATCCACTACACCCTGGAGACGCTCGGAGCGTTCATCGGCCCGCTGTTCGGCGTGTTGATCGGCCACTATTACCTGATCCACAAGCAGAGGGTGAACGTCGATGCTCTGTTCACCCTCGCCGAGGACGGAACATATTGGTACAAGAAGGGTTACAACCCAGCGGCGGTGATAGCCACGGCGGTCTCGGCTCTGGTCGCGGTGGTCCCGGTGCTGGCTGTCGGAGTGCCGGGTATGCATACCGCCGCGCAGTACAGCTGGTTCATCGGATGCGGGTTGGGGCTGGCCATCTACTACGTGCTTGCGACGCGCACCAAACTCGCGGTCGCCCCGCTTCCGTGACCCGGATCTGGGTGATCAATCCCAACACCACCGCGGCCATGACCGACACAATCGCCCACTGCGCCGAGTCGGTGGCCGGATCCGGCGTGGCCATCACCGGAATAACCTCCGAGATCGGACCGGAGTCGATCGAGAGCCACTACGACGAGGCGCTGTCGGTTCCGGGCGTGCTGCGAGCCGTGCGGCGAGGTGAACGGGAGGGTGTCGACGGCTACGTCATCGCCTGTTTCGGCGATCCTGGCCTCGACGCCGCACGCGAGGTGGCGGCCGGACCGGTCATCGGTATCGCGGAGGCCGCGATGCAGACGGCCAGCCACCTCGGCAGTGGGTTCAGCATCGTCACCACGCTGGCGCGAACCATCGGCCAGTCGGCGCGCCTCGCCGAACGCTATGGCATGCAACGGTTCTGCCGCGGTATCCATGCCTGCGAGATTCCGGTACTCGATCTGGACGCCGACCCGAACGCGCGCAAGGTGGTCACCGAGGCCTGCCGTGACGCTCTGGAGGCCGACGGGTCCGATGTCGTGGTGCTGGGGTGCGCCGGTATGGCCGAGATGTGTGCCGAGATCTCCGCCGAATTGGGTGTGCCCGTCATCGACGGGGTCACCGCCGCGACGCTGACGGTGCAGTCGTTGGTGACGATGGGTTTGCGCACGTCGAAGCGAGGCGAGTACGCGGCACCGCCGGACAAGCGTTATCGGACCGCTGAATCGCCGGCGGGGTGAGCCCTGCGCCAGTGTTCGGCGATCTCGATACGGCGTGCGATCCAGACCCGCTCGTGGGATTGGATGTGGTCGCAGAACCGTTCGAGCGCCGCGGTACGTGCCGGCCGACCGGCGAGGCGGCAATGCAGTCCGATGGACAGCATCTTCGGGGCGCCCGCCAGACCCTCGGCGTAGAGCACATCGAACGCGTCGCGCAGATGCGCGAAGAATTCTTCACCGTTGGAAAAGCCTGCGGCAGAGGCGAACCGCATGTCGTTGGTGTCCAGCGTGTAGGGGACGACCAGATGGTGACGGCCGTGAACCTCCACCCAGTACGGCAGGTCGTCGGCGTAGGAGTCGGAGTCGTAGACGAAGCCGCCGTGGTCGACGACGAGTTCGCGTGTGTGCGGCGAATCGCGGCCGGTGTACCAGCCCAGCGGTGCTGAGCCGGTGAGGTTCCGCAGGATCTCGACGGCCTGCACCATGTGCGCCCGCTCGGTGTCCCGATCGATCGACTGGTAGGACTTCCATCGCAGGCCATGGCAGGCGATCTCGTGGCCGAGCTCACCGAAAGCCGCCACCGCCTCGGTGTTTCGCTGCATGGCCATCGCGACCGCGAAGACGGTCAGCGGGATGCCGCGGCGCTCGAAGAGTCGAAGCAGCCGCCACAGCCCTGCGCGTGAGCCGTACTCATACAGCGACTCCATACTCATGTGACGGTTGGGGAAGGCCTCGGCCGGAGTCATCTCGGACAGGAAGGTCTCCGAGGCGGGATCTCCGTCGAGCACACTGCTTTCCGCGCCCTCTTCGTAATTGAGCACGAATTGCACCGCGATGGCGGCGTCGCCCGGCCAGTGTGGGTGCGGGGGTGTGCGGCCGTAGCCGACCATATCCCTCGGATAGTTCATCTCAGGCCGCCGCGGCCCACTTGTCGGCGACCCGAAGCAGTCCCGTCTCGGTGAGCCGGCCGAACAATCGCAGCCGTGCCATACCGCCGTCGGGAAACACCTCGAGGCGGGCGTCCGTGACAGGGCGTTGGCTGGACAGCAGGAAACGATGCCGGGTGTCGGGCTGCAGATCGGTACGGGGCAGCAGCTCGAACCAGTCGCCACCGTCGTCGCGGCCCACCAGGCGGGCGCTGCCGGGGGCGTTGCCGAGGAAGTAGGACGTGTCCAGTTCGGCCACGGTGAGCACGCCCTGACCCGCCAACTGCACCTGCACCCAGTCGTTTCCGTTGTCGCGCCGACGTGAGGTCTCCCACCCTTCGCCCATGGTGTGCGCGGTGCCGGGCAGCAGCAGGTTGTTCGGGGACGAATAGAACATGTTGGAGCAGGCCGTGACTCGGGCGCCGTTGTCCAGGGCGGCGAGGTCGAGGGGGATACCGTCGACGAGCCGCGGGTCGAGCAGACCCTGGCCGTGGACCCGCAGCCGGGCCACTCCGCCGTCGGGGTAGATGGACAGTCGTACATGTGTCCACCGGCGAGACGACCTGGCCTCGAAGGGGTTGCGGGTATCGCCGTTGACGTTGGCGCGTTCGACGATCGTGGTCCACTGCGTCCGGTGCGCGAGGTCTTCGGCGCTCGGATATCCCTGCACGAAGGCGGCCTCGACCGAGATCTGTGGTGGGTAATTGCCGGTGAACCATGCGGTGTCCACCACGACGCCGGCGATGATGGCAGGCGCCCCGAGTCGGACGATCGCGCTGTCGTGGTCGTCGGGCCCCGCATCACGGCGGCGGCGTGTTTCCCAGCCGTCGTAGATCTGCCCTTTGTGCCCGAACGTGGCGGGACGGAACTCGGCCGGCTTCGCGGTGATCAGGTTCTCCCGCTCGGCGAAGAGATCGTCGTTGGCCCACACCACCGCACCGCCGGCGGGCCGTGCCGCCAGATCAGGCAACGAGGTGAAGTGGAGATGCGTCTGCGAGGACTTCTGCGGGCCGCCGATCACTTCACGAGCCTAAGGGACCGTGCCGATTTCGGCCGGGCAGGACGTCAGGGCCGGCCGGCCAACATGCCGTCGACGATGCGGTGCAGGGCGTTGCGCACCTCGGTGCCTGCGCGTGGGGGGTCCTCGGCATGAGCGATCGTCAGTGCCGCGGCGTCCAGCGCCCCGATCAGGATGTGCGCCAGCGGACGCACCGGCGCGGAAGCCAGTTCACCGGAGTCCATCGCGGCTTGCAGCAACTGCTCGGTCATGCCCAGGCTGTATCGTTCGGCGATATCACGGAAGCCGTTCCAGCCCAGAACATTCGGAGCGTCCAGCAGGATCAGCTGACGAATCTCGCGCTCCGAGCTGATGTCGAGCCAGGCGTCCACCGCGGCGTGCAGCGTGGCGGCGGGAGTCGGTGGCTGCTTGGCGAACACGACCGCGGCCAACCGATTCATCACGTCGGCCTCGACCGCCTCTACGACGTCGAGGAACAACGCCGATTTGTCGGCGTACTGGTGATACATCGCCCCCCGGGTGACGCCGGCGCGCTGGGCGATCTCCGGCGTCCCGACGTCGGCATAACCGCGTTCACCCCAGAGCTCGCGCGCGGCCGCGCGCAGCGCGTCCCGGGTGGCCGCGGAGCGCTGCGCCTGAGTGCGTCTGGTGGTCATGTCTTGTATTTCCGTACATCCTGTCGGTATCTTACATGCAGACTGTCTGTTTGTTAGTTGTCATCGAGGGAGATCGTCATGCACACCGTAGAGCTCAGCAGCGGAACCATCCATTACGAAACGGCCGGACCGGCCACGGGCAGACCGCTCGTCTTCATCCACGGGTACGCGATGGGCGGGTCGCTGTGGCGCCCGTTAAGCGCCAGGCTGGCGCGGCACGGCCTGCGGTGCGTCATCCCCACCTGGCCGCTGGGCGCACACCAGACGGCGATGCGGCCATCGGCCGATATGACGATGCGCGGCGTCGCCGCGATGGTCGCCGAGTTCCTCGACAAGGCCGGGCTCGACGACGTCGTCCTGGTCGGAAACGACACCGGGGGAGCCGTCGCCCAGGTGGTCGCCACCGAGTTCCCCGACCGGCTCGGCGCGCTCGTGCTCACCAGTTGCGATGCGTTCGAACACTTTCCGCCGCCGATCCTGGCGCCGTTCATCTCCGCGGCGAAAGTTCCGCTGCTGTGGCGTATCGCAGTGCAGGGCATGCGGTCTCGTACGGTCCGGCGCCGCGCATACGGGGCGCTGGCGCACGCCGACCTCGACGCGCTGACCGCCGAATGGACCCGCTCGGCCGTCCGCGACCGCGCGATCGCCGAAAACCTGCGCCGGTTCACCGGATCGCTCAGCAGGCAGACCACTCTCGACGCCGCCGCCAAGCTGCCGCGGTTCGCCGAGCCGGCATTGATCGCCTGGTCGGCCGATGACGCGTTCTTCCCGCAAGCCGACGGACGCAGGCTTGCCGAGGCCCTGCCGAACTCCCGGTTGGAGGTCATCGAGGGTGCGCGGACGTTCTCGATGCTCGACGCGCCTGATGTGCTGGCCGATCTGATCGCCGAGTTCGCCACGGCCACAAGCACTGTCGGACGCTAGACGGCGCGCAGCCGGCGGATCCGGTCGGCGACCGCGCGCTCGGACACCGCCGCGGCGGGGGCCAACGCCTCCCAGGCATGCGGGCAGCCGGGATGCACGTGCAGTTCGGTGGGCACACCGGCGGTGGAAAGCCGTGCGGCATAAGCGATGTTCTCGTCGCGGAAGATGTCCAGATCGCCGACGTCGAGGTAGGTCGGCGGCAGTCCGGTCAGGACCTGCGCGCGGGCCGGTGCGGCGTAGATCGACACGTCATCGCCGCCGGCGCGCTCGCCGAGGAGCGCGCCCCAACCGGTGATGTTGTCGTTGTAGTTCCACGTCAGCAATTCCGGTGCCAGCTCAGGATCCGGGGTGGTGGTGCGGTCGTCGAGCATCGGATAGATCAGAACCTGCGCGGCCAGCGCCGGGCCGCCGCGGTCGCGGGCCAGCAGGCTCACCCCGGCAGCCAGGCCGCCACCCGCGCTGTCACCGGCCACCGCGATACGAGCCGGGTCGACGCCCAGCTCGGCGGCGTTCTCGGCCAGCCAGCACAGCGCGGCATAACAGTCCTCGACCGGCGTCGGATCCGGAAACTCCGGCGCCACACGGTAATCCACCAGCAGCATCGGGGCACCGGTGGCCGCGACGTAGCCGCGCATCGCCGTGTCATAGGCCGGAGCGGTCTCGGCCAGGCTGTAGATCATGCCGCCGCCGTGCAGGTAGAGCACGGCACTGCCGGGCAGCCCCGAGGTGGGGAAGTACCACGCCAGATCAAGCTCCGCACCGTCGGCGGTGGCCAGCGTGTGCCGCGACACCTCGACGCCGTCGACCGGATCGCGGGACGCGCCCAGCGTCTGGAACAACGGGATCGCCCGCTCTCGGCGGGTCGCCACATCCCCGATCGCGGGCGGCTCGAGAGCGGCGGCAGCCTCCATCAACGGTTGCAGCAGGGTCAGTACTTCGGGATCCATCGGCAGGGCCACGGTTGCACCCTAGCCCCAGTTGTCGTAGCCGCCCTCGGGGCCGAGCATCCGTTCGAGCCGGCTGCGATTGATCCGGGCCAGCTCGTTGCACACGACCTTGCGTTCGGTTTCGGGGTCGTGGTGCATCCGGTCGCGGACCGCCGCGATCACCGACTTGGCGCACACCTCGCGGGGCAAACCGCCGATGTGCATGACGAAGCCGAAGCCGAAATGCTCGTTGTACTCGGTGACCGCCGCGGTGAGTTCGGCCATCACTTCGGGCGAGGAATCCCACACTGAGCACTGCTCGGCCTGCGACTTGGTGCTGCCCGGGCGACGCCCGACATGCGGGTAGGCCTGGAGGATGTCGTCGATCGAGGACTCCGACAGCGAGAACAGCAAGTCGTCGGCCCGGCGGAACAGTTCGGCCCGGTCGGCGTACGGGCGGCCCCTGGTCAGGTCCCGCGCGAGGGTGACGCTGTTGCAGCACTCGTAGAGCGCGTGGACAGCCTTACTGTCCGGCAGCTCGTTGAAGGCCTCGAGACCGATGCCCTGGTGCATCAACACCAGTTCATGATCGAAAAGCCATAGGACAACCGCGTTACCGATTGTTACAGCCAGGCAAACTTTCTCACCAGGGCGGTCAGCCCTCAGTGATCTGCTTTGGCGAACCGTTCGCGGGAGCGCTCCACCTCGGCCTCGGCCTCGGCGCGTCCGACCCAGTCGGAGCCCTTGACGAACTTGCCCGGCTCGAGATCCTTGTAGTGGGTGAAGAAGTGCTGGATCGAATCGAGTTCGTCCTTGGGCACGTCGCCGATGTCCTGGATGTGATCCCAGCGGTTGTCCCCGGCAGGCACACACAGCACCTTGTCGTCGCCGCCGGCCTCGTCGACCATCTTGAACATGCCGACCGGGCGCACCTCGATCAACACCCCCGGAAACACCGACAGCGGCAGCAGCACCAGCGCATCCAGCGGGTCGCCGTCCTCGCCGAGGGTGTCCTCGATGAAGCCGTAATCGGCCGGGTACGCCATCGGCGTGTAGAGGTAGCGGTCGAGGCGCACACGTCCGGTTTCGTGGTCGACCTCGTACTTGTTGCGCTGGCCCTTGGGGATCTCGATGGTGACGTCGAACTCCACCGTGCGACTCCTTATTTCCGCTGACACCTGCCCGCCGGGATTATCCCCGGTCGCTTCGCTCTGCCCGCCGAACCCGGCGACGCGGCCTACCCTAACGCCCGCGCTGGCCTGCACCGCACGGTGGTTCGGCACAATGAGACGAAACGAAAGTCAGGAGAGCGATGAGGCCGACTCAATGGCGGCGCTCCACTCACGTGGTGCTCGCCGTGGCGGTGATCGCGCTGGTTGCGGCCGTCGTCGCGGTGGCCGCCGTCCTGACGCACGGTGACACCAGCAGCGCGCAGGCCCCGCCGGGCCACGCACTGGTGACCGCCAGTCCCGGTGTGGTCCCGGTGTCCGATACCGCGCCGGTGCCCACCGCTGCCGGTCTGAACGCCACGCTGGCCCTGCCCGTCGCCGATCCCAATCTCGGCAACGTCAGCGGCCGGGTCACCGACGCGCGGACCGGCACCCAGCTCTGGGAGCATCGTGCGGACGTGCCGCTGCTGCCCGCCTCGACCAACAAGACGCTCACCACCGGCGCTGCGCTGCTGGCGCTGAACCGCGACGAGCGGGTCACCACGACCGTCGTCGCGGCCGATCAGACCACCCAGCCCGGCGTGGTGGTGCTTGTCGGCGGCGGCGATCCGATCCTGTCGGCCGCCCCGGCCGGCCAGGAGACCTGGTATCGCGGCGCCGCCCGGATCAGCGATCTCGCCGATCAGGTGCGCAAGAGCGGAGTCACCGCGACGGCAGTTCAGGTGGACGATTCCCTCTACAGCGGACCGGATTTCGCGCCCGGCTGGGATCCCGCCGACATCGACGGCGGCGACATCGCCCCGATGCAGTCGGTGATGATCGACGCCGGTCGCATCCAGCCGACCACGGTCGATTCGGCGCGGTCCCGAACCCCCGCCCTGGACGCCGGCCGCGCTCTGGCCAGCGCGCTGGGCGTCGACCCGGCCAAGGTCACGATGGCGGCCAGGCCGCCGACCGGCAGGCAGCTGGCAGCGGTGCAGGGCGCACCGCTGATGGAGCGGCTGCGGCAGATGATGAACGCCTCCGACAACGTGATGGCGGAGGCGATTGCCCGGGAAGTCGCCAAGGCCGGTGGACGGCCGATGAGCTTCGCCGGCGCGGTCGACGCGATCACCACCAAGCTCTCCTCCGCCGGCGTCGACATGACCGGTGCCACGCTGTTCGACTCCAGCGGGTTATCGGTGCTGGACCGGCTCACGGCAAAAACGCTCGACGAGGTGATCCAGGCCGCCGCGGGGCCCGATCAGCCGGCCATGCGCCCGCTGCTGGATGTGCTGCCGATCGCCGGCGGCAGCGGGACGCTGTCGGACCGCTTCCTCGGCGGTGACTCCAAGGGGGCGTCGGCGGGCTGGCTGCGGGCCAAGACCGGGTCGCTGACGGCGGTCAACACCCTGGCCGGGGTGGTCACCGACGCCGACGGCCGGGTGCTGACGTTCGCGTTCATCTCCAACGACGCCGGGCCGATGGGCCGGGTGGCGCTCGACGCACTGGCCAGCGTCCTGCGGACCTGCGGGTGCGGCTCATGAGCTCGCAGGTGACGGTGGGCCGCGCCGTGGACTGGGCCTTCGCCGGGAATGTCGGCGCCTGGCTGGCCCGGCCCGGGCCGCCCGCCACGGACTACACCCGCAGCCAGGCCGTCGACGAACTGTCTGTCGCGGCGCGCAAAGCCGAAGGCCCGGTCCGCGAGGTCACCCGGATGGGCGGCGACGCCCCCGTCGCCGAAGCGCGCATCGTCGACCGCCCGGGGTGGATCCGGGCGGCGTCGGACTCCATGCGGGTGATGACCGGTGGCACGGAAACACCGAGCAACCCGGTCACCGGACGGGTGACCGGCGCGCAGACCGGTGCGGTGCTGGCGTTCATCTCCTCGGGGATTCTCGGCCAGTACGACCCGTTCGCCGACACCGGCACCGAGGACGGCCTGCTTCTGCTGGTCTACCCGAACGTGATCGCCGTCGAGCGCCAACTGCGGGTGTCGCCGGCCGACTTCCGGCTGTGGGTGTGCCTGCACGAGGTCACCCACCGGGTGCAGTTCTCCGCCAATCCGTGGCTGGCACAACATATGTCGCAGGCGCTCGGGGTGCTGACCTCCGATACGGCCGACGATGTGACGCAGGTGGTGGGACGGCTGGCGGACTTCGTCAAGAAGCGGCGCGGGGGTGAGTTGGGTGCCAACGACGCGGGCATCCTGGGGTTCATGCGCGCGGTGCAGTCCGAGCCGCAGCAGGTGGCGCTCGATCAGCTGCTGGTGCTGGGCACGCTGCTCGAAGGTCACGCCGACCATGTCATGGATGCGGTCGGCCCGGCCGTCGTGCCGTCGGTGCAGACCATCCGCAACCGGTTCGATCAACGCCGCCAACGCAAGCAGCCGCCGCTGCAGCGGCTGTTGCGGGCGCTTCTTGGGGTGGACGCCAAGCTCAGCCAGTACACCCGCGGCAAGGCGTTCGTCGACCACGTGGTGGCCCGGGTCGGGATGGACCGGTTCAACACGGTGTGGACGAGTGCGGACACCCTGCCGCTGCCCGACGAGATCGAAGATCCGCAGCGGTGGATCGACCGGGTGCTCTAGCCGCGCTGCGGGCCGGCGTGGCAGGCTTCGCGACCGAGCACCTGCCGGGCGCGACGTCCTGGTGCGTCGCGCTGTCCGGTGGACCGGACTCCCTGGCGCTGACAGCGGCGGCCGCCGCGGCCCTGCCGACCACCGCCCTGATCGTCGATCACGGTCTGCAGCCCGGCTCCGAGCGGGTCGCCGAGACCGCCCGCAGGCAGGCCCACGACCTCGGCTGCGTGGACGCCCGGGTGCTGCGGGTACAGGTCGGCGCCGACGGCGGTCCGGAGGCCGCCGCACGCACCGCGCGCTACGCCGCATTGGACGCCGCACGCGCCGGTGCGCCGGTACTGCTGGCGCACACCCTCGACGACCAGGCCGAGACCGTGTTGCTGGGACTGGGCCGCGGCTCGGGGGCGCGGTCGATCGCCGGCATGCGGGCCTGCGACCCGCCCTGGCACCGGCCGCTGCTGGGGGTGCGCCGCGCTGTCACCCATGCCGCATGCTCCGAGCTCGGGTTCACCCCGTGGGACGACCCGCACAATCACGACGCCCGGTTCACCCGGGTCCGGCTGCGCACCGAGGTGCTGCCGCTGCTCGAAGACGTGCTCGGCGGTGGTGTTGCCGAGGCGCTGGCCCGCACCGCGGCCGCGCTGCGGGAGGACACCGACGCTTTGGACGACTGGGCCGCCTTGGCGGCCGACGCCCTCGGCGACACCGGCGACAGCGTCGCGGTCACCGCGCTGACCGCGCTGCCCACCGCGGTGCGGCGCCGGGTGATCCGGGGCTGGCTGCTCGGCGGCGGCGCGACCAACCTCACCGACAAGCAGATCCGCGCGGTGGACGCGCTGGTCACCGCCTGGCACGGGCAGGGCGGAGTGGCGGTCGGCTCCGGACTTCGGCAGCAAAGATTGTTCGCCGCCCGCCGCGACGGCAGGCTGATGATGTACACACAACCGGTGTGAGATTGGTTGTCGGGCCTTGCTCGTGGCACAGTGTGGACGTGTCGGCGCACGAGCTGTACCCCGGGGACATCAAATCGGTCCTGTTGTCCCAAGAGCAGATTCACACCCGGACCGCTGAGCTGGCGGCCTCAGTCGCCCGCGACTACGCGGATTCGCTGAACGGTCAGGATCTGCTGCTGCTCACCGTGCTCAAGGGTGCGGTGATGTTCGTCACGGATCTCGCTCGTGCGATCCCGCTGCCCACGCAGTTGGAGTTCATGGCGGTCAGCTCGTACGGATCGTCGACGTCGTCGTCCGGGGTGGTCCGGATCCTCAAGGATCTCGACCGCGACATCCACGACCGCGATGTGCTGATCGTCGAGGACATCGTGGACTCCGGGCTGACGCTGTCCTGGCTGCTGCGCAACCTGGCGACCCGCCATCCCAAATCGCTGCGGGTGTGCACCCTGCTGCGCAAGCCGGACGCGGTACGCGCCGACGTCGACATCGAATACGTCGGCTTCGACATCCCCAACGAGTTCGTGGTCGGCTACGGCCTGGACTACGCGGAGCGTTATCGCGATCTGCCGTTCATCGGCACGCTCGAACCGAAGGTGTATCAGGGCTAGTCGGTCCGCTCCGTCCACACCGACGTTTGGCTGCGAAAGTCCTAGTGGAGCGCGCCATTTCGTCGATCTCGGCGATCGCTAGCTGAGCTCCCAGACCGCGGTCACCGAGAAGCTCACGGTCTGCTGGCCGGGCGCCAGCGGCACTGAACTGGCCATCGCGCCGCGGGGTGCGGGCATCGGCACCGGCGGAGTCGGGGGTGTGCCGCCGGGGGCCTCGGAGATCGAGATGATCTTGCCCAGCGACAGCCCGGACAGGTCGGCATACTGCTGCGCGCGCTGCTTGGCGTCGTTGAACGCCCGGGCCCTGGCGTCGCCGACCAACTTGGCGTCGTCCTCGATGGAGTAGCTCACCGAATTGATCCGGGTGGCGTCACCGCCGGCGCTGACGATATTGGCCAACACCTGCGAGGCCGTGTCGAGTTTGCGGATCTTGATCTGGATCGAATTGCTCGCCCGGTAGCCGGTGATCACCGAGTTGTCGCCGTACTGGGGCTGCAGGCTGACGCCGGTGGTGCTGATGTCCTTGGTGTCGACGCCGCTGGCGTTGAGCGCGTTGAGGACTGCGTTCTGGCGGTCGTTGGCCTGGTTCATCGCCGTGGTGACGTCGGCTGCGGCCGCCTCGACGCTCACGTCGGCGGTCAGTGTGTCGGGCACGCCCTTCACATCGCCGGAGCCGACGACGGTGACCTGCCGCGGGTTGGCGGGCACCGCGGGTGCCGAGTCGCAGCCGGTGAGGACGGCGGCGGCGGTAGCCGCCGAGGCCAGCGCAATAACGACACGACGTCCGGCGATGGGCATGGGAGACACCGTAGCGTGGCGCACTAGGTTTTTGGGATGGCCAAGCTGCAGCTCACTCACCTCGGCGGCCCCACCACGCTGATCGAGGTCGACGGCTGGCGGATCCTGACCGACCCGACCTTCGACTCGCCCGGCCGCCGGTACACGTTCGGCTGGGGCACGTCCTCGCGCAAGGTCGCCGGCCCGGCCCGGCCGCTTGACGTCGTGGCACCCGTCGACGTGGTGTTGCTCAGCCACGATCAGCACGCCGACAATCTCGACGACGCCGGCCGTGCCCTGCTCGCCCGGGCCGGCACCGTCGTCACCACAGTGCCCGCCGCGCGCCGGCTGGCCGCGCCGAATGTCCGTGGCCTGGCGGACTGGGAGTCGACGACGCTGCAGGCTGAGGACCGTCCGTCGCTGACGGTGACCGCCACCCCGGCCCGGCACGGCCCCAGGTTCAGCGGCCCGATCACAGGGAAGGTCAACGGGTTCGCGCTACACCGCGACCGCGAGGACACCGCCGCGCTGTGGATGTCCGGGGACACCGTGCTCTACCAGGGTCTGCGTGAGGTCGCCGAGCGGATACCGGTCGACGTGGCGCTGCTGCATCTCGGCGGTGTGCGGTTCGGGTTCACCGGGCCGGTGCGCTTCACGATGACCGCCCGCGAGGGCCGCGAGTTGACCCGCCTGATGCGGCCACGGGTGGTGGTGCCGGTGCACTATGAAGGCTGGACGCACTTCCGTGAGCCGGAAGCTGTTGCGCGCCAGAACCTGTCGGATCTGACGAACGTCCACTGGCTCACGCCGGGGGAGCGCACCGCGGTCTAGGCCTGCTTGCCGGCGCAGCTGAGCGGGTAACCACCGGGCGTTGATGGTCTTGCTCTGCCCTCGATGCGTGTCCACGGTGCGAAGCACGCAGACCTATGGTCGTTATTGACGGATGGGTCGGGTCGGCAAGGTGGAAGGGGACATGTGAACTCGGGGAGTCGCTCAGACCGGTCGAGACAGGACCGGATCCTCGACGCTGCGATGGAGGTGTTTTCCCAGCAAAGCGCCGCTGAGGCGACACTGCAGATGATTGCGGACTCCGCGGGTGTCTCGGTCGGGTTGGTGCAGCACCATTTCGGCTCGAAGGACGGCCTGATCGCGGCCGTCGACGCGCATGTGATGGCCGTCATCGGCGCCGCGATGACACAGCCGTTACCCGACTCGCCCACCGAGGCTGTGCTGGAGATGGGTAGCAGAGTGGGCTCGCTCCTGTCCGACCACCGAGCCGTCGTCGACTATCTCGCTCGTTTGCTGGTAGACGGCACCGACTCGGGCGTCGCGTTCTTTGACGCGACGGTGGCGATCGTGGTGAGCCACTGGCAGCAGTTGGCGGAGATCGGGGCCACGCGAGAAAACCTCGATGTGGTCTGGGCGGCGCTGAACCCGACGATACTGGTGTTCGGCGCCATCATCCTTCGTCGACATATCGAGCGCCACCTGCCAGAACCGCTGTGGACCCCCGAGCAGCTGAGTCGCTGGGAAGAGTCGGTCAACACGCTGCTCCGCTACGGCCAATTCAGAGGCTGAGTCGGTCGCACCGGTCGCAAGATATGCCGATCCGGCTGCGGGGGCGAGCCGGGTCCAGTACCATATGTGAATATTGTACAATACGTAAGTATGGTTGCTGGGAGCGCATTTCCGGGCGGGGATCTCGTCGCGGCCCGGGTTGCGGCTGCCCTCTCCGGCCTGAGTCCTGACGGTCGCGCCGCGGTGAATCGGGCCTACAGCGAGGCCTACGGATATGCCAGCGACCTCGTGGGGTCCGCGCACGTACTGATCGGGTTGGTGGCCGACACCTCGAATGCGGTCAGTTCGGCACTTCACGAACGCGCGGTGATCGTCGAGACGATTCAACGGCAGTTCGAGCAGATCACCGGCGCACAGCGCCGGGAGTCGCCGCGGTATATCCACCTGACCTTCAGCTCTCATGCCAAGGCGGTACTCATCGGTGCTGCCGATCTTGCTCGCGACACCCGATCCCCGATGACCGGCCTCAACCATCTGTGGCTGGCGGTCAGCCGGGCCGAGGGCTCGGTCGCCCGTCGCATCCTGGCCGACCTTGGCCACCTGAGTTACGTCGAGCAGCTGTGTGCGGCGTCAATGTCCCCGGACGTCAGCTAAGCCTGCTCGCCGGCGTGCTCGCCGATCGCCTTCATGATCGCCTCACCGGCGCGACCGAACAGATCGTCGCGTTTGCGCTGCGCCCAGTCGTGCGACGCCCGCGGGGCCTGAAGCTGTCCCTTGAAGTGCGGCATGACTTTTCGCGCGAACAACTCATACGAGTGATAGGTGGCCTGGGGGTCGGCCCAGTCGTGGCCGAGCATCAGGAACGTGCCGAAGCCGCCCGAGCGGTCCAGCAGATCGGTGATGTAGGCGATGGCATCATCGGGTGTGCCGATACAGCAGTTGCCCCCGGCCGCATAATCGGCGACGAACTGCCGTGGGGACTGCTCTGCGGCCTCCACGTCATTGGACAGCGGTACGAACCCGGCGGCGCCGAAATAGTTTGCGAAATCCTGCAGTCCGTAGGTGCAGTCCTCGATCGCCTGCTCGCGGGTGTCGGCCAGGTGCATGATCCCCAGCACCCGCCACGTCGAGCGATCGGGCTCGGGCCGGCCGGCCTTGGCGGCCTGATCGACCACGACACCCCAGGCGTCCTCCAGCGCCGCGTACCCGCCGGGCACCGACATCGACAACGACAGCAACGAGGTGCCCAGCTGTCCGGCCAGTCGCGGACCCGATGGGGAAACCATTGCGGCCGTGGAGATTTCCGGGTACGGCCAGGTGTAGGGCCGGATATGCAGCTGCGCGTCGCGCAGGGTGAACCAATCTGAGTGCCGGTCGACCCGCTCGTCGGGCCCGGCGCGGAACAACGCCAGGATCGCGTCGAGCGACTCCTGCATCATCCGCCGCTGCTCGACCGGATCGATGCCCATCATGTACGCGTCCGACGGCAATGCGCCGGGCCCGGTGCCGAAGATCACCCGGCCCCGGGTCAGGTGGTCGAGCAGCACCCAGCGGTCGGCGACCATCAGCGGGTGGTGGTAGGGCAGCGACACCACGCCGGTACCCAGCCGGATGTGCTTGGTGCGCTCGGCGGCGGCGGCGATGAACACCTCCGGGCAGGCGATCAATTCGTACCCGCCGGAGTGGTGTTCGCCGAACCACGCCTCATCGAACCCGAGCCGATCCAGGGCGACCGTCCGCTCCAGGTCGTATTCCAGTGCGACGGTTGGGGATTGGCCTACCGGATGAAACGGCGTGATGAACACTCCGAAGTTCAGCGGCTTTTGCGTCACGACGACTCCACTTCGCGTAGGAACTCCAACAGGATCCGATTCACGTCCTCGGGGCGCTCCTGCTGCACCCAGTGCCCGGCGCCGTCGATCCACCGCTCGGTGTACGGCCCGGCCACCACCTCACGGGCGCGGGCCGGATTCATCGTCGGCGCGATCGGGTCTGCGGTACCGCCGACGAACAGCGCGGGCACGGTGATGTGCGCGCCGGCGAGCTGAGGCGTCGACTCCCAGTTCCGGTCGTAGTTGCGATACCAGTTCAGCGCGCCGGTGAATCCGGTCCTGCCGAACTCGGCGACGTAGTGGTCGAACTCGGCGTCGCTGATCCACCCGGGCGGCGCCGACGGGGAGAGGTCGGCGAACATCTCGCGCATGGTGGCGGCCACATCGGCGGCCATCTCGGCGTCGGCCCTGCCGGGTTCCTGGAACCGCAACATATAGAAGTCGTCGCCGAACTTTTCCCGCCACCGCTCGGTGGGCCGGCTCCGCGCCCGCGGGATCGGCGGCACGCTCAGGCCGGCGACCGCCCGGACCCGGTCCGGATGCAGCAGCGCGGTATGCCACACCACCATTGCGCCCCAGTCGTGGCCGATGAACACGGCCTGCGCCGCGCCGCCGCCAACTTCGGAGTCCAGCAGGGCCACCAGGTCGCCGGTGAGGCGGTGGATGTCGTAGGCCTCGATCGCCTCGGGTGCCGACGATCCGCCGTAGCCGCGCTGGTCGGGTGCCAGTACGTGGTAGCCGGCGTCGGCGAGGACGGGAATCTGGTGTCGCCACGAGTACGCCAGCTCGGGGAAGCCGTGCGCCAGCACCACCGCGGGCGCCCCCGGGTCACCGGCTTCGAGCACCCGCAACCGGACCTCGGCCACGTCGACTAACCGTTCGGTCGGAGCGAGCACGGTGCCAGCCAAGCACAGCTTCGGGCGGCCCGGAAGTGTCCGTTCGGCGCACAGCGAACAGCTACCAAAGCCTGACGGAAACCCTGTGGGCACTTGCCCACGTTGTCCTAGCGGTAGCCTGAACTATCCCAGCTGCGCATATCGGAAGGACCGGGCCGTAACGGCCGATGCTTGATGAACCGCAAAAACGTGATCCGCACACTCACGGTGATTGCCGTCGTGCTGTTGCTCGGCTGGTCGTTCTTCTATTTCAGCGACGACACCCGGGGTTACAAACCCATCGACACGTCGGTGGCGATGTCGCAGATCACCGGGGACAACGTCAAGAGCGCGCAGATCGACGACCGCGAGCAACAGCTCCGCCTCGAGCTGAAGAACGGCAACGGCGACACCGAGAACTCCAACAAGGTGATCACCAAGTACCCGACCGGGTACGGGGTGGACCTGTTCAACGCGCTGAGCGCCAAGAACATCAAGACCAACACCGTCGTGAACCAGGGCAGCATCCTGGGTTCGCTGCTGGTCTACATGCTTCCGTTGCTCCTGCTGGTCGGCCTGTTCGTGCTGTTCTCCCGCATGCAGACCGGCGGCCGGATGGGCTTCGGCTTCGGCAAGTCGAAGGCCAAACAGCTGGGCAAGGACATGCCCAAGACGACCTTCGCCGACGTCGCCGGCGTGGACGAAGCGGTCGAGGAGCTGTACGAGATCAAAGACTTCCTGCAGAACCCGTCGCGGTATCAGGCGCTCGGCGCCAAGATCCCGCGCGGCGTGCTGCTCTACGGTCCGCCCGGAACCGGTAAGACGCTGCTGGCCCGCGCGGTCGCCGGCGAGGCCGGAGTTCCGTTCTTCACGATTTCGGGTTCGGACTTCGTCGAGATGTTCGTCGGCGTCGGCGCCTCCCGGGTGCGCGACATGTTCGAGCAGGCCAAACAGAACAGCCCGTGCATCATCTTCGTCGACGAGATCGACGCTGTGGGTCGCCAGCGTGGCGCCGGTATGGGCGGCGGCCACGACGAGCGCGAGCAGACGCTGAACCAGTTGCTCGTCGAGATGGACGGATTCGGCGACCGGCAAGGCGTCATCCTGATCGCGGCCACCAACCGGCCCGACATTCTCGACCCCGCGCTGCTGCGCCCGGGCCGTTTCGACCGCCAGATCCCGGTCACCAGCCCCGACCTCGCCGGCCGCAAGGCTGTGCTGCGGGTGCACTCGCAGGGCAAGCCGATGTCCCCCGACGCCGACCTGGACGGACTGGCCAAGCGCACGGTCGGCATGTCGGGCGCCGACCTTGCCAACGTCATCAACGAGGCCGCGCTGCTCACCGCCCGCGAGAACGGCACCATCATCACCGCGGCCGCGCTGGAGGAAGCCGTCGACCGGGTGATCGGCGGACCCCGCCGCAAGGGGCGCGTGATCAGCGAGCTGGAGAAGAAGATCACCGCCTACCACGAGGGTGGGCACACCCTGGCGGCCTGGGCGATGCCCGACATCGAGCCGATCTACAAGGTGACGATCCTGGCCCGCGGCCGTACCGGCGGCCACGCCGTGTCGGTACCCGAGGACGACAAGGGTCTGATGACCCGCTCGGAGATGATCGCCCGGCTGGTGTTCGCGATGGGCGGTCGCGCGGCCGAGGAGCTGGTGTTCCGCGAGCCGACCACCGGCGCGGTGTCCGACATCGATCAGGCCACCAAGATCGCCCGCGCGATGGTCACCGAGTACGGCATGAGCGCCAAGCTGGGCGCGGTCAAGTACGGCACCGAGCACGGCGATCCGTTCCTGGGCCGCACGATGGGCACCCAGTCGGACTACAGCCACGAGGTCGCCCGCGACATCGACGACGAGGTCCGCAAGCTGATCGAGGCCGCGCACACCGAGGCGTGGGCGATCCTCACCGAATACCGCGACGTGCTCGACACCCTGGCCGGTGAGCTCCTGGAGAAGGAGACGCTGCACCGCAAGGAGCTGGAAGCCATCTTCGGTGACGTGAAGAAGCGGCCCCGCCTGACGGTGTTCGACGACTTCGGCGGACGCATCCCGTCCGACAAGCCACCGATCAAGACCCCGGGTGAGCTGGCCATCGAACGTGGCGAGCCGTGGCCCAAGCCGATGCCCGAGCCTGCCTTCAAGAAGGCGATCGCGCAGGCCAGTGCGCAGGCGCAGGCGCAGGCGCCGCGCGGCGGAAACGGCAACGGCGCGCACGCCGGCCAGCAGCCGCAACCGGGCTCGACGCAGCCCGACTACGGCGCTCCGGCCGGCTGGCATGCCCCCGGCTGGCCGCCGCAGGGTGGCCCGCAGCAGGGCCAGCAAGGCCAGCCGCATGGTCAGCAGGGCGGATATTGGTATCCGCCGCAGCCCGGTTGGGGCCAGCCGCATCCGCAGCAGGGCCAGCAATATCCGCCCTATCAGCCGTATCCTTCCCCCAGCCACACGGGTCAGCATGCGAAGCCGCAGGACGATTCGGGTGACGACGGGGGCCGGTCGAATCATGAGTCCCACGGCTGATGACGAACGGAGCTTCGATGGCGCAGCCCAACGCGAGCACGTTGGAGACCCCTGTGTTCGATCAGACCCGGGCCGAGGCCGCTGTTCGTGAACTGCTGCTGGCGGTCGGCGAGGACCCCGACCGGCACGGTCTGCAGGACACACCGGCGCGGGTCGCGCGGGCCTTCCAGGAGATGTTCTCCGGGCTGTACACCGATCCGGACGCGGTGCTGGACACCACCTTCGACGAGCAACACGACGAACTCGTGCTCGTCAAGGACATCCCGATGTACTCCACCTGCGAGCACCACCTGGTGGCGTTCCACGGTGTCGCGCACGTCGGCTACATCCCCGGCGAGGACGGCCGGGTGACCGGACTGTCGAAGCTGGCCCGGGTGGTTGATCTGTATGCCAAGCGCCCCCAGGTGCAGGAACGGCTGACCACCCAGATCGCCGACGCCGTGATGCGCAAGCTCAAGCCGCGCGGGGTGATCGTCGTGATCGAGGCCGAGCATTTGTGCATGGCGATGCGCGGGGTGCGCAAGCCGGGTGCGAGTACGACGACATCGGCGGTCCGCGGACAGTTCAAGTCCGACCATGCATCGCGATCCGAGGCGCTGGATCTCATCTTGCGTAAATGACGCAATCACACGGACCGCGCACCCTGGTGATGGGAGTTGTCAACGTCACCGACGACTCCTTCTCCGACGGCGGACGCTATCTCGACCCGGCCCGCGCCGTCGAACACGGACTGGCCCTGGTCGCCCAGGGTGCATCCATCATCGACGTCGGCGGTGAGTCCACCCGCCCCGGTGCGGTGCGCATCGACGCCGCCGTCGAGTCCGCCCGCGTCATACCCGTCATCAAAGAGCTTGCCGCCCAAGGGATCACGGTGAGCATCGACACCATGCACGCGGCTGTCGCGGCCGCCGCGCTGGACAACGGCGCAACCATCGTCAACGACGTCTCGGGCGGCAAGGCCGATCCGGTGATGGCGCCGCTGGTGGCCGAGGCGAAGGTGCCCTGGGTGCTGATGCATTGGCGCTCGGTGCGGACCGAGCATCCCCACGATGTGCCGGACTACGGCGACGTGGTGACCGAGGTGCGCGACGATCTGCTCGCCGGTGTCGACGCCGCCGTCGCGGCGGGCGTGGATCAGGAGAACCTGATCATCGATCCGGGTCTGGGGTTCGCCAAGACCGCCGACCACAACTGGGCGTTGCTGCACGCGCTGCCGGAGTTCGTCGCAACCGGAATCCCGGTGCTGGTCGGTGCGTCCCGCAAGCGGTTTCTCGGTTCGCTGCTCGCCGACGCCGACGGCACCGTCCGACCGCCGGACGGCCGCGAAACCGCGACCGCGGTGATCTCGGCGCTGGCCGCGGTCCACGGCGCCTGGGGTGTCCGGGTACACGACGTGCGCGCAAGTGTGGACGCACTCAAAGTGGCTGGAGCATGGGGTGGCGGACGAGAACAAGCAGGTGCGGATGGCTGACCGGATCGAGCTGCGCGGCCTGACGGTCCGCGGTAACCACGGCGTCTTCGATCACGAGCGCCGCGACGGACAGGACTTCATCGTCGACATCACCGTGTGGATCGACCTGGCCGCCGCCGCCGCCAGCGACGACCTCGCCGACACCTTCGACTACGGCACGCTGGCCCAGCGTGCGGCAGCCATCGTCGGCGGCCCGGCGCGCAATCTGATCGAGACGGTCGCCGGCGAGATCGCCGAGGATGTGATGAACGACCGGCGGGTGCATGCCGTCGAGGTGGTGGTGCACAAGCCGAACGCGCCGATCCCGTTGACGTTCACCGACGTTGCGGTGGTCGCGCGGCGGTCCCGCCGCAGCGGACGCGGCCAGATCGTTCCGCTCGGGGGTGAGCTGTGACGCGCGTGGTGCTGTCGATCGGCTCCAATCTCGGGGACCGGATGGCGCGGCTGCAGGCCGCCGTCGACGGGCTCGGCGATATGGTGCGCGCGCTCTCACCGGTCTACGAAACCGATGCCTGGGGTGGGGTCGAGCAGGGACCGTTCCTCAACGCGGTCGTGGTCGCCGACGATCCCGAGGCCGACGGTCACGAATGGTTGCGGCGCGCACAGGCTTTGGAGAACGCCAACGACCGAATCCGCGAGCAGAAGTGGGGACCGCGCACCCTCGACGTGGATCTCGTCACCTGTCATGACGGCGACGCCGAGGTCTTCTCCCGCGACGAGGGTCTGACCCTGCCTCATCCGCTGGCCCACATGCGGGCCTTCGTGATGGTGCCGTGGCTGGCCGTCGACCCCGACGCCGAGCTCACCGTGGCCGGGGAGAGCCAGCGGGTCGACCGGCTGCTGGCCGAGCTCGATGCGGTGGACCGCGACGGAGTACGCCTGACCCCTCTGGTGCTTCGGCTGGGCGCTTGATGGGGCCGACACGTAAACGCGATCTCACCGTCGCGGCCGTCGGAGTCGCGGTCCTGGCTTGGTTGTTGATGCGGGTGCTGTACCGCGACTTTCCTGCGATCACGGCATGGACGGGACTGTCTTTACTGGCGGTCGCCGTGCTCGAGGGCGCCTGGGGGGTGTCTGTGCGGACGAAAATCCGAGACGGGCAGATCGGTGTCGGCGGCGGGCGGCTACACCCGCTGGCTGTCGCACGCAGCGTGGCGATTGCCAAAGCCTCGGCGTGGGTCGGCGCGCTGATGCTGGGCTGGTGGGTCGGCGTGCTGGTCTACCTCTGGCTCCGGCGAACTGAACACGTGGCCGGCACCTTCATCCCCGGTGCGGTCATCGCGGTGCTGAGTGCCCTTGCGCTGGTGGCTGCCGCGCTCTGGCTGGAGTATTGCTGCCGCTCGCCCGGTGACCCGACCGACGATCCGGACGCCGCCCGGGAATAGTGCGAAGACGGCGAATCGCCGCAGCTCGACGACACGCGGACGGACATCGCGCGGGTACAGTCAGCCCATGACCGTTCTGTCCCGCGGCGCCAAGAATCGGCGCGGCGGCCGCAGGCCGGGTTGGCTGCTCTTGACGGTGTTGCTGGTCCTTGCCATTGCGGCCAGTTCCGCGTTGGTGTTCACCACTCGCGTCGAGCTGCTGAAGCTGGCGGTCATTCTGTCGTTGTGGGCCGCGGTGATCGGGGCATTCGTCTCCGTGATGTATCGCAGGCAGGCCGATATCGATGCCGCCCGGGCGCGTGATTTGAAGTTGGTCTACGACCTGCAGCTCGACCGGGAGATCTCGGCCCGCCGCGAATACGAACTCAGCGTCGAGTCGCACCTGCGCCGCGAGCTGGCGTCCGAGCTGCGTGCGCAGGCCGCCGACGAGGTCGCCGCGCTGCGGGCAGAATTGGCGGCGCTGCGGGCCAACCTGGAGATCATGTTCGACGCCGACCTGGGTGACCGGCCGGCGCTCGAGGGCGATCGGGCCGCCGACTGGACCCGCGACACAACGACCATGCCGCCGGTGCCCGGGCGTGTCGAGAGCAGCCGGATCACCCCGGTCCGGCCGCAGGACGCGGGCAGCCGCACCGCCGAGAACCCGATCATCGACGTTCCCGAAGAGCCGCTGGTGTCGGCGCAGCCGGAGCAGTCGGAGCGGCCGGAGCCGCGGCGCCGCCGCCGGGCCGAGCCGCAGCCCGAGCCGGTTGGTTCGCACCGGCGGCCGTGGGAAAACGGCGGGCAGAACGCCGAGCCGGCTGCCGAGCCGGAGCGACCGTTCGCGCCGCCCCCGCCGGACGCCGATGTCGCCGCCGCGGCCGCCGCCCTGGCGCCAGAACCCACGCAGTCCGAGCCGCCGCCCCCGTCGCCTGAGGGCGCCGAATGGCGACCGGTCGAACCCGACGGCCGCTGGCTGCCGCCGGGCTCGCCGGGCAGCAATTGGGTTGCCAACGCCGACAACGGTTTCGTCGTGCCGTCCGCCGCGGCGCAGGGATCGTCTGTCGACGGGCCCCGGGGTCGGCATTGGACCCCACCGCAGGAGGCGGCGCCCACAGTGGCGCCCGCCGAGGAACCCCGGCCGGAACCCCGGCCGGAACCCCGGCCCGAACCAGCGATGCAGCCGTCGCCGGAACCAGCCGCCCCCCGGTCGCGCCATGCCGTCGACAGTCCCGGCCAGCCCGCCATGACCACCCCACCGCCGCCGGCCCGGCACCGCGGGACCGAGGAACAGGAGGAGCCGCGGCGCAGAGCCCGGGACGCTGAGCAGACCGGCGGCCAGTCGGTCGCCGACCTGCTGGCCCGGTTGCAGGCCAATGCCACACCCGGGGAGGGCGGCAGGCGGCGTCGACGCGACGAGTAGGTCGCGAATCGGGGCGAGTTAGAGTTGTCCCGACCGTCCGGTACCTGGCACAGGACTGGAACGAACAACTCATTGACGTCAGCGAGGTCGTCTACGTGGGGACCCCCAGCGGCTTGCGCCCGGCCCGGCTCAAGATCGGCATCGTGTCGGCCGGCCGTGTCGGTACCGCCCTCGGTGTCGCGTTGGAGCGGGCCGAACACGTGGTGGTCGCCTGCAGCGCGATTTCGATGGCGTCGCGCCGGCTCGCCGAACGTCGGCTGCCCGACACCGAGATCCTGCCGGTGCCCGACGTCGCCGACCGGGCCGAGCTGCTGCTGCTGACGGTTCCCGATTCAGAACTGCCCGGCTTGGTGCGGGGGCTGGCGGCCACCGGTGCGGTGCACCGCGGAACCATCGTCGTGCACACATCGGGTGCGAACGGAGTTGCGATCCTGGCGCCGCTGGCCGACTTGGGGTGCGTCCCGCTGGCGATCCATCCGGCGATGACGTTCACCGGCGCCGATGAGGACATCGTCCGGCTGTCCGACAGCTGCTTCGGCGTCACCGCGGCCGACGAGATCGGCTATGCCATCGCCCAGTCGCTGGTGCTCGAGATCGGCGGCGAGCCGTTCGGGGTGCGCGAGGATGCGCGCACGCTGTATCACGCGGCCCTGGCCCACGCCAGCAATCATCTCGTCACGGTGGTAGCCGATGCGCTGGATGCGTTGCGAGCGGCGGTATCCGGCCAGGAGCTGCTCGGGCAGGAATTGGTCGGTGACGCGCCCGGTGGCCTGGCGGAGCGGATCGTGGGCCCGCTGGCCCGTGCCGCACTGGAGAACACGCTGCAACGCGGGCAGGCGGCGCTGACTGGGCCGGTCGCCCGCGGCGACGCGGCTGCGGTAGCGGGCCATCTCGCTGCACTTGACGCGGTGAATCCCGAACTGGCCCAGTCTTACTGCGCGAACTCATTGCGCACCGCCCAGCGCGCGCACGCCCCCGAGGAGGTTGTTGAGGTGTTGGCCAACTGGTCCGGACAAGGGCGGCGGCCATGACACCGCCGAAATTCATTGCTGGACAACTCAACCTGTACCAGACGCCGCAAGAGGTATCCGATGTGACCCGCGCGCTGCGCCACACCGGCAGGCGGGTGATGCTGGTGCCGACGATGGGCGCACTGCACGACGGCCACCTGTCGCTGGTGCGCGCGGCCAAGAAGGTGCCGGGTGCGGTGGTCGTGGTGTCGATCTTCGTCAATCCCTTGCAGTTCGGCGCCGGCGAAGATCTCGACGCCTATCCACGCACGCTGGAATCCGACCTCGAGCTGTTGCGCCGTGAAGACGTCGACGTGGTTTTCGCCCCGAGCGCATCGGCCATGTATCCAGCCGGCCCCCGGACCACAGTGCACCCCGGTCCGTTGGGTGGCGAGCTCGAAGGCGCCTCTCGACCAGGGCATTTCGCCGGAATGCTGACCGTCGTACTGAAGTTGCTGCAGATCGTGCGGCCGGACCGGGCGTTCTTCGGCGAAAAGGACTACCAGCAGCTCGTGCTGATCCGCCAGATGGTCGACGACCTCAACGTCGATGTCCGCATCGTCGGTGTACCCATCGTCCGCGAGGCTGACGGGCTGGCCATGTCCTCGCGCAATCGTTACCTCAATTCTGAAGAGCGCGAACAGGCTTGCGCGTTGTCCTCAGCTTTGTTGGCCGGCATGTGGGCGGCGGCCGGCGGCGCCGATGCCGCGCTGGACGCCGCTCGGGCGGTGCTCGACGAGGTGCCCGCCATCGAGGTCGACTACCTGGAACTGCGGGGACCGTGGCTTGATCAGGCTCCGCTGTCCGGCCCCGCCCGGCTGCTGATCGCCGCCCGGCTGGGCACCACCCGATTGCTGGACAACATCGCTGTCGATCTGTCCACCGACACCGCACCGCCCGGTGTCGGCGGCACCGGCGATCACCCCGAAATCACCTGGAGAAATTGATGTTCCGGACGATGCTGAAGTCGAAAATCCACCGCGCGACCGTCACCCAGGCCGACCTGCACTACGTCGGCTCGGTGACCATCGACGCCGACCTGATGGACGCCGCCGACCTTCTCGAAGGCGAACAGGTGACCATCGTCGACATCGACAACGGTGCGCGGCTGGAGACCTACGCGATCACCGGACGGCGTGGCACCGGTGTGATCGGAATCAACGGGGCGGCAGCGCATCTGGTCCACCCCGGTGATCTGGTGATCCTGATCGCCTATGGCGTGATGACCGATGCCGAGGCGCGGGAGTACCGGCCACGAGTCGTGTTCGTCGACGCCGACAACCGGCAGATCGATCTCGGTGACGACCCGGCGCATGTGCCGGACGACGTCACCGGTCTGCTGTCGCCGCGGACGGTGAGCTGACCGTGCTGCTGGCGATCGACGTCCGCAACACCCACACCGTCGTCGGGTTGATCTCCGGATCCGGCGACCATGCGAAAGTTGTGCAGCACTGGCGAATCCGTACTGAGCCGGAAGTGACTGCCGACGAACTCGCACTCACCATCGAAGGATTGATCGGCGACGACTCTGAACGCCTGACCGGTGCGACCGGCCTGTCCACCGTGCCCTCGGTGATGTACGAGGTGCGCCTCATGCTCGAGCAGTACTGGTCCGCAGTGCCGCACGTGCTGATCGAACCTGGTGTGCGCACCGGGATTCCGCTGCTGGTCGACAACCCGAAGGAGGTGGGAGCGGACCGGATCGTGAACTGCCTGGCCGCTTACGCCAAGTTCTCCTCCGCCGCCATCGTGGTGGACTTCGGATCCTCGATCTGTGTGGACGTGGTCTCCGCCAAAGGTGAATTCCTCGGTGGCGCAATCGCTCCCGGTGTTCAGGTGTCGTCGGACGCGGCAGCCGCACGGTCTGCGGCGCTGCGGCGCGTCGAGCTCACCAGGCCACGGTCGGTGGTCGGCAAGAACACCGTGGAGTGCATGCAGGCCGGTGCGATGTTCGGTTTCGCAGGTCTGGTCGACGGCCTGGTGAACCGCATCCGGGAGGATGTCGACGGCTTCGCCGGGTCCGACGTGGCTGTCGTCGCCACCGGTCATACCGCTCCGTTGATGCTGCCCGATCTGCACACGGTGCAGCACTACGACCAGCACCTCACGCTGGACGGCCTGCGGATGGTCTACGAACGCAACCGCGACAACCAGCGCCGGATCAAATCGGCCCGCTAGAAGAACGTTCGCACCAGATCGATCACCCGGCCGTGCTCGTCGAGCACCGGGATCAGCTGCCATTTGTCGAACACCGTGCACGGGTGCGATACCCCGAACTCGATCCAGCTGCCGACCGCGACCACGTCCTCGGCGGCCGGGGACAGCCGCAGAAACGCGTGCTGGTCGTTGAGCGCGGCGACTTCACAACCCGCCAGGTCCGTCCAGCCGGAGCCGATTCGAAGTCGTCGTGGCACAGGGAGATCTGCGTCGAACGACACGTCGCGACGGCCCATCGTCAACAACGCCAGGCCCGGCTCGGGCCGCGAACACACCTGAGCCCACACGTGCATCGCCGGTATGAACCCGCCCGGCTCGGCACCGGGTCTGGTCAGCGGCGAGGTCCGCAGATAGAGCCCGTCGTCATTGGTCAGATACACCCCGCTGCGCAAGACCGTGCGCCACGGACCGGTCAGCGTCTCGGCCACCAGGTCGAAATGCGTACTGCCACCCGCGGTTACGACCATGTCCGAACACAGCGGCGCCAGCCGCATCGCCACCGCGCGAACCCACTCGAGGTAACTCCGCACCCGGTCGAGACCGGCGGGCGACACGTCGTGGCCCAGGGCGGCCTCGTAGCCGGCCACCCCGACCAGCCGAAGGCGCGGACTGGCGACCGCCGCGGCGGCGACCGCATCGGCGCTCGCGTCGTCGCGGCAGCCGGTGCGAGTGCCCATTGCGCCGAGCTCGACGCAGACATCCAGCGGGCGTCGCGCGCCCGCCGCCTGCAGTGCCTCGGTCATCAGTGCCACCCCACGCGCGGAATCCACCCAGCAGATCAGCCGGAACTCGGGATTGCCGTCGAGCTCGGCGGCCAGCCACGCGAGGGCCGCGGCGTCCACCAGCTCGTTGGCCAGCACCACCTCGCGGACCCCGAACGCGCGGAAGGTTCGCACCTGGCTGATCGTCGCGGCGGTCACCGCGCATGCACCGGCCGCGAACTGCCGGGCCAGCAGTTGCGGCGACATGTGGGTTTTCCCGTGCGGCGCCAGCTCGACCCCGTGCCGGGCACACCAGCCCGCCATCGTTGCCAGGTTGTGCCGCAGCGCCGTATCGGAGAGCGTGCAGATCGGGCCCAGCGGTCCGGCGTCGAACAGGTCGGGCGCCGCCGCACGGATCTGTGCCACCGTCAGCCCCGCCCAGGAGGCCGGCAGCCCCTTGAACCGCCAGTCCACTCGTTCGCCCGCCAAGGCTGTGAGCGCGGCCGCGTTTAGGAGGGACCCCATGACCTCATTTAAGCTGGCACGTCGTGAGCTCTGCTGATACTCCGGAAACCGACCACGCGGACTCCGACGTCCCCGAGCAGTTCCGGATTCGCCAGGGCAAGCGCGAGGCCTTGTTGGCCGACGGGAAAGACCCCTATCCCGTCTCGGTGCCGCGAACCCATTCGCTGGCCCAGATCAGGGCCGCGTATCCCGATCTGGAAGCCGACTCCGCCACCGGCGACATCGTCGGCGTCACCGGCCGGGTGGTGTTCGCCCGCAACTCGGGCAAGTTGTGCTTCGCCACCCTGCAGGAAGGCGACGGGACCCAGCTGCAGGCCATGATCAGCCTGGCCGGCGTCGGTGAGGACGCCCTCGAAGCCTGGAAGACCGAGGTGGATCTCGGTGACATCGTGTTCGTGCACGGAGAGGTGATCAGTTCCCGCCGCGGGGAACTCTCGGTGCTGGCCGATTCGTGGCAGATGGCCAGCAAGGCGTTGCGTCCACTGCCCGTCGCTCACAAGGAAATGAGCGAAGAGTCGCGCGTCCGGCAGCGCTACGTCGACCTGATCGTGCGCCCGCAAGCCCGCACCGTGGCCCGGCAACGCATCGCGGTGGTCCGTGCACTGCGCAATGCGTTGGATCGTCGCGGGTTCCTCGAAGTCGAAACGCCGATGCTGCAGACGCTCGCCGGTGGTGCGGCAGCACGGCCGTTCATCACCCACTCGAACGCGCTCGACGCCGACCTGTATCTGCGGATCGCGCCGGAGTTGTTCCTCAAGCGATGCGTGGTGGGTGGTCTCGAGAAGGTTTTCGAGCTCAATCGAAACTTCCGAAACGAAGGCGCCGATTCGACGCATTCGCCGGAATTCTCCATGCTCGAGACTTATCAAGCATGGGGTACGTATGACGATTCGGCGATCGTCACCCGTGAAGTTATTCAGGAAGTTGCGGATGAGGCGATCGGCACGCGGCAAGTGCCATTGCCGGACGGCACAATCTATGACCTCGACGGTGAATGGCCGTCACTGGAAATGTACCCGTCGTTGTCTGAAGCCCTCGGTGAAGAGATCACCCCGAACACGTCGCTGGAATATCTCCTCACTATTGCCGACCGGCTCGAGGTGGAGATCCCGCGGGATCGCGGCTACGGGCACGGCAAGGTGATCGAAGAACTGTGGGAGCACACAGTCGGGGACACATTGTGGGCCCCGACATTCGTCAAGGATTTCCCGGTCGAAACCACACCGCTGACCCGCCAGCACCGCAGCATCCCCGGCGTCACGGAGAAGTGGGATCTCTACGTGCGCGGGTTCGAATTGGCCACCGGCTATTCCGAGCTGGTCGACCCGATCGTGCAGCGCGAGCGCTTCGAGGCCCAAGCCAGGGCGGCCGCGGCGGGCGATGACGAGGCGATGGCACTCGACGAGGATTTCCTCGCGGCAATGGAGTATGCGATGCCCCCGACGACGGGAACCGGAATGGGCGTCGATCGTCTGCTGATGGCACTCACCGGCTTGTCAATTCGGGAAACTGTTTTGTTCCCGATTGTTCGCCGACATGGCTGAGGTGCGCTTATCCGAGCTACGTTGAATGATGTGGGCCACTGTGGCACATTGGTTCGCATGGGGAAGACGCTCGACTATGGGTTGTTGAGCGCAGGCAGAAGGATTCAGTGAGGCAATGGCCAAAAAAGTGACCGTCACTCTCGTCGACGATTTCGACGGTGCGGGCGCAGCCGATGAAACGGTCGAATTCGCGCTCGATGGAGTGAGCTATGAGATCGATCTTTCTTCAAAGAATGCTCAGAAACTGCGTAACGATCTCAAGCAGTGGGTCGAAGCCAGCCGCCGCGTGGGCGGCCGTCGCCGTGGTCGCTCGGGCCCGGCCGGCCGTGGCCGCGCGAGCATCGATCGGGAGCAGAGCGCCGCGATCCGGGAATGGGCGCGCCGCAATGGCCACAAGGTGTCGACGCGGGGACGCATCCCGGCCGACATCATCGACGCCTTCCACGCCGCAACCTAGGCCCCAGCTAACCTGCTCGTCCCACACCGCGAGGAAGGTGGCGGCGCCGTTTCGCTCGCGGCGAAGCGGACGCCGGTGATTGCCGGAAACGATTCGCAGCTCCGCCGCGTTGGTGTGCTAGGTCCGCACCGCTAGGGAAAGCGGTAAGGGTGACAAGGGAGGACGCCTTCCCGGGCCGCCCATTAGAGTGGACGACAGGTACGTGGTGACTACCGCTGTACCTAATCGTGATGGAGAGCAGGTAACCGAGGATGTTCGAGAGATTCACCGACCGTGCCCGCAGGGTCGTCGTCCTGGCTCAAGAAGAGGCCCGGATGCTCAACCACAACTACATCGGCACCGAGCACATCCTGCTGGGACTTATTCATGAGGGTGAAGGCGTAGCCGCCAAGTCACTGGAGTCGCTGGGCATCTCACTTGAAGGTGTCCGCAGCCAGGTCGAGGAGATCATCGGTCAGGGCCAGCAGGCCCCGTCCGGGCACATCCCCTTCACCCCGCGCGCCAAAAAGGTTCTCGAGCTGAGCCTTCGCGAGGCGCTGCAGCTCGGCCACAACTACATCGGCACCGAGCACATTCTGCTCGGCCTGATCCGCGAGGGCGAGGGCGTCGCCGCCCAGGTGCTCGTGAAGCTCGGCGCCGAACTGACCCGGGTGCGCCAGCAGGTCATCCAGCTGCTGAGCGGCTACCAGGGCAAGGAGACCGCGGAAGCCGGCACCGGCGGCCGTGGCGGCGAGTCCGGCAACCCGTCGACGTCGCTGGTCCTCGACCAGTTCGGCCGCAACCTCACCGCGGCCGCCATGGAGGGCAAGCTCGACCCGGTCATCGGCCGCGAGAAGGAAATCGAGCGGGTGATGCAGGTGTTGAGCCGGCGCACCAAGAACAACCCGGTGCTGATCGGCGAGCCCGGTGTCGGTAAGACAGCCGTCGTCGAGGGCCTGGCCCAGGCCATCGTGCACGGCGAGGTTCCCGAGACACTCAAGGACAAGCAGCTGTACACCCTCGACCTCGGGTCGCTGGTGGCCGGCAGCCGTTACCGCGGTGATTTCGAGGAGCGCCTCAAGAAGGTGCTCAAGGAGATCAACACCCGCGGCGACATCATCCTGTTCATCGACGAGCTGCACACGCTGGTCGGTGCGGGTGCCGCCGAAGGTGCCATCGACGCGGCGTCGATCCTCAAGCCGAAGCTGGCTCGAGGCGAGCTGCAGACGATCGGCGCCACCACGCTCGACGAGTACCGCAAGTACATCGAGAAGGACGCCGCCCTGGAGCGCCGGTTCCAGCCGGTCCAGGTTGGTGAGCCGACGGTGGCGCACACCATCGAGATCCTGAAGGGTCTGCGCGACCGGTACGAGGCCCACCACCGGGTGTCGATCACCGACTCGGCGATGGTCGCGGCGGCGACGTTGGCCGACCGCTACATCAACGACCGGTTCCTGCCGGACAAGGCGATCGACCTGATCGACGAGGCCGGTGCGCGCATGCGCATCCGCCGGATGACCGCGCCGCCAGACCTGCGTGAGTTCGACGAGAAGATCGCCGACGCTCGCCGGGAGAAGGAATCCGCGATCGACGCCCAGGACTTCGAGAAGGCTGCGAACCTGCGGGACCGGGAGAAGCAACTGGTCGCGCAGCGCGCTGAGCGTGAAAAGCAGTGGCGCTCAGGCGATCTCGATGTTGTCGCCGAGGTCGACGATGAGCAGATCGCGGAGGTGCTCGGCAACTGGACCGGTATCCCCGTGTTCAAGCTGACCGAGGAGGAGACCACCCGGCTGCTGCGCATGGAGGACGAGCTGCACAAGCGGATCATCGGCCAGGAGGATGCGGTCCGGGCGGTCAGCAAGGCCATCCGCCGCACCCGCGCAGGCCTGAAGGATCCCAAGCGCCCGTCCGGCTCGTTCATCTTCGCCGGCCCGTCCGGCGTCGGTAAGACCGAGCTGTCCAAGGCGCTGGCGGAGTTCCTGTTCGGCGACGACGACGCACTCATCCAGATCGACATGGGCGAGTTCCACGACCGCTTCACCGCGTCGCGGCTGTTCGGTGCCCCGCCCGGATACGTCGGCTACGAGGAGGGCGGCCAGCTCACCGAGAAGGTGCGGCGCAAGCCGTTCTCGGTGGTGCTGTTCGACGAGATCGAGAAGGCCCACCAGGAGATCTACAACACCCTGTTGCAGGTCCTCGAGGACGGCCGTCTCACCGACGGTCAGGGCCGCACGGTCGACTTCAAGAACACCGTGCTGATCTTCACCTCGAACCTGGGCACCTCCGACATCAGCAAGGCGGTCGGTCTCGGCTTCACCCAGGGTGGCGGCGAGAACAACTACGAGCGGATGAAGCAGAAGGTCAACGACGAGCTGAAGAAGCACTTCCGCCCGGAGTTCCTCAACCGCATCGACGACATCATCGTCTTCCACCAGCTGACTCAGGACGAGATCATCCAGATGGTCGACCTGATGGTGGGCCGGGTGTCCAAGCAGCTCAAGACCAAGGACATGGAGATGGAGCTGACCGACAACGCCAAGGCGCTGTTGGCCAAGCGCGGCTTCGATCCGGTGTTGGGTGCGCGGCCGCTGCGGCGGACCATCCAGCGCGAGATCGAGGACGCCCTCTCGGAGAAGATCCTCTTCGAAGAGGTCGGCCCCGGTCAGCTGGTCACGGTC
This sequence comes from Mycobacterium sp. SA01, assembly GCF_041287105.1. Lineage (NCBI taxonomy): Bacteria > Bacillati > Actinomycetota > Actinomycetes > Mycobacteriales > Mycobacteriaceae > Mycobacterium > Mycobacterium sp. SA01. Next base: position 478,560 of record NZ_JBGGNO010000017.1, on the reverse strand, counting down.
GACGTGGAGAACTGGGACGGCGAAGGCGCCGGCGAGGACGCGAAGTTCACCTTCGCCGGTGGTCCCAAGCGTCCGGAGATCGCCGAGGCGGATCTGGCCAACGCAGGCACCGCCAGCGAGTAGGCACCAACGAAAAAGACCCCCGACGATGTCGGGGGTCTTTTTCGTATCGGCGATGAATTGTTTTCGTCCGCATCGATTCCCCCGCGCGCGACCGCTACCCTCTGCTCATGCTTGTGGTCACCACCAACGACATCCCCGGCTGGGAGATCCAGCGGGTGTGCGGCGAGGTCTTCGGTCTCACCGTGCGATCGCGCAATGCCTTCTCCCAGATGGGCGCGGGCTTCAAGAGCATGTTCGGCGGCGAGCTGCAGGGCATGACGAAGAACCTCGCGGAGAGCCGCAATGAGGCGATGAATCGCTTGATGACCGAGGCCCGCACCCGTGGCGGAAACGCGATCATCGGAATGCGGTTCGACACCACCGAACTCGGCGATGTCTGGACCGAAATCTGCGCCTACGGCACCGCGGTGCAGGCGGTCCCGGTCACCGATGCCGCCAAGTACACCGCGCAGCAGCTGGGTTACGGCGCCGGCTGACCCCGCGGAGGTATAGCATCCTCGGGGTAAGAGACGAGTCGAGGAATCTGGTGAAATTCCAGAACGGTCGCGCCACTGTTGACAGTCAGACCCGAGGCCCGTCATGGTTCGCATTGGGACGCGTAGCTCCCTGGAAGGACACCGAATGACTACTCCGCAGACAAAGAGCCACTCACGCGCCGTCGATCTCTCGGCCGCCAAAGCTGTCGTCTGGCTCTCGCTGACCGCCTTCTTCGCGCTGCTGGTGCTGTATTTCGTCGGTGTCGACCAAGGCGCCACCTCGGTCTTCGGCGACAACATGTACATCCACGAATTCGTGCATGACGCCCGCCACCTCCTCGGATTCCCCTGCCACTGAGCCGGCGGAAAACACTCCACGACAATGGAAAAATCAATAATTTGGCGCGGCATTCTGGCCGGCGCCCTCGCAGGCGTGTTCGGATTCGTCTGGTCCAAGATCTTCATCGAGCCGATCGTCGGACGAGCCATCGACTTCGAAGACGGCACCACCGCGGCGCATGAAGCCATGGAGGCGGCGTCCGCGCACGGGCACGGGCACAGCCATGAGGGCGGCGAGCTGTTCACTCGCACGGTGCAGTCCAACATCGGTATGGGACTGGGCGTGCTGCTCTTCAGCGTGGCGCTCGGCGCGTTGTTCGCTGTCGTGTTCTGCGTGGCGTACAGCCGCATCGACACCGTGTCGGCCCGCACGCTCGCAGTGCTGACCGCGGGCGCGATGCTCATCTCGCTGTGGGTGGTGCCGGCACTGAAGTATCCGCCCAGCCCGCCGGCCACCAGCCTCGACGAAACCATCAAGCAGCGCGCGCTGCTGTACATCCTGATGGTGGCGCTGTCGGCGCTGTTCATGGTCGCTGCGGTCTACCTCGCCTTCCAGCTCACGCCGAAGCTGGGTGCCTGGAACGCCACGCTGGCCGCCGGCGGCGCGTACATCGTCGCGGTCGCGATCGTGATGCTGCTGCTGCCGACGATCAACGAGACGCCGGGACCGATGGTGAATGACGCCGGAATGATTGTGTTCCCGGGCTTCCCGGCGACGGATCTCTATGAGTTCCGGCTGTATGCGCTGGGCACCCAGGTGATCGTCTGGACAACGATCGGTCTGGTCGGTGGGGCGATGCTGCACCGGCTGCTCGATAGCAAGCAGCAGGAACCCATCGCTGCGTGAGCGAGGTCGTCCGGCTGACCCTGGTGTCACACGCCATGACCGATGCCATGGCAGCCGGGCGATTTCCGCTCGACGAAGAGCTCAACCCCCTGGGTCGACGGCAGCTGACCGGGATCGACCTGGTTGCCGCCGATGAGGTGTTCTCCGGGCCGGAACTACGGGCACGACAGAGCGCGCACGCGCTCGGTCTTACGCCTGCAATTGATCCGCGGCTGGCCGACCTGGGGTGCGGTTCCTGGGGCGGACTGAGTCTCGACCAGGTGCAGCCCGGTGAGCTCACGCAGTGGTTGACCGACCCTGAAAGCCGCCCGCACAACGGCGAATCGGTGGTCGAGCTGATCGCGCGGGTACGCGGTTGGTTGGTCGATGTGGCCCGCACACCGGGGCGGGTTGTCGCTTTCACCCACCCGGCGGTTGTTCGCGCGGCGATCCTGAGCACCCTCGATGCGCCGCCACAATCGTTCTGGCGCATCGATATAGCACCGGCCAGCAGCACCGCCTTGCATCACCGAGGTTCGGGGTGGACGCTGCGCTCAGCGGTAGCGGGGCAGTAGCCCGAACACCTGCTTGATGATCATCATCGCCCAACCACCCGCGTTCGCGCTGTGGAAGCGGGGCCAGTTGAACTGGAAGCTGACCACCCAGGCCTGGCCGGTTCGGTCCACCGCGTACCAGCTGAAAGTCATCTCCCCGGGCAGGTTTCCGGCCTTCGCGGCGATGTAGGGCCACTCGGCGGGGTCGAGGTCGATACCCGCGGCTTCGGACATCACGTCCTTGACCGGAGCCGCACGGCCGACGGCGTTGTGCTGCAGGGCGGCGTGCACGCGGCAGATGTCCTCGGCGTTGGCATACCACTCCACGCCGTAGGTCGAGGCCGGTGTGTGGGAGCGCATCGGATCGGGGTCGTACGGGCGGGAATCCGCGTCGTGCAACAGGTTTCCCCGATTCGCCGGCACGGTCGTCTTCCACTGCTCACGCACATCGGGGTTGCCCCAGCCGATCGCGAACAGTTCCCGCATCGTCGGGAACGGCGTCATGCTCGCCGGGTCGTGGTGTCCGGCGGCGACCAGGGCCTCTTCGACGGCGTGGGTTCCCACCCGTCCGATCAGCATGTCGGTGGCCATGTTGTCGCTCGTGGAGATCATCTTGCCCGCGGCCTCGCGGACGGTGATCTGGGATCCGGGGGGAAGCTTGTCGAAGCCCGATGAACCGAGTTTCTTCAACTCGGCGGTGATCGTGAGCTTGTCGTCCCAGTTCACAGTTCCTGCCCTGACGGCAGTTTCAACCGCGTACAACACGTATGTCTTGAAAATCGAAGCCAGCGGCAGGGATTCAGTGGTGTTGGTACCCGCCACCTTCTCGCAGCGGCCGTCGTCGACTTTGGAGACCTGCCACGAATAACGGGCACCGGTGCGGTTCAGGGCGGTGTCGACGTCCTGCCACGATTCGATCTTCGGTTTCTCGGTGGTGACGACGAACCGGCTGACGAACGTGTCGTCGCCGATGCGCAGGTCGATGTCTTGGCGGGCGCCGTAGGAGGTCAGCATGTGCAGGGTGGCGACGTTGGCGCCGACTTCGACGCCGGCCAGCGTGTAGGGCCGGTCCCACCACAGCGAGTCCATGGTGTGGGCGACCGGGTCCACCAGGTCCGGAGCGGCCAGCGTCTTGACGCTCTCGTCTCCGATCGGCCAGTCCGAGTTCAGCATGTCCATCACCTGCTTGGCTCGGACGCCCTGCGGGGTGTTGAGGTCGATGCGGACACCCGCGCCGGCGTTGGCGGGCGGCGCGGGGGCTGATGTGCAGCTGGTTGCCAGGGCGGCGGACGCGATCACGGTGGCCGCCGCCACCGCACGCCGGCACACCCGGCGTGCGCTACGCCTTCGAGCCGGTCCCGGCAACGTCCAACACAACCTCGAACTCGAGCAGATGGGCACCCTTGGCCACCGGGTTCGCGCGCTCACCGGCGTGCGCGTGGATCGCCGGTCCGCTGGCCCAGGCCTGGAACGCCTCCTCGGACTCCCATGTGGTCACCACGAAGTAGCGGTCCTCGCCCTTGACGGGCCGCAGCAGTTGGAACCCGAGGAAGCCCGGCTGGTTGTCTACGGCGTGGGCGCGGTTGGCGAACCGCTTCTCCAGCTCTGGACCGGCGCCAGGCGGAATCTCGATTGCGTTGATCTTCACCACGGACATGGCGCAAGGTTACCGCGCCCGCCCGGGCCGGTGACCGACCGCGCAAGATGAACCGGTGAGCACTGAGCTGCTGACCTATCGGGGTGGCACCGGGAGGCCCGTGGTGTTGGTTCACGGCTTGATGGGCCGCGGCACCACGTGGTCGCGACAGGTGCCGTGGCTGGCCCGGTTCGGGTCGGTTCACACCTACGACGCACCGTGGCACCGCGGACGTGAGGTCGAGGATTCCGAACCGGTCAGCACCGAACGGTTCGTCACCGACCTCGGCGACGCCCTTGCACGCCTCGACGGGCCGGCCGTACTCGTCGGGCACTCGATGGGCGGTCTGCATTCCTGGTGCCTGGCTGCGCAGCGCCCCGACCTGGTGCGCGGGTTGGTGGTCGAGGACATGGCGCCGGACTTCGTCGGCCGCACGACCGGCCCGTGGGAACCGTGGGTGCATGCCCTGCCGGTCGAATACTCCACCGAACAGCAGGTTTTCGACGAATTCGGGCCGATCGCGGGGCGCTACTTCCTCGAAGCCTTCGACCGCACGGCGAGCGGCTGGCGGCTGCACGGCCAGCCCGCTCGCTGGATCGAGATCGCGGCGGAGTGGGGGACTCGGGATTACTGGCGGCAGTGGCAGGCGGTCCGGGCGCCGGTGTTGCTGATCGAGGCGGGTGACTCGGTGGCGCCGCCCGGGCAGATGCGCCGGATGGCCGAGCTGGGCGGGCCGTCGGCACGCTACGTCCATGTCCCCGGGGCAGGCCACCTCGTTCACGACGACGCCCCGGATCGGTACCGGGACGCCGTCGAGTCGTTCCTAGCGGCGCTCCCCGAGAGCACCTGACGACGGCCAGGTCGGATGGTGTTCGAACCTGGTCCGTACGGCGTCGAGATCGTGGGCGATCCGGCGCAGGTCGGCATCGTCTGCGAAGAGTGGACCGACCATCGGTGCCCACACCCGGAATTGATCGGGGTGCAGATGCAGTTTCTTGGCGATGGCGGCGAATGCGTTCATGGCAGTAATGCTGCGGGGAAAAAGATTCCGCCAACAGTGGCAGTACTGACCCGGTGAGATAAAATTCTGCCATGCCTTTGAAGAGTGTCTCGGCGCTGGTTCTGAACAACGTCGCCGTCTTCGAGTTCGGCGTGGTCTGCGAAGTCTTCGGAATCGACCGGGCGGCAGACGGTGTGCCCAACTTCGATTTCAAGGTGTGCGGTCCGCAGGCAGGCGTGCCGCTGCGCACCAGTGTCGGCGCCACCCTGGTGCCCGACCATGGCCTCGACGCCCTGATCGGCGCCGACGTGGTGGCGGTATCGGCGGTCACCGGCCCGGTCGAGGCGTACCCGCCGGAAGCTCTGGAAGCCCTGCGGGCCGCGCATGCGGCCGGGTCGACGATCCTGACCGTGTGTTCCGGCGCCTTCGTGGCGGGCGAAGCGGGCCTGCTCGACGGACGCCGCTGCACCACGCACTGGATGCACGCCGACGACCTCGCGCAGCGTTATCCGACGGCGATCATCGACCGCAATGTGCTGTTCGTCGACGATGGCGATCTGGTGACCAGCGCCGGTACCGCCGCCGGCATCGACGCGTGCCTGCACCTGGTGCGCCGTGAACTCGGCAGCGCGGTCACCAACATCATCGCTAGGCGAATGGTGGTTCCTCCGCAGCGCGACGGCGGCCAGCGTCAGTACATCGAGCAACCCATCCCCGCGCGATGCTCGGAAGGCTTTGCGCCGCAACTGGATTGGATTCTGTCCAACCTCGACAAGCCGCACACGGTCACGAGCATGGCTCGCCGAGCCAACATGTCGGCGCGCACGTTCGCGCGGCGCTTCGTCGAGGAGGCCGGCACCACGCCCATGCAGTGGGTCACCGATCAGCGGGTGCTCTACGCCCGCCGCATGCTCGAGGAGACCGATCTGGACGTCGACCGCATCGCCGAGCGGGCGGGATTCGGCAATGCCACGCTGCTACGCCACCACTTCCGCCGGATCGTCGGCGTCACCCCGTCGGACTACCGCCGCCGGTTCGCCCGGTCTGCCTAGTCGGCCTCACCGCACAGCGCGAACCGGCCATCGGCGGTCTGTTCAACCAGGCCGTCCACCAGAAGTGAATCCAGCGCGCGGTCGCGCTGTGCGGTATCGGTCAGCCAGACGACGTCAAGCTGCTCGCGCGGTACCGGAGAAGTGCTGGCGCGCAACACATCCAGCAACTTCCCGCGTACCTGCCGGTCGGTGCCGGCAAACCGCTGGGCGGGTCGTGGCGCGGTCGCCGCAGGCGGGTGGCCGGCGGCCCGCCAGGCGCAAACACTCAGCGGGCACACCCCGCACTTGGGCGAGCGCGCCGTGCACACCGTCGCGCCGAGCTCCATCAGCGCCGCCGAGAACACGGGCGCCGTCTCGTCATCGGGCATCAGCGCCAAGACGTCGGCCATATCTCTTGTGGCGGAGGGATTTCCAGCATCGGCGCGGCCGTGGATCGCGCGCGCCACGACCCGTCGGACATTGGTGTCCACCACCGGCACGCTCTGCTGGTAGGCGAAACAGGCCACCGCGCGGGCGGTGTAGGAGCCGACACCGGGCAGGGTCAACAACACCTCGACATCGTCGGGCACCCGGTCGTCGTGTTCGGTGGCGATCACGGTCGCGCACTCGTGCAGGCGCTTTGCTCGGCGCGGATAGCCGAGCTTGCCCCAGGCGCGAAGCACGTCCGCGGCGCTGGCTGCAGCCGTCGCCGACGGTGTCGGCCAGCGCGCCACCCAATCCAGCCAGATGGGCGCCACCCGCGCGACCGGAGTCTGCTGCAGCATGAATTCGCTGACCAGGATTTGCCACGCCGTCACATCGGGAGCGCGCCACGGCAGGTCGCGCCGGGCATGCCCGTACCACACGACGAGCTCGTCACAAATGGAACTCATATAGTTTCGAGGTGACAGACAAGGCAGAATGACGGCCATGCCGAACACCAGCCCGATAACCGCATGGAAGGCACTCAAAGAGGGTAACGAGCGATTCGTTGCCGGCCAGCCAGAGCATCCCAGCCAGAGCATCGAGGACCGTGCGCGGTTGGCCGGGGGGCAAACCCCGACCGCAGTCATCTTCGGGTGCGCTGACAGCCGGGTTGCCGCCGAGATCATCTTCGACCAGGGCCTGGGCGACATGTTCGTGGTTCGCACGGCGGGACACGTCATCGACTCCGCGGTGCTGGGATCCATCGAGTACGCGGTCGGCGTTCTCAACGTGCCGCTGATCGCCGTCCTCGGACACGACAGCTGTGGCGCGGTCAAGGCGACGTTGTCCGCCCTCGACGACGGCGCGGTGCCCGGCGGATACATTCGCGATCTCGTCGAGCGGGTGACACCGTCGATCCTGGTGGGTCGCCGCGAGGGCCTGACCCGCGTCGACGAGTTCGAGGCCCGCCATGTCGTCGAGACCGGCACGCAGCTGATGGCCCGGTCCGCCCTCATCGCCGAGCGGGTCGCCGCCGGCACGCTGGCCATCGTGGGCCTGACCTATCACCTCGCCGACGGCAAAGTTGCGTTGCGCGAACACCTCGGCGATATCGGCGAATAAACACTTTTCCAGCTAGCTAACAAGGCGACACGCCGAGCGGGGTCGGACAACTCGCGGTGACCTGCCCTTACCGTGGAAACGTGCTGGATCTGGATCTGGAACCGCGTGGACCCCTACCCTCGCAAATCTATTGGCGACGCCGTGCTCTGGCAATCGGCATCGTCGCGGTAGTTACCGCAATCGTCGTCGGGGTGGCCTTCATCGTCTTCAGCGGTGGCTCGGATTCGAAGAGCGCCGTGAAGACCACGCCCGTGGCTCAACCGCAGAATCCCCAGCCGGACAACAAGACTCCCGTCGTCGCGCCGCCGCCGCCGGCGGAGACCCCGTCGGGACCCGTCGCGGTCGCACCGACGCCCACCGAGGCCGTCGTGCCACCGCCGGTGCTCAAAGAGGGCGACGACTGCCCGGATTCCAACCTGGCGGTCAAGGGCATCACCAACCAGCCGCAGTACGCGATCGGCGACCAGCCGAAGTTCACCATGGTCGTCACCAATATCGGTCTGGTGGCCTGCAAGCGTGACGTCGGTGCAGCCGTGCTCGCCGCCTACGTGTACTCGATGGACGGCAAGCGGTTGTGGTCGAACCTCGACTGCGCGCCGTCGAACGAGACGCTGGTCAAGACGTTCAACCCGGGTGAGCAGGTGACCACCGAGGTGACCTGGACCGCCATGGGCTCCGCACCGCAGTGCCCGCTGCCGCGCCAGCCGATCGGACCCGGCACCTACAACCTGGTGGTCCAGCTGGGCAACCTGCGTTCAGCGACGGTGCCGTTCATCCTGGCCGACGCTCCGCCGCCGGGTGCCGCACCAGCCGCCGGGCAGCAGCTGCCCGCCGGTGCCCCGGGCGAGGCCCCGCCGCCGGCGCCCGCGGGGTAAGCATTCAGATAGCGTCAGACCAGCCGGTCGGCGATGGTCGACTCGGCCAGCTGCGACAAGCCCTCGCGAACGTGCCGTGCCCACATCGCGCCGATGCCGTCGACGGACTGCAGGTCGGTGGCGCTGGCTGCCAGCAGTCCCTGTAGCGAACCGAAGCGGCGTACCAGCAGGTCGACGTGGGCGAACTGCAGGCGCGGGATGCCGGCCATCGCCCGATAGCCACGCGCGCTGAGCGCCGAATCCTGCGCCTCCGCCGTCGAGGGATAGCCGAATACGCGCGACAGCGCGGTGAAGTCCAACAGTTCGGTGTCCGACAGCGAGTCCAATTCGGCCAGCGTCGAGGCGACCTGAGCCTTCGACGGCGGGTCGGGGTTGGCGTGATAGTCACGCATGATCAGCTCGCGGGCGGTGTCGTTGCCGCCGAGCAGTTCTTCGAGCTGTAGTCGCAGCTGTCTGCCATCGGTGCCGAGTTCCACTGCGTCATAATCGATTTCGAGTCCGATGCGGCGAACCATCTCGAGCCGCTGCACCACCGTCATGACGTCGCGCAGCGTGACGAAGTCCTCGATCTCGGCGGTGGACAGCTGCCGGGACACCTCGTCGAGGCGAGCCTTGTAGCGCTCCAACGTGGCGATCGCCTGGTTGGCCCGCGACAGGATGGTGGCTGAGTCGGCCACCACGTGGCGCTCGCCGGAGACGTACACCGTGACGATGTTCATCGAGTGGCTCACCGAGACCACCGGATAGCCGGTCTGGATCGCGGTGCGCTCGGCGGAGCGGTGCCGGGTTCCGGACTCGTCGGTGGGGATCGTCGGATCCGGGACCAGTTGGACGTTGGCCCGTACGATCCGGCTGCCGTCGGTGGACAGCACGACGGCGCCGTCCATCTTCGACAGCTCGCGCAACCGGGTCGGGGCGAACCGCACATCAAGGGAGAACCCGCCGTCGCAGATCGTCTCGACCCGCTCGTCGTAGCCCAGAACGATCAGCGCACCCGTGCGACCACGCAGGATGCGCTCCAGGCCGTCGCGAAGGGCAGTGCCGGGCGCCAGTCGCCCGATGGTCTCGCGCAGCGTGACCGCCGTTGGCTGGGCGGAGCCGCTGGCTCCGTTGACGGTGCTCACAGCCACTTATTGTCCACTGCGTCGAGGTCGTTACTCGACCCCTCCCGCCGAAGCTGCGTGACGACCTTGTCGTAGGGCCGTTTTGCGATCGTCAACATCGAGCGCAGGGCGTCACCGATGGTGGCCGATTCGATGGCTTTGAAGCCCTTGGGGACGGCGCCGCACCCCATCGGTACGAGCGCCTCGGTGAAGCCAAGGCGTGCCGCTTCGGCGAGTCGGCGGTCCATTCCGGTGACGCGGCGCAGATCCCCGGCTAGGCCCACTTCGCCGATCACCACGGTGGTGCTGGGCAGCGGCAGGTCCGCGTAGGCCGATGCCATCGCCATCGCGACCGCCAGGTCCGACGAGGGATCCATCAACCGCATCCCGCCGACGGTGGACAGATAGATGTCGGTGGCGCTGACCTTGAGGTTGGCCCGCCGCTCCAGCACCGCGGCGATCATCGCCGCCCGTGAACTGTCCACCCCGCTGACCGCGCGGCGTTGCGGTGCGTTCTCGGGACGGTAGGCCAACAGGGCCTGGATCTCGCCGATCAGCGGGCGCTTACCGTCGAGCGCCACCGTGACCGCGGTGCCGGGTACCGGGTTGGGCCGGTCGTCGAGAAACAACCCGGACGGATCGGAAATCCCCTGAATACCGTTGTCCTGCAATACGAAACAGCCGACCTCATCGGAGGCGCCGAAGCGGTTCTTCACCCCGCGGACCATCCGGAGGGTGGAGTTGCGGTCGCCCTCGAAGTGCAGCACCACGTCCACCAGATGCTCCAGCGAGCGCGGCCCGGCGATCGCTCCGTCCTTTGTGACGTGGCCGACCAGCACCAGCGCCACGCCGCTCGACTTGGCCGCGGCGGTCAGCGCAGTCGTCACCGCGCGTACCTGGGTCACTCCGCCGACCACGCCGTCGGTGTCACCGGCTGTCATCGTCTGCACCGAGTCGACCACCACCAGACTCGGCTGCACCGCCTCGATATGGCCGAGCACGGTGTTGATGTCGGTTTCAGCGGCCAGGAACACCTCGTCATGGGTGCAGCCGGTCCGCTCAGCGCGCATCCGGATCTGGCCCGCGGACTCTTCGCCGGAGACATACAGCGCGCGCCGGCCCGAACTCGCCCACCGGTGCACCACGTCGAGCAGCAGTGTGGACTTGCCGACCCCGGGATCACCGGCCAGCAGGCTGACCGAGCCGGGCACCACCCCGCCGCCGAGGACTCGGTCGAGTTCGTCGACGCCGGTGGGGAAGTGACGGGTGCGGTCGGGGTTGATGGAGCTGATCGGTACCGCGGGGGTGGAGGGCACGACGGCGCGCTGTGCAGTGGTGCCGGCGGCGCTCGCCCCGGCCACCTCGTCGACCGTGCCCCAGGTTCCGCACTCCGGGCAACGGCCGACCCACTTGGCCATTACATGGCGGCATTCCGAACAGCGATATTGCGAACGCGCCTTGGCCACGGCCGTGACGCTATCGGGTGGGTCCGACAGATCCGCGTATTAGCGGTCCGTGTCAGCTCACTCCTGGCCTGCGGGTGCCCCTTGCCGCTCCGCGCCACCCGCCGAGATGGGCACCTGGACTGTCGCCTGGCCGGCCTTCTCGAAGGTGAAGGTGAAGCCATAGGTCAGGCCGTTGGAAATCGGCTGGGTGAGAGTGACCTCGGCTTTGGCCGGCTGCACACTGCCCATCGGCGCCGCTTCGGCCTGGCCGTCGGCACTGCCGACGATCAAGGACGTTCCGGCCGGGATCGAGGTGTTTCCGGTCAGCTCGACCGAACCCACGTCGGAGCTGACGCTGACCAGCTTGTCGTTGGTGTCCGGGGAGATGTTTGCCGCGGCGAAGATCAGCTCGACGGCGCGCCCCGGCTTCAGGGCGTCACCGGATTGCACTGCCTGGATGTGCACGTTGCGCAGCGCGATGCTTCCGACATTCGCGGTGGCGCCGTTGACGGCCGACTGCTGGTCGGCGGTCTGCGAGATCTGGCCCGCACCGCACCCTGTCAGGATCAGGCCGCAGGCCGCCAGGCCAGCGGATGCGGCGACGAGGCGATTCGTCAAGCGGTTCACAACAGCCTCCTGCTCGGCCCGTGTGGACGGCTTCGTCGCGCCGCCGCGGTTCGACTATGCACAGTAGTAGGTAGCGTCGCGCGGCGGTAGCTGAGGGTTCACGGGGCGGTGACAGAAGTGCGCGGCCGGGACCGGGCGGGGGTGTGCTGAGCAGTGGGTACGAGCGCCCGCGTTGCACGCTTTCGTCACCCTGTCAACCCCCTCTCTTCACCTTCGGTGCCCCTGACCTGCATCGTTGTTCCGCACGCTGTCGGCCACCGTGGTAACATCGGAGTGTGAAAGGGGCTCGAAACTGATGATTTTTAAGGTCGGAGACACCGTTGTCTATCCACACCACGGTGCTGCATTGATCGAGGCCATTGAAACCCGGACCATCAAAGGCGAACAGAAGGAATACCTCGTCTTGAAGGTGTCCCAGGGGGACCTCACTGTCCGAGTTCCCGCCGACAACGCCGAATATGTCGGCGTTCGCGACGTGGTCGGACAGGAAGGCCTGGACAAGGTGTTTCAGGTGCTTCGTGCCCCGCACACCGAAGAGCCGACCAACTGGTCGCGCCGCTACAAGGCCAACCTCGAGAAGCTGGCGTCCGGTGACGTCAACAAGGTCGCCGAGGTCGTTCGCGACCTGTGGCGCCGGGATCAGGAGCGCGGTCTGTCGGCGGGCGAGAAGCGCATGCTGGCCAAGGCCCGGCAGATCCTCGTCGGCGAGCTGGCCCTCGCTGAGAACACCGACGACGAGAAGGCCACCATCATTCTCGACGAGGCGCTGGCCGCCGCGTCCTGACTGCCCTGAGGGGTTAGGTGTCGGACACGGTCGCGGTCGTCACGGCCGCCGGTTCCGGTGAACGGCTGGGCGCGGGTATCCCAAAGGCTTTTGTGGATCTCGGTGGCCGAACCATGCTCGAACGCGCGGTGGACGGTCTGTTGGCCTCCGGCGTGATCGACCGGGTGGTCGTCGCCGCGCCGGCCGAGCGGGTCGACGAAACGAAGCTGCTGCTCGACGGTCGTGCCACGGTTGTCGCCGGCGGTCCGGAGCGTCCGGAAACCGTACGACGAGCATTGGCTTCCGTCGGCGACCCGGAGTTCGTTCTCGTGCACGACGCCGCCCGGCCGCTGACGCCGGTCGAGCAGATCCAGCGGGTGGTCGCGGCCCTGCGTGACGGCCTGCGCGCGGTCATTCCGGTGCTGCCGGTCACCGACACCATCAAGGCCGTCGACGCCAACGGCGTCGTCCTCGGCACTCCCGAGCGCTCCGGGCTGCGTGCCGTGCAAACACCCCAGGGCTTCGACACCGCGTTGCTCCGCCGCGCGTACGAGCACGTCGGCAGCGCGTCGGTCACCGACGACGCCTCGCTGGTCGAATACCTGGGCACCCCGGTGTACACCGTCGCCGGCGACCCCCTCGCATTCAAGGTCACCACGCCGCTGGATCTCCAGCTGGCCCTAGCTCTGCTGGTCGCATGACGATTCCCCGCATCGGGCTGGGCAGCGACGTCCATCCGATCGAGTCGGGCCGGCCCTGCTGGCTGCTGGGGCTGTTGTTCGACGATGCCGACGGCTGCTCCGGACATTCCGATGGGGACGTTGCCGTCCACGCGCTCTGCGATGCGCTGCTCTCGGCGGCGAGCCTCGGCGATCTCGGGTCGGTGTTCGGCGTGGACCAGCCGCAGTGGCGCGGTGTCACCGGCGCCCGCATGCTCGAACACGTCCGCGAGCTGCTCACCGCCGCGGGCTTCACGGTCGGCAACGCCGTCGTCCAGGTGATCGCCAACCGCCCCAAGATCGGGCCGCGCCGGGAGGAAGCCCAACGCCTGCTGTCCGGCCTGCTGGGCGCGCCGGTATCGGTCTCGGCGACCACCACCGACGGCCTCGGGCTGACCGGCCGCGGGGAAGGGATGGCGGCCATCGCCACCGCCCTGGTGGTGGCCGGGTCCGCCTCGATGCCTGACTGAGCCGTTCAGGCCGGTAAGCTGGCGCGTCGTGACCGGCACCCTGCGACTCCACGACACCTACAGCGGTGCCGTGCGCGATTTCGCGCCGATCCGTTCCGGTCATGCCTCGATCTATCTCTGCGGCGCCACCGTCCAGGGCTTGCCGCACATCGGGCATGTCCGCAGCGGGGTCGCCTTCGATGTGCTGCGGCGTTGGCTGACGGCCAAGGGTTTCGACGTTGCATTCATCCGCAACGTCACCGATATCGACGACAAGATCCTCACCAAGGCCGCCGACGCAGGCCGGCCGTGGTGGGAGTGGGCGGCCACCCATGAGCGGGCATTCTCGGCGGCTTACGACGCCCTGGGCGTGCTGCCGCCGTCTGCCGAGCCCCGGGCGACCGGACACATCACCCAGATCGTCGAGCTCATCGAGCGACTGGTCGACACCGGCCACGCCTATACCGGCGCAGGGGACGTCTACTTCGACGTACAGAGCTTCCCGGAGTACGGCAAGCTGTCCGGGCACAAGGTCGACGACGTGCACCAGGGCGAGGGCGTGGCCACCGGTAAGCGCGACCAGCGTGACTTCACCCTGTGGAAGGGTGCCAAACCCGGCGAGCCGTCCTGGCCGACGCCGTGGGGAGCGGGCCGCCCAGGCTGGCACTCCGAATGCGTTGCGATGGCGCACGAATACCTTGGCTCGGAATTCGATATTCACTGCGGTGGTATGGATCTGGTCTTTCCGCACCATGAGAACGAGATCGCGCAGGCGCGTGCCGCCGGCGACGGCTTCGCCCGGTACTGGCTGCACAACGGCTGGGTCACCATGGGCGGGGAGAAGATGAGCAAGTCGTTGGGCAATGTCCTGTCGATTCCAGCTGTGCTGCAACGGGTTCGGCCCGCAGAGCTGCGCTACTACCTGGGTAGTGCCCACTACCGGTCGATGCTGGAGTTCTCCGAGAACGCACTGCAGGATGCGGTCAAGGCGTACACCGGCATCGAGGAGTTCCTGCACCGGGTGCGGACTCGTGTCGGCGTCGTGGTGCCGAGCACGTGGACCGAGAAGTTCGGTGCGGCGCTCGATGACGACCTCGCCGTACCCGCCGCCCTGGCCGAGGTGCATGCCGCCCGCGCGGACGGCAACCGGGCCCTGGAATCCGGCGACCACGAGACCGCGCTGGCGAAGGCGCGTGAAATCCGTTCGATGATGGGGATTCTCGGGTGTGACCCGCTCGACGAGCGCTGGGAGACCCGCGACGAGACGTCGGCGGCCCTGGCTGCGGTCGATGTGTTGGTGCGCGCCGAGCTGAACCGCCGCGACGGTGCTCGCCAGACCCGCGACTGGGCTCTGGCCGATGAGATTCGGGACCGGCTCTCCGAAGCCGGCATCGAGGTGACCGATACCGCCGACGGACCGCAGTGGGCGCTACGCGACGAAGGCGGCAAGTAGATGGCGGGAAACTCCAAGCGGCGCGGTGCGATTCGCAAGGAAGGCACGAAGAAGGGTCCGACCGTCGGGTCCGGCGGTCAGCGCCGCCGTGGGCTGGAGGGCCGCGGCGCGACGCCGCCGGCAAGTGCTCGCACCGGGCATCCGGCGGCCCGACGCGCCGCGAATGCTGACAAGCGGGCGCGCCAGTATTCGAAGCCCACCGACGAGACCGAGATGGTGCTGGGCCGCAACCCGGTGTTGGAGTGCCTGCGTGCGCACGCACCGGCGACAGCGCTGTATGTGGCGCTGGGCGCGGAAGCCGACGAGCGGCTGACCGAGTCGGTCACCCTGGCCGCGGACCGCGGCATCGCGATTCTCGAAGTGCCACGCCACGATCTGGACCGGTTGAGCTCCAACGGGTTACACCAGGGCATCGCTCTGCAGGTGCCGCCCTACAATTACGCCCACCCCGACGATCTGCTGGCGGCCGCCACCTCTGACGTCGAACCGGCGCTTCTGGTCGCACTGGACAACATCTCCGACCCGCGCAACCTCGGCGCGATCGTGCGGTCGGTGGCCGCCTTCGCCGGCCACGGTGTGCTGATCCCGCAGCGGCGCTCCGCATCGGTGACGGCGGTCGCGTGGCGTACCAGCGCCGGTGCGGCTGCCCGCGTGCGGGTCGCGCGGGCCACGAATCTCACTCGCACGCTGAAGGATTGGGCCGACGCCGGTGTTCAGGTGATCGGGCTCGATGCCGAGGGCGACACCACGCTCGACGATCTCGACGGCTCTGGGCCGCTGGTGCTCGTGGTCGGCTCGGAGGGCAAGGGGCTATCGCGACTGGTACGCCAGAATTGCGATGCGGTGGTGTCGATTCCGATGGCAGGGCCGACGGAGTCGCTAAATGCATCGGTCGCTGCCGGTGTGGTGCTCGCCGAGATCGCCCGTCAGCGTCGCCGCTAGCGTTACACCCCGATCAGCTGCACCCCGGCCCACAACGTCAGCACCGCCACCACCAGGCAGGCCGGAACCGTCGCCAGACCCAGCCAGGTGAATTCGCGCACGCTGGTCGGCTCGCCCTGCTGGTGCAACACCCTGCGCCACAGCAGATTGGCCAACGACCCGGCGTAGGTCAGGTTCGGTCCGATGTTCACCCCGATCAGCACGGCGAGCACTGCGGCCGGACCGCTGCCTGCGGCCAGCGGGAGCAGCACCAGTACAGCGGGCAGGTTGTTGACGACATTGGACAGCAGCGCCGCCACCGTCGCGATGCCGAGCAGTGCCGGCAGGCTGCCACCCGACGGCAGCAGATCCGCGGCGGCGGTGTCGAGACCGTTGACCATCACCGCTTTGACGACCACCGCCAGCGCCAGTACGAACAGCAGGAACGGCAGATTCAGCGAGTGCACGATCCCGCCGATCGTGCTGCGCCCCTGCGCCAGTGAGCGCACGCCGAGTACCACCGCGCCGGCCAGTGCCGCCCAGGCCGGCGACAGGCCTGCGAACGAGGTCACCGCGAACCCGACCAGCGTCAAGGCCAGCACCACGAGGACGAACACCGGCCGGTCCGGCTGCGGGGGCGGGCTTTCGGGCGGCACGTCGGCGAGATCGCGCCGAAACGCCAGCCGCAGCACCAGGTATTCGACGGCGATAGCCGCGAGCCACGGCGCGGTCATCAACGCGCTGAAGCGGGTGAACGACAGCCCGGCGGCGCTGAACGCGAGCAGATTGGTCAGGTTGGACACCGGCAGTAACAGTGATGCCGAATTGGACAGGTGCGCAGTCGCGTACAGGTGTGGGCGGGGCGGCACTTTCAGCGTGCGTGCGGTGGCCAGCACCACCGGGGTCAGCAGCACGACGGTGGCGTCCAGGCTGAGCACCGCGGTGGTGGCCGCCGCGATCAGGAACACCTGACCCAGCAGCCGCCGCGGTTTCCCCGCGGTGCCGCGTGCCATCCAGGTGCCCGCCGCCTGGAACAGCCCCTCGTCGTCGCACAACTTGGCCAGCACCAATATCGCGGCCAGGAAGGCGACCACCGGAAGCATCCGGCTCGCCTCGTCGGCGGCATCGTGGGTCGACACCGCACCGATCGCGATGACCAGGGCGGCGGCGGGCACCGCTGCCCATGCCTCTGACCAGCCCCTGGGGCGGGCGATGGCGAAGACGAGGACGACCACCAGGGCCAGCAGGGCGACGATCAGCACGGCGCGATCAGGCCCACGGGTCTTCGCGTTGCCACACCGTCGGCAGATGCAGCGCGACTCCGTCACGCTCGGCCAGGACCGACAGCACCCGCATCGTCACGTTCAGGTCGTCACCGGCATACGGCAACGCGATCAGCGGCTCGGTGAGCGGGCGGAAGAAGTCGTCCCAGTGGATCAGCACGACGCGGCGCGCCCCGACCGCCCTGACCGTCTGCTCCCAGTACTGCTCGATGTAGGTCCGGGGTTGCACACCGAGCTGGCCGACGCCCAGATAGACGATGTCGGCGCGACAACCGTCGAGGGCACCCGGCAGGAAGCCGGCGCTGCCCTGGATGAGCAGCCGCCGATCGCTGGGCGCGTGGTGGATCAGGGTCGACCACGCCTCGCCGCAGCGGAACGCCGACGCTTTGACCGGCGGCACGACCGGTGCGGTGATCGTGCCGGGGAAGCGGTCCGGCGGGCAGTGGTGCGATTCGATGAGTGTCACCGCGAACGGGCCGAGTGTCAGCTCCTGCCCCGACGCCGCGACGACGATCTGATCGTCCGGAAGGCGGTATCCCCGAGCGATATTCGCCGCTGACTCGCCGCCGATCAGCCGGGCGCCGGTGCGGGCAGCGACCAGCGCCGAGTCCATCGCGTGGTCGTAATGGGTGTGCACGGGCAGCACCGCGGCCAGCCGGTTGATGTTGGCCCGGTTCAGGCAGTGGTCGATCCGCGATGCCGACGGCGTCAACCGCCGCAGCCCGACATCCAGCATCGGCGGGCGGGAGAAGAAGCCGTCGGTCAACAGCGACGAGGTACCGTCGTCGACCAGCAGCGTCGACACCCCCAGCCAGGTGACCGACAGCGCGGTGTCCGGGTCGGCCTCCGGGACATCGAAGCGGTCGCGGTACTGGCCGATATCGGGCCTGCCGAGTTTGAGCCGCATCAGATGAACGCCGCCACGTCGACCCCGTCGCGCAGCAGGCGATCGCGGACCGCGGTCGCGATTTGCACCGCGCCCGGCGAATCACCGTGCACGCAAATCGATTCCACCCGTATGTCGATCGTCGATCCGTCGACGGCGGATACCTGTCCGCGGTGCACCATCCGCGACACCCGCTCGGCGATCTGCTCCGGATCGTGTAGCACCGCGCCGTTCTCGCGGCGGGAAACCAGCGCTCCGTCGGAGCGGTAGGCGCGGTCGGCGAACGCCTCGGCGACGGTGCGTAAGCCGAGTCGTTCGGCTTCTTCGAAGAAGACCGAACCCGCCAGGCTCAGCACCGGCAGGCCGGGGTCGACGGCGTGCACCGCCTCGGCGACCGCCCGGGCCTGCTCGCGATGGGTGACAATCGTGTTGTACAGCGCGCCATGGGGTTTGACGTAGCCGACGTCGGTGCCCGCGGAGCGGGCCAGGGCCTGCAAGGCGCCGATCTGGTAGATCACCTCCGCGGTGAGTTCGGCCGGTTCGACATCGATGAAGCGGCGGCCGAACCCGGCCAGGTCGAGATAGCTCACCTGGGCGCCGATCCGCACCCCGCGCTCGGCGGCAGCACGGCTGGTACGGGCCAGCCCGGCCGGGTTGCCGGCGTGGAAGCCGCACGCCACGTTGGCGCTCGTGACGACGTCGAGCATGGCCGCGTCGTCACCGAGCTCCCACACCCCGAAACCTTCGCCGAGGTCTGCGTTCAGGTCGACGGACGTCACCGGACCAGCCTAACCAGCCGGCGGATCGATCAAGCCGCGGCGGGATCCACCTGGCGGCGGCTGACGGCCCAACACACCAGATAGATCACGAACGAGATCGTCGTGACAAACACCGACACCGGAACTCCGGGCGCCAGCGACAGCACGATGCCGACCACCGCGGACAGTTCGGCGAAGATCACCGACGCCGCGATCACCGCCGCCGGTGAACTGAACACCCGGGCTGCCGCGGCTGCCGGCGTGATGAGCAGTGACATGACCAGTAGCGCTCCGACGATCTGCACGCCTTGAGCGGCCACCACGCCGACCAGGGCGGCGAACACGATGCCCAGCATGCGCACCGGAACACCGCGCGCCGCAGCCACTTCGGGGTCCGCGGTGGCGAACAGCAGAGGCCGGTAGCTGAAGGTCAGCACGCCGACCACCAACACGGTCACCGCGATCAGCAGCGTCAGACCCGAGTAGCCGACGCCGACGATCTGACCGGTCAGCAGCGCGAAGCTGGTGCCGGCCCGGCCCGGGTACAGATGGATGAACAGCACCGCCAGGCCCAGCCCGAAGGCCAGCACCACGCCGATCGCCGAGTCGCGCTCGCGGGCCCGCTGCCCGAGGATGCCGAACAGCACGGCGGCCAGTGCGCTGCCCACCAGCGCCCCCAGGCCGACGTTGAAGCCGACCAGTAACGCGAAGGCCGCGCCGGTCAGCGACAGCTCGCTGGAACCGTGCACGGCGAACGACATCTGGCGCATCACGATGAACGGCCCGATCAGCCCGGCCACCAACGCCAGCAGCGCGGCGGCGATCAGGGCCTGCTGAACGAAGCCCCGGCCCAGCAGGTCGGCGGTGATGTCGAATGCGAACAGGTGATCCAGCAGGTGTGCGAAGCGGTCATTCATGGGTGTGTCCGTGGGTGTGGCCGGAGTGATCGAGGTGTTCGCCGACCACCACGTAGCGATCGCCGACCTGCACCACCTGGATGTCGGCCTGATACAGCTCCGAGAGCGTCTCCGAGGTCATCACCTCGGCGACCGTGCCGATCCGGAACCGGCCGTTGACCAGATAGAGCACCCGGTCCACGTAGGGGACCACCGGGTTGATCTCGTGCGTCACGAACATCACCGCGGTACCGGATCTGCGGCGCCGGTCGATGAGCTGGGCGACCAGCCGGGCGCTGGCCGGATCCAGGTTGAGCAGGGGCTCGTCGCAGAGCAGCAGCACCGGGTCGCTGGCCAATGCCTGCGCGATGCGCACCCGCTGCAGTTCGCCACCGGACATCACCCCGACCGGAACCTTGGCCAACTTCAGGGCCTGGACCTCTGCCAGCGCCCGCTGGACGACCGAGTTCCGGTGCTGGCGCTCCTTCGGCGACAGCGGCCCGATGCCCCAGTGGTGGCCGTCCACCCCGAGGCGGACCAGGTCGCGGCCGCGCAGGCTCAGGCCCCGGTCGACCGAGCGGTGCTGAGGCACGTACCCGATCCGCTCGCTGCCCGCCTCGATCGGCCTGCCCTCGATGGTGGCCGTGCCCGCGCTGAGTTCCAGCTGACCCAGCAGCACCTTGAACAGCGACGTTTTCCCGGTGCCGTTGGGGCCGAGGATGGCGATGAACTCACCGCGGGCCACCTTCAGATCGAGGTGGTCCCAGAGCACCCGGTCCCCGAACGCCAGCCGAGCACCGGACAGGCAGACGACCTCGGTACTCACAAGCAGTGATTATCGGTTCTGCTGCAAGGCGGCGGTCAACCGGTCGGCGGTATCGCGCTGCCAGGTCAGGTAGTCCTTGCCGTCGGGCAGCGTCTCGGTGACGCTGACGACGGGCACACCGGCGCTCGCAGCCGCGGCCTGCACCTGTTTGGTGACCTCGGTGATCGTTTGTTCGTTGAACACCACAGCGGCGATCTGGCGGGCCTTGATGAGGTCCAGCATGGCCGCGACGTCGACGGGGGCGGGGTCGGTGTCCTGCTCGACGGCGCTGGCGAATCCGGCCGGTGTCTTATCGGTCAGGCCGGCTGCCTCCAGGAGATAGTGCGCGACGGGTTCGGTCGCGACCACCGCGGCGCCCGGGTGGGTGGTGCGGATCGCGTTCTCGGTCTGCGCTATCGCGTCGGCCTTGCGGTTGAAGGTCTCGGCGTTGGACTTGTAGTCGGCGGCGTGCTGCGGATCGTCCTGGGCGAGTTTGTCGGCGATCGAGCTGGCCACGGCCCGCGCGGTGGACAGGTCGTAGAAGACGTGCTCGTTGGCCGGCTGGGGTTCGCCGGCGGGCGGCTTCAGCAGTGCGTAGGCGTTGACAGCAGCCACTGACTTGTGGCTGGCCAGGACGTCGTCGACCCAGTGGTCGTAACCGCCGCCGTTGTAGACCACCAGCGACGCGTCGGCGATGTCGGCCGCGTTCGAGGGGCTGGCCTCGAACGAGTGCGGGTCGGCGGAGGCGCTGGTGATGATCGAGGTGACCTTGGCGTGGTCGCCTGCGACCGCCTGCGCGACGCTGCCCCAGACGTCGGTGGACGCCACCACGGTGGGGGTCTGTGCTGCTGCCGGGCCGCTGCCCGGGGACTTGTCGCCGCCGCATGCGGTGAGACCAGCCGCCAGCGCCAACGCCGACAAACCCATGACCGCACGGATCGCAGTACTGCGCACGAGCCCTCCTTGTGACCGAGTAGACCTAATACAAATGAAAACCGTTTCCAATAACCATAGGGCATCGGTACCGGTCATGCGCAACTCGATGCGCTAGCCTCACGGAGCATGTCCCGAAGTCCCGCGCCGCGGCGGCGGGCGACTCTGGCCTCATTGGCTGCCGAGCTCAAGGTTTCGCGGACCACGATCTCCAACGCATACAACCGGCCCGATCAGTTGTCGGCGGATCTGCGGGAGCGGGTGCTGGCCACGGCCAAGCGGCTGGGATACGCCGGCCCGGATCCGGTGGCCCGGTCGCTGCGAACCCGAAAGGCCGGCGCGGTCGGCTTGGTGATCACCGAGCCGCTGACCTACGCCTTCAGTGATCCCGCCGCACTGAACTTCGTTGCCGGGCTCGCTGAATCGTGCGAAGAAGCCGGACAGGGCCTGCTACTGGTCGCGGTCGGACCCGATCGCAGTGTCTCGGACGGCACGAATTCCGTTCTGGCAGCAGGAGTCGACGGATTCGTCGTCTACGCCGCGGCCGACGACGATCCCTATCTGCAGACGGCGTTGCAGCGCCACGTACCGATCGTGGTCGTCGACCAGCCCGCGGACGTCCCGGGTGCATCCCGGGTCTGCATCGACGACCGGACCGCCATGCGGGAACTGGCCGACTATGTCGTCGGGCTCGGGCATCGCGAAATCGGTTTGCTGACAATGCGATTGGGTAATGAGCGACGCGTCGGTGACCAGGCGGCAGGCGTCGTTAGTGCAGATCGGCTGACGGGATCGCGCTTTCACGTCCAGACCGAGCGGATCGGCGGGGTGCGCGATGCGATGGTGGCTGCGGGACTCGACGCGACCGCCCTGACCATCGTGGAGAGCTGTGAGCACCGCCCGGCGTCGGGTGCCGCGGCCGCCGAGTTGGCGCTGCAGACCAACCCGCGGATCACCGCATTGATGTGCACCGCCGACGTCCTGGCGATTTCAGCGATGGATTATCTACGCGCCAAAGGCATTTACGTGCCCGGCCAGATGACGGTCACCGGGTTCGACGGCATCCCTGAGGCTTTGAGCCGGGGGCTGACCACGGTGTCGCAGCCCAGCCTGGAGAAGGGCAAGCGCGCCGGACGGCTGCTGCACAGTCCGCCGCGCGACGGCTTGCCGGTGATCGATGTGCTGCCAACCGAACTGGTGCGGGGGCGGACGGCGGGCCCGCCCGTCTAACCCCGCCGGGCGCGAACCAGATACTCCAGGGCGGTCGCGACGTCGTCAGGGGAGTCGACTCGATAGCGAGCCAGGGTCTGGCCCGTACCGACCTTCACCCCGACGTCGCCGTCGGTGAGCCGCTTGAACCCTTTTTCGTCGGTGACGTCGTCGCCGAAGAACACCACCGCGGTCGCGTCGAGCTGTTCGCGTAGTTGCTCGAGTGCGGCACCCTTGTCGGTGTCGATGACGGCGAACTCGCGAACCGCTTTGCCTTCGGTGATGTGAATGTCCCAGTCCTGCACCGCGTTCAGCGCCTCGTCGAGGGCCTTCTGGGCGTCCTCGGGGACCGCGTTGCGTACGTGGAAGGCCACACTGACCGGCTTGGTTTCGATGCTCGCGCCGGGATAGCGCCGCGCCAGGGCCGCCATGATCTGCTCGAGTTCGGCCAGCCGGGCCCTGGCCGCGTCGTCGATCGCGTCGAGGAAGTCGGCGTCGAACTCCGCGCCGTGGCTGCCCACTAGATGCACATCACCGGGAGCGCCGGACAGAACCTTCAGGTCGCGAAGCGCACGTCCGGAGATCAGCGCCGCATTGGTGGACTGCAATGTCGCCAGCGCGGCAAGGGCGTCGGCGGCGGCGGGCAGGGGACGGGCGTCGGCGGGGTTGGACACGATCGGCGCGACGGTGCCATCGAAGTCGGACGCCACCAACAACTGTGGGACGCGCGCGACCTCGGTCAGCGCGCGATGCAGATCCTCGGGAAGATCGGGCACGGGTCCTAGGACTCGCCGTCGTCGCCGATCAGCAGCCGCACTGCGAGATCGAGCCGTTTGCTGACGTCGGTCGCCGAGGCCCGTCGGGTCAGCCAGGCCAACAGGTTCGACAGCCACACATCGGAGATGACCCGGGCGATGTGGTACTGATCTTCGGTCGGTTCGCCGTCGCTCATGGCGCGCGCGAACATGCTGTCGATGATCTTCTCCACGTGATCAACTTCACCTGCGGCCGAGGCGTCGGCGAACACGTAGGCCCGCGTCATGGCCTCGGTCAGCAGCGGGTTGCGCTGCATGGCCCGGTTCAGCTTGCTCACCATGAAGCTGAGCCGGTGGAAGGGTGAGCCGCCGGCCACCGCGGTCCGGTCGGTCTTGGCGTCGATGCGCTCGAACTCGCGGGCCAGCGCCGACACCAGCAGGTGCACCTTCGACGGGAAGTAGCGGTACAGCGTGCCGACCGCCACGTCGGCACGGTCGGCCACCGCACGCATCTGCACGGCCTCGTATCCGCCCTTGGAGGCGATCGCCATGGTGGCGTCGAGGATGCGCTTACGGCGTTCGCGCTGCGCCTCGGATCCGAGCTCTGATTCGGCGAGTACGGACACCGGTATCACCTCACGTGGCTGCGAACCTGCACCGCCGGCCGTCGATTTCTGCGCTGGCGATGACATGGGTCGGCTAGCTCCTTCCAAGGCTGTTCTGGGAGAAACGATACGCATCGCTACACCGCGTCGCGCACCTCTGCCTCCCCTGGGACAGCCGCGTGTCCTGCTGCGATGCCGGTCGACTTGACTGTTGATCGCTGGCACTATTAGAACACGTTCTAGTGGGCCGAGAAGTTTTTCAGCGCCCGTTCTTTGTGACCTTTAGGAGCCGCGGGTGTCTGCGACCATCACCGACGAACAGTTTGCCGCCCGCGAGTTGGTCCGCAGCTGGGCGGCCTCCTCCGGCGCCCTGGCCGCTGTTCGCGACGTCGACCACGGCACGCCCGACGCGTGGCGCCCGGTGTATCGAGGGCTCGCCGAGCTGGGCTTGTTCGGTGTCGCGGTGGCCGAGGAGGCCGGTGGCGCCGGCGGTTCCATCCAGGACTTGTGCGCAATGGTCGAGGAGGCGGCGCGGGCGCTGGTCCCCGGACCGGTCGCGACGACGGCGGTCGCCACGCTGGTGGTCACCGATGCCGACCTGCTCGAAGCGCTGGCTTCGGGTGAGGCCACCGCCGGCCTGGCGCTGGCTGCCGACCTGCGCAAAGACGGTGATCAGATCTCGGGTACCGCCGATTTCGTGCTCGGCGCCGACACCTCGGGAGTACTGCTGCTGCCGGTGGGTGACGAGGTCGTCGTCGTCGACGCCGGAGCCGACGGGGTTTCGGTCGAGCTGTTGGCGGCCACCGACTTTTCCCGCCCCTTGGGCCGGGTGACGCTGAATTCGGTTCCCGCCACCACGCTGGCCGTCGCGCGGCGCCGGTTCGAGGACCTGGCCGCGACCGTGCTGGCCGCCGAGACCGCGGGGGTGGCCCGCTGGACGCTGGACACCGCCGTGGACTACGCCAAGGTGCGCGAGCAGTTCGGCAAGCCGATCGGCAGCTTCCAGGCCATCAAGCACATGTGCGCCGAGATGCTGCTGCGTTCCCAGCAGGCGTCCGTGGCGGCGGCCGATGCCGCGGTCGCGGCTGCCGGTCAGGATTCCCAGCAGCTGTCGATCGCCGCCGCGATCGCCGCCGCGATCGGTATCGAGGCGGCCACCGCCAACGCCAAAGACTGCATCCAGGTGCTCGGCGGCATCGGCATCACCTGGGAGCACGACGCCCATCTCTACCTGCGTCGCGCCTACAGCATCGGCCAGATCCTCGGTGGCCGGCCGGCGTGGCTGCGCCGGGTCGCCGCGCTGACGCTGGACGGGGTGCGCCGCGAGCTGCACATCGACCTGGACTCCGTCGCGCACCTGCAGCCTGAGATCGCCGCCGCGGTCGCGGAGGTGGCCAAGCTGCCGGCGGATCAGCGTCGGCCCGCGCTGGCCGACTCCGGTCTGCTCGCGCCGCACTGGCCCAAGCCCTATGGCCGGGAGGCGTCACCGGCCGAGCAGCTGCTCATCGATTCCGAGATGGCCAAGGCTGACGTGCAGCGCCCTGATCTGGTGATCGGCTGGTGGGCGGTGCCGACGATCCTGGAGGGCGGGACGCCTGCGCAGATCGACCGGTTCGTACCGGCCACCCTGCGCGGCGAGATCATCTGGTGCCAGCTGTTCAGTGAGCCCGGCGCCGGGTCGGACCTGGCCGCCCTGCGCACGAAAGCTGTTCGCGCCGAAGGTGGTTGGAAGCTCACCGGTCAGAAGGTGTGGACCTCTGCCGCGCAGAAAGCGCACTGGGGTGTCTGCCTGGCCCGCACCGACGCCGACGCTCCGAAACACAAGGGCATCACGTACTTCCTGATCGACATGCGCTCGCCCGGCATCGTGGTGCGGCCGCTGCGGGAGATCACCGGCGACGAGCTCTTCAACGAGGTCTTCTTCGACGACGTCTTCGTGCCCGACGACATGGTGGTCGGCACCGTCAACGACGGCTGGCGGCTGGCCCGCACCACGCTGGCCAATGAGCGCGTCGCGATGGCGCAGGGCACCGCGCTGGGCAATCCGGTGGAGGAGATGCTGCGCTCGGTCGCCGCCCGTGAACTCGACACCGCGCTGCAGGACCAGACAGCCAAGCTGATCCTGTCCGCGCAGGCCGGCTCGCTGCTCGATCAGCGCATCGCGCAGCTGGCGGTCGGCGGACAGGACACCAGCGCAGAAGCCAGCGCGCGCAAGCTGATTGGCGTTCGGCACCGGCAGGCGCTGGCCGAGTTCCGCCAGGAGCTGTCCGAGTCGGGCGGCCTCACCGTCGACGGATTCGTCCACGACTTCCTCAACACCCGATGCCTGACGATCGCCGGTGGCACCGAGCAGATCCTGCTGACCATGGCCGGCGAACGGCTGCTGGGCCTGCCGCGGTAGCGAGCGCCTCGCTATTCGTCGTACGTGACGTCGACGGAATCGGAGGTCGGCCGCGCCTGGCAGGCCAGGATCAGCCCCTCGTCGATGTCGCTGGGCTCCAGGACGTCGTTGATGTCCATCTCCACGTCACCGCTGCGCTTGACCACCGCGCACGCCCCGCAGTGCCCCTCGCGGCAGGAGAACGGGACGTCGAGGCCTTTGTCGAGCAGGACGTCGAGCAGTTTGGCGTTGCGCGGCCACGACACGGTGTGGGTCTGTCCGTCGAGTTCGACGACGGCTTCCGCGGGCGGTTCGTCGCCGTCGTCGGTGATCGTCACCGCGGCGAACGGATCGGTGTCCAGTGAGCGGAACACCTCGATGTGCACCTGCTTGGCCGGCACCTGCAGCGAGTCCAGTGCTTGTTCGGCGGCCTGCATGAACGGTCCCGGCCCGCAGATGAACGCCTGCCGGTCGGTGTAGGGCGCCATCACGGTGCTCAGTGCCGCGGTGCTGGGCAGTCCCTGCACCGACTCCAGCCAGTGCACGACCGTCAGCCGGTCGGGGTACTTGGCGGCCAGGTCACGCAGCGTGCCGGCGAAGATCACGGAACGCTCGTCGCGGTTGGCGTAGAGCAGGGTCACCTTGCCGCTGCCCTCCGAGAGGGCCGACTTGCAGATGGCCAGCATCGGGGTGATGCCGCTGCCCGCCGCGATCAGCAGGAAATCGGTGTCCAGGGTCTTGGGCACGAAGGTTCCCGACGGTGCGAGCACGTGGATCTTCATCCCCCGGTGCGCGTGGTCGCACAGCCAATTCGACGCGTAGCCGTCAACGGTGCGCTTGACGGTCACGGTCAGAGCGTCGTCGGTGAACGGCGAGCTGCACAGGGAGTAGCAGCGGGCCACCGACCCCGTCCGGTCGCTGGGGATGCGCAGGGTCAGGAACTGGCCGGGCGCGTAGCGCAGCCGATCAGCCGGGATGTCGGCACCGGCGGGCACGCCGAACACCAGCGATCGCGAGTCGTCGGTTTCGTCGACCACGTCGGTCACTTCCAACTCGAGCACGTGGCTGCCCAGCGGCTCGTCGGGTGGAACCTGCGTCACGGTGTTCAGCCTTCCCTCCGCCTAACTAGAACAGGTTACAGAAATCGCTTTCCATATCGCTACCAGCCGCAGGCTCGCCCTGCTCGACACAAATCGTAACGTGTTCTAGTCTTGGGTCCAGAACCACACTCTGGGAGGCATGCAGTGACGTCCATTCAACAGCGTGACGCGAACGCAGTTCTCACCGGCATCGATGAACTGTTGCCCAAGCTTCGCGAGCGCGCGCAGGAGACCGAAGACCTGCGTCGGATCCCCGAGGCCACGATCGCCGAGCTGGACGAGGTCGGCTTCTTCAAGCTGCTGCAGCCCGAGCAGTGGGGCGGCCTGCAGAGTGACCCGACGATGTTCTACGAGGCGGTGCGACGGCTGGCCAGCGCCTGCGGGTCCACCGGCTGGGTGGCTGGCATCCTCGGTGTGCACAACTGGCATCTGGCGCACTTCGATCAGCAGGCTCAGGAAGACGTCTGGAGTGCCGACCCCACGGTCCGGATCTCCTCGTCGTACGCCCCGATGGGCGCCGGCGTGGTGGTCGACGGCGGCTATCTGGTCAACGGCGCATGGCACTGGTCGTCGGGTTGCGATCACGCCACCTGGACGTTCGTCGGCGGCCCGGTGATCAAGGACGGCAGGCCGGTCGACTTCGGCAGCTTCCTGGTCCCGATCAGCGACTACCGCATCGAGGACGACTGGCATGTGGTGGGGCTCAAGGGAACCGGCAGCAACACCCTGGTGATGAAGGACGTGTTCGTGCCCCGCCACCGGTTCACCTCGTTCAAGGCGATGGGTGACCTGGCGTCGCCGGGTCTGCAGACCAATGCCGCGCCGGTGTACAAGATGCCGTGGGGCACCATGCATCCCACGACCATCTCCACCCCGATCGTCGGTATGGCGTACGGCGCCTACGCCGCTCATGTCGAGCATCAGGGCAAGCGCGTGCGCGCCGCCTACGCCGGCGAGAAAGCGAAGGACGACCCGTTCGCCAAGGTCCGCATCGCCGAAGCGGCCAGCGACATCGACGCGGCCTGGACCCAGCTGTCGGGCAACCTCGCCACCGAATACGCGTTGCTGCTCGACGGTCAGGACATCCCGCTGGAGCTGCGCGCCAAGGCCCGCCGCGACCAGGTGCGCGCCACCCAGCGGGCGATCGCGTCCGTCGACCGTCTCTTCGAGAGTGCAGGGGCCACCGCACTGGGCACCGACACTCCGCTGCAACGGTTCTGGCGTGATGCGCACGCCGGCCGGGTGCACGCCGCCAACGATGCCGAGCGCGCCTACGTGATGTTCGGCAACCAGGAATTCGGGCTGCCGCTCGGCGACACGATGGTCTAATCGGTTCGACAAGCTGACGATCGACTTTTCTCGGAGGTGGGGTATGACGCTGAAAGCCCTCGGCTATATGCGGATTGAGGCCACCGACGTGGCGGCCTGGCGAGACTTCGGCACCAAGGTGCTCGGCATGGTGGAAGGCGACGGGGCCATCCCCGGCGCGCTCTACCTCCGCATGGACGAGTTCGCCGCCCGACTGGTCATCGTGCCCGGCGAGCAGGACCGGCTGCTGATATCGGGTTGGGAGGTCGCCGATGCGCCGGCGCTGCAGACTCTGCGCGAGACCCTGGCCAAGGCGGGCGTCGACTTCGTCGAAGGCACCCGCGAGGAGAAATCCGAGCGACGCGTCGAGGGGCTGATCCGGTTCTCCGATCCCGCGGGCAACACCCTTGAGGCGTTCCACGGTGCGCAGTACCTCGGTCGCCGGTTCGTCAGCCCCTATGGCCACAAGTTCGTCACCGCCGAACAGGGTCTCGGCCATGTCGTGCTCACTTGTGACGACGATGCCGCCGCGCAGGCGTTCTATCAGGACGTGCTCGGATTCAAGCTGCGGGATTCGATGAGCCTGCCCCCGGAGATCGCCGGTCGCCCGGCTGACGGGGACCCGGTCTGGCTGCGGTTCTACGGCTGCAACCCGCGCCACCATGCGCTGGCGTTCATGCCGATGCCGAACCCGACCGGCATCGTGCACCTGATGGTCGAGGTGGAGAACTCCGACGACGTCGGCTTGTGCCTGGACCGTGCGTTGCGCCGCAAGGTGAAGATGTCGGCGACGCTCGGCAGGCACACCAACGACAAGATGCTGTCCTTCTACATGAAGACCCCCGGTGGCTTCGACGTCGAATTCGGTTGTGAGGGGCTCGAAGTCGACGATCACGACTGGATCGCCCGAGAGAGCACCGCCGTCAGCCTGTGGGGCCACGACTTCTCCGTCGGGTTCAAGTAGCCGATGGCGTCCCCGGAGATCGACCCTCGCACGTTCCGCCATGTGCTCGGGCAGTTCTGTACCGGCATCACGATCATCACGACCGTGCACGAGGACACTCCGGTCGGCTTCGCCTGCCAGTCATTCGCGGCGCTGTCCCTCGAGCCGCCGCTGGTGCTGTTCTGCCCGACCAAGCTGTCCCGCTCCTGGGCGGCCATCGAGGCCAGCGGGAAATTCTGCGTCAACGTCCTGCACGAGAACCAGAAGGACGTGTCGGCCCGGTTCGGGTCGAGGGAACCGGACAAGTTCGGTGGGATCGACTGGAGCCCAAGCAAGCTCGGCTCACCGGTGATCGACGGCACGCTGGCTCACATCGACTGCACCGTGCATTCGGTGCACGACGGCGGCGACCACTTCGTGGTGTTCGGTGCCGTGCACTCGCTGTCCGAGGTGCCGAAGAAGAAGCCGCGCCCGCTGCTGTTCTACCGCGGCGAGTACACCGGCATCGAGCCGGACAAGAACAGCCCGGCGCAGTGGCGCGACGACCTCGACGCGTTCCTCACCACCACGACGACTGACACCTGGCTCTAACGCTGCTCGTCGATGAAGTCGACGATGGCCGCGGCCACCTCTCGGTGAACCGTCTCGTTCAGGATGTCGTGATGCGCACCCGGGAACTCGTGCAGCCGTAACGGTTCGATCTGCTCGGCGTAGGCGCGCAGCGCGCTCACCGGGGCGATCGGATCGAGCTCGCCGTGGATGGCCAGCGTCGGGACGGCCAGCTTCGGCAGTTCGGCGCCGAAGTGGTCCCAGGCCCGGTCGAGTTCGCGTGCCAGGGCGCCGCCGTCGGCGTCGACGAAGGCCAACGGGTCGTTCTCCAGCGAGTCCAGGTAGAACGGGTCGCCGGACAGCCAGCTCGGGTCGAGCTCGACGGCGTCGCCGCCGAGCAGTTCGGGGACCGGAACCAGGGGAGACCCCGAAATCACCGCTGCCGCATACTGTTTCGGATCCTTCAGGAGGCGGAACAGGGTGACCACCGAGCCGAACGAATGGCCCTGGGCGATCAGCGGAATCCCGGGAGTCTGCTGCCGGGCCAGTTCGGTCAGCGAATCGGCCAGTGCCGAGCTGTCCTCGATCGACCCGAAGTCGCCGCGCTCGCCGGGCGAGAGCCCATGGCCGAATTGGTCGACGGCCCACAAGTCGATGCCGGCCGCGTTCAGCGCGAAACCCAGGCGGTGGTAGACGCCGGTGTGCTCGCCGAACCCGTGCAGGAAGATGACCGCCGCGTGCGGCTGGTCGGCGGCCCAGTGCCGGTAGTAGGCGCGGCCGCGGTCATGGTCGATGAAGGGCATGGCATGAGCCCACCAGCTCCGGCGTTGTCACGCAACACTTCCGCTCAGTGCGCCCGCCATCTCGCGCATGCGAACCGTGATCGCCTCGACCAGCGCCCCGACCTCGGGCCGTCGCAAGGTTTCCTCCCGCGCCACCAGCCAGTAGCTCAGATCGACGGCGACCTCGTCGGGCAGTACCCGAACCAGGTCGTCGTGGCGGTCGGCCATGAAGCAGGGCAGCAGTCCAAGGCCGGCGGCCGCCCGGGTCGCCTCGACGTGGACGAAGACGTTGGTCGAGGTCACCGATTCCTGCATCGCCGGAACGAAACTCGACGCCAGGTCCAGATCGTCGACCTGCAGCATGGAATCGATGAAGTACACCAGTCGGTGGCGCGCCAGCTCGGCGACGGTGGCGGGGGAGTCGTGCCGGGACAGATAGTCATGTGATCCGTAGAGCCCGAGCCGGTAGTCGCCGAGTCGGGTCGCGACGGCGCGGCGCACCCGCGGCTCGCCGACCACCACCTCGATGTCGAGGCCCGACCGCTGTTGCGACGCGCGCCGTGTCGCGGTGACGATCTCGACGGTGACGCGGGGGTGCCGGCGTTGCATCTGGGCCGCGGCCGGGGCGGCGATGTAGGCGCTGAACCCATCGGTCGCCGACAGCCGGACGACTCCTTCCAGTGAGCGGGATCCGTCGGCGTCCGTGGCCAGCGCGCGTACCGCAGACTCGATGGTTTCGGCGGCCGCCAGTGCGTCGCGACCGAGGTCGGTCAGCTCCCATCCGCCGGCAGCGCGCGCCAGTACCCGGCCGCCCAGGGTCTGCTCCAGGGCAGCGATCCGCCGCGAGATCGTGGTGTGGTTGAGGCCGAGTTCGTCGGCGGCCGTCACGAACCGGCCGGAGCGCCCGACGGCCAAGAGCACGAGCAGATCGTCGGCGCTCGGACGGGCGGGCGGCACAGACATAGCTGCATGGTCGCAGATCACCGCGGCCGATTCCGCGGTCCGGATGAAGCGGGGTTGACCCTCCCCCTGGGGGAAGCCGCAGGGTGACGCTATGACAACGCATAACACCGAAACCACCACGGCCTGGGATGCGCTTCCCGCCGTGGTCAGGACGTACCTCACCGCGCACCGGACCCGCGACGTGGCCGCCGCGACCGCCACCTTCACCGCCGACGCCGCGGTCACCGACGAGGGCCACACCGTGCACGGCCGCGCGGCGATCGAAACCTGGCTGGCCAGTGCGGGCAACGAGTACACCTTCACCACCGAGTTCACCGGAGCCACCGCGACCGATGCCGAGCACGTCGACGTGCTCCAGCGCCTGGAAGGCGACTTTCCCGGCGGGGTAGCCGATCTGCACTATCGGTTCACCCTGGACGGCAACCTCATCAGCCGACTGGTCATCGAGCCCTGACGATGAAGAACTGGTTCATCACCGGCGGCACCCCCGGTGGATTCGGAATGGCGTACGCCGACGCGGCATTGGAGATCGGCGACCGGGTGGTGCTCACCGCACGCCGGCCCGCGGAACTCGATGACTGGGCCCGGGCCCACGGCGACCGAGTGTTGGTCCTGCCTCTCGACGTCACCGATGCCGCCCAGGTGCAGGCCACCGTCCGCGCGGCCGAGGAACACACCGGTGGAATAGATGTTCTGGTCAACAACGCCGGACGCGGCTGGTACGGGTCGATCGAAGGCATGGCGGACGACGACGTCCGCGCGATGTTCGAGCTGAACTTCTTCGCGCTGCTCTCCGTCATCCGGGCGGTGCTCCCCGGTATGCGCGCCCGCCGTAGCGGGTGGATCGTCAACATGTCCTCGGTGGCTGGGCGCAGCGGCGTCACCGGCTTCGGCTACTACAGTGCGACGAAGTTCGCTGTCGAGGCGGTCACTGAGGTACTCGCCGAAGAGGTTGCGCCGCTGGGCATTCAGGTGATGGCCGTCGAGCCGGGCGCCTTCCGCACCCACGCCTATGCCGGCTTCGACGACGAACCGATCACCGAATCCATTGTCGACTACCGGCCGATGCTCGAGCAGGTCCGCTCGGTGATGGTGGAGCAGAACGGCACTCAGCCGGGAGACCCGCAGCGTGGGGTGCGCGCGGTGATCGCTGCGATGGCCCAGGATTCACCGCCCCGGCGGCTGATCCTCGGCAGCGGCGGGGTCGACGCCGTCGTTGCCACGCTCGAGAACTCGCTCGCCGAGGTCCGCGCCCATGAGTCGCTGTCCCGTGGCGCCGACTTTCCACCGGCCGACTATCCCGGTGCGGGGGCGAGTTGAAACACCGGCCAGCCGATCTCTGTCCGCCACATGGTCGAGTCGTCGGTGTCACGGGGTCCGACCACATAGGTCTCGTGAATCGGACCGTCGACGGCAAGGGCATGCGTGACGACCCAGGCGCCGAGACGGCCGTAGGTCACATCGATGTCGTCGTGCGGTCCGGAATGGACCGCGACGGCGAGGTCCGCCGCCGGAAGCTCGACGACCTCGATCCGGCCGGATGGTCGTGGGGTACGGACTGGCCGGAATACCATCATCACCCCGGCGCCGTGCGCGAACAGTGCGTTCGCGTACTGCCCGCCGGGCGGCCCGGTGCGTTCCGGCGGGGGAAAGGCCGCATCGAGTTCGGTCATCGCATCGTCATACCAGCGCACCGAATCACCGAGGCGTGCTTGCTCGGTGATCGCGGCGACGGTTCGGGCGGGCACCGACCGAAGCTCGACATGAACGTCGGCGGGATCCGGACGCAGCAGCCGACGCAGCGATACGACAGCCGCCTGGGTGCGGGTCAACTCGGCCTCCAGTCGCCGCAGGTGACCCGCAATGACCTCAGCCCGTTCCTGCGGATCGTCGGTGGCCAGGATCGACCGGACCTCGGCGAGCGGCAGATCGAGCCGGCGGAGCTGATGGATCACCTGAGCGGTGGGGATCTGTTCGGGCGCGTAGTACCGGTAACCCGAGACCGCGTCGACCGATGCGGGCTCGAGCAGTCCGGCTTCGTGGTAGCGCCGCAGCGTCCGCACGCTCAGGTGCGTCACCGTGGCGAACTCGCCGATGGTCAGTTCGGACCGCACACACCCTCCTCCCTCATCGACCGCAACCTGTAGCGCCGCTCTCGCGCGCTGGTCCGGCCACACCGTCAACCACAGCCTAAGGAAGTTCCGTTGCACTCCGTTTTGACCAACTACGACGCCTTGATCAACCACGACTACGTCATCGTCGGCGCCGGATCGGCAGGGTCGGTGATCGCCGCCCGGCTCTCGGAGGACCCGGCAGTCCGGGTGTTGCTGCTCGAGTCCGGGCCGGCCGACACCAAACCCGAGATCGCCGCGCCGCCCGCATGGCCGACGTTGTGGGGCAGTGAGATCGACTACTCCTACACCACCGTTCCGCAGGCGGGCACCGTCGGCTCGGCCCACAACTGGCCGCGTGGCCACACGCTGGGGGGCAGTAGCAGCATCAACGCGATGGTGTACCTGCGGGGGCACCCGAGCGACTTCGACAGCTGGGCAGAAGCCGGTTGCACCGGATGGGATTACACGTCCGTCCTGCCCTACTTCCGCCGGATGGAGACGGTACCGGGCGGGGACCCACGCTACCGCGGCACCGACGGCCCGGTGCTCCCCGCTCCTGCCGCGACCAAAGTGGCCAATCCGCTGTCGAAGGTGTTCCTCGATGCCGCGATCGCCGCCGGGTTCCCGCTGACCGAGGACTTCAACGGGGCCGACGCGGAGGGGGCCGGCTGGCACGATCTGTCGATCTCCGGTGGCGCCAGGCAGAGCGTCGCGGCCGCCTATCTGCACCCCGCGCGGGACAGGCCCAACCTGACCGTCATGACGGACTCTCGCGCACACCGACTGCGATTCGTCGGAAACCGTTGCGTCGGTGTCGATTTCGTACAGGGCGGTCGAGAACTGACCGGGTACGCCGAGGCTGAGGTGGTCATCAGTGCCGGTGCCGTGGACTCGCCGCGCCTGCTGCTGCTGTCGGGTATCGGCCCCGCCGCGGAATTGCACGCGGCCGGGGTCGGGGTCATCCATGACCTGCCGGGCGTCGGTCGCAACCTGCACGACCATCCGCTGTGTGGCGTGGTTTACGAGGCTGCGCAGGCGATTCCGGCGGGTCAGACCAACCACGCCGAGACGTCGCTGCTGTGGCGCAGCTCAGCGGCGCTTGCGGGCCCGGACATGCAGCTCATGTTCATCCACGTACCGTTTCATCCGCCGCATCTGGACGCGCCGGCGAACAGCTTCACGCTCGGGGTCGCGACGGTGCCGGAAGCGCGTGGTTCGATCCGTCTGGCGGGACCCGACCCGGTGACACCGCCACTGATCGATCCCAACTACCTGGGGACGGAATCCGACGTGCGGCGAATGGTCCACGGGGTCGAGGTGGCGCGCGAGATCGCGGCGACAGAGCCGTTCGCGCCGTGGCGAGCACGTGAGGTGCTGCCGGGGCCCGATGTCACCGATGAGGCGGCGCTCCGGGCTTTCGTCGCTCGCGGCACCGGCACCTACTACCACCCGGTCGGCACCTGCGCGATGGGAATCGGAGCCGACGCGGTGGTCGGACCGGACCTGCGAGTGCATGGTCTGACCGGTGTACGGGTGGCCGACGCATCGATCATGCCGCGGCTCGTGCCGGTGAACACCAACGCCGCCGCGATGATGATCGGCGAGAAGGCCGCCGATCTGCTGAGGTGACGAGCGGCCGCGAGCCCGGATTTATCTGCATAATCGCAGACCGCTCCTGCGCATTTCGACATTGCGCCCTCTGCGGCGTGCGCTAATACTCATCGACGTGTGGCTGCCGTCACATGGGGGCATGGAGTTACCGAGGAGGGACAGATGAGCGTGACCACTGTGACGAGCGGCCTTCGCAAGGTGGTCGCTGCCTCGATGGCGGGCACCGTCGTCGAGTGGTACGAGTTCTTCCTCTACGGCACCGCGGCCACGCTGGTCTTCAACAAGATCTTCTTCGCCAAAGGGACCAGCGACCTCGACGCGATCCTCGCGGCGTTCATCACCTATGCCGTCGGCTTCGCCGCACGACCGCTCGGTGGAATCGTGTTCGGCCATTTCGGCGACAAATACGGCCGGAAGAAACTCCTGCAGTTCAGCCTGGTGCTCGTCGGCGCATCGACATTCTTGATGGGCTGCCTGCCGACCTTCGGGCAGATCGGATACTGGGCGCCCGCGCTTCTGGTGGTGCTGCGCTTCCTTCAGGGCTTCGCCGTGGGCGGGGAGTGGGGCGGCGCGGTGCTGCTGGTCGCCGAACACAGTCCCAGCCGGGAGCGCGGATTCTGGGCCAGCTGGCCGCAAGCCGGCGTCCCGGTGGGCAATATCCTCGCCACGGTGGTGCTGCTGACGTTGACGACCACGCTGTCCGAAACCGCGTTCCTGTCCTGGGGCTGGCGGGTCGGCTTCTGGCTGTCGGCGGTGGTGGTGCTGATCGGCTACTACATCCGGACCAAGGTCACCGACGCCCCGATCTTCGTGGCGGCCCAGCGGGAGGCGGAGCAGATCAAGGCGAGTTCGTACGGTGTCGTCGAGGTCGTCAAGCGTTATCCGCGTGGGGTTTTCACCGCAATGGGGCTGCGCGTCGCGGAGAACATCATGTACTACCTGGTAGTCACCTTCTCGATCACTTATCTCAAGGTGCAGGTGCACGCCGACACGAGCGATATCTTGTGGTGGCTGTTGGCCGCGCACGCAGTACATTTCGTGGTGATCCCGTACGCCGGCCGGCTGTCGGACCGCTTCGGGCGCAAACCGGTGTATCTCCTCGGAGCGCTGGGCGCCGGCGCGTGGGGCTTCTTCGCCTTCCCGATGATGAACAGCGGGCACTACCTGTTGATCATGGGCTCGATCATTCTCGGTCTGGTCATCCATGCGCTGATGTACGCACCACAGCCGGCGCTGATGGCCGAGATGTTCCCGACCCGGATGCGGTATTCCGGTGTGTCCCTGGGCTATCAGGTCACCGCGATCTTCGCGGGATCGCTGGCGCCGATCATCGCGGTGAAGCTGTTGGAGATCTACAAGTCGGCGGTGCCGATCGCGATCTATCTGGCGGGCGCCGCGGTGATAACCCTGATCGCGCTGGCGTTCGCCCGGGAGACCAAGGGCATCGACCTTGCCGATATCGACACCGCCGACGCCCAGCGCGACAGCAGGGCAGTCTCCGCGACGGCGCCGGCATGACTGCACTGAAGGGGCGCTCGGCTCTGGTCACCGGGGCGGCCAGTGGGATCGGCGCGGCGTGCGCGCGCGAGCTGGCCGCTCGCGGGGCGCGAGTCACAGTTGCCGACATCGACGGTGCCGGGGCAGCCGAATTGGCCACCGAAGTCGGCGGAAAAGCTTGGGAGGTGGATCTTCTCGACGTCACAGCATTGGAAGAGTTGCACCTGGACTTCGACATCCTGGTCAACAATGCGGGCATGCAGGTCATCGATCCGATCGTCGACTATCCGCCGGACAAGTTCCGGATGCTGATCGCACTGATGGTTGAGGCGCCGTTCCTGTTGGTGCGTGCCGTGTTGCCGGTCATGTACGAGCGCGGGTTCGGCCGGATCATCAACATCTCGTCCATCCACGGGTTGCGTGCCTCGGAGTTCAAGGTCGCCTACGTGACGGCCAAACATGCGCTGGAGGGGCTGTCCAAGGTGACCGCACTCGAGGGCGGCCCGCACGGCGTGACCAGCAACTGCGTCAACCCCGGGTATGTGCGAACTCCGTTG
This sequence comes from Mycobacterium sp. SA01, assembly GCF_041287105.1. Taxonomy (NCBI): domain Bacteria; kingdom Bacillati; phylum Actinomycetota; class Actinomycetes; order Mycobacteriales; family Mycobacteriaceae; genus Mycobacterium; species Mycobacterium sp. SA01. Next base: position 440,738 of record NZ_JBGGNO010000017.1, on the reverse strand, counting down.
GTGACCAAGCAGATCGCCGACCAGGCCCGCACCCACGGCATCGACGAGCAGGAAGTGCTGGAGACGATCCTGCTCAGCGAGAGCGCGATCAAAAGGCTGGTCGAACCCGAGGAGGTCGCCGATCTGGTCGGCTGGCTGGCGTCGCCCGCCGCGGCGATGGTGACCGGCGCTTCCTACACGATGGACGGCGGCTGGAGCGCCCGCTGACAGGACGTCAGGCAGCGTCGAAGGTCACCAGGTCGACGCTGAGCTGACTCTCGATGATGCTGAGCCGTTTTCGGATCGGCGGCCCGGGCAACGGTGGGGCGATGGACCGATACGTGGCTCCGGTCGGAGTGGTGAAGTCGGCCTGATGCATGCCGTCGCGCTCGGCAGTACGTACCCGCCAGCCGCGAGCCTCTTTGGCGTAATTGCACGCCTCGCACTCCCCGAGGCCGTTGAGCGCGCTCGTACTGCCGGATTCCCGGTGCGGTAGCGCATGATCCCGATGGCGAATAGGGGCGTCGCAGTACGGCGTTCGGCACGTTTGGTCCCGCAGTCCGATGAACGCGGCCAACCCTCTCGGAAAGATTCGTGAACGCGATTCCATCGCAACCAGCTGTCCGCTGTCGGGATGCCGATAAAGCCTTCGCAACGTGGTTCTGGCGTTGTCATCGAGAGCGGCGTCGCCGACCATCTTGCATGCGAATCCGGCGGGCACCGGACCGTAGCCGTCCAACCATGCCGACTCATTGTCATCCCCAGCCAAGGTGGTATCGGCCATCACCAGGTTGAGCGACACGGGTACGGGCTGTTCTGCGGGTCTGCCGGTGACGCGCTCCACCACGGTATCGGCCATGACCTGACCGCGGGAGCGTCCGTCGAAGGTGATGTCTGCCTGTCGTCTGACTGTGGCGTACACGGCGACCCCCTGCGCGACGGGCAACAACACCGTTACGTAGGCCATAGTGTCCGGCGCGGGACGGATCCACACGCACCGATCGGCTGCCGCTTTGGCGCTGCGTTCGACAACGGCTTGCGCGTCCAGTCGCACGGCGATCTTCTTTGCCTCAGCGGCAACCCGCTTGTCACCCCAGCCTTCGAGTGCCGAAGTATCGCTACATAGTTCGGCGTCCAGTTGCCGGCGATGCTCGATCGAAAGACATGCTGACTCGCGCACGATCGTTGTCGCGCGCCACTCGTTGAGTGCGCCACATCCCAGCGCGGCAAGGGTGTGCGGCATTTCGCGTACAAGCGCGGTCGCCAACCCGAGGTGTTGGCCACCCCGCGTCGGGGCGACGCGGCGAGCAAGAGCCACCTCGTTGGCCAGTCCACGGCCGCGTTTCGGCTTCGGAACACCCGCTTCCGCTTCCGCCACATGCCGCTTGGTCGCCCACGCTTCGGTTGCGCGGGCCTGGGCGGCAGCTGCAGCGGCCTTCAGCTGTTCGAGCTGTGCGACGATCCCACGCAGCGTTGCTTCGTCGGCGTCAGCGTCGAACTCGAACAAACTTTCGAACATGTGGTCGACGGTACCCCGACCCACCGACAAGTCAGCGAAGCCAGGGTCCCAACCGGCGCAGCGCCTCCTCGATGTCGCTCGACGGCCCGGCGAACGACAACCGTACGAACGACCCGCCGCGCACGGTGTCGAAGTCGACCCCCGGGGCGATCGCCAATCCGGTGTCGGCCAACAGCTTTTCGCAGAACGCCAACGAATCCGAGGTGTAGTCCGAGACGTCGGCGTAGACGTAGAACGCCCCGTCGGTGGGGGCCAGCCGGGTCACACCGATATCACGCAAACCGGTCAGCAGCCGCTCCCGGTTGGCGGCGTAGTGGTGCAGATGGCCCTCCGCTTCGGCGATGGCCTCCGGCGTGAACGCCGCCACCGCGGCGTACTGCGGGAGCACCGGCGGGCAGATCGTGAAGTTCCCGGTGAGGCAATCCACCGCGCGGCGCAGCTCCTGCGGTACCAGCAGCCAGCCCAGCCGCCAGCCCGTCATCGCGAAGTACTTTGAAAAGCTGTTCGCCACAACCGCATTACGCGACGTCTGCCAGGCGCACGACGTCTCCGGTGCACCGGGGTAGAGCAGCCCGTGGTACACCTCGTCGCTGATCAGCCTGGCCCCGGTCTGGTCGCACCAGGTGGCGATCGCCGCGAGTTCCTCAGGCGGGATGACCGTGCCGGTGGGGTTGGCCGGGCTGGCCACGATCACACCCTGCACCGGTGGATCCAGCTCGGCCAGCATCTGCACCGTCGGCTGGAACCGCGTCTCCGGCCCGCACGGGATCTCCACCACCTCGCATCCCAGAGCGGACAGGATGTTGCGGTAGCAAGGGTAGCCCGGGCTGGCGATGGCCACGCGGTCGCCGGCGTCGAAGCAAGCCAGGAATGCCAGCAGGAATCCGCCGGAGGAACCGGTGGTGACCACCACGTCGTCGGCGCTGACGTCCACGCCGTAGCGGTCGGCGTAGGACCCGGCGATCGCCTGCCGTAGCTCCGGGATGCCCAGGGCGACGGTGTAGCCCAGCTGGTTGGCCTCCAGGGCGGCCGCCGCTGCCGCGCGCACCGGTTCCGGAGCGCCGACGCTGGGTTGGCCGGCCGACAGGTTCACCAGATCACCGTGGGTGCGTTGACGTTCGGCGGCGGCCAGCCACACGTCCATGACGTAGAACGGGGGGATGCCGGCCCGCGACGCCACGTGATCGTTCACCGGACTCACGCTAGAGGACCTTTCTCCGGCGGGCGCTGACGGTACAGCCCGGGTCCGTCGACGTGAAGCTCGTCGAGGAACTGTCGCGCCGAGAGGTAGGCGTCCTCGATCAGCTCGGCTGTGTGGGTGAAGTCCAGCGGCGAGACCAGCCGCGGCGCGGGTCCGGGCAGGTAGACCACCGGGATGTTCTCGGCCACCAGCGTCGCCTCGGATACCGACTGCGAATGCATGGTCACCAGTGCGGTGTAGAGCAGGATGTCGGCGATGGTGTCGGTGGAGCGCGGCAGCTGACCGGGGAAAAAGCAGTCCAGCACCACAAGCGAGCGGGCGCCCATCGCGACGGCCTGGCGCATCGGGACGTTGGCCACCACGCCGCCGTCGTAGAGCCGCAGGCCGTCGTGCTCGACGGGCGGATAGATGCCGGGTATGGCGGAGCTGGCCAGCAGCGCGGGCAGCAGCGGGCCCTGCCGAAGCACATGGGGCTGCGCGGTCGCGACATCGACGGCGACGGCCGCGAACGGCAGGACGAGATCGGCGAAATCCGTGGTAGGGCCGAGGAAGTCGGCGATGACGGCTGCCAGCCCGGTGTTGGGGAACAGGTGGGTCTTGACCCGTTGCAACAGCAACGCCTGGGCGATCAGGCCGCCGGGAAACACTTCCTCCCGTGTCATCCGCGCCCACGCGTGGGACAACCGGTTGGCGGCCCCGACCGGGTCGGACGCCAGCACCGCCCCGTTGATCGATCCGACGGAGGTGCCGGCCACCAGGTCGGGACCCAGGTCTCGCTCGCTCAGCGCCTGCAGCATGCCGACCTGGACTGCACCCAGGCTGCCGCCCCCGCCGAGGACGTAGCCGATCGGATGGGGCAGGTTGACCGCGGTGGACTTCACTGAAGTCAGGCTAGAACACCTGTGATTCGAGCTGGCGCAGTTGGTCCGACAGCGGACCGAGCAGCTGGGCGCTGCCGTGCGCGCGCTTGAAGTACAGCTGGATGTCGTGTTCCCAGGTGATGGCGATTCCGCCGTGTAGCTGGATCGCTTCACCGGCGACCTTGGTGAACGCCTCGGTGGCCGCCAGGCGGGCCAGCGCTGCCGATGTCGGCGACGGTGCGGCAATGGCATCCTCGACGACGGCGCGGGCGGACTGCACCGCGACGTACAGATCGGCCATCCGGTGTTTGAGCGCCTGGAAGCTGCCGATGGGGCGGCCGAACTGCACGCGTTCCTTGGTGTAGGCGACGGTGAGTTCCAGGCAGCGGGTGGCCGCACCGATCTGCTCGGCGGCCAGCAGGATCGACGCGGTGTCGGCCAGGCCGGGATCGGTGCCGATGACGTCGGTTGATCCCGCGGACACGCGCGCCAGCCGGCGGGTCGGGTCCATGGTCTGGACTGTTTCGGCGCTGACGTCACTCCACCGGGTCAGTGAACCGCTTTCGATACCGACCACCACATCGGCGATGTCGCCGTTCACCACGTATCCGGGGTCGAACACCACGGCGCCGACGGTCTCACCCGCAGCGAGCTGCTCGAGTGTGTCGGTGTCGGGTTCGTCCGCGGCGAGCAGGGCCAGCTCGGCCAGTGTCGTTCCCAACAGTGGCGTCGGGACCAAGCCGCGACCCAGCTCCTCGAGAACTGCTGCGGCATCGGCCAATTCCCCGCCGGCACCGCCGAGTTCCTCGGGCACCACCAGTGCGGCGACGCCGACCTGCTCGCACAGCTTGGACCACAACGATGCGTCGTAACCGAGATCGGACTCCATCGCGTCGCGCACCGCCGCGGGCGAGGCGTGCTTGTCGATCAGCGCTGCGACGGTCTCGCGCAGCATCTGCCGTTCTTCGGTGGATGTCATGTCAGCGCCTCCAGCACTCGACGACGATGGCTGGTCGGATCGCCCCACGCCGAATGCAGCGCCTGCACCCGTAGCAGCCACAGTGACAGGTCGTGTTCGGAGGTGAATCCGATTGCGCCGTGGGTCTGTAGCGAGGACCGTGCCGCCAGCAGCGCGGCGTCCGAGGCGGCCGCCTTGGCTGCGCTGACGTCGCGTGCGGTGTCAGGGGACCCGTCGGCCAGCGACAGTGCCGCGCCGTAGACCAGGGGGCGGGCCAGCTCCACCGCGATGTGCACGTCGGCGAGCTTGTGCTTGATCGCCTGGTAACTGCCGATGATGCGGCCGAATTGGCTGCGCTGCTTGGCGTATTCGACCGACATGTCCAGCATCGCCTGCGCGGCGCCGACCAGTTGCGCTGCGGTCGCCAACGCCCCGTATTCAAAGGCCAGGGCCACGTCGGCGGCGCGGGTGTCTGCGGCGGTGACGTCGAACAGGGTGCGACTGGGGTCGACGGAGGAGTGCCCGTCTCCGACGGTGGCGTCACCGACCCGACCCTCCTGCGCCAGCAAGGTCAGTCCGGCGAAGTCGGCGTTGACCGCGCGGGGCACCGACGGCGGCAATGCCACCGTGGCGATCAGCTCGCCGGACGCCAGAGCAGCCGAACGGTCGGCCCAATCGTCCTGATCGGCCAGCAGAATCGGCGCCACCGCAATGGATTCCGTGACCGGACCGGGAACGTTCCATCGGCCGAGTCGCTCCAGGGCGACCACCAGGTCGACGGGATGCGCTTCGATGCCGTCGTACTTCTCGGCAACGGCGAGGGCGGTCACACCGAGGTCGGTCAGCGCCGACCACACCTTGCGTGCGGGTGCGGTGTCGCCCTGTGCCCACGCCCGGACGGAGCCGGGGACATCGGCGGCGCCCAGTGCGGCGTCGATACTGGCGGCGAAGTCCCGCTGCTGTTCGTCGAGTGCGAATTTCATTTCTTCGCTCCTGCGCTCGCTGAGCTTTCTCGGGGCAGCCCGAGCAGACGCTCGGCGATGATGTTGCGCTGAATCTCGTTGGTGCCGGCGTAAATCGGACCACCCAACGCGAACAGCAGGCCCTCGGTCCAGGAGTCGGTCAGCTCGGCGTCGGCGCCGCGCAATTCCAACGCCGTCTGGTGCAGTGCGACGTCGAGATCCGACCAAAACACCTTGGTCACCGACGACTCGGCGCCCAGTTCGCCGCCTTCGGCGACCCGGGTCACGGTGCCGAATGTGTGCAACCGGTAGGCCTGCGCCTTGATCCAGGCATCGGCTACCCGGTCGGCGAACGCGGGGTCACCGCCACGGTCGTGCCACTCCGACACCAGACGCTCAGCCGGTGCGAGGAACCGCGCCGGGCTGCGCAGTGACATACCGCGTTCGTTGCTCGACGTGCTCATGGCGGCGCGCCAACCGTCGTGCACGGCGCCGATGACGTCGGCGTCTGGGACGAAGACGTTGTCCAGGAACACTTCTCCGAAGCCGGTGTCGCCACCGAGCTGCGCGATTGGGCGCACCGTCACACCTTCGGCCCTGAGGTCGAACATGAAGTAGGTCAGCCCGCGATGACGCTCGGCGCTCGGGTCGGACCGGAACAGCCCGAAGGCACGGTCACCGAACGGCGCGCGGCTGCTCCAGATTTTCTGGCCGTTGAGCAGCCAGCCCCCGTCGGTCTGGGTGGCCGTGGACCGCAGCGACGCCAGGTCGCTCCCGGACTCCGGCTCCGACCAGGCCTGCGCCCAGATCTCCTCGCCGCTGGCCATTTTCGGCAAGACACGGTCCAGTTGTTCTTCGGTGCCGTGCGCGAACAGGGTCGGCCCCAGCATGGAGGTGCCGTTGGCGCTGGCGCGTCCCGGCGCGCCTGCGCGGAAGTACTCCTCCTCATAGGCCACCCATTGGAGCAGCGAGGCGTCGCGGCCGCCGTATTTCTCCGGCCAGGTCACGACCGACAGGCCTGCGTCGAACAGGATGCGATCCCAGCGCCGGTGCTGTTCGAACCCTTCGGCGTTGTCGTAGGACTTCGTCGGGAACGAGTCTTTGTTGGCCGCCAGGAAGTCCCGCACCTCGGTGCGGAACTCTTCGGTCGCGTCGTCGTAGTGCAGGTCCATCAAACCATCTCTCGCAGTGTGGGTTTGACCACTTTGCCGCCGGGGTTTCGTGGCAGTGCCGCCACGAATACCACCGAGCGCGGGGTCTTGAAATTGGCCAGGTGCTTGCGGGTGTAGTCGATCACGGCCTGCTCGTCGAGGTCGCTGTCCGGCCGGCGCACGATGAACGCCCGCCCGACCTCACCGAGGCGTTCGTCGGGCACACCGATCACGGCGGCGTCGGCGACTCCCTCGAGCCGGGCCAGTACCTGCTCGATCTCGGCGGGGTAGACGTTGAAACCGCCACAGATGTACATGTCCTTGAGCCGGTCGGTGATGCGCAGGTTCCCCGCCTCGTCGACGGTGCCGACATCGCCGGTGTGCAGCCAGCCGTCGCTGTCGATTGCGGCCGCCGTCGCCGCAGGATCATCGAGATAGCCGAGCATCACATTGGGTCCGCGCAGCAGCACCTCACCGGCACCGGTGTCGTCTGGGGAATCGATGCGCAACTCGAAATCGGCGATCGGCCGTCCGCAGGTGGTGGCGACGGTGACCGCGTCGTCGTCGGCGCGGCACATGGTGCCGAATCCGTTGGCCTCGGTCAGCCCGTACGCGGTCAGCACGATGTCGAAGTCCAGCTCGGCCTGCATCCGTTCGATCAGCACGACGGGCACCGTCGCCGCGCCGGTCACCGCGAACCGCAGCGAGCTCAGGTCGTATTGCGTGCGATTCGGGTGATCCAGCAGCGTCTGGAAGATGGTCGGCGGCCCGGGCACCACGGTGATGCGCTTCTCGGCGATCACCCGCATGGCCTGCTCGGGGTCGAACGTCAACTGGGGGATCAGCGTCGCGCCGGTCTGCAGGCAGGCCAGGATGCCGGCCTTGTAGCCGAAGTTGTGGAAGAACGGGTTGATGCACAGGTAGCGGTCGGCGCTGGTGAGCTGGCCGCACTCGGCCCATGCCGCGGGGGCGGCCAGTGACTGCCGGTGCGCGCAGAGCACACCTTTGCTGCGGCCGGTGGTGCCCGAAGTGAACAGCACGTCGGACGGGTCGTCGGGGCGTACCGCCGCCGCCCGGGCGTCGACCTCCGAGAGCGGCACCTGCGGGCCGGCGAGGAACTCGTCCCAGGTGCCGTCGGTCTGGTCGATCGGGATGCGCACGATGTGCCGGAGGTCCGGCAGCGCGGCGCGATCGAGATCGCCAACCCGGTCGGCGCCCAGGAACCGGCCCATGCCGAACAGCAGCGGTGCGTGGGTCCGGGCCAGGATGTCGGATGCCTCGTCAGCGGTGTACCGCGTGTTCAGCGGCACCATCACCGCACCGGCGTACTGCGTGGCGAGGCAGGCGATCACCCAATGCCAGGTATTCGGTGACCAGATCGCGATCTTGTCGCCGGGCTGTACGCCCAGCCCGATGATCGCGGCGGCCGTCCGGCGGACCTCGTCGCGCAGCTCGGCGAAAGTGAACGTGCGGTCGTCGGTGACCAGTGCGTCGTGGTCGGCGAAATCGAGAGCCATCCGGTCCAGCACCGCGGGTGTGGTGCGCGGGGCGCTCGTCATCGAGACTCCTCAAGGCTTGATACCCGGTGCATCGGTCCCGGGCTAACAAAGCAAGTGCTTGGTAGGTTAGCCTACAAGGGTGATCACGGTCGAGGAGTTCCGGGCGGAGGTCCGCGAGTGGCTGGCCGACAATCTGGTCGGTGAATATGCCGCACTCAAAGGCCTCGGCGGCCCGGGTCGCGAGCATGAATCCTTCGAGGAGCGGTTGGCCTGGAACCAGCACCTTGCAGCAGCGGGCCTGACCTGCCTGGGCTGGCCGGTGGAGCACGGCGGGCGCGGCCTGTCGGTCGCCCACCGGGTGGCGTTCTACGAGGAGTACGCCAAAGCCGACGCCCCGGACAAGGTCAACCACCTCGGCGAGGAGCTGCTCGGGCCCACCCTGATCGCGTTCGGCACCCCCGAGCAGCAGCAGCGGTTCCTGCCGCGGATCCTCGACGTCACCGAGCTGTGGTCGCAGGGCTATTCCGAGCCCGGCGCCGGCAGTGACTTGGCCAACGTCGCCACCTCAGCCGTCCTCGACGGTGAGGATCAGCAGTGGCATATCAATGGGCAGAAGGTGTGGACCTCGCTGGCGCACTGGGCGCAGTGGTGCTTCGTGGTCGTTCGCACGGAAAAGGGCTCCAAGCGGCACGCCGGCCTGTCCTTCCTGCTGGTGCCGCTCGATCAGCCGGGCGTGGAGATCCGCCCGATCATTCAGCTGACCGGCGACTCGGAGTTCAACGAGGTCTTCTTCACCGATGCCCGCACCGATGCGAGTCTGGTGGTGGGCGAGCCGGGCGACGGCTGGCGGGTGGCGATGGGGTTGCTGACTTTCGAGCGCGGGGTGTCCACTCTCGGCCAGCAGATCCGTTATGCCCGTGAGCTTTCCGGTGTCGCCGAGCTGGCCAAGTCCAACGGTGCGATCGACGATCCGCTGATCCGCGAGCGACTCACCCGGTCGTGGGCGGGGCTGCAGACCATGCGCTCTTATGCCTTGGCAACCATGGACGTGGAACAGCCGGGTCAAGACAACGTGTCGAAGCTGTTGTGGGCGAACTGGCATCGCGATCTCGGCGAGCTGGCGATGGACATCAAGGGCCGCTCCGGGCTGCTTCTGGATGGCGGCGAGTTCGACGAATGGCAGCGGCTGTTCCTGTTCTCCCGGTCGGACACCATCTACGGCGGGTCCAACGAGATCCAGCGCAACATCATCGCCGAGCGGGTGCTCGGCCTACCTCGAGAGGCGAAGGGCTAGTGGCGTCATTGTCGGAGGTGCCCGAAGAGATCGCGGGCCACGGTCTGCTGACCGGGAAGGTCGTCGTCGTGACGGCGGCGGCGGGTACCGGTATCGGATCGTCTACTGCGCGCCGCGCGCTGCTCGAAGGTGCCGATGTCGTCGTCTCCGACCATCACGAACGCCGGCTCGGTGAAACCCGGGACCAGCTGGCCGAATTGGGGTTGGGCCGGGTCGAAGCGGTGGTGTGCGATGTCACGTCGACCGCTCAGGTCGACGCGCTGATCGCATCCACCACCGCGCGGCTGGGCCGCCTCGACGTGCTGGTGAACAACGCCGGCCTCGGCGGCACCACTCCTGTCATCGACGTGACGGACGAGGAATGGGACCGGGTGCTCAACGTCACGTTGACCTCGACGATGCGGGCGACCCGCGCGGCGCTGCGGTACTTCCGCGACGCCGGTCACGGCGGTGTGATCGTCAACAACGCCAGTGTGCTCGGATGGCGGGCGCAGCATTCGCAGTCGCACTACGCCGCCGCCAAGGCCGGCGTGATGGCGCTGACCCGATGCAGCGCAATCGAAGCCGTCGAATACGGGGTGCGCATCAACGCCGTGTCGCCGAGCATCGCGCGGCACAAGTTCCTGGAGAAGACCAGCTCCGCCGACCTGCTCGACCGGCTCTCAGAGGGCGAGGCATTCGGCCGCGCCGCCGAGCCGTGGGAGGTGGCGGCCACCATCGCGTTCCTGGCCAGTGACTATTCGAGTTACCTGACCGGCGAAATCATTTCGGTATCGAGTCAACGCGCGTGACCGAGCAGCCGGTCAGCCGTCGCGACGAGCTTCTGGTGCTCGCCGCGACGATGTTCGCCGAGCGCGGCCTGCGTGCGACCACTGTGCGCGACATCGCCGACTCGGCGGGCATTCTGTCCGGCAGCCTCTATCACCACTTCAAGAGCAAGGAGCAGATGGTCGAGGAGGTCCTGCGCGACTTCCTGGACTGGCTGTTCGACCGTTACCAGCAGATCATCACCACCGAGCCGAATCCGTTGGAGCGGTTGAAGGGTCTGTTCATGACGTCCTTCGAGGCAATCGAAGACCGGCACGCCCAGGTGGTGATCTACCAGGACGAAGCCAAACGGCTGACGACCTTGCCGCAGTTCGATTTCGTCGAGGCTCGCAACAAAGAGCAGCGCAAGATGTGGCTCGACCTGCTCAACTCCGGCGTCGAGCAGGGCTACTTCCGGCCCGACATCGACGTCGACGTGGTGTACCGGTTCATCCGGGACACCACGTGGGTTTCCGTGCGTTGGTACCAGCCGGGTGGCCCGCTGACGGCCGAAGAGGTTGGCCGCCAATACCTTTCCATCGTCCTCGGCGGAATAGCCGCCGCAAAGTAAGGAGATCGACATGGCCCCCGCTTCACAGGCATACGTCATCGACGCCGTACGCACCGCGGTCGGCAAGCGCAACGGTTCGCTGGCCCACGTCCATCCCATCGACCTCGGCGTGGTGGCGTTCCGCGGCATCTTCGACCGGGTCGACGTCGACCCCGGCGCCGTGGAGGACGCGATCGTCGGCTGCCTGGACACCATCGGCCCGCAGGCCGGCAACATCGGCCGCAACACCTGGCTGGCGGCCGGGTTCCCCGAAGAGGTGCCGGGCGTGACCGTCGACCGCCAGTGCGGCTCCAGCCAGCAGGCGATTTCCTTTGGCGCCCAAGCCATCATGGCGGGTACCGCAGACCTCATTCTGGCCGGCGGCATGCAGAACATGAGCCGCATCCCGATCTCGTCGGCGATGACCGTCGCCGAGCAGTTCGGCTTCACCTCACCGACCAACGAGTCTGAGAACTGGCTGCACCGCTACGGCGATCAGGAGATCTCACAGTTCCGCGGCGCGGAGATGATCGCCGAGAAGTGGGGCCTGTCCCGCGAGGAGATGGAAGAGTTCTCCAAGGGCAGCCACGACAAGGCCTTCGCCGCCATCCGCAACGGCAACTTCGAGAACGAGATCGTCCCGGTGGGCGAGTTCCGCACCGACGAGGGCCCACGCGAGTCCACCCTGGAGAAGCTGGCCAGCTTGAAGACGCTGCGCGAGGGTGGCCGCCTGACCGCCGCCATGGCCAGCCAGATCTCCGACGGCGCCAGCGCGGTGCTCCTTGCCAGCGAGCAGGCCGTCAAGGACCACAAGCTCACTCCGCGGGCGCGCATCCACCACATCAGCGCCCGCGGCGCCGATCCGGTGTTCATGCTCACCGGCCCGATCCCGGCGACCAAGTACGCACTCGACAAGGCCGGCCTGACGATCGACGACATCGACGTCGTCGAGATCAACGAGGCGTTCGCGCCGGTGGTGATGGCCTGGCTCAAGGAGACCAAGGCCGACCCGGAGAAGGTCAACCCCAACGGCGGTGCGATCGCACTGGGCCACCCGCTCGGTGCCACCGGGGCCAAGTTGTTCACCACCATGCTCAACGAGCTCGAGCGCCGCGGCGGCCGCTACGGCCTGCAGACGATGTGCGAAGGCGGCGGCACCGCCAACGTCACGATCATCGAACGGCTCTAACGAGTTTGTGTCTGCTCACCGGCCCCGGCGTCAGTGGTCGTGCAGCACGACTCCACGGATGTTGCGGCCGGCGAGCATGTCGTCGTAGGCGTTGTTGATCTCGCCCAGCTTGTATTCGTGGGTGACGGTCTCGTCGAGCAGCAGCTTGCCCTGGCGGTAGAGGCTGAGCAGCTTGGGGATATCCGCGCGCGGGTTGGCCTGGCCGTAGAGGCTGCCGAGGAGCCGCTTCTGGAAGAGTGTGAACATCGTCATCGGCAGCACCGGCGTCACGTCGGTCATCGGCGCCAGCGCGGTGAGCACCACGGCGCCGCCCTTGCTGACGAGTTCCAGTGCGTCGTTGATCATCTGGCCTTCGACCAGCCCGACCGTCAGCAGCGCGGAATCGGCCATCACGCCCTTGGTCAGCTCGCGCACCAACTCGGTGCCTTCCGCGATCGACGTCGCGAAGTGGGTGGCGCCGAACAGAAATGCCTTGTCCCGCTTGCTCTCCACGATGTCGATCACGATGATCTTCTCCGCGCCCGCCAGCCGCGCGCCCTGGATGGCACCGCTACCGATGCCGCCGCAACCGATCACCACCACGGTGTCACCCGGCGCCACATCGGCGGTGTTGACCGCCGAACCCCACCCGGTGGTGACACCGCACCCGAGCAGGCAGGCCCGGGTCAGCGGGATGTCGTCGTCGATCTTGACCAGCGAGGCCTCCGGCACCGTGCCGTAGGGGGCGAAGGTGCCCAAACCGATTGCCGCGTAGATGTCTTGGCCGCGGGCATGCCGGCGGAAGGTGCCGTCGGGCTGCAGGCCCATGAGGATCTCGGCACCCATGTCGCACAGGTTCGACTTGCCGGTCGCGCACCAGCGGCAGCGTCCGCATGCGGGAAGGAATGCGGCGACGATGTGATCGCCGACCTTGAGGTCCCGAACTCCCGGCCCGACCTCCTGCACGATGCCCGCGCCTTCGTGCCCACCGATCAGCGGAATGGGCGCGACCAGATCACCGTCGCGGATGTGGTGATCGGAGTGGCACAGCCCGGTGGCCTCGAACGAGACCAGGACCTCGCCGTCCTTCGGCGGATCGAGCTCGACTTCTTCGACGCTCCAGTCTTGGCCGTAATCCCACAAGATGGCGGCATTCATTTTCATGGTGCACAACGTATGACGCCGACGCCGTCCCGCGACGGCGATTCGGCTAACCGAGAGCGGTCAGGGCGAGGCCACCGAGCGCCACGATCCAGCTGGCGAAGCTGCCCACCAGAAAGTACTCAGTCACGTCGTCGATCCCGATTCCGCCATTCTCCCTGGCCTTTTGGGCATTGATCTCCGGAAAACGGATGATGCTCTTGGCCGCCACCACCGCCGACGCGACGGCCAGCTGCCCGGCCAGGGCCAGCCCCACGATCAACAACCGTTCCATCGGCCCGAGCAGCCGCCCGCCCTTCAACTTGTCGGACGGCTGCGGCTCGCCGGCGGGCTTGACCGAGCCCACCGACCCCAGCAGCAGACGGACCAGCTGGTTACCTGTCACGATCTGCAGCAGAATCACGCCGACCACCAACATGATTCGGGTCGGATCGACCGCGGACACCGGGGCCCACCCGAGCCAGGCCTTGACCGGGCCGGTCACCGGCGAACCCAATCCGGACAGCAGGATCAACACCGCCAATACGGCCCCGAACAACACCAGCGGCGCCGCTTGCCAGCGGCCACCGGCCCGCTCGGCGCGGGTGCATGACAGCTCCCAGGCCACCGAGGCAGCCGCGGCGATGCCGACCAGGACCAGATCGCCGGGATGCAGCAGCCCGCACAGCGCGGCCGCGATCATCGCGACCACCGGACCGATGACGACGGCCGGCCATCGGCGCTGGGTCAACCTGCGCAGGCCGTCGGCGCAGCCGACGGCGATCAGAAACACCGCGACGGCGCTCACCGGACAGCCCTGAGCTGTTCGGAAGCCAGCACCAGCAGATCCAGTCCATCGCGCGCGGTGCGCTGGGACACCGCCGATGCACTGATTCCTTCCATGGCTGCCAGTTCCTTCTTCGTCTTGTGGTCGAGCAGTCCCCGCAGGATCCGAAGAGACCGGGCGTCTATCGATCCAAGCAGGTGGTCCCGACACAACAGGGCGGCGTTGACGGCCTGGGGGTCAGGCCCGGTGTCGCCGTAGCGGCGGTAGGCGGTGCGCACCGTCGCCAGCGCAGGTTGCTGCTGGGCGGCTGCCGTCCACTCGATGGCTTCCCGCGCCGACCACCAACCGGGGCCGTCCTGAATGCCGGTGTCGGAGTCGAGCACGGCCACCTCGCCCCAACCGATACCGAAGCGCACGTCGATGTCGGGGTCGAGCGCCAAGCGCACGGTCAACGCGGCGTCGATCGCGGCGCCGACGGTCGGATAGCTGCCCTGGAACTCGTCACCGACCGTGAACGCAGGAGGGTCCGGCGCGACTGCCCCGAGCGCGTCGGTGACGCGACGGTGCAGGTCCGCGCGGTCGGCGGAGTGGCGGGAGTCGACGACGTCGCCGATCAAAGCCGCCCGACATGATGAAGCGATAACCTTCACTTCAGGCATATGAAGATTATAGCTTCATTTGAACAAAATGAAGCGAATAGCTTTACACGATGTAGGAGCCGGCCGACTGTAGGTGTTTGATGGCGTCGGTGACGATGGCCTCGACCAGTTCGGCGCAGGACGGCAGATTCTCGATGATCCCGGCGACCTGGCCGGAGGCGAGTACACCCGCCTCGGTGTTGCCTTCGACCAGCCCGGCCTTCAGCAGCATCGGGGTGTTGGCGGCCATCAGCACCTGCGACCAGGTGAGGTCCTTGCCGTGGCGCATTGCTAGACCGTCGCGGATCATCCCCGCCCACGTCATCTGCGACATCTTCTTGAATTTGGCGGCATTGCGCGCGGCGGCGGTGAAACCGCGGATCGGCGAGCCGCTCTCGAGTTTCTCGACGAGTTCGGTGCGCAGCACCCGGTGCGGCATGCCGTCGACCCGGGTGGACACCACGGTGCCGTCCAGCGCGGCCGTGAGGTATCGCTGCTTGATTTCCTCGGGCACGGTCGAATCCGAGGTCAGCAGGAAGCGGGTTCCCATCGCGACTCCCGCCGCGCCGTAGGACAGCGCCGCGGCCAGACCGCGTCCGTCGAAGAAGCCACCGGCGGCGATCACCGGGATGTCGACGGCGTCGAGCACCGACGGCAGCAGCAGGGTGGTCGCGACCGGGCCGGTGTGACCGCCGCCTTCACCGCCCTGCACGATCACCGCGTCGGCGCCCCAGCCGGCCACCTTACGAGCATGCTTGGCCGCCCCGACCGACGGAATCACCACGGAGCCCGCCTCTTTGAGCTTCGCGATCAGCTCCTGCTTCGGCGCCAGGGCGAACGACGCGACCTTGACACCCTCTCGGATCATCAGGTCGACCCGGTCGCCGGCATCTGCGCCGTCGGCCCGGATATTGACTCCGAAGGGTTTGTCCGTGGTGGCCTTCACCTTGCGGATGGCGGTCGCCAACTCGTCGATCGTCATCGTCGCCGAGGCGAGGATGCCGAGGCCGCCGGCATTCGAGGTGGCCGAGACCAGTCGGGCGCCGGCAACCCAGCCCATGCCGGTCTGTACCACCGGGTGCTCGATGCCGACCAAGTCCGTCAGCGGCGTCTTGAGCTTCATTACTTGACTTCTCTGTCCCGCAACGACTTCGGGTCGATGACTTCTTGCAGGAGCTTCTGCTCCTCACCGGACGGCAGCCGGGAGGTCTCGGCCTCGCCGAGGCCGTGCACCTCGAACGAGGTGTTCTCCGCGACCTGCTCGGGCTCCACGCCCGGATGCAGCGACACCGCGCGCATCTGGTGGTCGGGTCCGTTGAAGTCGAACACGCCGAGGTTGGTCACCACCCGGTAGACGTTCATGAAGCGGTAGGCGGGATTGTCCGGATCGACCTTGTCCCAGCCGATTCCGGAGACGATGTCGACGCTCTCGCCGAACACCCGCTTGGAATGGTTGCCGACCCAGTAGCTCGTCGCGTGGTTGATCGTGTTACCCGGAGCGCCGCGCACGCCGAACATCTGCCGCGTCGGATGCTGCAGCGGACCGAAAGCGGACAGGTTCTGGTTGCCGTAGCGGTCGATCTGGTTGGCACCCATCACCACATGGCGACGTCCCCAGGCGAGCGTCTCGAAGACGCGGCCGAACGGCATCCAGCCCTCGATGGCTCCGGTGGCGCCCATCGCCGGGGTGTCGGCGAGGATGCGCGCCTCGCCGTCGGTCAGCAGGATGTCGGGGGAGAACGTCAGCCGGGCCAACCGGGCACCGATCGACACCATGTTGGCCATCGGGCTGACCATGATTTCGCCTGCGGCACGGAACAATTCCGCGCAGGCGACTGCGCACACCTCGGCGCGGGTCGCGGAGATCATGCTTGTTCCTCCTTGAACTTGCGCACTGCGGCTTGGTAGTCGTCTTCGCTGCCCGACAGATAGGTCGAGACGAACTCGGCCCACGTCTCGTCGGATCCGGCGGCCTCGGCGTAGTGACGCTGAAATTTCTCGTCGCGACGGTAGTCGGGCTCGGCGGTGGTGAAGTGTGCACCGTTGGGTGCCTCGATGACCTTGTCGACCATCATGCGGTTGATCAGGAGTGCTTGCGGCGGAACTGATTTCACCAGCTCGTCGGTCGGCACCACCTTCTCGACCGACATGACGCGCTGCTGCGCCGACATCAGGAACAGGTCGTCGAAGTACGGGTCGATGCCGGTGTACGCGGCATTGCCTTGTGCGTCACCGAGATTGAGGTGCACCAGCGCGACGTCCAGGTTCAGGGCGGGCATGGCGACCAGCTCTTCGTAGCCACTACCGGTGGGGTACGGCGACTTGACGGTCTTGAGCTCGTCACCCCAGAACGCCTGCACGTCACTGCCCAGTCCGGCGCGGATCGGCAGGAACGGCAGCCGCTGGGCGGCAGCCTGCAGACCGCAGCGCAGCATGCCCTCGTCCATCTCACGCGCCTCGATCGCACCCGTCGTGCGGGCCTTGGCGAACCACGGATCGTAGAACGGCGGCGAGTCCAATGACACGAAGCCGTAGTAGACCCGCTTGACCTTGCCCGCCGAACAGAGCAGTCCGAGATCGGGGCCGCCGTAGGTGACGACGGTCAGATCGGTGACGTCGGTGCGCAGCAGGGCGCGCACAAGAGCCATCGGCTTACGTCGGGAGCCCCAACCGCCGATACCTATCGTCATCCCGCTCTCGACGACGGCTACCGCCTCATCGAGGGTTGTCCGCTTGTCTGCCATGCTATTTCGATCCCTTGTCAGTTCCCGCAAACGCGTCGCGGTGCTCATCGGAGACGCCGGCCAGGTTCAATTCGAACGTGAAGCCCTGCTCCATCCGGTACCGGGCATTGACCGGCTGGACGTCGATGAAGTTCAGCGCCTCCTTGGCGGCGCGGATCACCCGGGTGTCCTTGGACGCGATGTCGCGGGCCACCCGCAGTGCCGCCTCGTCGAGGTCGGCGCGGGGCACCACCTCGTGCACCGAGCCGAAATGATGCAACGTCTCGGCGCTCACCGTCGCGGCGGTGAAGAACAGCCGGCGCATCATGTGCTGCGGCACCAACCGGGACAGGTGGGTGGCCGCGCCCAGTGCGCCGCGCTCCACCTCGGGCAGACCGAACTTCGCGTCGTCGGATGCGACGATCACGTCGGAGTTGCCGACCAGTCCGATGCCACCGCCGACACAGAATCCGTTGACCGCCGCGACCACCGGAACCTCGCACTCGTACACCGCGCGGAATGCGTGGAAGCACCCGCGGTTGGCGTCGATCAGCGCGGTGAACCCTTCGGTGTTCTGCATCTCCTTGATGTCGACACCGGCGTTGAAGCCGCGGCCCTCGGCGCGCAGGATCACCACGTGGGTGTTCATGTCGCGGCCCGCCGCGGTGATGGCGTCACCGAGTTCGAACCAGCCGCGGGAGGGGATTGCGTTGACGGGCGGGTAGTTCACCGTGACGGCGACGATGCCCGGTTCGACGGTGCTGGTGGTGATGGTCATCGGGATACCTGGGCCACTTCCTGACGGGGTGAATACCTAAGCAAGCACTTGCTTGGTACGCTAGCACAGTGACCGAAGCGGCTGACAGCGGTATCAACCTGCAACTGAGCGCCTCTGTCGTCCTCGTGACGGGGGGTGTGCGGGGTGTCGGCGCCGGAATCAGCGCTGTCTTCGCCGCGCAGGGCGCCACCGTCATCACGTGCGCCCGGCGTCCGGTCGAGGGGTCGCCGTACGAGTTCAGGGCATGCGACATCCGCGACGACGACGCCGTCAAGGCTCTCATCGACGGGATCGTCGCCGACCACGGGCGCCTCGACGTCGTCGTCAACAATGCCGGCGGCTCACCCTATGTACTCGCGGCCGATGCGTCGGCGAAATTCAGCACCAAGATCGTGGAGCTCAATCTCCTTGGTGCGCTGTCGGTCTCGCAGCACGCCAATGCCGTGATGCAGACCCAGGACTCCGGTGGCTCGATCATCAACATCACCAGCGTGAGCGGCCGACGGCCCACACCGGGCACCGTCGCCTACGGGGCGGCCAAGGCCGGCATGGAGAACATGACCACCACGCTCGCCGTGGAATGGGCGCCGAAGGTCCGGGTCAACTCCGTCGTCGTCGGCATGGTCGAGACCGAACAGTCCGAACTTTTCTACGGTGACGCCGAATCCATCGCGGCGATTTCGGCGAACGTGCCGCTGGGCAGGCTGGCCAAGCCCGAGGACATCGGTTGGGCCACAGCATTTCTCGCCTCTCCAGCGGCGTCCTACATCAGTGGTGCATCGCTGGAGGTACACGGCGGCGGGGAACCGCCGCACTACCTGTCGACCACCACTGCCGACATCAAATAAGGAGAAAACGTCAATGGGACTTCTCGACGGCCGTGTCGTCATCGTGACGGGAGCGGGCGGCGGCATCGGCCGGGCGCACGCGCTGGCGTTCGCCGCTGAAGGCGCGCGCGTGGTGGTCAACGACATCGGGGTCGGGCTCGACGGCTCGCCGGCCGGTGGCGGTAGCGCCGCGCAGGGTGTGGTGGACGAGATCACCGCTGCCGGGGGGGAAGCCGTCGCCAACGGGTCCAACGTCGCGGACTGGGCGCAGGCCGAGGCGCTGATCCAGACCGCGGTCGATTCGTTCGGTGGACTCGACGTGCTGGTGAACAACGCCGGCATCGTGCGGGACCGGATGTTCGTCAACGCCACCGAGGACGAATTCGACGCCGTCACCGCGGTGCACCTCAAGGGGCACTTCGCCACCATGAAGCACGCCGGAGCCTACTGGCGCGCGCAGTCCAAGGCGGGCAACGCCGTTGATGCCCGCATCATCAACACCAGCTCCGGCGCCGGCCTGCAGGGCAGCGTCGGGCAGGCGACCTACAGCGCATCGAAGGCGGGTATCGCGGCCCTGACGTTGGTTGCCGCCGCCGAGATGGGCCGATTCGGCGTCACCGTCAACGCCATTGCACCGTCGGCGCGTACCCGGATGACCGAGACCGTGTTCGCCGACATGATGGCCACGCAGGACAGCGATTTCGATGCGATGGCACCGGAGAACGTTTCGCCACTGGTGGTCTGGCTCGGCAGTGTGGAGTCCAAGGACGTCACCGGCCAGGTGTTCGAGGTCGAGGGCGGCATCATCCGGGTGGCCGAGGGCTGGAACCGCGGCGGGACCATCGACAAGGGCGACCGGTGGGATCCCGTCGAGCTCGGCCCGGTCGTGCGCGACTTGATCGCCAACTCGCGCACCCCGCTGCCGGTCTTCGGCGCCTAGCTCACAGCGGCTCGCACACCACCAGCGGGATGCGCCGGTCCGCAGCGTCCTGATACCCCTTGTACGGCGGGTAGATTCGCGTCAGCTGGCGCCAGTACACCCGGCGCTCGTCGTCGGTGGCGTCCCGCGCCGTCATATCCCGGACGTCAGCGCGCACCTGCACCTGAACCTTCGGGTTGGCTTTGAGGTTCAGGTACCACGCGGGATTGGAGTCCCGGCCGCCATAGGAGGCGGGCAACACGATGCGCTCCCCGTCCTGCAGATACAACGTGGCGGTGGTGCGCGGCTGACCGGACTTGCGGCCGGTAGTCGTCAGTAGTGCGGCGGGAAACCACAGCAGCTTGGCGCCCAGCTTGCCGTTGGTGCGGCGATACACCGCAATGTGGGCGCGGGCGAAGTACTTCATCGCTTTCGCCAGCACGCTCGAGTTGCGAATGGGGTGGGACTGGTCGGTCACGACTGTGAGATGCCCGCGATGGCCGAATGTGAATCACCCCCGGTGCACGACCTCGCCGCCGACCATGGTCAGCGCCACCTGTAGGGTCCCGACGTCCTCGGCGCCGAACACGTCGCCGTCGAGTGCGACCAGGTCGGCGATCTTGCCGACGGCGATGGTGCCGCGCTGCTCGTCATGGTTGGCGTACGCCGAGCCGGCGGTGTACGCCGCCAGGGCGGTGCGCAATCCGATGGCCTCCTGTGCCTGCAATGGAGTGTCGAACACGTCCGTGCCGACTGCATGCGGATCGGCACGGGTACCTGTGCGGTGCACGGCGGTGTGGATGGCCCACAACGGGTTGGGATCGGTCACCGGCCAGTCGCTGCCCATCGCCAGGCGCGCACCATGTCGTTGCAATGATCCGAACGGGAAGTGCCACCGAGCGCGGTCCGGTCCCAGTAGCGGCAGCTTGCGCTCGACGATCTCACTGTCTCGACGCGCCCACAACGCCTGGATGTTTGCGATCACGCCGAGCGCACCGAATCGCGGGATGTCGCTCGGGTCGACGACGTCGAGGTGCGCGATCTGGTGTCGCCCGTCGAACTGCGGCGTCGATCGGACCGCCACTTCCAGCGCGTCGAGACACTCGCGCACGGCGCGGTCGCCGACGGCATGCATGTGAATCTGAAAGCGTTCGGCGGCAAGACGAATCGCTATCTCAGTGAGCTCGCTCGCGTCGATGAACGACATCCCGGTCGGCGCACTGCCGTAGGTGCCGCTGTGATAGGGCGCAAGCATCGCTGCCGTGCAGTTCTCACAGATGCCGTCCTGCATCACTTTCACGGTCGTGGCGCTGAACCGGCCTTGCCCCGCTGCGGCGCGGCGGGCCAGTAGCTCGTCCATCTGGGCCAGCCCCGCCTCGGCCGTCCACCACAGTGCTCCGACCACCCGCGAGGTGAGCTCACCGGCGGCATCCGCGTCGAGGTAGGTGGCGAGAATGTCAGTGAGCCCGAACGCCGGAATGCCGACCCCCGCGTCCTGCCAGCTCGTGACGCCGACCGAGTGCAGCCGTCGCTGTGCCTCGAGCAGAGCTCGCCGGAGGAACTCCGGGGTGACCTGCGGGATGAGCCGGTTGAGCGGTTCGGCTGCGCTTTCGAAGAGCATCCCGGTCGGCTGGCCATCGTGGTCGCGGACGATGCGGCCGCCCGGCGGGTCGACGGTGTCATGGTCGATTCCCGCGAGTGCGAGCGCGCGGCTGTTGACCCAGACGCCGTGGCCGTCGTGGCTCGACAGCACGACCGGGCGGTCGGCCACCAGATCGTCGATATCGGCGGCGGTGGGGAAACCACCGTCGAACGCGTCGCCGTACCAGCCGCTTCCCGCGATCACGTGATCCTCGGGATGGGCTGCCGCGTAATCGGCTATCGCCGCGCGATAGCCGGCCCGGTCGTGGGCGAGTGTGGACAGATCGCAACGGAGAGCCTGCATTCCGGCGGCGACGGGATGGACGTGGGCGTCGATGAAGCCGGGCAGCAGGGTCGCGCCGCCGAGGTCGATGATCTGGGTGCCGGCGCCGATCAGGTCCCGGTCGACACCGCGCCCGACGGCTACTATCCGGCCCTCTCGCACCGCGACGCTGTCGGCGGGGTCGGCACCGTCTGGGCGAAAGACCGAGGCATTGACGAAGACGTAGTCGGCGTGCACCGGAAGATCGTCACGCCGGCTCGGTACCCGGTCAACGTCGACTTCTCGATGGCTTACATCGATGAAATAGATCTAGCAGTCCGGTTCTTTGTGATTTATCCGTTTCAGTCCTGGCCGAATACTGAGAGTGGTCGCGGTCTCAGCCGCGAAAAACGTCGTATGTGAAGGCCGGTGTCCATGACCGCACCCAGCTCCAGACCGGAATCCGTCGAACGCCGGACGATCGATCACGTTCCGGTGGACGAACGCCATGGCCGCGCGCGTGATCTGTTCACGGTGTGGTTCGGCTCCAACATCATGCTGCTGACGATCATCACCGGGGCCCTGTCCACCACGGTCTTCGGTCTGCCCTGGTGGGCCGGTGCGGTCGCGGTGGTACTCGGCAACGTGGTCGGCGCCGTCGTGATGGCATTGCACGCTGCACAGGGACCGCAGATGGGGGTACCCCAGATGCTGCAGACCCGCGCCCAGTTCGGTTCGTACGGCAGCCTTCTGGTCGTGGTTCTGGTGGTGTTCATGTATCTGGGGTTCTTCGCCTCCAACGCGGTCCTGGGCGGACAAGCCCTTTCGCACGTGACCGGCATCCCCACCAACTGGTCGATCGTGATCATCGGACTGATCAGCGTGGCTGCCACCATCGTGGGCTACCGGCTGATCCACCGGGTGACAGCGGTGTTGTCGGTAGTGGCCGGTGGTGCGCTCGTCGTCGCCTTCGTGTGGATCGTCGGCGTCAACGGCGTGCCTGCCGGCACGTGGCACACCGACGGTTTTACCTGGGTCGGCTTCATGGCCACGCTCTCGGTCGCCGCTCTGTGGCAGATCGCTTACGCCCCATACGTTTCCGATTACACCCGGTATATGCCGAAGGATACCGGCCAGCGCGCCGCGTTCTGGGGCACCTACTCGGGGTGTGTGCTCGGCTCGGTGCTACCGATGCTGCTCGGTGTGCTGGTTGGTGCCGCGCTGCCCAACGACGAGACACTCGACGGACTCTCGACGCTGACCCACGGCGTCACGACCGGGGTGTTCGCGATCTTCGCGATCGGTATCACCGCCACCAACGCGATGAACTTGTATTGCGGAACGCTGTCGACGATCACGATCGGGCAGAACATCGTCCCGCGATGGAATCCCCAGGCCGGCAGTCGCGCGGCCGTCGCGATCGTGCTGTTCGTGCTCACGTTGATCCCGGCGCTTGTCAGCGCGGACGACTTCCTGGCCAACTACGCCAACTTCCTGGCGCTGCTGTTGTGTGTGCTGATTCCGTGGACGGCGGTGAACCTGGTCGACTACTACCTGTTGCGCCACGGCCACTATGACATCGACGCGCTCTTCGAACGTGACGGCGGAATATACGGCCGCTTCAACTGGGTGGCCATTGGCTGCTACTTCGCCGGCATCCTGGTTCAGATCCCGTTCCTGTCGACGACGTTGTTCACCGGTTTCGCCGCCGAGGCCATCGGCAAGGTGGATATCTCGTGGATCGTCGGCCTGGCCGTCATCTGCCCGCTCTACTACGTGCTGATGCGGCCACGCGTTTCCGCCGCAACCATAACCGGCGCGGCACCGAGCGTCGCGTGAGCGATTGCGAGTTCCTGGTCGTCGGGGGTGGCACCGCGGGATGCATTGTTGCCGCGCGCCTTTCGGCGAGCCCCGACGTCCGGGTCACCCTGATCGAGCCCGGGCCTTCGGACGCAGGCGAACCCCGTGCGCTGGACATCCGCCGGTGGCCGGAGATGGTGGAGAGCGAGTACGACCTCGACTACCGCAGCATCGCGCAACAGCGGGGCAACTCCAACATCCGCCAGGCGCGGATGCGCATCCTGGGCGGATGCTCCACGGCCAACACCATGATCAGCTGGCGACCGCTGGCCGCCGATCTGCAGGAGTGGGCGGCACTCGGTGTCGAGGGCTGGGACTCTGACACGGTCGACGCCTGCTTCGACAGATTAGCGACGCCGATCGTTCCGATACCCGAGCAAGATCAGAATCGTTACCTCGCCGACGTCGTTGCATCCGCGGTGACCGCCCTCGATCTGCCTCGGCGGTCGAACTGGAACAGCGATGCCGACTTCGCCCGCACCGGGGTGGGAGCGGGCTTCTTCGAGATCGGCTACACGCCCGAGACTCATCTGCGGTCGTCGACATCGGTGCACTACCTTCACGACATCATCGGCGTGCGCGACAACCTCATTGTTCGGCACGGAATGCGCGCGGTGCGCATCGTGCTCGAGGACGGGGTCGCGGTGGGCGTGGTAGCCGTCGACGATGACGGAACGGAGCACGATATTCGTGCCTCGCGCGAGGTGATCTTGTGTTGCGGAGCAATCGACTCGCCGAAGTTGTTGCAGCTCTCGGGGATCGGGCCGCAAGACGTTTTGGCCGCGGCGGGTGTGACGACTGTCGTGGACAGCCCTGGTGTCGGGGAGAATCTGATGGACCATGCTGAGGGCCTCATTGTCTGGGAGGCCCGGCGCGACATCCCCGACACCTGTGCCACCGGCTGGGACGCCGGTGCCGCGGTGCGGCTGCGCAGCGATGGTCCCGCGCGGCCCGACGTCCTCATGCACTTTCCGGTGGAGGCCGTCGCCGACCATGCCGTCACCTACGGTGTCGAACTGCCCGATCGGATCGTGGCGTTGGCGCCCAACGTCGCGAAGCCGGTCAGCCGGGGCCGCGTGTGGATCACCACGGCGGATCCCGAGGCACCGCCCGAGATCGACTACGGCTACTTCACCGACAGCGACGGCGCCGATGAAGCGACATTGATCGCCGGGATCCGCCTAGCTCGACGGATCGCAGCGACGGCACCGATGTCGGAGTGGATCGGTGCAGAGGTCTTTCCCGGAGCGGACCTCACCACCGACGAGGAACTCTCGCCCGCACTGCGCGCCACCCACCAGACCGTCTACCACGTGTCCGGCACGTGCCGGATGGGAGCATCCGAAGACCCACTGGCGGTGTGTGATTCGAGATTGCGTGTTCGCGGTGTGCGCGGGTTGCGGGTCGTCGACGCGTCGGTACTCCCGACGATCCCCTCGGTCAACCCGGTGGGGACGATCATGGCGGTTGCCGAACGTGCCAGCGACCTTATCGCCGAGGACAATCGCACGAGAGTGACGGTGCCTCGCATGCCGTGCGATGACTCGCAGATGGCGTCGTCAGACCGATAGGAGAGCCGGCGGCGTACCGTACCCTTGGCGGACACCTCGGGACGGGTAGGAGCAGGCTGTGGCGCGAGTGCGCAACCAGGACGCCCGACGCAGTCAATTGGTGGCAGCGGCGATCGAGGTCATCGCCGACCGTGGGCTGGGTGCCGTGCGCGCCAAGGACATTGCCGAGGTCGCGGGTATATCGCCCCGGCTGGTGGCTTACTACTACCCGGAGATCGACGATCTCATCGACGAGGTGTACCGCAGCGCCGTTGACCGGTACTACTGGCAACGGCTGGAGGCGATCAGCAAGCTCGACAGTCCGGTCGACCGGCTCGTCAGTCTGATCGAATCGGGCCTCCCCGCCGGGGACGGTGACATGCTCAGCCGAGCTCTGTACGAGTTCTCCGTCAACGCCGGACGTGAACCCACTCATGGCACGCTCATGACGCTGCTGTTCGAGCGGGAGGTCTCGCTGTACGTCTCCGTTCTCGAATCTGGCGAGAAGACACAAGATTTCGTGCTATCAGAGTCGGTGCTCGCGATCGCACAGAACTTTGTCGCACTCGAGGACGCCTTCGGCATGTATATCAACGGGGGCAACTCGTCTTTGGACGCCGGCGCCGCCGCGGCCTTGCTGCGCAGTTATGCGCGCTCGGCCACCGGAATCGATATCTGATAAACCCGCTGTCCCACTTGACGTGAACTCCTCCAAGGAGCATTCTTTGCGGTATAGCGCAAAGAATGTGAGCGATCCGATGCGAACATCCGGTGAGAGGACAGCACCACATGACCGACACGATCGAGAGCCCCAGCACTTCGGTTCATGCCGCCGAGACGGCCGACTTGGGAAGATTGGCCCAGCGGCACCTGGTCATGAGTTTCACCGCGGGCTCGGCATACACGGGTGCGCCACCGCCGGTCATGGTCCGGGGAGCGGGAAGTCGTCTTTGGGATGCCGACGGGCGTGAATACATCGACGCGCTGGCCGGATTGTTCTGTGTCAACGTCGGTTACAGCTTCGGCGCGGAGATCGGCAACGCCGTTCGCGACCAGATGGCCGAGCTGCCCTACTACACCAACTGGAACGCCGCGCACCCGCCGGCGGTGAAGCTGGCAGCCAAGATCGCCGAGTTGGCACCACCTGGGTTGGACCGCGTGTACTTCACCTCCGGCGGCGGTGAGTCCAACGAAGCCGCAGTCAAACTCATCCGCCAGTATCACCAGGCTCGCGGTGAGTACACCCGAATCAAGTTCCTCTCGCGCCGCTCGGCGTACCACGGAACGTCCTACGCGGCACTGTCTCTCAACGGGATGACCAATTTACGCAAACAGTTCGAGCCGCTGATGTACGGGTCTCGGCACATCTCGAACAGCAAGCGTTACAGGCGGCCGGCGGGAGAGACCGAAGAGCAGTTCACCGGTCTGCTCCTGAGCGAGATGGAATCGTTGATCGTGCAGGAGGGCCCGGAAACCGTGGCGGGGATCTTCCTGGAGCCGCTGCAGAACGCGGGGGGCTCGCTGGTGCCGCCTGCGGGGTACCACGAAGGCGTGCGGGAGATCTGCGATCGGTACGGCATCGTGCTGGTCGCCGATGAGGTGATCTGTGGATTCGGCAGGCTCGGGGAGTGGTTCGGTTCGACCCGGTTCAATGTCGCGCCCGACATCATCACCTTCGCAAAGGGGGTGTCGTCAGCGCATGTGCCCCTCGGCGGCATGATCACCAAGAGTGAGATTCTGGATGCGGTCAACAACGGGCCAGACGGAATGTATTTGCACGGCTTGACGTTCGGCGGTCATCCTGCTGCCTGTGCGGCCGGACTGGCGAACATCGCGGTGATGGAGCGTGAGGACGTACTCGGAAACGTCAGGCGCAACGAGGACTACTTCAGCGCGCAGCTGGACACTCTGCGCGACCAGCAACTCGTCGGCGACGTTCGAGGTCTTGGCTACCACTACTCATTGGAATTGGTGACCGACAAGCAGCGGCGCACGTGGGCCGCTGAGACGGCAGCCAACGACTTCGTCTACGACATGCTCCAGCCTGCGCTGCTGAAGGCTGGAATCCTTTGCCGCGCAGCGGTGGATCACGAGGGCGCACCGTTGGTTCAGTTCTCCCCGCCATTGGTGTTCGACCGGGCGGACATCGACGAACTGGTCGCGCGAATGCGCAGGCTGCTCGACGAGCTGGCCGGGTCCGTGCGGTAGCCGCTTGGGCAAGGTGCCCGAGGCCGCCGGCTTCGGGCGCTTTGTCGATCCCGAAAATGGTTGTGCTACATCGATTTATACGATTCCTTAATCAGGAAAAGAGTGCTTTACAGGTGGCCGCGCGGGCCTCAGTGTCATATCTCACAGCAGCGGTATTCCATCGCTGACGACTCAAGTAAGGCGCGATAAATGGCCCCAGACAAGCCATTCGAAGTATCGGCGGAGCAACAGACTGTACTGGCCGCCAGTCAGACCAGACATCTGCAGAAGTCGCTCGGCCGGCTCGACATCATCTTTCTCATCGTGGCAGCGGTGGTCTCCATCGAAGTGCTCGGGCAGGTATCCAGCTTCGGAGGTCAGACCTTCACCTGGGCACTTGTGCTTGCGGTGCTGTTTCTGGTGCCGTACGGGCTGATCTTCGCCGAGATCGGCAGTACCTTCACCGACGAGGGCGGTGTGTACGTGTGGGTGCGGCGGGCGTTCGGCCGGCCGATCGCTGCCATCGCCTCGCTGTTGACGTGGGTGACACAGCCGGTGTGGGTGGGCGGATCGTGCACGTTCATCGCTGCGGAGGTGTGGAGTAAGTACGTCATGCCGTTTGAACACGGCTCACTGACCGACTACCTGTTCAAGACCGTATTCGTCTGGATGACTGTGCTCGCCGCTGTCGTCAGCCTTCGGCACGGCAAGTGGATCCCCAACCTGGGCGCCATCCTCAAGATCGGATTCCTGGTGAGCTTCCTCGTGACCGCCGGAATTTATGCCACCCGCAACGGCCTGGCCGGATTGACGGGTAGTGACTTCTCCCCGACTCTTGCGGGTCTGCTCGGTGTCACGCCGTTGCTGTTGTTCTCCTACCTGGGATTCGAGTCCGGCAACAGTGCGGCCGAAGAGATGAAGAAACCGGCCCGCGACGTACCTATCGCCATCGCACGCTCGTCGGCCATCGCCGCGGCCGCCTACCTGCTGCCGATCGCCGCCATACTGCTCGTCGTGCCCGCCGACCAGATCACCGGTATCGGCGGCCTGATGGAAGCGGTCGCCACCGTCTACAGCGTCTACGGCTCCGCGGCTCCGGTGATGCTGACAGTGACCGGCGTGGTGTTCGCACTCGTGCTCATGACGCAGGGCTCTGCGTGGATGATCATCAGCGACCGAATGCAGGCAATGGCTGCGGCCGACGGGGCGTTCTTCGGGGGCTTCTTCGGTCGCTTCCACCCAAAACTGGGGACGCCCGTGCGGGTGAATCTGCTGTCCGGCGTCGTCGGCACCGTCTTCATGCTGGCAGCGATGGCCGTCAGTGGCTCAGCGGCAGCGGTTTTCGGCGTCGTGCTGTCGATCTCGGTGTCGACGTTCCTGTTGAGCTATCTGATCTCTATTCCGGCGGCGGTGCGTCTGCGCACGGCATTCCCAGACGTGGTCCGACCGTTCCGGGTCCCGGTGTCGAACAACGTGTTCCGCGCGATGGGTGCGCTCTGCTTCGCCTGGGTGGCACTCGGGAGTTGGGTTGCCGTCTTCCCCGGCACGCTGGACCACCTCTTCGGGTTGGATTACGACTTCGAGGAGACCTGGGGTGTGAGTGCGGGCGTCTTCGAGGCGTTCACGCTCGGCACACTGGCCGCTCTGACCGCCCTGGGACTCATCGGCTATCTGACCGCGAAACCACTTCGGACCGAACAACGCTCCGTCGACCGTGTCGACGCGACCTCGAAGGGCGAACACGCCCTGCACTGAGGCGCTGGTGTCGCGGCCGCGTGGTGGGCCAGGTCTCCACCCGCGGTCGCGATATCAGATGTCGCTGTAGGGGATCCGGCCCACCAGTCGCACCGCGAGGTGGACGCAGGGTCCGATGAAAGCCGCGAACAGCAGGGTTCCGATCCCCGCGACGCCGCCCAGCAGCCAGCCAGCGATCAAGACGGTCGCCTCGACGGCGCCTCGTGCGGCGCCGAGTGGCCACCCAGAGACCCGCGCGATTCCGGTCATGAGGCCGTCCCGCGGACCGGGTCCGAGCCCGGTAGAGAGGTAGATTCCACTACCCACCGCGACGACGAGGATGCCGCCGACGCACAGCCCCACCCGCCCCGCCAGGACGGTGAGATCAGGCAACCAGTGCAGCGTCACATCGAGCGCCGTTCCAACGAGGAGCACGTTGGCAACCGTGCCGAGACCGGGCCTCTGCCGAAGGGGGATCCACAACAGCAGCACCAGGGCGCCGATGAGATTCGTCATCAATCCGATGGACAGTCCGGTGCGCACTGCGGTGCCCTGTGCGAACACCGTCCACGGCGAGTTACCCAGGTGCGCGGCGACGATCATGGCCTCCCCGGTGCCGAACAGCCATTGGCCGGCCACTAGACGCACCGCCCGCAGCGGGCTCGGCGCCCACCTGGTCAGCACGTCGAATGCAGCGAATCGCGCTGTGCTACAGGGCGATCCACGTAGTCTTGAGGCCCGTGTACTTGTCGAGTGCGTGCAGGGACAGATCCCGGCCGAAGCCGGACTGTTTGAAGCCGCCGAACGGCGTCTGCGCGCTCAGCGCGTCGACCGTGTTCACCGACACGGTGCCTGCTCGCAACGCGGCGGAGACCGTGTGGGCGCGGCGCAGGTCGTTTGTCCATACCGACGCGGCCAAGCCGTAGACGGTGTCGTTCGCCATCCGGATCGCATCGTCCTGATCGTCGAAGGTCTGAACGGCGAGAACGGGCCCGAACACTTCATCGGTGATCAGTTCGTCGGCCGGGCCGAGTCCCGTCACGACGGTCGGCTCGATGAAACAGCCGCCGTCGATGCGTCTACCGCCGGCGCGGATGTCGCCGTGCTCGCGTGCCCTGTCCACGAAGCCGAGGACGTGTTCGGTGTGGGCGGCGTCGACGATGGCGCCCTGCACGGCCGCCGGATCCAGCGGATTGCCCGGCCGCATCTGCGCGGCGCGGTTCACCAACTCGGCGACGAACTCCTCGGCGATCGACTTCTGCACCAGCAGGCGAGAATTCGACGAGCACACCGCGCCCTGGTTGTAAAAGGCGCCGAACAGTGCCTTCTCGATAGCCTGCTCCAGGTCGGCGTCCGCGAACACCAGATTGGGACTCTTGCCGCCGCATTCGAGCCAGACCTGCTTGAGGTTGGAGTCGGCGGCGTAGCGCAGGAACGCCTTTCCGGTGGCGGTCGAGCCGGTGAAGGCGAGGACGTCGACGTCGGGATGCAGACCGAGCGCAGCACCCGCGGTCTGACCGAGACCCGGGACGACGTTGAATACCCCATGGGGCACGCCGGCTTCGATGGCCAGTTCGGCCAGCCGCAGCGAGGACAGCGGAGCGCGCTCGGAAGGCTTGAGTACCACGGAGTTTCCGGCAGCCAGTGCAGGGGCGACCTTCCACACGGCGAGGTCGAGCGGGAAGTTCCACGGTGTCACGGCGCCGACCACGCCCAGCGGCTCCCGGGTGACCAGCGCCAGGTTGCCGGGTTCGGTGGGGGCGATCTCGCCGTTGATCTTGTCCAGTGCCTCGCCGTAGTAGGCGACCAGGCCGGCGGCCGAGGGGACATCGACGGTGTGGGCCTCGGTGACGAGCTTGCCCATGTCCATGGAGTCCAGCAATGCCAGTTCGACGCTGTGCTCGGTGATCAAGTCCGCCAGCCGCAACAGCACCCGCTTGCGCTCGGAGATCGAGGAGCGTGACCACTGGCCGCCGTCAAACGCGCGCCGGGCGGATCGCACGGCGAGATCGACATCGACGTCCTGGGCCGAGGCCACCGCTGCGATGACGTCGCCGGTGGCGGGGTTGACCGAGTCGAAGGTCGCCCCGGATTCGGCCGGCCGGAAGGTGCCGTCGATGAAGACGCCGGCTCGAGGCTCGACCTCGGCGGCGTGCCGGGTCCAGTCGGCCAGATTCTCGGGGTGGGCATCTGCGGTGAGTGTCACGGCTCCACCCTGCACTGACGCTATGAACCTGTACAGCAGGTGTTTCCGAACCCTAGGATCGGTTTTCCTGATGCGGAAGGCGTCGACATGTCCGACTACACGTTGCGGCAACTCGAATACTTCGTCGCCGTGGCCGAGGCCGGCAGCGTCACCCGGGCTGCGGCATCGGTCCACCTGTCGCAGTCGGCGATGTCGGCCGCACTGGCCGACCTGGAGAACGCGTTGTCGGTCCAGCTACTCGTTCGCCATCACGCTCGCGGCATCAGCTTGACGCCCGCGGGCAAGGAGCTGCTGGTGGCCAGCCGCCAGCTCTTGGCTTCGGCGGCCGACCTGCGCGCGGTCGCACAGGGGCTGGGCACCTCGCTCAGTGGCACCCTGTCGATCGGCTGCTTCCAAGTGGTGGCGCCCTACCTATTGCCGGAGCTGCTGGCCACCGCCGCCGAGAAACTTCCCAAACTCGACCTACTGACCACCGAGGTCGACCTCGCCGATCTGGCCGAAGGAGTTGCCAACGGGACCTTCGAACTCGGGATCGGCTATGACCTCGTGGACGATCCGCGGTTGAAGCGCTGGCCGTTGTACACGCTGCCGCCCTATGTCCTGGTTTCGGGGGAGCACCCCTTCGCCACACGGGACAGCGTCGACCTCGCCGAACTGGCCGACGAACCGATGGTGTTGCTCGACCTGCCGCACAGCCGCGACTACTTCCAGAGCGTGTTCCGGGCTGCCGGTGTCACGCCGAACATCCGGTATCGCTCGACGACGGTCGAGACCTGCCGGGCGCTGGTCGGTCGCGGCCTGGCCTACTGCGTGCTCAACCTGCGGGCCGCCGTCCCGACGGCGCTCGACGGCCACGCCGTGGCAGCGGTCCCGATCAGTGGTGACCCGCCGAGCCTGACCGTGGTGCTGCTCGACGCTGTCGCCGCCCGCCCCACCCGCCGGGCCAGCGTGATAGCCGACCTCTGCCGCAACCTGTTCGCGAACCCGCCCACGATCTGACGTCCCGAACTGCGTGGATCGGTTTCCTCGATGCCGTACATCGGATCTACGCGCTGTACAGATGCAAGCGTGGCTTGAACCATGGAGGGCAAGCAGGATGCCGAGTCCGTGGAGGTCAGAGTTGGCGATCGAAGAGGTCATCGAACAGGCGGAGGTCCTCGTTGTCGGTGCGGGGCAGGCGGGGATCGCAATGAGCGAGCATCTCAGTGCGCACAACGTGCCGCACCTGGTTGTGGAGCGCGATCGCATCGCCGAACGATGGCGGTCATGGCGCTGGGACTCGTTGGTCGCCAACGGTCCCGCGTGGCACGACCGGTTCCCAGGGCTGGAATTCGACGTCGCCCCCGACGCCTTTGCGGGCAAGGAAGAGGTCGTCGACTACCTCGTCGCATACGCGGAGAAGATCGACGCCCCGATCCGTACCGGTGTCACCGTCACATCGGTGCGAAAACTAGAGGGGCAGAGGGGATTCCGGGCCGAGACATCTGCTGGAACCATCGACGCCCGATACGTCGTCGCCGCCACCGGCGCCTTCCAGAAGCCGATCATCCCGGCGGTCGTTCCCGTAAACGAGGCCATCCATCAGCTGCACTCCAGCTCTTATCGCAACCCCGAGCAGCTGCCCGAAGGTGCCGTACTGGTGATCGGTGCGGGTTCGTCGGGAGTGCAGATCGCCGACGAACTGCGTGAGTCCGGGCGCAGTGTGTATCTCGCGGTCGGCCCGCACGATCGACCGCCCCGCAGCTATCGTGGCCGCGACTTCTGCTGGTGGCTGGGCGTTCTCGGCAAGTGGGACATGGCCGCACCGCCGCGCGGCGCCGAGCACGTGACGATCGCGGTCAGCGGGGCACATGGCGGGCACACCGTCGATTTCCGTGATCTGGCGGCACGTGGAATCACCTTGCTCGGGATGGCCGGACCCTACGAGAACGGCGTGATGAACTTCGCTCCGGATCTGCGCGCCAACATCGAAAGCGGTGATGCGAACTACCTCTCGATGCTCGACGAGGCAGATGCCTACATCGCCCGTAACGGGCTCGACCTACCCGAGGAGCCGCAGGCTCGGGTGTTCGCCCCCGATCCGGAGTGCGTGAGAAACCCGATCGGCTCGCTGGAGCTTGCGGCGGCAGGCATCACGTCGATCGTCTGGGCCGTCGGCTTCGCGTTCGACTTCGGCTGGCTTCAGGTGGACACCTTCGACGACAGCGGCCGTCCACGTCATCAGCGCGGTGTGTCGAGCGAGCCCGGTGTGTACTTCCTCGGCCTGCCGTGGCAGTCCCGCCGGGGGTCGAGCTTCATCTGGGGAGTCTGGCACGACGCCAAGTATCTGGCCGATCAGATCGCGATCCAACGCAGCTACCTCGCCTACCAGGCGCCTGTGCTCGCCGATCACTGACTGCGCCACCCCTGAGAGAGGACATCTGTTGATGAGCGATGTGACACCGGCCGGCGCGACCCACAGGCGAATCCGACCGTTCAACACCAAAAACACCTACCCCGAGCAGAACCTCGACAACGATCTCTGCCAAGCGGTGGTGGCCGGAGGAGTTGTCTATCTGCGCGGGCAGATCGGCCAAGACCTCGACACCCGGGAGTCGGTGGGTATCGGTGACGTCGAGGCGCAGGCCGAGAAGGCCATGGCCAACATCGCGATGCTCCTCGACGAGGCCGGCAGCGGTCTCGAGGACATCGTTAAAGTGACCGTCTATCTCGTCGACATCCGTTACCGCGAGACGGTTTACCGCGTCATGGGGCGCTGGCTGAAAGGCGTCTACCCGGTCTCTACCGGGCTGGTCGTCGACGCGCTGGCCCGCCCCGAATGGCTGGTGGAGATCGATGCCACCGCGGTGCTCAGTGGAGATCGGTCGTGACGTTCTCGCTCGTTGTGCGCAGCGGCGCGGCGTTCGGCATGGTGGTGTGCTCGTCCAGTCCCGCTGTCGCATCCCGATGCGTGCACCTTCGCGCGGGCGTGGGAGCGGTGGCCAGTCAGAATGTCACGAACCCAAACCTCGGCGCGCTGGCCCTGGATGCGCTTGCGGCAGGGGCGAATGCGTCCGCGGCTCTTGAGAAGACCGTCGCGGCGGAGCCGTTCGCCGAGTATCGGCAGCTGATCGTCGTGGATGTCGCAGGAGGCACGGCGATCCACACCGGCGCCAAGGCGCTGGGCAGCCGCCACGAGCGGCAGACCGAGAATGCCGCCGCCGCCGGCAATATGCTCGCCGAACCGGCCGTGATCGACGCATTGATCGATGGATACCTCAATTCCGTTGCACTGCAGACCGAACAGCGGCTGTTGGACGGCCTCGCCGCCGCCCTGGCGGCCGGTGGTGAAGCGGGACCTGTGCACTCCGCGGGCCTTCAGGTAGTCGAGGACGTACCGTGGCCGGTCACCGATCTGCGGGTCGACTGGCACGAGGATCCGATCGGTGAACTTCACCGGCTGTGGGCGGTGTGGGCGCCGCAGAAGGCCGACTATCGCACCCGCGGAATCGATCCCACAGCCGCACCGTCGTACGGAGTGCCGGGGGACCTATGACCGCCGCACTCGACGATGCCGTCCGGTCGGCGGTCGATCGCGCGACCGGCCAGATCCTTGCCCTGTCCCACGACCTGCACGCGCACCCCGAGATCGCCTGGGAAGAGGTCCGGTCCTGCGCGCGCGTGGCCGGTGATCTCGCGGACTCGGGATTCGCCGTCGAGGAGAACTTCACGGGTCTGCCGACCGCTTTCCTGGCTCGCCGCGGCACCGGGCCGCTGCATCTGGCGCTGTGCGCCGAGTACGACGCACTCCCGGGGATGGGGCATGCGTGCGGCCACAATGTGATCGCCGCGATCTCCACTGGTGCGGCCGTTGCGTTGGCGCCCTACGTCGACGATCTGGGCATCACGCTGTCGGTGTTCGGGACACCTGCGGAGGAGGGCGGCGGCGGCAAGATCGAGATACTCGAGCGTGGTGGATTCGCCGGCGTGCATGCGGCCGCGATGGTGCATCCCGGACCGGTCGATGTTGCTCGCGCTGAGCCATATGCTGTGGCGCACAGCCATATTCAGTACGACGGAAAAGCAGCACACGCCGCGGCATATCCGGATCGGGGAGTGAACGCCGCTGATGCCTTCACCATCGCCCAGGTGGCGATCGGCCTGCTGCGCCAGCAGCTGCCCCGCGACGTCAGGGTGCACGGGGTGATGACCAACGGCGGTGAGGCGCCGAACGCCATTCCGCAGCGCACCGAAGGGCGCTGGTACGTCCGGGCCGGCACGCTGGCCGAACTCGCGGGCCTGGAGGAACGCGTCAACCGGTGCTTCGAAGCCGGCGCGCACGCGACGGGCTGTGAACTGACCATCACTGCCGAGAGCAAGCCCTACGCAGAGTTCCGGACCGACGAAGGACTACTTGCCGGATACGTGCGCCGCGCCGAGGATCTCGGCCGACGGTTCAGTTCCGGGTCCGACTCGCTGATGAACCGCGCGTCCACCGACATGGGCAATGTCTCCCAGCGTATTCCGGCCATCCACCCCTACATCGGAATCGACTCGCTGCCCGCGGTCAACCACCAGGTCGAATTCGCTGCTGCCGCGATCTCCCCAGCCGCCGACCGGGCCGCGACCGATGGTGCTCTGGCACTGGCGCTTACGCTCCTGGATGCGGCGGTTGATACCGGCACTCGCCAACGCCTGATGTCCACCGCCGAAGGAGATGCGCGATGAGCGTTCGTGTCGAACACGATCTGCTCGGCGACTACGAGGTCCCCGACGCGGCGTACTACGGCGTTCACACCGCCCGCGCGGTGGCGAACTTCCCGATCACTGGGACACCGATCTCGCGCTATCCGGAGCTCATCGTGGCGCTTGGTTGTGTGAAACTGGCTGCTGCTCTCGCGAATAAGCGACTGGGACTGCTCAGCGCCGAACGCGCCGACGCCATCGTCTCGGCATGCCGGGAGCTCAAGTCCGGGATGCTGCATGACCAGTTCGTCATCGACGTCATCCAAGGCGGCGCCGGCACGTCGACCAATATGAACGCCAACGAGGTGATCGCCAACCGCGGCCTGGAGTTCCTCGGATATCGTCGCGGCGAGTACCGGCATCTACACCCGCTCGAGCACGTCAACCTCGGCCAGAGCACCAACGACGTCTACCCGACGGCGTTGAAGATCGCGCTCCAGTTCGCGGTCCACCGATTGCAACTCGCGATGGCCGAACTGGTTTCGGCCTTCGCCGACAAGGCGGTCGAGTTCGGTGGCCATCTGAAGATGGGACGCACCCAGCTGCAGGACGCGGTCCCAATGACGCTCGGGCAGGAGTTCGGCAGTTACGCGGTGATGGTGGGTGAGGACAGTGACCGGTTGGGGGAGGCGGCCACGCTGATCTGTGAGATCAACCTCGGTGGCACGGCGATCGGCACGGGGCTCAACTCCCATCGGGGATATGCCGAGGCGGTCTGCGAAGAGCTCTGTGTCGCAACTGAACTGCCGCTGGTGACCGCATCGAATCTCGTGGAGGCCACCCAGGACGTCGGTTCCTTCGTCCAACTGTCCGGGGTGCTCAAGCGTACGGCGGTCAAGCTGTCGAAGATCTGCAACGATCTGCGGTTGCTGTCTTCTGGTCCGCGGGCTGGTCTGGGCGAGATCAATCTGCCTGCGGTGCAGGCAGGGTCGAGCATCATGCCAGGCAAGGTCAACCCGGTGATTCCCGAAGTCGTCAATCAGGTCGCCTTCGAGGTGGTCGGCAACGACGTCACCATCAGCATGGCGGCCGAGGGCGGCCAGTTGCAGCTCAACGCCTTCGAGCCGATCATCGCCCACAGTCTGTTCGAATCGCTGGCCCATCTGACCGCCGCCTGCGACACCCTGCGGACCCGCTGCGTCACCGGGATCACCGCGAACGTGGCTCGCATGCGGGCCACCGTCGACCAGTCCATCGGACTGGTGACGGCGCTCAACCCGTACATCGGCTACGAGGCCGCGACCCGGCTCGCCGCAGACGCGCTGAACTCGGACTCCGACATCGCCTCGCTCGTTCTCGATCGCGGCCTGCTGACGGCCTCGGAGCTGGAGAGGATCCTGACACCCCAGAATCTGACCGGGCCGGCCCACCGGAGTAGCTGATGACGAACTCCCTGACCATCGGTATCGCGCAATGGCTGGCGCGATGCGGTGAGCCGGACCGCAATTTCGACGACGCGCTGCGTCATGTCGCCGACCTCGCGGACCGTGGCTGCGAACTCATTGTGCTGCCGGAGCTTTGGCCCTGCGGATACGATCCCGCGACGGTGGCCGAAGATGCGCGCACGACGGCTGAACCGCTAGACGGTGCGCGGGGCCGGGCACTGGCAGATGCCGCGCGCAGCCGCGGGGTGTGGCTGTTCGCGGGGACGGTGCCGGAGCTGGCCGCAGACCGGATCTACAACACCGCACCGTGTTACGGACCTGACGGCACGCTCGTCGGGCTTCATCGCAAAGTCCACCTGTACACCCCACTGAACGAGCACGAGGTGTTCACAGCGGGCGAGCGTGCCACCGTCGTCGAGATCGACGGTGTCGGCACAGTGGGATTGAGTACGTGCTTCGACGGTGACCATCCGGCGTACGCGCGCTCATTGCGCGATGCGGGCGCCCGCGTCGTGGTTGCACCGTGTGCATACGAAGTAGCCACCGAATCCTGGTGGGACATCCTGTACCCCGCCAATGCGCTGGCCAACGGCCAGTGGTGGATCATGGCGAATCAATGCGGGGGTGACCTGCTCGGCAAGAGCCGGATCATCGCACCGGACGGCTCCGTCGTGGCTCAAGCGCCCCGGGTCGGGGATACCGACGGTACCGATCTGCTCGTCGCTACCGTGGACCTCGGCGCGGGCATCGAGGCCGCGCAAGTCGCCGCGGGTGCGCTCTGGTCGCCGAGATCTTGGGCGTAGCTTACGGATCGCAAATCACGATGGGGATGACCCGATCGGTCCAGGACTTGTAGTCCTCGAAGCCGGTGTAGAACGCGGTCATCTTGGGCCAGTACTCGGCACGCTCGGCCTCGGTGGCATCGCGCGCCGTCAGTTCGAGCACCTCGTCCTTGATCTGGACCTTCACCTTCGGGTTTGCCTTGAGGTTGAGGTACCACAGGGGGTGCTTGTCGCTGCCGCCCTGGGATGCCACCAGCACCACCCGATCACCCTCGCGGAGGAAGAGCAGCGGCGCGACGCGCGGCTCACCGCTCTTGCGCCCGATCGTCGTCAGCAGCGCCACCGGCGCACCTTCGAGGAAACTGCCGCCGATCTTGCCCTTGCTCGCCTTGTACAGCGCGGTCTGCGCTTTGGACATCCACCTGATGATGAACTTCGTCGTCGGTGTGTCGAGGCCCTTGGGGCGGGGCTTGGGCAAGGAGAACTCCTCGGGCTAGCTCGTGATGAACGGGCGAACGACCGCCCGGATGTGATGGATCTTGCCATCTGCGGCCGGGATCAGAAACGTCTCGTCGATCCGTGCGGCGACTCGTCGTCCCGCGAGCGTCGGTTTGGTGAGGAGTTCGAATCGGGCGTGGACCTCATCGCCGTTCACACTGAATTCCGGCTCGCTGACCGACTTGATGACGAGGTACTGCGGACCGCGATTGAGGCTGCGGCGCAATTGATCTCCGGAGAATCCGGTTTTGACCCCGAACTCGATGCGGGTGCAGCCCGGCGCGAACGGTACATCGTCAGCCTTGTGACTGGCCAACGCCTCGATATAGGCCCGCGCGGCCGCGATCCGGGCCTCGTCGGAGGCAGGCGTTGTCACGTTCGACTAGATCCGCTCGATGATGGTGCCGGTCGACAGCGCACCGCCGGCGCACATCGTGATCAGGGCGGTGCTCTGATCGGTGCGCTCCAGCTCGTGCAGTGCGGTGGTGATCAACCGGCTTCCGGTGCTGCCGACGGGGTGACCCAGTGCGATCGCGCCGCCGTTGACGTTCACCTTGTCCATGTCGGCTTCGTGGACCTGCGCCCAGCTGAGCACCACCGAGGCGAAGGCCTCGTTGATCTCCACCAGGTCGATGTCACCGAGCTTCATGCCTGCCTTCTCGAGAACCCGCGCGGTGGACTGCACCGGGCCGTCGAGGTGGTAGTAGGTCTCGGCACCGACGAGCGCCTGGCTGATGATGCGCGCCCGCGGCTTGAGCCCCAGCGCACGTGCCTTGTCTTCGTCCATCCACAACACCGCGGCCGCACCGTCGGAGATCTGCGACGAGGTGCCCGCGGTGTGCATGGCGCCCTCCATCACCGGCTTGAGCCCGGCCAGGCCCTCCATGGTGGTGTCGCGCAGGCCCTGGTCACGGCTGACCATGTGGCGCTCGTCGGTGGGTCGCTTGTTCTCGTCGAGGACCGGAGCTTCGATCGGGGAGATCTCACGGTCGAAGCGGTGCTCGTCCCAGGCCCGCTTGGCTCGTTGCTGAGACAGAAAGCCGAGATGGTCGAGATCCTCGCGAGTGATACCGCGGCGCTTGGCGATCCGTTCGGCGGCGGTGAACTGATCGGGCATGTCGATGTCCCACGACGCGGCGCGGATCAGCGAGCGGTCCGGGCCGGCGTTGGCGCCGAGGCCCACGCGGCTCATGGCTTCGATACCGCAGGCGATGCCGACGTCGATCGCGCCGGTCGCGATCAGCCCGGCGATCAGGTGGTTGGCCTGCTGGGCGCTGCCGCACTGGCAGTCGACGGTGGTGGCACCGATCTGCTCGGGCAGGCCCGCGGTCAGCCACGCAACGCGGGTGATGTTGTTCGACTGCTCGCCGTACTGGGTGACGCAGCCGCCGATGACCTGCTCGACCTCATCGGCATCGATGCCGGCCTTTTCGACCACGGCCTTCTGGACGGCCCCCAATAATTCGGTCGCATGCAGACCGGACAGCCAGCCGCCCCGCTTTCCGATGGGACTGCGGGTGGCTTCGACGATGACAGGATTACCCATGAGGTCAGGCTAGAACACGTTTCATTAGTCTGACAAGCGAGGATGCCATGGTGCCTTTTGTCTGCGGTGAAGGCATGTTTTACTGGCACTAGAACACGTCATATTGAGGAGCGCATGATCATGCCAACCCCCAACATCCCGGTCGGCTTCGACTTCCTGGATCCGGACCTGCATGTGCAGCGGCTGCCGGTGGAGGAGCTCGCCGAGCTGCGCCGGGTCGCGCCGATCTGGTGGTGCGAACAGGCTATCGGCAAGGGCGGCTTCAACGACGGCGGTTATTGGGTCGTCACCAAGCACAAGGACGTCAAAGAGGTCTCCCGCCGCAACGACGTTTTCCTCAGCTCGCCGAACACCGCCATCCCGCAGTTCCCGGACGAGATGGCCCGCGAGGACATCGACCTGCAGAAGGTCGTCATGCTCAACATGGACGGCGAGTACCACGACCGGTTGCGCCGGATCATCTCCAAGGGGTTCACCCCGCGCGCCATCGGCGCACTGCGTGACGAGCTCGACCGGCGGGCCCAGATCATCGCCAAAGAGGCTGCCGCGCACGGTAACGGTGACTTCGTCGAGCAGGTGGCTTGCGAGCTGCCGCTGCAGGCGATCGCCGATTTGCTGGGGGTGCCCCAGGAGGATCGCGCCAAGCTGTTCCGCTGGTCGAACGAGATGACC
Organism: Mycobacterium sp. SA01; assembly: GCF_041287105.1. Lineage (NCBI taxonomy): Bacteria > Bacillati > Actinomycetota > Actinomycetes > Mycobacteriales > Mycobacteriaceae > Mycobacterium > Mycobacterium sp. SA01. Next base: position 399,930 of record NZ_JBGGNO010000017.1, on the reverse strand, counting down.
GGCAACGGTGACGAGGAGTTCGACGTCGACCCCAAGCAGTCGTCGATGGAGGTGCTTGCCTATGCCATGCACATGGCCGAGGTGAAGGGTAAGAACCCCGGCAACGACATCGTGACCGCGCTGATCAACGCCGACATCGATGGCGAGAAGCTCTCCGACGACGAGTTCGGCTTCTTCGTGATGATGCTGGCCGTGGCCGGCAACGAGACCACCCGCAACTCGATCACCCACGGCATGATCGCGTTCGCGAACAACCCCGACCAGTGGGAGCTCTACAAGAAGGAGCGCCCGGAGACCGCGGCCGACGAGATCGTCCGCTGGGCCACGCCGGTCACCGCGTTCCAGCGCACCGCCGCCGAGGACGTCGAGCTGTCCGGTGTGCAGATCAAGAAAGACCAGCGCGTCGTGATGTTCTACCGCTCGGCCAACTTCGACGAAGAGGTCTTCGAGGACCCGTACAGCTTCAACATCCTGCGCAACCCGAACCCGCATGTGGGCTTCGGTGGCACTGGGGTGCACTACTGCGTGGGCGCCAACCTGGCCAGGATGACGATCAACCTGATCTTCAACGCCGTTGCTGACCACATGCCCGATCTCACCTCGGCCGGCACGCCGGAGCGGCTACGTTCGGGGTGGCTCAACGCCATCAAGCACTGGCAGGTCGACTACACCGGGGCATCGGCCTAAAACGCGTATCGCCTGAGAATCAAGGAGGATTCTTCGTGGACTTCAGTCCGGACGAAGGGCAGCAGGCAGTCACCGACGTGGTGACGTCCGCACTCGAGCGGGACAACAGCTGGGACGCGCTGGTTTCTGGTGGCGTCGTGGCGTTCGGTGTCCCGGAGCGGCTCGGCGGTGACGGCCTCGGCCTGGCCGAGATCACCGCGGCGCTCACCCAGATCGGCAGGTTCGGCAACATCAGTCCTGCGTTCGCGACCCTCGGTCTGGGTCTGCTTCCGCTGCTGGACCTGGCGTCGGACTCTCAGCAGGATCGGTACCTCGCCGGTGTCGCCAAAGGGGCGGTGCTGACGGCGGCGCTCAACGAGCCGGGGCGTGCCCTGCCCGAGCGACCCGAGACGCGGCTGACGGACGGCAAGCTGAACGGCACAAAGATCGGCGTTCCCTTTGCCGAGCTTGCGGATTGGATGGTCGTGAGCACCGATAGCGGTGTGGTGGTCGTGTCGCCGACGGCGGCCGGTGTGAGCCTGGCGAAGACACCGTCGGCGACGCACGCCGACGAATACGTCGTCACCTTCGCCGACACCCCCGTCGACAGCGCAGATGTGTTGGGCGGCAGCGACTCCGTGCGGCGGATCAACCAACTGGTGGTGGCCGCCGTCGGCGCCTACGCGTCCGGTTTGGTGGCGGGCGCGCTGCGGCTCACCGCCGACTACGTCGCCAACCGGCACCAGTTCGGCAAGCCGCTGTCGACCTTCCAAACCGTCGCCGCGCAGCTCGCCGAGATCTACATCGCCTCGCGAACCATCACGTTGGCGTCGACGGCGGTGTCCTGGGCGCTGTCCGAGGGACGCGATGCGACCGAAGACATCGACATCCTCGGCTACTGGGTGACGTCGCAGGCGCCGCCGGTCATGCAACTGTGCCACCATCTGCACGGCGGGATGGGGATGGACATCACCTACCCGATGCACCGCTATTACTCGTCGATCAAGGATCTCACCCGACTGTTGGGTGGCAAGGCACACCGTCTGGAACTGGTGGGAGCGTAAATGTTCATCGAGCTGACTCCCGAGCAGAAGCAGCTGCAAGCTGAACTGCGGGAATACTTTTCGAATCTCATCTCGCCTGAGGAAGCCCAGGCGATGGAGTCCGACCGGCACAACGAGGCCTACCGCGCGATCATCAAGCGGATGGGTTCCGACGGCAAGCTGGGCGCCGGCTGGCCCAAGGAGTACGGCGGCCTGGGCTATGGGCCCATCGAGCAGTCGATCTTCGTCAACGAGGCGCAGCGCGCCGACGTGCCGCTGCCCGCGGTCACATTGCAGACCGTCGGACCGACGCTGCAGCAGTACGGAACCGAAGCGCAGAAGAAGAAGTTCCTGCCGGCGATCCTGGCCGGTGAGGTGCACTTCGCGATCGGCTACAGCGAACCGGAGGCCGGGACCGATCTGGCCTCGCTCCGGACCTCGGCGGTCAAGCAGGGTGACGAGTACATCGTCAACGGCCAGAAGATGTGGACCACCGGTGGGCACGATGCCGACTACGTCTGGCTGGCCTGCCGCACCGATCCGGAAGCCGTGAAGCACAAGGGCATTTCGATCCTCATCGTCGACACCAAGGATCCGGGTTATTCCTGGACGCCGGTCATCCTGTCCGACGGCGCCCACCACACCAACGCCACGTACTACAACGACGTGCGAGTGCCCGCCGACATGCTGGTCGGTGAAGAGAACGGCGGATGGCGGCTGATCACCACCCAGCTCAACAACGAGCGGGTCATGCTGGGACCGGCCGGACGGTTCGCCGCGCTCTACGACAAGGTGCATTCCTGGGCGTCGAAGCCGGGCAGCAACGGCGACACCCCGCTCGATCACGCCGACGTCAAGCGCTCACTGGGCGAGCTCAAGGCGATGTGGCGGATCAACGAGCTGCTCAACTGGCAGGTCGCGGCGTCGGGCGAGGAGATCGACATCGCGGACGCGGCCGCCACCAAGGTGTTCGGCACCGAGCGCATCCAGTATGCCGGCCGCCTCGCCGAGGAAATCGTTGCTGCACATGGCAATCCGGCCGATGCGGAGACCGCGGAGCTGATGGACTGGCTGGACAGCCAAACCAAGCGCAACCTGGTGATCACCTTCGGTGGCGGAGTCAACGAGGTCATGCGAGAGATGATCGCGGCTGCCGGTCTGAAGGTGCCGAGGGTTCCTCGGTGAGCGCCGTCGACGACATCAAGGCCGCGGCCGAGCGGGTCAAGGCTGAAGGCAAGAGCAAGCCGCGGGTCGGCAGGCATCCGGTCAACCAGCCGATGGTCGACCACTGGCTGGACGCGATCGGGGACAAGAACCCGATCTACGTCGACGAGGCTGCCGCCAAGGCGGCAGGCCATCCCGGTCTGGTCGCCCCGCCGGCGATGATCCAGGTGTGGACGATGATGGGTCTGGGCGGCGTCCGGCCTGACGACGACCCGCTGGGCAAGATCATCGAATTGTTCGACGAGGCAGGCTATATCGGCGTCGTCGCGACCAACTGCGAACAGACCTATCACCGCTATCTGCGGCCGGGCGAAGAAGTCAGTGTCGCTGCTGAGCTGACCGATGTCGTCGGACCGAAGCAGACGGCACTCGGTGAGGCGTTCTTCATCACCCAGACCATCACGTGGTCGGTCGGTGATGAGGATGTCGCCGAGATGATGTGGCGCATCATGAAATTCATCCCCGCCGATAAGGATGGGGCCAAGGCTTCCGCTTCGTCGGTGCCCGATGACCTCGACGCCGATTCTGCCATGCGCCCGGCGTCGTCGAAGGACACCAAGTTCTTCTGGGACGGCGTCAACGCGCACGAACTGCGCATCCAGAAGCGCGGCGACGGCACGCTGGTCCATCCGCCGGTGCCTGCGTTGTGGCTCGACAAGGAGCAGGAGACCGACTACGTCGTCGCCAGCGGCAACGGCACCGTCTTCAGCTTCGTGGTGCACCATGCGCCGAAGGTGCCGGGCCGCACCCTGCCGTTCGTGATCGCGCTTGTCGAACTCGACGAAGGCGTGCGGATGCTCGGCGAGCTGCGCAACGTCGATCCCTCGACCATGAAGATCGGAATGCCCGTCCGCGCAATGTATATCGACTTCCCGGCCAACGACGTCGGGCCTGCGTGGACCAACTATGCGTGGGAGCCGGCCAAATGAGCGCGCCTGCAATTGAAGTCGGCACCAAGCTGCCGGAGCTGAAGTTCTACGGCGATCCGACGTTCATCGTGTCGACGGCGATCGCCACCCGGGACTACCAGGATGTCCACCATGACCGGGACAAGGCGCAGGCCAAGGGCTCCAAGGACATCTTCGTCAACATCCTCACCGACACCGGTCTGGTGCAGCGGTTCATCACCGACTGGGCCGGCCCGACCGCCGTCATCAAGTCGATTGGTCTGCGCCTGGGCGTGCCCTGGTATGCCTACGACACGGTGACGTTCACCGGTGAGGTCACTGCAGTGGAGGGCGATGTGATCTCGCTGAAGATCGTGGGCAGCAACAGTCTTGGTGATCACGTGATCGCCACCGCCACGCTGACGATCGGCGCCGCGTAATGCCGGGCGAGCTGAGCGGCAAGGCCGCGATCGTCGGCATTGGCGCCACCGATTTCTCGAAGAACTCCGGTCGCAGTGAACTGCGGTTGGCCTCCGAGGCGGTGCTCGACGCCCTCGACGACGCCGGCTTGACGCCCGCCGACGTCGACGGCATGACCACGTTCACGATGGACTCGAACACCGAAGTCGCCATCGCGCGGGCCACCGGTATCGGCGATCTGAAGTTCTTCTCCAAGATCCACCACGGCGGCGGTGCGGCCTGTGCGACCGTCCAGCAGGCGGCGATCGCGGTGGCCACCGGTGTCGCGGATTGTGTTGTGGCATACCGGGCTTTCAACGAGCGCTCCGGCATGCGGTTCGGCCAGGTGCAGATGCGGCTGGTCGAGAACGCGGACTCCACCGGCGTGGACAACTCGTTCTCGTACCCGCACGGGCTGTCGACGCCGGCTGCGCAGGTCGCGATGATCGCGCAGCGCTACATGCACTACTCCGGTGCGACCAGCCGTGATTTCGGCGCGGTGTCGGTTGCGGACCGTAGGCACGCGGCCAACAACCCGAAGGCGTACTTCTACGAGAAGCCGATCACCATCGAGGATCATCAGAATTCGCGGTGGATCGCCGAGCCGTTGCGACTGCTGGACTGCTGCCAGGAGACCGACGGCGGTGTGGCCCTGGTGATCGTCTCGGCTGAGCGCGCCAAGGATCTCAAGCACCGGCCCGCCATCATCGAGGCGGCGGCGCAGGGGTCGAGCCCGAACCAGTACTCGATGACGAGCTACTACCGGCCCGAGCTCGGGCTGCCCGAAATGGGTTTGGTGGGCAAGCAGATGTGGGCGCAGTCGGGTCTGACGCCGGCCGACATCCAGACCGCGATCCTGTACGACCACTTCACCCCTTTCACGCTGATTCAGTTGGAGGAGTTGGGTTTCTGCGAGCCGGGTGATGCCAAAGACTTCGTCAAGGACGGGGCGCTGGAGATCGGCGGACGGCTACCGATCAACACTCACGGCGGTCAGCTCGGCGAGGCCTACATCCACGGGATGAACGGCATCGCCGAAGGCGTGCGCCAGCTGCGCGGCACGTCGGTCAACCAGGTGGACAACGTCGAGCACGTGCTCGTCACCGCCGGCACCGGCGTCCCGACGTCGGGCATCATCCTGGGCTAGGGCTTTTCGCCGAGCGTAACGCCGGAGCCACGTTCAGCCCCGAGCGTGACTCTGGCGTGACGTTCGCGGCGGTTGTCGGTGGTTAGCGGCACACTGCCGCCATGAGTCAGCCGTTCATCGGAAGCGAGGCCGTCGCCGCCGGAGACATCACCAAGACTGCGCTGCGGCGCCGCTTCACTCGCATCTTCCCCGACGTTTACGTAGCAGCCGGCACCGAATTGGACGCCCAGGGTTGGGCTCGGGCCGGCTGGCTGTGGTCGGGGCGTAAGGCCGTCATCGCCGGCCGTTCTGCCGCAGCACTGCATGGCGCGAAGTGGATCGACCGCAGCGGACCCGTCGACCTAATCCACGACAACAGGAATCGACGTGCAGGCGTGAATGTCCGCGGAGATCGGCTCGGCGACAGCGATTTCCAGCTGATCGATGGCATGCCGGTGACCACTCCGCTGCGGACGGCGCTCGATCTGGCCTGCTGGTATCCGCGACGCGTTGCAATGCCCACTCTCGATTCGCTTGCCCGAGCTACGTCGATCGACGCCACCGATGCTCTGGTCCTGGCCGAGCGATTTCCGGGCAGACGCGGAATCCGGGTGGCCCGCGAAAGTCTCGGGTTCGTCGACGGGGGAGCGCAGTCGCCCAAGGAAACGTGGCTGCGCCTGCTGCTGATCGAGGCGGGCCTCCCGCGACCCCAGACCCAGATACCCGTCTACGACGCGTTCGGTGAATTGGTCGCTTATCTCGATATGGGGTGGGAGGACATCAAGGTAGCCGCCGAGTACGACGGACAGCAGCACCGCACCGACCGGATGCAGTACGCCTGGGACTCGCGCCGCCGCGAAAAGCTGGAAGAGCTGGGATGGATCGTCATTCGGGTGCTGGCCGGCGATCAGCCGGCCGATGTCATTCGGCGGGTGCGGGCCGCTATCGCACGCCGAGCGTCACTCCAGGGTCACATTCGACGTTCAGCGTGACTCTGGTGTGACGCTCGGCGGGAAAGCGAAAAAGCAGCTAGCTCAGGTTGTTCTTGATCTGAGTGTCTTGCATCTTGGCAATGGCCAACGCGGTGTCCGACTGCACCGGATCGTTGGGCGCGCTGCTGAACTCGATGCTCGTAGCTGCCTTACCTTGGGAGAAGTACACCTCGGTGATGGCTTTCGAGCCGTCGGGCGATTTGCCGGTGGCGATGAAGCCGCCGTCGCCGACGTCAGCGGGCTGCGGCGCTCCGTCGACGTCCTTGGAGACCGTTGCCTTTGCATCATCGACCCTCTTGACCGCCGCAGCGGGATCCGCTTCGATCACGATCTGGAAGGTGATGGTCTGGTTCTGCGCGGCGTTGGTCATGGTCTGGCCGATTCCGGTGATACCGGGCGGGGGCGTGTCCGGCGGGCCGGCCACGAAGCTCGGGTCGATGTCAGAGGCCTTCAGCAGCAGTTTGCTGTAGTCGTCCGCGGGGGCGGCCTCCGCGGCGCTGGTGGTCTCCGAAGCGGCGGCCGAGGAACTCGACGCCGCCGATGACGACGACGACGATTCGGACCCCTTGTCGTCGCTGCCGCAGCCGACTGCGGCAACGCCGACCAGCAGCGCCGCACCGACGAGGCCGACGGTCTTGGTAGGGGCAATCTTCATAGGGACGTCCTTTCGTAGAAGCACCAAAGTTTGCTTTGCGTAAGTCCTACCTTGGAGCCTGCTGAAAGGCTGACCTATCCGTAAATATCACGTCCAAATCACAGACTTCGTAATCTGGACGGTCGACCGCACGCAGCGGCGACGGTACCCACCCCGCGTCGGCGGGGCTGACACTTAGACCGGGATGAACTCCACGTCGGAGAGGATCACGGCGTCGTCGCGGCCCGGAGCGGTGACGACGCCGACGTAGCGGCCGTCTTCCTTCCATGCGCTGACCTTGATGGTCTCACCGGGATAGCAGACCCCGGCGAAACGCGCGCCGTAGGTCTTCACAGCTGAAGCGTCGGAATCGAGCAGTGTGTCGACCAGCGCCTTGCAGGTCATGCCGTAGGTGCAGAGTCCGTGCAGGATCGGCTTGGGAAAGCCTGCCGCCGCGGCGAATTCGGGATCGGAGTGCAGCGGGTTGCGGTCCCCGCAGAGCCGGTAGAGCAGCGCCTGCTGCGGCAGCACCGGAACCGAGATCTCGTAGTCCGGCGCGCGATCGGGGGCGGCCACCGACGTCGATGGGCCGCGCTCGCCGCCGAAGCCACCTTCGCCGCGGGCGAAGATCGACCGTTTGGTGGTCCACAGCAGTGTGCCGTCCGGGTCGGTGACCGTGGTCTCGCTGACGATGACGGCGGCCTTGCCCTTGTCCCAGATCTCGGTGAACCGCTGCACCGAACGCGCGGTGCCGCTGGGCGGTAGCGGCGCGGGCACCGTCACCGCTTCGCTGGCGTGCAGTACCTTGCTCAGCTCGATCTCGATGCCGGGGAACTTGACCTCGGGCGGCTCGGTCATGTGGAAGCTGGCGGCCACGTTGCCGAAGGTGGGAAGCACCTGGGGGGTGCGGTCCACCAGGTAGCGCAACTCCTTGGGATCCATCGGATCGGAGCCCGCGCCGAGGCTGAGCTGATAGAGCTGCACATCGCTGCTCGTCCACGAGAACTCGACGGGTTCCAGTTCGGCGCCGAGCGCGACGGACAGATCGATCGGCATGTCAGCCCTTCCCTGCAATATGCAGCGCCGCCAGGTACCCGAACGCCATCGCGGGGCCGATGGTGCCGCCCGGGCCGGGATAGGTGTGCCCCATCACCGGGGAGCTGACATTACCGGCCGCGTAGAGGCCTTCGATCACCGAACCGTCGTCGCGCAGAGCCCGTCCGTTCACATCGGTGCGCACACCGCCCTTGGTGCCCAGATCGCCGGGCACCATCTTGGCGGCGTAGAACGGGCCGTTCTTGATCTCGCCGAGGTTGGGGTTGGGCTTGTTGGTCGGATCGCCGTAGTAGCGGTCGTAGGCGCTTTCGCCGCGGCGGAAGTCCTCGTCCTTGCCGGAGCGGGCGAACCCGTTGAACCGCTCGACGGTCGCCAGGAACGCGTCCGCGGGCAGTCCGGTGACCTTGGCCAGCTCCTCGAGGGTGTCGGCCTTGACGATGACGCCGGATTCCATCCACTTCTTCGGAATGCGTTGTCCCGGTTGCAGTCCGGCAAAGATGTAGCGGTCACGGTACTGCTGGTCGAACACCAGCCACGCCGGCACGTTCTCGCCGGGACCGGCGCCCTGACCGTACTGGCCGCCGTACATGTGGTGGCAGGCCTCGACGTAGGGCATCGACTCGTTCATGAAGCGCTTGCCGGACAGGTTGACGATGATCGAGCCGGGGGAGTTGCGCTCGGACAGCGCGAACCATGGCGCGCCGACCAGCGGGACGGTCGGACCCCACCACGCGTCCTCCATCAATTCCAGCGCCGCACCGAGCTTTTCAGCGGCAACGATGCCGTCGCCGGTGTTGGCTGCGGCCCCCACCGTCCACTCGGTGGTGATCGGCGCGCGCTGATACTTGACCCGCATCTGCTCGTTGTGCTCGAACCCGCCGCTGCCGAGGATGACGCCCCGGCGTGCGCGGATCAGTTGCGGGTCAGCCGCTTCCGGTCCGGTGGTGTCCCGGACATAGATGCCGCGGACCACGCCGTCCTCGACGTACAGATCGGTCAGCGCGGTGTTGAGCAGCACGGGAACACCGGCCTCGCGCAGGCCGATCCGCATCGGGGCGATCAGCGCCCGGCCCATTCCCACCAGGTTTTTGCCGCGTGCGTTGGCCCACACGGTGCGGGCGCCGACCTTCAAGCTCCTCAACACGCCGCGGGGGTGGCGCTTGAGCTGATTGAGGCGCATGTAATCCTGCTGCATCACAACGACATTGAGCGGAACCTTGCCGTACGCCGGCTCCAGGAACTTCTCGTCGGGGCCGAGTTTCTTGGCGTCGAAGGGCTTGGGTTCGACCGAGCGTCCGCCGGGGCGGCCGCCCGGCGCCTCCGGGTAGTAGTCGGAGTACCCGGGCACCCAGCACAACTTCAACGGCGTGTGCTTGAGGACGAACGACAGCATTTCCGGCCCGCGTTCGAGGTAGGTGTCGATGCGCTCGGGTTCCACCACGTCGCCGATGATCGAGTGCAGATAAGTGCGCGCGGCTTCTTGGGTGTCGGTGACCCCGTCACGCTTGAGGATCTCGTTGTTGGGGATCCACACGCCGCCACCCGAGCGGGCGGTCGAGCCGCCGAAGTGCGCGGCCTTCTCGACGACGACTGTCGATAGTCCCTGGTGAGCGGCGGTAAGTGCGGCGACCATGCCGGCAGCACCGCTTCCGACGACGACGACGTCGAACTCCTGAGCTGTCATACTAGAACACGTTATAGAATTGCCCCGTCCGGGCGCTACTGACCCCTCCTTTCCGATCAGCGGAACGCTTACCCCACGGCGCTGCGGACGGCACTAGAATTGCCCGCACCGGGCGCCGTTCGCCCCGGTCACACCGACGATGGGACTCCCCGGAATGCTGAGCGTTTCGACGCGCGAAGAGCTCGCCGCCGACCTTGCGGAGGCGGAGCGCAGCCGCGTCCCGATGACGCCGCTGACGGCCAATCACCCCGATATCGACGTGGTCGACGCCTACGAAATCCAGCTGATCAACATTCGGCAGCGCATCGCCGAAGGCGCCCGGGTGGTCGGTCACAAGGTCGGCCTGTCATCGGAGGCCATGCAGAAGATGATGGGCGTCGACGAGCCCGACTACGGCCATCTGCTGGCCGACATGGAGGTGTTCGAGGACCAGCCGGTTCCCGCGGGGCGCTTTCTGTTTCCGCGCGTCGAGGTCGAGGTCGGATTCATCCTCGCCGACGACCTGCCCGGCGCCGGGTGCACCGAGGACGACGTGCTGGCGGCCACCGCGGCGTTCGCCCCGGCGATCGAACTCATCGACACCCGGATCAAGGACTGGAAGATCGCGCTGTGCGACACCATCGCCGACAACGCGTCGTCGGCGGGCTACGTGCTCGGCAAGGAGCGGGTGTCGCCCAAAGACGTTGACATCCGGGGCATCGACGCGGTGCTCACCCGCAACGGCGAGGTGGTGGCCGAGGGCCGCAGCGACGCCGTCCTCGGCAATCCGGTCACTGCAGTGGCGTGGCTGGCCCGCAAGGTCGAGAGCTTCGGTGTACGGCTGAAGGCAGGCGACATCGTCCTGCCGGGCTCGTGCACCAGGGCCATCGACTGCCGCCCAGGCGACGAGTTCGTCGCGGACTTCGCCGGTCTGGGTTCAGTCCGGCTGTCATTCGAATAAGAGGAGGCTTCACATGCCCCAGAAGAGTTCTGTCGCCATCGTCGGGTCGGGCAACATCAGCACCGACCTGCTGTACAAGCTCCTTCGTTCGGAGTGGCTCGAGCCGCGCTGGATGATCGGTATCGATCCCGAGAGCGAAGGTCTGGCCCGGGCGCGCAAGCTCGGACTGGAGACCAGCCACGAGGGTGTGGACTGGCTGCTGGCCCAGTCGGAGAAGCCGGACCTGGTGTTCGAAGCCACCAGCGCTTACGTCCACCGGGCCGCCGCGCCCCGCTACGAAGAGGCCGGTATCCGGGCGATCGATCTGACGCCGGCCGCCGTGGGCCCCGGCGTGATCCCGCCGGCCAACCTGCGTGCGCACCTGGACGCGCCGAACGTCAACATGGTCACCTGCGGTGGCCAGGCCACGATCCCGATGGTCTATGCGGTGAGCCGCGTCGTCGACGTGCCGTACGCCGAGATCGTCGCGTCGGTGTCGTCGGCGTCGGCAGGCCCCGGCACCCGGGCCAACATCGACGAGTTCACCAAGACCACCAGTGCCGGCGTGGAGGTGATCGGCGGCGCGAAGCGAGGCAAGGCGATCATCATCCTGAATCCGGCTGATCCGCCAATGATCATGCGAGACACCATCTTCTGCGCGATCCCCGAGGATGCCGACCACGACGCGATCACGCAGTCCATCAAGGACGTCGTCGCCGAGGTGCAGACCTATGTGCCGGGCTACCGTCTGCTCAACGAGCCGCAGTTCGACGAGCCGACGGTGTACAACGGCGGCCATCACCTCGTCACCACGTTCGTGGAGGTCGAGGGTGCGGGTGACTATCTGCCGCCGTATGCGGGAAATCTGGACATCATGACCGCCGCGGCCACCAAGGTGGGCGAGGAGATCGCCAAGGAACGCGCCTCTGCAGGAACGGGAGCTCAAGCATGAGCGACATCTACTTCAACCCCATGTGGGACGTCCGGATGACGGACACGTCGCTGCGCGACGGCAGCCACCACAAGCGCCACCAGTTCACCAAAGAAGAGGTCGGTGCCATCGTCGCCGCGCTGGACACCGCCGGTGTCCCGGTCATCGAGGTGACCCACGGTGACGGGCTGGGCGGCTCGAGCTTCAACTACGGGTTCTCCAAGACACCCGAGCAGGAGCTGATCAAGCTGGCCGCCGAGACGGCCAAGGAATCCAAGATCGCCTTCCTGATGCTGCCCGGCGTTGGCACCAAGGAGGACATCAAGGAGGCGCAGAACAACGGCGGCTCGATCTGCCGGATCGCCACGCACTGCACCGAGGCCGACGTCTCGATCCAGCACTTCGGGCTGGCCCGCGAACTCGGGCTGGAGACCGTCGGCTTCCTGATGATGAGTCACACGATCAGCCCGGAGAAGCTTGCCAAGCAAGCCCGGATCATGGCCGACGCCGGCTGCCAGTGCGTCTACGTCGTCGACTCGGCTGGTGCGCTGGTACTCGAAGGCGTGGCCGACCGGGTGAGCGCGCTCGTCGCCGAATTGGGCGACGACGCGCAGGTGGGCTTCCACGGCCACGAGAACCTGGGCCTGGGCGTGGCCAACTCGATCGAAGCCGTCCGCGCGGGAGCCAAGCAGATCGACGGGTCGTGCCGCCGCTTCGGCGCCGGCGCGGGCAACGCTCCGGTCGAGGCGCTGATCGGGGTGTTCGACAAGATCGGCGTCAAGACCGGCATCGACTTCTTCGACATCGCCGACGCCGCCGAGGAGGTCGTCGCACCGGCGATGCCGGCCGAATGCCTACTGGACCGCAACGCGCTGATCATGGGCTACTCCGGGGTGTACTCGAGCTTCCTCAAGCACGCCATCCGCCAGTCCGAACGCTACGGCGTGCCCGCGCACCAGCTGCTGCACCGGGCCGGGCAGCGCAAGCTCATCGGTGGCCAGGAGGACCAGCTCATCGACATCGCGCTGGAGATCAAGCGCGAGCAGGAAGCCGCCACCAAGTAGCTTGTCGTCCCCTCCGGGCACGATGGGACCGTGACCGCGACCCGAGCTGACGCACAGAAGATCCTCGAGCAACTGGCCGGCGCGCAGGCGGTGCTGCGCGATGACCAGTGGACGGCCATCGAGGCGCTGGTGGTGCACCGGCGGCGGGCTCTGGTCGTGCAGCGCACCGGCTGGGGCAAGTCGGCGGTCTACTTTGTCGCCGCCAAGCTGCTGCGCGAGCAGGGCCGCGGGCCGACGGTGATCGTGTCACCGTTGCTGGCGCTCATGCGCAACCAGGTGAGCGCCGCGCAGCGCGCCGGGGTGCGTGCGGCGACCATCAACTCCGGCAACGTCACCGAGTGGGATGACATCCACCGCCGGGTCGCCGACGGTGATCTCGACGTGCTGCTGGTCAGTCCGGAGCGCTTGAACAATCCGGAATTCCGCGTCCAGGTGCTGCCATCGTTGGCCGCCGACGCCGGCCTGGTGGTGGTGGACGAGGCGCACTGTGTCTCCGACTGGGGACATGACTTCCGGCCGGACTACCGCCGCATCCGAACGTTGATTGCCGAATTGGGTTCCGGCGTACCGGTGTTGGCCACCACGGCGACGGCAAATGACCGCGTGGTCGGCGACGTGGCGGCTCAACTCGGCGTCGGTGGTGGCGACACGCTGGTCCTGCGCGGCGGCCTGGACCGCGAGTCGCTTCATCTGTCGGTAGTGAAGGTACCCACCGCCGCCGGGCGCGCGGCCTGGATTGCGGCGCAGCTCAATTCGCTGGAGGGGTCCGGCATCATCTACACCCTGACCGTCGCCGCCGCCCGCGATCTGGCGGCGGTCTTGCGAGAGCAGGGCCATCAGGTTGCCGCCTACACCGGGGCCTCCGACCCTGCCGAGCGGGAGCAGATGGAGGTCGACCTCCTCGCCAACCGGGTCAAGGCTCTGGTGGCCACCTCCGCGCTCGGGATGGGATTCGACAAACCAGATCTGGGTTTCGTCATCCACCTCGGGGCGCCACAGTCGCCGATCGCGTACTACCAGCAGGTGGGCCGCGCCGGCCGCGCCACCGCTCGCGCCGAGGTGATCCTGCTTCCGGGACACGAGGACGCCGAGATATGGAGCTACTTCGCTTCGGTCGCCTTTCCGCCGGAAGCGTTGGTGCGCAAGGTGATCAGCGTGCTGGAGCCGGACCGTCCAATGTCGACGCCAGCGCTGGAACCGCTGGTCGACCTTGGCCGCAACCGGCTGGAGATGGTGCTCAAGGTGCTCGATGTCGATGGCGCGGTACAGCGGGTGAAGGGCGGCTGGATCGGCACCGGTCAGCAGTGGACCTATGACGAAGAGCGCTATCGCACGCTGGACGCGGCCCGGCGTCGTGAACAGCAGGCCATGCTCGACTATCAGAACTCGACGGGCTGCCGGATGGCCTTTCTCCGTGCGCAATTGGACGATCCGGAACTGTCAGCGCAGGATAGCTGCGGCCGATGCGACAACTGTTCCGGGTCCCGCTTCACCGCCGAGGTCGACGAGCGTGCGCTCGACGCTACCAACGACCGGCTCCAGCAGTGCGGTGTCGAGGTGGCGCCACGGCGGATATGGCCGACCGGCATGGCCAAGCTCGGGGTCGACGTGAGTGGGCGTATCGACGACGGGCCGCTTGAGGGTCGCGCGATCGGACGGCTCACGGATCTGGGCTGGGGCACCCGGTTGCGCCGGTTGCTGGATGCGCCGGATGGCCCGGTCCCCGACGAGTTCGTCCGCGCCGCGATCGCGGTGTTGGCCGACTGGCCGTGGGAGACGCGACCGGAGGCCGTCATGGGGCTCGACTCGTCGACGCATCCGATCCTGATCCGCTCCGTCGTCGACCGTCTCGGCCAGGCGGGCCGCCTGACGAATCTGGGGACCCTTCACTACCGTCCGACCCGACGGCCGGTCACGGCAGTGAACTCGGCCTATCGGGTCGCGGCACTGCATGACGCCTGGCAGGAGCCTGACTTCACTGCGCTGCAGCAGGTTCCGCGTACGGTGCTTCTTGTCGACGACGTCACCGACACCGGCTGGACGCTGACCACCGCGGCGCGCTGCCTGCGCCGGGCGGGCGTATCGGAGGTACTGCCGTTCGCGCTCGCGGGCGTCAGCTAAGCGGTGCTGGGCGTCTTGTCGAAGTACACCGTGTAGGTGGAATCGCTTCCTGGCGTCGAGATCTGGTGCTCCTGAGTGAGGCCGTCCGACCACCGGTTGAAGACCAGTTGCCCGTCGGCGACGGTTTGCGGCGAGCCCGCGTCCAGGTGCCGGACCACACCGACGACCGCCTGCTGGCTGAACGTACCCGTGTGCGGAATGCCGTCGACGGTGTACACCGCGTTCGGGTCGTTGCTGTTGAACGTCAACGTCACGAGGTTGGGCTTGATGTCCACCGTCTTGGTCGTCGACAGTCCACTGCTGTCGGTGACGGTGAGGCTGATCTCGTACCACGTGGTGGGCACGTTGTGCTCGTTGGTGGCGAGTGAGACGGTGCCGCTGGGGCCGACGACGCTGTCCACGTAGGGGTGGATGTGGTCGGCGTGGTGGAAGATCACCCGCCAGTTGTAGGCGCTGTCTGGCAGAGCGCCATCCTCGGCATCGGTGGCCGTGGCGCTGAAGCTGATGACATCGCCGGCGTTGTAATGAGAGTCGTTGATCGGGGTCAGGATCTGCACATCCGGCGGCGTGCTGCCGACGACGACGTTCTGGCTCGCGGTGTTGGTCCGCTGCCCGTCACTGACTGTGAGCGTGACGGTGTAACTGCCGTCGGTGTTGTACGTGCGGACCGGGTTCACGGCCACCGATGTGCCGCCGTCACCGAAGTCCCAGCTGTAGCTCAGTGTCGTTCCCGGGTCCGGATCGCTGGAGCCGGCGGAGGAGAACTGCACGCTCAGCGGCGAATATCCGTTGGTCGGGGTGGCCGTCAGAACGGCTGTGGGAGCACGGTTTCCGCCGGACGCCGCGATACGGTACAGCTCGCCGGGATAGATGTTGAGCTGATACAGATTACCGTCCGGCCCCTGCCGTATCTGCACAGTCGTGCCCGCGTCGGTGTCCAGGAGTTGTTCGCCGATCACATTGGTGTAGGTGGAGTCGAAAGTCAGCGCCTTGAGCCAGTGCAGCGTGTAATCGGCGACGAAGACCTTGTTCTGGTACTCGGCCGGCAACGCGGTGCCGGTGTACACGATCACCGAGGTGATCGAGCCCGCCCGCCCCGGCGGGGGAGTGTGCGGGTAGGCGTAGACCGGATTGTCGTAGGCGCAACTCGCACAAGGCCCTTCCTGGACCGGCCAGCCGTAGTTGCCGCCGGCGACGACGTTGTTCAGCTCTTCCCAGGATTCGTCACCTACGTCGCCCACCAGCAGCTGGCCGGTGGGGGTGAACGTCATCCGGAACGGGTTGCGCATGCCCAGTGCGTAGATCTCCTGGCGCGCCCCGGGCGTGTTGTAGAACGGATTGTCTTGCGGGATGGTGCCATCGGGATTGATCCGAAGTATCTTGCCGAAGATGGTCGACAGGTCCTGGCCGTTGGTGTTCAGGCTGTCATCGCCCATCGCGAAATAGATCTTGCCGTCGGGTCCGAACGCCATGGTGTTGCCCTGATGCATCGACCCGGTTTGCACCGAATCGATCAGCACCTTCTCTGATGTGAGATCGACGGTGTCGTTGACCATGGTGAATCGTGACAGCCGGGCGTGGGAGTCCGTCGAGTTGTAGGTGGTGTAGAAGTACCCGTTGTGCGCGAAGTCCGGGTCCAGTTCGAATGCGTCCGAGGGCTGGATCTCGCCGACCTTGACCGCAGTAGCGCCTTCGGCGTTGGCGGCGATCTTGAGCGAGCCGTCCCGCTGCAGAATCAGGATGCGGCCGTCGGGGAGAAACTGGAAATCAGTCGGCTGGTCCAGCCCGTCGACGATCGTGGTCCGGTCCAGGTCGGCGGGAAGCGGCTGGGATTGAACAGGGTTGGCGCACCGAATCAGGTCCTGCGATGCGAAGGTGAGTCGGTCGAGCGCGAGTGCGAGCTGTTCGTTGACGACCGCAACCGCATGAGCGATCGGCGGTGTCGCCAGAATCTGGTTGATGCTGCGGCGCGCGAACTCGGCGACGGCCGCCAAGATCGGATTATCGACCGGCGGCAATGCGGGACCGCCGCCACTCTGCTCACCACCGACGACCTTGCCGATGGTCTCGAGCACCCTCATGACGAGCTTGCAGGCGCAAATCTTCACCGGCTTAAGCAGATTGGTCAAGGGGTTGCCCGGTGACGGTGACGGTGACGGTGGTGGTGTCGATGTCGGTTTTCCGCTGTGCCCGGTGTCATCGAGACCGGGCCCGAACACCGACGAGGCGGTGCCGGGTTCCGGGGTTTGCGCAGCCTCCGGCGTCGATCTGGTCGTTGTTCGCCGCGGAGTTGTTGCTGTCGAGACTGTTTGGCTGGCGCGCACGCGCGGCGGCACCACACCGGTGGACGTGACGGCGTGCCTCGGCCCGCTGCGGGCCGGGCCGGTGGCGTGGGAGCGTGCACTTCCCGCGCCATGGCCTGTTCCGCTGTCAGTTCGCGACGGTGAACTCGACGTGGAGTCGTCGGCCCACGCGACGGGCGAGCCGTACCCCAATCCCACGCCGATCCCCATGGCCACGGCCAAAGTGCCCACCCGGCCGACATACTGCGCGTATCCGTGCGATGCCATACAACTGCCCCCCAGGCTTGCTGTGCAAGGGAATCGTCGGTCGCGCAAGGCCGGGCGAATGCAGTAGCGCACTACTGCTTTTTCCGCTCGGCGGGATCGGACTACGCAACGCGGGCGGTAACACGGTGCGGCACCGGCGCGACGTTCCATTCAGTGGCTGTGCGGCCGTACTGCTGCGCGCCGTGAAGGGAGAACCCAATGTTCAGTCGTCGTGCCGTTGTTGTGGCAGTGCTGGCCGCAGGTGTGGTCGGCGCGGTTGTCTCGATGCCGTCCGCCCTGGCCGACCCCACGCCCGCGCCTGCACCTGCCGCGGCAACCGAGTGCTCGGCAGCGGGTCTGTCAGCCACGATCAGCTCGGTGACCAAGGATCTTTCCGACTACTTCGCCGTGCACCCCGACGCCAACGAGGCGTTGCTCGACGCCACCAGGCAGTCGGCCTTCAGCGCGATCGGCGCGTTCAACACCTACTTCAACGACCACCCGGACCAGGCCAGCGACATCCGGGCCATCAAGGCGCCGCTGGTTGATTTCCAGAACCGGTGCGGCCTGCAGGTGGAGCCTGCCGAGGCGCTGGTCGTCATCGGCGAGCTGTAGTCGGGGCTGGGCCCCGCGAGATCGCCGCCGTCGGGGCTGGGCCCCGCGAGATCGCCGCCGTCGGGGCCGGGCCCCGCGAGATCACCACTGCGGTTTGGTGCCGCCGAGCTGGGTGGTGAGGGCGTCGGCGGTCGCCACCAAACCCTTTGCGTGCTTGGCGATTTCGGAATCGGTGAGAGCGCGACCGATCTGAAGCGACACCACCATCGCCTGCCGGTGGTGGTGGTCATAGACGGGTGCGGAGATGACGCTGACGTCGTGCCGCTGGCGTGACCCCGGCCCCTCGGCTTCGCTTCGCAGGTACACCCGCTCACCGATATCGGAGATCAACTCGCCCAAGAGGGCACGCAGTTCGTCGGGCATCGAGGTGGACATGCCCGCCATCAGCGCGTACAGCCGCCGCCCACCGGGGGTGAGTCGTTCGACGAGGTATCCCGCGGTCCGGCATTCGGCGATGACGCGGTCCAGCCGCTCCGTCTCGGTCCGCAGCGGAATGGTCGGCGCGCGGCCGAGCCAGCCGCGCAGCGCTTCGTCGTCCCACAGCACGAACATCAAGCCCACCGGTGGCGCGAAGGGGTAGCTCTCCCCAACCCGCACCCCGACATCGGAACCGGGCGGCCCGACCAACTCGAGCAGCGTGATCCGGTCGTCCACGACACCGGCCAGCGCGGCTGTGGTCTCGAAGGCCTTCGACAGCCTGCTGAGTTCGGCCCGTGCTGCCGGATTGACCCGCAACGACTCCTGGGCGAGGTGACCGAGCGTGATCAGGCTTGGGCCCAGCCGGTAGGTCTTGTCGGCCGCGTCGCGAACCAGGTAGCCCGACTCGGTCAGCGTCGTGACGATGCCGAGGCAGGTCGGCTTGGCCAGCTGCAATCGCCGAGAGAGTTCCGACAGGCCGAACTTCTCTTGCGGGTGTTTGGCGAGGAAGTCCAGAATCGCCACCACGCGCTGCGTGGGGGGCGATGATCGACCAGAAACGGAACCATCCGGCATTGCAAAATCCTACCTCTGTGTTCCATATATGGACCAAGTGTTGGTTGACGAAGATTAGAACACGTTCTAGTCTCAGTCCCAAGAACGTACCAGTGCGGTCCAATTTTGAAACGCGAGGCGGTCATGTACACACAGCCCTTGGTGGACGCCATTGCCGAGTCCGAACGGCTGGTGAAGGAAGCCGACTTCATCGAGAGTGAGGCGGACCTGCTCGAGGGACTGCAGTACCTGGCCGGCTGTGTCGCGGCGTGCACGCACGTCGCCTTCGACTACGACCGCGACCATCCCTTCCTGCACTCGGGCACCGGCCCGTTCACCAAAATGGGCCTGGACAATCCGGACACCATGTACTTCGGCACCCGGGTGGTGGCCGGCAACGAGTACGTCGTCACCGGTAAGCGCGGGACCACCACCGACGTCAGCTTCCAGCTGCTCGGTGGCGAGTACACCGACGAAGTGGTCCCGGACAGTGAAACGGCATTCGACGACCGCAAGCTCGACATCGCCGCCGACGGCACCTTCGAGTGGCGGTTCACCCCGGATAGCAACGCGCAGCTGGTCATTCGGGAGGTGTACAACGACTGGTCGGCGCAGCGGGGACACTTCGCGATCGCGCGCACCGACACCGCGGGGACGGCGCCGCCGGCGCTGAGCAAGGAGCTGATCGAAAGACGCTGGGCGACAGCAGGAAAGCAGCTCGTACAACGTGTCAAGACGTGGCTACAGTTCCCGAAGTGGTTTTACGACAACCTGCCGGTCAACACACTGACCTCGCCGCGGCTCACCCCGGGCGGGCTGGCCACCCAATACTCATCGGTCGGGCACTATGACATCACCCCCGATCAGGCGATCATCATCACGCTGCCGGTCACTGACGCCCCGTACCTCGGGTTCCAGCTCGGCAGCCTCTGGTACATCTCGCTCGACTACATCAACCACCAGACCTCGCTGAATGGAACTCAGGCGCAGGCCGATCCGGACGGCAAGATCCGCATCGTCGTCGCCGACAAGAGCCCCGGGGTGACCAACTGGGTCGAGACGCTCGGGCATGGCAAGGGTTACCTGCAGTTCCGCTGGCAGCGAGTATCGCGCGCGTTGACCGAGGCCGATGGGCCGACGATGGAGATCGTCGATCTCGGCGAGGTCGCGGGCAAGCTGCCCTACTACGAGCAGAACAAGATCTCCGAAGACGACTGGCGAGAGCGAATTGCACTGCGTCAGAAGCTGATTGGCAACAGGATGGTGGGGTAGACACATGGCCGGCTTGCTCGAGAACAAGGTCGTCGTGATCAGTGGCGTCGGTCCCGCGCTGGGCACCACGCTGGCGCGCCGATGTGCCGAGGAAGGCGCCGACCTGGTGTTGGCGGCACGGACGGTCGGGCGTCTTGACGATGTGGCCAAGCAGGTCACCGACCTCGGCCGCCGCGCGCTGTCGGTGGGCACCGACATCACCGACGAGGCTCAGGTCGACAACCTGGTCAAGGAGACCCTGGCCGCCTACGGCAAGGTCGACGTGTTGATCAACAACGCGTTCAAGGTGCCGTCGATGAAGCCCTTCGCCAACACCTCGTTCGACCACATCCGCGAGACGGTGGAACTCACGGTGCTCGGTGCCCTGCGGCTGATCCAGGGATTCACCCCGGCACTGGTCGAGGCCAAGGGCTCGGTGGTCAACGTCAACTCGATGGTGCTCCGGCACTCCGACCCCAAACAGGGTGCCTACAAGCTGGCCAAAGCGGCGCTGCTGTCGATGTCCCAGTCGTTGGCCAGTGAACTGGGACCCCAGGGCATCCGGGTGAATTCCGTTCTGCCCGGATACATCTGGGGTGGCACATTGCAGGGCTACTTCGAGCATCAGGCCGGTAAGTACGGCACGACCGTCGACGAGATCTACAAGGCTGCCGCGGTCAACAGCGATCTCAAGCGGCTACCCACCGAGGACGAGGTCGCCTCGGCGATCCTGTTCATGGCCAGCGATCTGTCCAACGGCATCACCGGCCAGACCCTGGACGTCAACTGCGGGGAGTATCACAACTGATGAGCTCAGACTTTCTTTCGGTCGAGAGCCTGCTCGCCTCGGCCGTCAAAGCCACCGGCATGGACGACTTCGGCGTCGACGACGACAACTACCAAGAGGCGCTGAGCGTACTTCTGGAGTCGTTTCGCACCGATGCCGATCTGACCGAGCTCGGCAGCAAAATGCACCGGTTCTTCGTGCGAAATGCGTTGGTGGCCAGGCTTGTTTCCGAGGCCGCCTTCAAGCAGTATCCGGAGCACGTCGACGTGCCGATCGAGCGTCCGATCTTCGTCACCGGCTTGCCGCGCACCGGCACCACCGCATTGCACCGGCTGCTGTGCGGAGATCCGCGGCACCAGGGGTTGGAGCTGTGGCTGGCGGAATTCCCGCAACCCCGGCCGCCGCGGGAATCCTGGAAGGACAACCCGGTCTTCCAGCAGATCGACGCGCAGTTCACCAAAGCCCATGAGGAGAACCCGGATTACACCGGCCTGCACTACATGACCGCCGATGAGGTGGAGGAGTGCTGGCAGCTGCTGCGTCAGTCGGTGCACTCGGTGTCCTACGAGACGCTCGCGCACGTGCCCACGTACGCGCAATGGCTTTCCCGACAGGACTGGACCAAGCCGTACGCGCGGCATCGCAAGAACCTGCAGCTGATCGGACTCAACGATCCCGAGAAGCGGTGGGTTCTCAAGAATCCCAGCCATCTGTTCGCCTTGGACGCGGTGTTCGCCGTCTACCCGGATGCGCTGATCCTGCAGTGCCACCGGCCGGCCGAAACGATCATGGCGTCGATGTGCTCGCTGGCTCAGCACACCACCGAGGGCTGGTCGAACACATTCAAAGACGACGTCATCGGCGCCGACTCACTGGAGACCTGGTCGCGCGGGCTGGAGCTGTTCAACACCGAACGTGCCAAGCGCAATCCGGCGCAGTTCTACGATGTCGACTACTTCGAGCTCATTCGCGAACCGATCAGCACGGTGGAGAAGATCTACTCACACTTCGGTATCGAGCTGACCGATGAGGCGCGGGCGGCGATCCAGCGGACGGACGAGGAGAGCAAGCAGGGCCCGCGGGCACCCAAGCACACCTACTCGCTGGCCGACTACGGACTGACCGAGGAGCAGGTCAAGGAGCGCTTCAAGGGGCTGTAGCAGCCCCGAGATCGACGAAATGTCGCGATTTACTCGCACTTTCGCGGCGAAGCGTCGGTTTCGGCGAGGGGCGGCCTAACCGTCGCCCGGTGCCGGGGCGCTGGAGTACTCCTCCAGACATCCTTCTGCCACAGCATGTCTGATGCTGTCGGACAACTTCGGGCAGGACCGGGTGCGGGCGCTGCTGCCGCCCGCTTCCCGGATCTCGGCGAAATAGGCGCAGCGCTGCTGCGCTTCGCTGCTCCACTGCACCGCGGTGTGGGCGGCCCCGAGCTTCTTGACCTTCACCGCGATGTGGCAGAACCGGCAGTCGATCTCGACCAGGCCGGCCGACAGGTACCGTTCCCGGTCCTGGCGGGTCGATTCCTGGACGGCAGCCATCCGCTGCGGATCCGCGGCGAAACCCGGTGCCTTGGACCATGATCCGGACGCCTCGTCGCTGTGCTCGTGCGGCTCGTCGTGCTCGTGCACGCCGAGCAACTCGAGCATGGACCGCGCCAGATCGTCGACGTCAGGCGTTTCGTCGGGGCTCATATTCACACCTGGGTCGGCTGTCCTTCAGAATCGGCCTGCTTGCGGAGGTTCTCCTGAACCTCAACCTGCCACTTCTCGTTGGCCGGGGCGGTATCCACTTCGAGTTCGAAGCGATCGGTCATGTCGGGCGTCACGTCGGCGACGTCGACGTAGAACTGCTGATACCAGCGGCGCATCTGGTAGACGGCGCCGTCTTCTTCCACGAGCAGCGGATTGTCGATGCGGGTCTTGTGCTTCCAGATTTCGACATCCTGCAGGAAGCCCTTGCTGACGCCGACGACCATGGCATCCGACAGCTTGTCGCTCATGGCATCGTCCATGCCCTTGGGCTTCTCGACGATCACACCCCACTGCAGCATGAACGAGTCCTGCGTCACCGGGTAGTGGCAGTTGATCAGGATCGACTCGGCCTTGAAGCCGCCGTAGTTGTTGTGCAGCCAGTTGATCATGAACGACGGGCCGAAGTACGACGCCTCGGAATCCAGGTGCGACTCGGTGTAGGCGGAGCCGCCGAGCGTGACGTCGGGCCGGCCGACGTTGTGCAGGTACTGCGAGGCGATGTGGCCCTCGAAGACGTTCTTGAAGTACGTCGGCAAACCGAAGTGGATGTAGAAGAAGTGCGCCATGTCGGTGACGTTGTCGACGATCTCGCGGCAGTTGGAGCCCTCGATCAGCATCGAGTTCCACTTCCACTCGGTCCACTCACCGCCCGCGTACTCCGGGATCTCCGGGATCCGCACCTCGGGCTGCGGTGGGTTGCCCTCGTGGTCGTGCCAGACGAACAACAGCCCGCTGCGCACGTCGGTCTCCCATGACCGGGTGCGGGCCAATCGCGGGGTCCGCTTGGCGTAGGGGACCAGGCGGCAACGGCCGTCGCCGCCCCAGCGCCAGTCGTGGAACGGGCACGCGAGAGCGTCGTCCTTGATCGTGCCCTGCGACAGGTCACCGCCCAGGTGCCGGCAGTACGCGTCCAGGACGTGCACATCGTTGTTGGAGTCGGCGAAAACCACCAGTTTGGTCCCGAACGCGTTGATCGGGTGGGGCTTGCCGTCCAGGTACTCAGTGACTGGACCCAGGCAGTGCCAGCCCCGGGCGTACCGGTCCGGCAGGGTTCCAGTGTCGATCTCGCGAATGCCGCTTGTCACCCTCGCGCCCCTCCAACTCGTAGGTTCTAACTAGAACACGTTACAGTTTTTCCGACTCATCGCGCAATGAGAGCACCACTAGCTGCGGATTACCCATCTGAAGTGCGGTATATCTGGACGATGCCGATGTATTCGTTCGAAGGGCGTTCACCGCGGGTGGATCCGACCGCATTCGTCGCGCCCACTGCGGTGCTCATCGGAGACGTGACCGTGGAGGCCGGCGCATCGGTGTGGTTCAACACGGTGCTGCGGGGGGACTACGCGCCGATCGTGATCCGGGAGGGCGCCAATGTGCAGGACGGGTCGGTGCTGCACGCCCCGCCGGGCATCCCGGTGGACATCGGTCCCGGGGCGACGATTGCGCACATGTGCACCATCCATGGGGTGCACGTCGGGGCCGAGGCGCTGATCGCCAATCACTGCACGGTCCTCGACGGCGCGGTGATCGGCGCCCGCAGCATGATCGCTGCGCACTCACTGGTGGTCGGCGGCACCCACATTCCGGACGAGGTGCTGGTCACCGGATCACCGGCGAAGGTCAAGGGGCCGATCGCCGGAACGCGGGCCGAGGTGTGGGTGAACATCAACCCCAAGGCGTACCAAGATCTGGCTCAGCGCTACCTGACCGGCTTAGACGAAGTCTGAGATCCCCGTCTCCCCGGCGTTTGGCCGATTTCGGCGTCGGGTATGTCCCCGCTACCTGACAAGACGTAGCGCGTGGAGGACTGAGGATGGCACTCGATATCTGCCCGGCGTGTGGCTATCCCACCATCGCAGCGGCCGTGTGTGCGGCCTGCTCGTTGGCCGCACCGGCACCAGCGCAATGGCCGCTGGCCTACGCCGAGCCGACCGCCCCCGCCGCCTAGATCTTCTGTGCGCTCGCGGTCGCCTTGTCCAGTTCCCAATACGCGCGCAGCGCGACGATCTTGCCCTGGTCGTCGACGCGATAGGTGAAGACGCCCTCGGCGATCACCCGGTACCCGCTGGACTCGATCACAATGTGGCCGACGTTGGCTTCCTCGTTGCCGCACTGGTACGTCTTCTCGAAGTTGAACGTCAGCGCGCTGGGGGCGATCGCCATGTCGTAGAACTTCGCGATCGCGTCCTTGCCCCGGTGGCCCTTGCCCTCAGGGTCGAAATGCGACGGTCCGATCGGGTCTTCGACGATCGCATCGTCGGCGAACACCGCAAGCCATGCCTGCTTGTCATGGGCCATGGCCGCCTCGCGGGATCGCCGCCCCGCTTCGTGGGCCGGTGTGCTCATCGGTCTCAGTCCTGCCAGCCCGAGTGGATGTACGTCTCGGCGAACCGCTTCATCGAGTCGATCTTCTTGTCCACCGGCGCGTCGAAAGGCAGCCCCTCGAACACCCACGGAATCCCGATGTAGTCGGTGACGCCGGCCTTGACCAGGTCCCGGTGACCGTCGACGCCGAACTTGTCGATGCAGACCGCCTGGTACTCGAAGGGGTCCTCGGCTCGACCGGCCTCGGCGAGCAGCTGCTTCAGCGTGGAGATCGTCTCGGCCAGCTCGTCGCAAGTCATCATCGCGCTGGTCCAGCCATCGCCGATCCGGACCGCACGCTTGAGTGCCACGTCAGTGTGGCCGCCGACGTAGAACGGCACCGGCACCGACGGCGCGGGGCTCATCTGCAGCCGGTCGAAATCGTAGAACTCGCCGTGGTGCTCGACCATGCCGCCGGCGAGCACCAGCTTGATGACGTCGATCATCTCGTCGACCCGTTTGCCGCGCTTGGCATACGGCACGCCGCACCATTCGAATTCCTCAGGCGCCCAGCCGATCCCGACACCGAAGCCGAACCGGTTGTTGGTCAGGTTCGCCACGGAGCCGACCTGGCGGGCCAGCAGCAGCGGGTTGCGCGAGCCGAGCTTCATCACGTTGGTGTAGAAACGCAGCTTCGAGGTCACCGCACCCAATGCGCCCGCGAGGATCAACGGATCGACCCAGGGCGAGTGCTCGTCGAACATCCGCTTGCCGTCGGCGGTGTAGGGATAGTCGACGGACTGCTTCTCGAAATAGAAGATCGAGTCCGGCAGCGCGATGTTGTCGAAGCCGAGATCCTCTGCCGCCTTGGCAATTTCGATGAGCTGGTCAAGCGGGCTGAACGCGATGCTGACCGTGTACTGCATCATGAGGACGGCTTAGCTGGTTTTTCCGAGCCGACCACCCACATCGAGTAGTACTGCGCGCCGCCGCCGTACGCATGGCCCAACGCCTTGCGCGCACCCTCGACCTGATGCTCGCCGGCCTTGCCCATCACCTGGATCGCCGACTCGGCGAACCGGATCATGCCCGATGCCCCAATGGGATTGGAGCTCAGCACGCCGCCGGAAGGGTTGAACGGGATCTTGCCGCCGATAGCCGTCTCGCCGGCCTCGGTCAGCTTCCAGCCGCCGCCTTCCGGCGCGAAGCCCAGACTCTCCAGCCACATCGGCTCATACCAGGAGAACGGCACGTAGACCTCGGCCACGTCGATCTCGTCGATCGGGCTGGTGATCCCCGCCGCCTTCCACAGGGCGGCGGCCGCATCACGGCTGGCCTGCGGGTTGACCTGGTCGCGGCCGGCGTAAGCCAGCGGTTCGGTGCGCAGCGCCGTCGCGTGTACCCAGGCGACCGGATGTCCGTCGGCCACGCGGGCGTCGGCGGCTTCCTCGACGCCGATCACCATGGCCGCCGCGCCGTCCGAGGACGGGCAGGTCTCGTCGTATCGGATGGGATCCCACAACATCGGGGACTCCATCACCTTCTCGACGGTGATGTCGGGCTGGTGCAGGTGTGCCAGGGGGTTTTTGGCGCCGTTGTGCCGATCCTTGACCGCGACGATCGCGCCGATGTTGAGCGGCGCGCCGGAGCGTCGGATGTAGGCCCGCACGTGCGGGGCGAAGTAGCCACCCGCGCCTGCGCCAACGGGCTTGGTGAACGGCACTGGAATGCTCAACGCCCACATGGCATTCGACTCGGACTGCTTCTCCCACGCCATGGTCAGCACGCGCTTGTACTTGCCCGACTGCACCAGGCTGGCGGCGACGATGGCCGTGGACCCGCCCACCGAACCCGCGGTGTGCACGCGGATCAGCGGCTTGCCGGTGGCGCCGACGGCGTCGGCCATGAACAGCTCGGGCATCATCACGCCCTCGAAGAAGTCGGGCGCCTTGCCGACGACGACGGCGTCGATGTCGTCGAAGGTCGACCCCGAGTCCTCCAGCGCCCGGTCGATCGCCTCGCGCACCAGACCGTTCATCGAGACGTCTTTGCGCTTCGCGACGTATTTCGTCTGTCCCGTTCCGAGAACTGCGGCGAGCTTTTTGGCCATGACTACTTCCCCTCCAGCACGGCGACGAGATTCTGTTGCAGCGCAGGGCCGCTGGTGGCGTGAGCCAGCACCCGACCCGCCGAACCAGAGAAGATGTGCTGGGCGGCGAACCCGATCCGCTCGAGGCCGGCCGAGAACATCGGGTTGGCGGCCAACGCGCCGCCCGACGGGTTGATCTTCGTCGACTCCGGCAGGCCGATCGCCTCGGTCAGGATCAGCTGCTGGTGGCTGAACGGCGCATACAGCTCCGCGATCTCGATGGAGCTGGTGTCGCCGCCGGTGGCCGCCTTGGCCGACGCCGCGGTCGACGGTGAGGTGGTCAGGTCGCGGGCACCGAGCACCGGCGTTTCGATACGGTGCTCGAAACCGGTGATCCACGCCGGGTTCTCCCGCAACTCGCGCGCCCGGTCGCCGGCCGCCAGCACGATGGCCGACGCCCCGTCGGTGATAGGCGCGATGTCGTGGCGTCGCAACGGATCTGCGAAGTATGGCTGAGCCAGCAGTTCGCTGACGGACCCGGTGGGTGCCACCTTGTCGGTGCGGCCGCCTGCGGCGAACGCATCCAGCGCGACCTGAGCCATCTGCTCTTCGGTCCACTTGCCGGAGTCCAGGCCGAATCGCGCCTGCAGGCCCGCCATCGACACCGAATCGGGCCACAGCGGTGCGACGGTGTACGGGTCGGTCTGCAGTGCGAGCACCCGGCGCAGCGTGCCGGCCGAGGACTTGCCGAAGCCGTACACCAGCGCGGTCTCGACCTCGCCGGTCAGGATCTTGATGTACGCCTCGTACAGCGCCCAGGCCGCGTCCATCTCGACGTGTGATTCGTTGATCGGCGGCACTGCACCGATCGAGTCGATCGCTGAGATGAACGAAAACGCGCGACCGGCAAGGTAATCCGAGGAGCCGGAGCACCAGAAGCCGATGTCGGTCTGCTTCAGGCCGAGCTCGTCGTAGAGCGATTTGAAGCACGGCATCAGCATCTCGACGCCGTTGGTGGTGCCGTTGGTGCGCCGGACATGCGGAGCATGAGCGAAGCCGACGACCGCTACATCGCGAAAAGTCATGTGGCGATTCCCTTTAGAGGTGGTGCTTGTAGGTGTCGTATTCGGCGTCGGGTTCGCCGGTCGGTTTGAAGTACTCGATGTTGTCGATGCCCAGACCCCACTCCTCGCGGGGCTTCCACACCGCTTGAACCCGCATGCCCATCCGCACGTCAGCGACCTCGATCTCCTGAATCAGGTGCAGGAACGGGATGTCGGCGCCGTCGAGCAACACGTAGGCCGCGACGTACGGCGGCTTGATGCGCTGTCCGGCGAACGGGATGTTGATGATGGCGAACGTCGTCACCGTGCCCTTGTCCGGCAGCTCGATGAAGTTGTCCAGCTCGAGGCCGGTGGCCGGGTCGGCTTCCTTCGGCGGGAAATAGACCTTGCCGTCGCTGCCGGTACGGGCGCCCAGCAGCTTGCCGTCTTCCAGTCCGCGCAGGAATGCGCTCTCCGGAAGCGATGCGGTGTGCTGGATTTCGATGCTGCTCGGCGATACCAGGATGGTCACCGGCTCGCGGTCGTCGCCAGCGGACGATTCCACCGCCTCTTCAGCGTCCCCGAGCGCGAAGTACGCAATATCGGTGATCGCGCCGACGGGCTCGTCGATCCAGTGCGCGTGGACCCGCGCGCCCGTGCTGATCGCGTCGGGTGAGTCCGCGGCAACCGCGTGCAGCAGGGCGGTGTCTGCGCCGTCGAGCTTGATCAGCGCCCAGGCGAACGGCTTGTCCAGCGGCTGGCCCTCCAGCGGGTGGGACTGCCAGGTCCACGACTCGACGGTCCCGACGCCGGCAACCGGCACCACCTCCGTCAACGGCGCGTAAGTCACGGGGTCATACTCAGCGGGTGGTACGAGCACTCGCCCGTCCGAGCCGCGGACACCGAGGATGCGTCGCTCACGCAATGCGGTGAAGAACTGGCCGAGGAGTGGTCCGACTGAACGGGTGTAGTCGAATGACAGCTTCAGCGGTGCCGAAAGGGGCTTCTGATGCGCGTCGATCTGCACCGGGCTGCTTTGGCTGGTGGTCACATCATCGAGTAGAACAGGTTCTAAGAATCGTGGCAAGGACCGTGTCCCGGCCAGAAAGGCGGCACCGATGAAGCTGGGTCTGCAACTCGGATACTGGAGCGCACAACCCCCGACAAACCATGCGGAGCTGGTGGCCGTGGCCGAGGAGGCCGGGTTCGACACCGTGTTCACCGCGGAGGCGTGGGGCTCGGATGCGTTCACCCCGTTGGCGTGGTGGGGGCGTGAGACCACCCGGATGCGGTTGGGCACCTCGGTGGTGCAGCTCTCGGCGCGTACCCCGACTGCGTGCGCGATGGCGTCGCTGACGCTGGACCACCTTTCCGGCGGTCGGCACATCCTGGGCCTGGGTGTCTCCGGTCCCCAGGTCGTCGAGGGCTGGTACGGGCAGAAGTTCCCGAAGCCGTTGGCGCGCACCCGCGAGTACATCGACATCATCCGGCAGGTCTGGGCGCGGGAAGCCCCGGTCACCAGCGCCGGCCCGCATTACCCGCTACCGCTGTCCGGTGAGGGCACCACCGGGTTGGGCAAGCCGCTCAAGCCGATCGTGCACCCCCTGCGGGCCGACATCCCGATCATGCTGGGCGCCGAAGGCCCGAAGAACGTCGCGCTGGCCGCCGAGATCTGCGACGGGTGGCTGCCGATCTTCTACTCACCGCGGCTGGCGCCGATGTACAACGAGTGGCTCGATGAGGGCTTCGCCCGGCCGGGTGCACGCCGCAGCCGCGAGGACTTCGAGATCTGCGCGACCGCGCAGGTGGTCGTCACCGACGACCGGGCCTCGATCATGGACCTGATCAAGCCCCACCTGGCGCTCTACATGGGCGGAATGGGTGCTGAGGACACCAACTTCCACGCCGACGTCTATCGGCGGATGGGGTATTCCGAGGTCGTCGACGAGGTCACCCGACTGTTCCGCAGCGACCGTAAGGACGACGCGGCCAAGGCCGTTCCCGACGAGCTGGTCGACGACTCGGCGATCGTGGGCGACATCGACTACGTGCGCAAACAGATCGTCGCGTGGGAAGCCGCCGGCGTGACGATGATGGTCATCGGCGCCCGCACCCCCGAACAGATCCACGAGGCCGCAGCCCTGCTGTAGACACTTCTTGCGAGTTGTCTAGTCGGGGCTTTAGATTGACCGGATGACGCTCGGC
Source organism: Mycobacterium sp. SA01 (assembly GCF_041287105.1). Classification (NCBI taxonomy): domain Bacteria; kingdom Bacillati; phylum Actinomycetota; class Actinomycetes; order Mycobacteriales; family Mycobacteriaceae; genus Mycobacterium; species Mycobacterium sp. SA01. The sequence goes on along the minus strand of NZ_JBGGNO010000017.1, from coordinate 369,552 downwards.
TCAGCTCAGCACGTGGGCGTCGCCGAACGTCATGTCGACGTGGGCGACCGATCCGGACACCATCGCGCGCTTCGGCAGCCCCAGCGTGGCCAGCTCTTTGGCGTAGGGGTGGTCGCCGAGCCGCAGCGTGGCGCCGCCCGGCCGGAAGCGGACACCGGAATTCTTCATCTCCCAGGGCACCTCGCGAGTGGTGCCGTCGGCGAAGGTGTAGGTCTTGAGCACCTGGGTGCGGGGGCGCAGCGACGGGATGGGCAGACCCCGGTGGAACTCGATTCCGGCGATCAGCGATCCGTTCTCACTGACGTCGAAGGTGAACGGGTTGGCCTCGCGCACGTTGAAGTCGGCCATGATCTTGGGGAAGCCCCAGATGGTGCGGCCGGCCTCGAGTGTGAAGGACTGATCCACTGGCAGGTGGTGGATGAACGCCGCGGCATCGCCGAGTGCCTTGAGCCCCCGCGCATTCGAGCCCGGCGGATTGACCATCACGCAAGTTCCGAACTCGTTGTACTTGCCCAGGTCGCCGTCGATGTAGCGGGCCAGCATCAGGTTGACCACCGCGCGGCCGGGGCGGAATTCGCAGACTTTCAGTCCGCTGTAATCGACAAGTCGCTGCGCGGCATCGGCCGGAACCGAGAACATAGCCGTGTGGACGTCGGCCTTGCGAACCCGTACCGGCATGGTGAGCACCGTGCCGGCAATCGTGTGCTGCGAATCAGACATGCGGTCACTGTAAACCGCTTTGACACCAAGCGTGAACGAAAAGTAGTGGAGGGAACGGAATGACAGGCACTCTGGCGCCGGCCAAGCCGAATGTTGATCTGACTGACGGCAATTTCTATGCCGACGGCGGTGCGCGCGAGGCGTATCGCTGGATGCGGGCCAATGAGCCGGTGTTTCGCGACCGCAACGGTCTTGCCGCCGCGACGAGCTACCAGGCCGTCATCGACGCCGAGCGCGATCCCGAGACCTTCTCCAACACCGGCGGCATCCGGCCCGACAACCCGGGCATGCCCTACATGATCGACATGGACGACCCCGGACATCTGTTGCGGCGCAAGCTCGTCAACGCGGGCTTCACCCGTAAGAGGGTGATGGACAAGGTCGCCGGGATCGATACGTTGTGCGACACGTTGATCGACGCGGTCTGCGAGCGGGGAGAGTGCGACTTCGTCCGCGACATCGCCGCGCCGCTGCCGATGGCCGTGATCGGCGACATGCTCGGTGTGCTGCCCGAGGAACGCTCGACACTGTTGAAGTGGTCCGACGACCTGGTGTGTGGCTTGAACTCGGCTGCTGACGCCGAAACACTGCAGGCGGTGATGGATGCGTTCGCCGGCTATTCCGCGTACGCCACCGAGACCATCGCCAAGCGTCGGGCGGAGCCGACCGACGATCTGTTCTCGATCCTGGTCAACTCCGAGGTCGAAGGCCAGCGCATGGCGGACGACGAGATCATCTTCGAGACCCTGCTGATTCTCATCGGCGGCGACGAGACCACTCGGCACACGCTGTCGGGCGGCACCGAACAGCTTGTCCGCCATCGGGATCAGTGGCAGCGTCTGGTCGCTGACCCGAGCCTAATACCCGGCGCCATCGAGGAGATGCTGCGCTGGACCTCGCCGGTGAAGAACATGGCCCGAACCGCCATGCGCGATGTGGACTTCCATGGCACCCAGTTGCGCCAGGGCGAGAAGATGCTCTTGATGTTCGAGGCCGCCAACTTCGACGAGTCGGTGTTCGGCGACCCGGAGAACTTCCGTATCGACCGGAACCCGAACAGCCACTTGGCCTTCGGCTTCGGAACCCACTTCTGCCTCGGTAATCAGCTGGCCCGGCTGGAGTTGAGCACCATGGTGCGAAAGGTTCTCGAACGTCTGCCGGACCTGCGGCTCGCCGACGAGTCCGCGCTCCCGCTGCGGCCCGCCAACTTCGTCAGCGGCCTCGAGCAGATGCCGGTGGTGTTCACTCCGTCGCCGCCGGTGCTGGCCTAGGCGCGACTCGCACGACCGTCACACCAGAGTCACGGCCGACGCCCAGCGTGACGCTGGGGTGACGCTCGGGTGTTTGACTACTCCCGATTCTGGGAACCACGACCCCACCTCGGGGTGAGCGGTGTTGCTTGCCGGACCGGGGCGACATCGTGACTAGTTGTGGGGCGAGATGAGTGTGACCGAATCTGACCAGGCCCATTTCCTGCGGCGCTTCTTTGTCGCTGCGATGCTGACCACCGCGACGCTGGTGACGGCGCCGGCGGGCATCCCGGTTGCCTCGGCCGATGAGGGATGTCCCGACGTGGAGGTGGTCTTCGCCCGTGGCACCTTCGAACCGCCCGGCGTCGGCGGCATCGGGCAGGCGTTCGTCGACGAGCTGCGAGCTCAGCCGCAACTGGCGGGTAAGTCGGTCGACGTGTATGCGGTGAATTACCCTGCATCGCTGCAGTTTTCGACCGCAGCCGATGGCGTGATCGACGCGAGTAACCGGGTCCGCGACATGGCGAATCGGTGTCCGGACACCAAGATGGTGCTCGGTGGCTATTCGCAGGGCGCGGCGGTGGCCGGCTACGTCACGGCCGACAAGATCCCGGATGGCTACATCCCGCCCGACGGCATCACCGGGCCCATGGCGCCGGAGATCGCCAAGCACGTCTCGGCCGTCGCGTTGTTCGGCAAGCCGTCCAACGGGTTCTTGAACACCATCGACCGGAGCGCGCCACCGATCACGGTGGGCAGCCTCTACGCCGCCAAGACCATCGACCAGTGCGTCCCCGAAGACCCCATCTGCTCACCGACCGGCGGAAACAATGGCGCTCACCAGGCGTACGCCGTCAACGGAATGACCGCGCAGGCAGCCGGTTTCGCGGCGGACAAGATCGTTGCGGCAATGGCGACGACCCCGAAGGCGACTAGCGCATCTTGAACTGAGGGGCCCGCTTCTCCTTGAACGCCAGCGGACCTTCCTTGGCGTCGTCGGACAGGAACACCGGGATGCCGTTGGCGGTGTCGGGCTTGAATGCGTCGAGTTCGTGCATGCCCTCGGCCTCGCGGATGGTCTTGAGGATCGCCTGTACGGCGAGCGGGCCGTTGTTGTTGATCACCTCAGCGATCTCGAGCGCCTTGTCCAGAGCCGTGCCGTCGGGCACGACGTACCCGATCAGCCCGTAGGACAGCGCCTCCGCGGCGGTGATGTGCCTGCCGGTCAGCAGCAGGTCGCAGGCGATGGTGTACGGGATCTGCCGCGGCAGGCGGACAGCGGAGCCCCCCATCGGATACAGGCTCCACTTGGCCTCGGAGATACCGAACTTCGCGCTCTCACCCGCCACCCGGATGTCGGTGCCCTGCAGGATCTCGGTGCCCCCCGCGATGGCGGGGCCCTCGACGGCCGCGATGAGCGGCTTGGTGAGCCTGCGGCCCTTCAGCAGGCCCTCGATCTTCGTCGGGTCGAAGGCGCCGCTCTTGAACGAGTCACCGGGAGGGGCCTTGGTCGCGCCCTTGAGGTCCATGCCCGCGCAGAAGTAGCCGCCGGCGCCCGTCAGGATGCAGGTGCGGATCTCCGGATCGTTGTCGACGCGGTCCCACGCCTCCACCATGATCGAGAGCATCTCGGTGGAAAGTGCGTTGCGCGCCTCGGGCCGGTTCAGCGTGACGATGAGAGTGTGTCCGCGCTGCTCAATGAGGGCATCGGGGCTTTTTTCGGACTCGCTCACGGGTACCTGCCTTCCAGCGTCACTGCCACAGACTTGTCAGGAAATGTAACACGTTCTAATTTGGGTCCGTGGCCCTGAACATAGCTGATCTAGCCGAGCACGCCATCGACGCCGTGCCAGACCGCGTCGCCTTCATTTGTGGTGACGACAAAATCACCTTCGCCGAGTTGGAGGAGAAGGCGAACCGCTTCGCGCACTACCTCCTCGACCATGGCGTCAAGAAGGACGACAAGGTCGGGTTGTACTGCCGCAACCGCATCGAGATCGTCATCGCGATGCTGGGCACCATCAAGGCGGGCGCAATCCTGGTCAACGTCAACTTCCGCTATGTCGAGGGCGAACTGCGGTATCTGTTCGACAACTCCGACATGGTCGCGTTGGTGCACGAACGCCAGTACGCCGACCGGGTCGCCAACGTGCTGCCCGAGACACCGAACGTCAAGACGATCCTCGTGGTCGAAGACGGCAGCGACAAGGACTTCGCCCGCTACGGCGGCGTGGAGTTCTACACCGCACTCGCCGAAGCCTCACCCGAGCGGGACTTCGGCGAGCGCAGCGAGGACGACATCTACCTGCTGTACACCGGCGGGACCACCGGCTTCCCCAAGGGCGTGATGTGGCGCCACGAGGACATCTACCGGGTTCTGTTCGGCGGCACCGACTTTGCCACCGGTGAGTTCGTCAAGGACGAATACGATCTGTCCCGGGCGGCCGCGGAGAACCCGCCGATGGTGCGTTACGCGATCCCACCGATGATCCACGGCGCCACCCAGTCGGCGACCTGGATGTCGATCTTCTCGGGCCAAACCACGGTGCTGTCACCGGAATTCGACGCCGACGAAGTGTGGCGCACCATCCACGAGCACAAGGTGAACCTGCTGTTCTTCACCGGCGACGCCATGGCGCGGCCACTGCTCGACGCGCTGCAGGCCGCCCTGGACGGCGGCCGGGAATACGACCTGTCGTCGCTGTTCCTGCTGGCCAGCACCGCGGCGCTGTTCTCCACCAGCCTCAAGGAGAAGCTGCTCGAACTGCTGCCCAACCGGGTCATCACCGATTCGATCGGCTCGTCGGAGACCGGCTTCGGTGGCACCAGCATCGTGGCCAAGGGCGAGCACCACAACGGTGGACCGCGGGTCACCATCGACCATCGGACGGTCGTGCTCGACGAGGACGGCAACGAGGTCAAGCCCGGATCCGGCGTGCGGGGTGTGATCGCCAAGAAGGGCAACATCCCGGTCGGGTACTACAAGGACGAGAAGAAGACCGCGGAGACGTTCAAGACCTACAACGGCGTGCGCTACGCGATCCCCGGCGATTATGCCGAGGTCGAGGCGGACGGGTCGGTGACGATGCTGGGTCGCGGCTCGGTGTCGATCAACAGCGGTGGCGAGAAGATCTACCCCGAAGAGGTGGAGGCCGCGCTCAAGGGCCATCCGGACGTCTTCGACGCCCTGGTGGTCGGTGTGCCCGATCCGCGCTTCGGCAACCACGTTGCCGCCGTCGTCGCCCCCCGCAAGGGAGCCCGCCCGTCGCTGGCCGACCTGGATGTGTTCGTGCGCAAGGAGATTGCCGGCTACAAGGTGCCGCGCAGCCTCTGGATCGTCGACGAGGTCAAGCGCTCACCCGCCGGCAAGCCCGACTACAAGTGGGCCAAGGACCAGACCGAGCTGCGCCCCGCCGACGAGGTGCACGCCAAGCACGCTGGAGCCGCTAGCTGATGCGCACCGAGCTCTGCGATCGCTTCGGCATCGAATATCCGATCTTCGTCTTCACCCCGTCGGAGAAGGTGGCCGCCGCGGTCACCCGCGCCGGCGGCATGGGTGTCCTGGGGTGCGTGCGGTTCAACGACCCCGACGACCTCGAAGCCGTGCTGCAGTGGATGGACGCCAACACCGACGGCAAGCCGTACGGCGTCGATGTGGTGATGCCGGCGAAGGTCCCCACCGAGGGCTCGTCGATCGACATCAACAAGCTGATCCCGCAGACACATCGGGACTTCGTCGCCAAGACGCTCGCCGACCTCGGAGTGCCGCCGCTGCCCGAGGACGAGGCGAAGTCCGAAGGCGTGCTCGGGTGGCTTCACTCGGTGGCCCGCAGCCACGTCGAGGTTGCGCTGCGGCACCCCATCAAGCTCATCGCGAACGCGCTCGGCTCACCGCCCAAGGACGTCATCGATCAGGTGCACGAGGCCGGGGTTCCGGTGGCCGCGCTGGCCGGAAGCGCCAAGCATGCCCAGCGGCACGCGGAGAACGGCGTCGACATCGTGATCGCCCAGGGCCACGAGGCGGGCGGGCACACCGGTGAGATCGCCTCGATGGTGCTCGTGCCGGAGGTCACCGATGGGTTGGCTGGACTGGACCGGCCGGTCGCCGTGCTCGCAGCGGGTGGTATCGGCACCGGCCGCCAGGTGGCTGCCGCGCTCGCGCTTGGTGCACAGGGTGTTTGGATGGGGTCGGCGTTCCTGACCGCCGCCGAGTACGACCTCGGTGTTCGCACCGAGGGCGGAGCATCGGTGATCCAGGAGGCGCTGCTGGCCGCCACCTCGAGTGACACGGTGCGTCGCCGCATCTACACCGGCAAGCCGGCCCGCCTGCTCAAGAGCCGGTGGACCGAGGCGTGGGACGCCGAGGGTGCACCCGAGCCGCTGCCGATGCCGCTGCAGAACATCCTGGTCTCCGAGGCGCATCAGCGGATGAGCGCCTCCGCGGACCCGTCCACCGTCGCGATGCCGGTCGGTCAGATCGTGGGCCGGATGAACGAGATCCGACCGGTCGCCGACATCATCGCCGAACTGGTCACGGGCTTCGAGGCCGCGACGCGGAAACTGGACGCGATCCGCGACAGCTAGCCCGCCGGGCTGACTAAGCTCGGTCGGGTGAACGGCGCACAGGCACTGATCTCGACCCTGGTCGACCACGGTGTGCGGGTGTGCTTCGCCAACCCCGGCACCTCGGAGATGCATTTCGTCGCCGCGCTGGACACCGTGCCGCAGATGCGTGGTGTGCTCACCCTTTTCGAGGGCGTCGCCACCGGGGCTGCCGACGGTTACGCCCGCATCGCGGACGAGCCCGCCGCGGTCCTGCTGCACCTGGGTCCGGGGCTGGGCAACGGCCTGGCCAACCTGCACAACGCACGACGGGCACATGTGCCCGCCGTCGTGGTCGTCGGCGACCACGCCACCTATCACAAGAAATACGACGCGCCGCTGGAGTCCGATATCGACTCGGTGGCTCAGACCGTGTCGGGCTGGGTGCGCCGCACGATGGCCGTCGCCGACGTGGCCGCCGATACCGCTGCCGCCATCGCGTCTGCCCGCGCCCACCGGCACATCGCCACCCTGATCCTGCCCGCGGATGTCTCGTGGGATGAGGGCGCATCCGGTGTGAAAGAGGTTGCGGCACAGCCGGCCGCGGTCCTCCACGATGCCGAACAGGTCGAGTCGGCGCTGCGCTCGGGTGAGCCGACGGTGATCATGGTCGGGGGTGACGCCACCGGGTCCGACGGACTGTCCGCGGCGGTCCGGCTCGCGCAGGCGTGCGGGGCGCAGGTGTTGTGCGAAACCTTCCCGACTCGCCTGGAGCGCGGGGCCGGCCTGCCGGCTGTCGAACGGCTCGCCTACTTCGCCGAGGCGGCGACCGCCCAGCTCGCCGGAGCCCGACATCTGGTGCTGGCCGGTGCGCCACATCCGGTGTCGTTCTTCGCCTATCCCGGCAAGCCGAGCGATCTGGTGCCCGACGGTTGTGCGGTACACACCCTGGCCGGGCCCGTCGGCGCCAGGGCCGCACTGAGCACGCTGGCCGACCGGATCGCACCGGACGAGACCGCCGCCACCGCGGTGGCGTCGCGGCCGTCGTTGCCGAGCGGTCCGCTCAACGTGATGACCTCCGCCGACGTGATCGGTGCGCTGCTGCCCGAACATGCCATCGTCGTCGACGAGTCGAACACATCGGGAGTCCTTCTGGCGCAGGCCACCGCGGGCGCCCCGGCGCATGACTGGCTCACCCTGACCGGTGGCGCGATCGGCTATGCGCTGCCGGTGTCGGTCGGTGCCGCCATCGCCGCGCCGGATCGGCCGGTGCTGTGCCTGGAGTCCGACGGTTCGGCGATGTACACCATCTCGGCCCTCTGGACTCAAGCCCGCGAACAGCTCGACGTCACCACGGTCGTCTACGCCAACCGTGCCTACGACATCCTGCGCATCGAACTGCAGCGGGTGGGAGCAGAGGCAGTGGGGGAGCGGCCGGGCCCTAAAGCCGAGTCACTCCTGGACTTGACCAGTCCCACAATCGATTTCGTTCGCATTTCCAAAGGCATGGGTGTTCCGGCCCGCCGGGTGGGCACCGCCGAGGAGCTCGCCGACGCGCTGCGGTGGGCCTTCGACGAACCGGGACCGCACCTCATCGAAGCGGTCATGCCGTCGATCACCGGCTAGTGGCGGATTTCGAACACCGGGTCGGCACACTCCAGTGCCTCGGCGGACAGTTTGCGCTTGATGATCTTGAACGTCTCGGTGCGCGGCAACGACGTGCTGACTCGCACGAACGCCGGCCACTGTTTGGGCCCGAGGTCGCTTTGGGCGGTCAGGAACTCCCGGAAGTCGGTCACGTCGAACGTGGCGCCCTCGGGCATGACCAGCGCGGCCATCACCCGGTCACCGACCGCGGGGTCGGGGATGGCATAGACCGCCGCCTCGGTCACGTCGGGATAGCGCATCAGCACCCGCTCGATCGGTGCGGTGCCCAGGTTCTCACCGTCGACCCGCATCCAGTCGCCCAGCCGGCCGGCGAAGTGCACGTAGCCGGCGTCGTCGCGGTAGGCCAGATCGCCGCTGTGGTAGACCCCACCGGTCATCCGCTCCGACTCGGCGTCCGGGGCGTTGTAGTAGCCGCGGAAGTTACCCGGCCCGGTGAGGTTCACCAGTTCGCCGATGACCCCCGGCGGGCACGGCTCGCCGGTCTCGACGTCGACGATCTCAAGACCGTCGGGTAACGGCCCCAGCGCACCCTCGGGGGTGTCCGGGGTGCGGGCGATGTTGACGCCGCCCTCGGTGGATCCGAACCCGTCGACCACTGTCACGCCGAAACGCTCGGCGAACCGGTCGATGTCGCGCGGCGCGGCTTCGTTGCCGTAGACGACCCGCAGCGGGTTGTCGGCATCGTCCGGGCGAGCGGGGGTGGCCAGGATGTAGGACATCGGCTTGCCCACGTAATTGGCGTAGGTGGCCTTGAACCGGCGCGCATCCGGGATGAACTGGGAGGCGGAGAACTTGCGGCGCAAGGCAATCGACGCCCCTGCCGCCACCGCGACGGCCCAGCCCGCCATCACCGCATTGGAGTGGAACAACGGCATCGACAGGTAACAGGTGTCAGCGGGTCCGAGGCCGAATCTTTCGGACAGCATCACACCCGGGACGGCCACCTTCTCGTGGGTGCACCGCACCGCCTTCGGGTCGCCGCTGGTGCCCGAGGTGAAGATCAGCATGAACAGGTCGTCGGATGTGCTGGGCGCGAACGAGATCGGAGATCCGCGGAACCGTGCGAGCTCATCGGCCCACTCCGGCGAACCGACGTCGATGACGGCCACACCCGCCGGGGCGAAACCGGCGCCGTAAGTGTCGAGCTCACCATCGGTGAGGACCAGCTGACAGTCGGCGGTCGCGATGTCACGCGCCAGCGCCTCGCCGCGGCGGGTCGGGTTCAGCCCAACCGGAACCAGTCCGGCCATCGCGGCCGCCACCAGCAGCGACGAAAAGAACGGCGTGTTGCCCAGCAGCACGCCGACGTGCGGTGGCTTGGCCGGATCGAGCCGCGCTGTCAGTGCCGCCGCCAGATCGGCGGCATCCTGAATATGTTGGCGCCAGGTCGAATACGAGCCATCGTCGGCGTGGATGCCGCGATCGTCGACTTCAGCCAGCCGCGCCAGCAGGTCGGTGACGGTCGGCTGGTTCACCGATCCGGTCAAGCCGGCGTGTCGGCCAGCTCACGGCCGATCTGCCGCAGCTGCGCGGTGGCGCCGCCCAGTGCGAACTCGATCTGCTTGGCAGTGAGGAAGTATCGGTGCACCTGGTGGTCGACATCGATCCCGACACCACCGTGGACGTGCACGGTGGTGTGGGCGACGCGGTGTCCCGCCTCGGCAGCCCAGAACGCGGCGGTGGCGACTTCGGGGTCGGCGGGCAGGTCCTCAGACAGCCGCCAGGAGGCTTGCACCAGCGCCAGGCCAAGGCCCTTGATGTCGATGTAGTCGTCGGCAAGCCGGGCGGAGACCGCCTGGAAGCTGCCGATCGGCCGGTCGAACTGCTCGCGGGTGCGGGCGTACTCGGCCGTCAACTCGAGCGCCCGCTCCAGCACGCCGAGCTGGAAGGCGGTGTACCCCAACGTCTTGTGGGTGGACAACCACGCCAGCACCTCGGCGTCACCGACGATCCGGTCGGCGCCGACCTCGACGCCGGCGAGGTCGAGCTCGCCTGCGCTGTTCAGTCCGGTGGTCAGCAGCGGCGTCACCGATACTCCGGCGTCGTCCTTTGCCACCAGGAAGACCTTTGTGCCGGAATCGGTTTCAGCGGGAACCAGGAATGCGTCCGCGACCGGACCGAATGGGACCTGGGTACGGGTGCCGGTCAGGCGGAACCCGCCACCGGAGGCGGCGGCCTGCACCGGGCCCTGACCGAATTCCCCGTCGAGGGCGACGGTCAGGATCTTCTCGCCGGCCACCGCCGGGGCTGCCCACTGCTCGCGCAGCTCCGGTGTGCCGACCCGGCCCAGCGCTCCCGCGCCGAGGACGACCGACTCCAGGTAGGGCACGGCGGCCAGTTGGCGGCCCAACGCCGCCAGGATCGCCGTCTGCTCCAGGACGCCGAACCCGGCGCCGCCCACCGATTCCGGTGCGGCGGTGGACAGGATGTCCGCGTCGATGAGCTTGCGCCACAGTTCGGTGTCGAAGCGCTGCTCGAGGCCGTCCAGCTCACGCTGGTGCTGAGGAGTGCAGACGGCGTCGACGATGGTGCCGACGAGACCCGAAAGATCCTGTGCCGCTTCTGTTCTGGTGAAGTCCATGTTGGTCCTAAGTTGTCTCGGGTCGGGTCAGCGGTTGACTCGGGGCAGGCCCAGGGCGACCATGCCGATGATGTCGCGCTGGATCTCGTTGGTGCCGCCACCGAAGGTGAGGATCAGGGCCGCGCGGTGCATCCGCTCGATCCGGCCGCGCAGGAGGGCGCCGGGCGAATCCTGGCGCAGGGTGGCCGAGGGCCCGAGGATCTCCATCAGCAACCGGTAGGCCTCGGTGGCCAGTTCGGTGCCGAAGACCTTGGCCGCAGAGGCATCGGCGGGGCTCAGCGTCCCGCTCTTGGCGGAGGCCAGCTCCCAGTTGATCAGCTTGAGGTACTCGCCCTTGGCCAGCACGCGCGCGAGGTTGAGCTGCACCCATTCGGAGTCGATCAGGCGATTGCCGTGGGCATCCTTGGTGTTCTGCGCCCACTCCCGAACCTGGTTGAGCGCCAGGAAGATCGGCTGGGCCGACACCAGTGCGACCCGTTCGTGGTTGAGCTGGTTGGTGACCAGCTTCCAGCCGCCGTTCTCCTCGCCCACCCGGCTGCTCACCGGCACGCGGACATCCTGGTAGTAGGTGGCGCTGGTGCCGACGCCGGCCATCGTGTGCACCGGAGTCCAGGAGAAACCGTCGGCGGTGGTCGGCACGATCAGCACCGAGATGCCGCGGTGCTTCTTCGCCTCGGGATTGGTGCGCACCGCCAGCCAGACGTAGTCGGCGTACTGGATCAGGCTGGTCCACATCTTCTGACCGTTGACCACGTAGTCGTCGCCGTCCTGCACCGCGGTGGTGCGCAACGCCGCGAGGTCGGTGCCCGCACCGGGTTCGGAATAGCCGATCGCGAAGTGCAGGTCACCCGAGGCGATCTTGGGCAGGTAGAACTTCTTCTGCTCCTCGGTGCCGAACGCCATGATCGTCGGCGCGACGCTGTTGATCGTCAGGAACGGCACCGGCGCGCCGGCGATGGCCGCCTCGTCGGTGAAGATCAGGGAGTCCATCGGGTCGCGGTTCTGCCCGCCGTACTCCTCGGGCCAGTTCAGCGTGAGCCAGCCGTCCTTACCCATCTGGGAAACGGTCTCGCGATAGATGTTGCCGGTGCCGATCTCGCCGCCCGAGGTCGACGTGAGTGCTTCCAGGCGGTCCGGCGTCATCAGCTTGCCGAAGTACGAGCGCAGCTCGCGGCGCAGCTCCTCTTGTTCGGGGGTGTAACTGATCCGCATCGACTCGATCCTCCGCTGAAAGTTGCAAGCTGTCGACGACCCGCCGACACTCCTGGTTGTAACACGTTCTAGTCTTGTGGTCCAGCGCCCGTTAGGCCGGGATGTGGATCGATCTGGTCGTATCGTGGTGCTGCGAACGCCCGGCCGTCGGGGTCTGTCAGCCAAGGAGGTTGTCGTGCGAGTCGAAGTCGACCGTGATCGTTGTGAAGGTAACGCTGTCTGTGTGGGAATCGCGCCGGACCTGTTCGAACTGGACGACGAGGACTACGTGATGGTGACCAAGGATCCGATTCCCGCCGACCAGGAGGCGCTGGCCGAGCAGTCCATCGCCGAATGCCCTCGGGCAGCACTGACCCGCAAAGACTAGAGGTATTAGTAACTTGACTGCAGAAGTGACCGGCGACGCCACCGATCTGACCGGACGCGTCGCCGTTGTGACCGGTGCCGCCTCGGGCCTCGGGCGCGCCGAGGCCATCGGGCTGGCCCGCTCCGGTGCGACGGTCGTCGTCAATGACATGGCCAAGGCGCTCGATCAATCCGACGTTCTCGATGAGATCAGTGCCGCCGGCTCCAAGGGCGTCGCGGTGGCCGGCGACATCAGCCAGCGCTCGACGGCCGACGAGCTGGTCTCCTGCGCCGACTCACTCGGTGGGTTGAGCATCGTCGTGAACAACGCCGGCATCACCCGGGACCGCATGCTGTTCAACATGTCCGACGAGGACTGGGACGCGGTCATCGCGGTGCACCTGCGCGGACACTTCCTGCTGACCCGCAACGCCGCGACCTACTGGCGCAATCAGGCCAAGGACAACGGGGGATCGGTCTACGGCCGGATCATCAACACCACGTCGGAAGCCGGGCTGTCGGGACCGATCGGCCAGGCCAACTACGGTGCCGCCAAGGCGGGTATCACCGCACTCACGCTGACGGCGTCCCGCGCACTCGGCCGCTACGGTGTGCGGGCCAACGCGATCGCTCCCCGGGCGCGCACCGCGATGACCGCCGACGTGTTCGGCGAGGCTCCTGATCTGGCCGAGGGTGAGGTCGATCCGCTGTCGCCCGAACATGTGGTGACACTCGTGCGCTTCTTGGCCTCGCCGGCCTCGGACAAGGTCAACGGACAGGTGTTCGTCGTCTACGGGCCGTCGGTCGCGTTGGTCGCCGCACCGACCACCGAGCATCAGTTCGATGCGGACGGCTCCGCGTGGGATCCGGCGACGCTGGGCGCCTCGATGGGCGCCTACTTTGCCGACCGCGATCCGGAGCGGACGTTCGGTGTGATGGGCCTGCTCCGCGACTGATCTGCCTAGGGGGCTACTCGGCCTCACCGGTGACGGGCTTACCGGCGAGTGCATCGAGGAAGGATCGCGCCCAGCGATCGACGTCGTGGGCCAGCACCTGCCGCCATAGCGCCCGCATCCGCCGCCTGCCCTCCTCGGCGGTCTGGTTGAGCGCGGCTTCGATGGTGTCCTTGACGCCCTCGAGGTCGTGCGGGTTGGTCAGGTAAGCCTGGCGGAGTTCCGCTGCGGCGCCGGTGAATTCACTCAAGACCAGCGCGCCGCCGAGATCACTGCGGCAGGCGACGTACTCCTTGGCGACCAGGTTCATGCCGTCGCGAAGCGGCGTCACCAACATGACGTCGGACGCCACGAAGAACGCGATCAATTCCTCACGCGGTACCGGCCGGTGGATGTAGTGCACGACCGGATGACCGACTTCACCGTATTCACCGTTGATGTGGCCGACCTGCTGCTCGATCTCGTTGCGCAGCACCCGATAACTCTCGACCCGCTCGCGGCTGGGAGTGGCGAGCTGCACCAGGACGGTGTCGTCCCGCTTCGCGCGTCCCTCGGCAAGCAACTCCGAAAACGCCCTGAGCCGAACGTCGATGCCCTTGGTGTAGTCGAGCCGATCCACGCCCAGCAGGATCTTGCGCGGGTTGCCGAGTTCGGCCCGCAGCTCCTTCGCCCGCTTACGAACGTCGCGGTTACGGGCCTTGCTGTCCAACTCGGCGGAATCGATCGAGATGGGAAAGGCGCCGACCTTCACAGTGCGGAAGCCCAATTGCACTTCGCCGAATCGGGACCGTACACCAACCGATGCGCGAGAGGTGTTGGCGCCGACCAGCCTTCGCGACAGAAACAGGAAGTTCTGCGCGCCACCGGGCAGATGGAAACCGACGAGATCGGCGCCCAGCAGACCTTCGATGATCTCGGTGCGCCACGGCATCTGCATGAACAGTTCCACCGGCGGGAACGGAATGTGCAGGAAGAACCCGATGGTCAGATCGGGGCGCAGCGTCCGCAGCATCTTGGGCACCAGTTGAAGCTGGTAGTCCTGAACCCACACCGTGGCACCTTCGGCGGCGGCCCGCGACGTCGCCTCGGCGAAGCGCCGGTTGACCTCGACATAGCGATCCCACCACTCCCGGTGGTAGATCGGCTTGACGATCACATCGTGATAGAGCGGCCACAGGGTGGCGTTGGAGAAACCCTCGTAGTACTCGGCGACGTCCTCGGCGGACAGTCGCACCGGGACGAGCTGCATGTCGTCCTCGACGATGGGTTCCTCGGGACCGTCGACAATGCCCGGCCAGCCGATCCACGCACCGCGCTGGCGACGCAACAATGGCTCCAGCGCGGTGACCAGACCACCCGGGCTGCGCTTCCACGTCACGCTGCCGTCGGGCAGCCGCTCCATGTCGATCGGCAGCCGGTTGGCGACCACCACGAAATCAGAATCTCCGGAGCGGGCGGCGTCCTTGCCCCCGGACACCGGTTACGCCTCGAGCTTTGAGGGCCCAATGCCGAGCATCGACAGGAAGACCCGGCACTCGTCGGCGTCATTCGCATAGGCCGCGACGACGCGACGGGCCTGGCGCGCCGTGCTGTCGGCCAGCGGCTCGACATCGTCGATATCCGTGGAATTTGTTTTTGCAGGCATTGCTCAACCTTAGCGAAGGGGCTTTGAGCCGCTACGGGCTCGAGGAAATGGTGGATCTGGGCTGGACGGCGACTTCGTCCTGGCTGGTCTCGTAGCACGCCGCCGACTCCCAATATCCGGTGCACGGGGTGCCGTTGATGTTGGGAACCAGGTCGGCTCCGATGCCGGTGTCGGAGGTCGACGTCACGTCTTGGGTGGTCCGCGGCTGTAGGTCGTCGAACGCCTGATCGCCGTTGGTGGTGGCCACCGCGGTCATGGTTGGTGTGCAGTTCCCGGTCGACGGGTCCAGCGACTCACCCGATTGGCAACCCGCCGACCCGCCCGGCTGGGTATCCACCGGCTGAGGCACCGGCACCGGCTGCGGCTCGGGAATCCCACCCTCGCCTTCTGCCTGCGCCAGCGGAGCTGTGGCCACCGCGAGCGTGAACACGCCCGCGGTGAGCAGCTTTGTCACCCAGGTGAAGTGGATCGGCATCGTTGCCCTCTCTGATCTGCTCCCTGACTAGGGGCTAGACGAAATGCTCGAGTGCGGAGACACAGCCGGAACCTGGTTCTCCTGCAGACCGATGCACTGTCCGGTGTTGGCGCCGGTGCACGGAATCCCCTGAACTTCGGGGAGGCTGCTGGAATCGCCCGGCGTCGAGTAGGTCACGTTACCGCCGCCGCTGGACGGCGTGGGGTAATTGCCGCCCGGCTGGTTGGGCACCAACTCCGGAATGCACTGATCGGTGTAGAGATCCTCGGACTCGCCGGCAGGGCATGCCATCACCGGACCCATCGGCGCGCCCGACGGCGCAGCGAGGAACGCAACCGCGGGCGCAGCCGCGATGGTGAGGCTGAACCCGCCGGCGAGGAGGATGCGGCGGCCGACTGAGGAGGAAATCGCCATACTTCACGCTTTCTTGAGAAGTTGACGGAGTTCCGAAGTCGGCCCTCCGTTTTTACGGACTGACGGTCGAGCGAGGTTGAACCACAGGAGCCTGCTGCTCTTCCTGCAATCCTATGCATTGACCGGTGTTTGCGCCTGTGCAAGGGATTCCCTGGACCTGCGGCAGGCCGCCCTGGGGACCCGTGGTGGGCTGCATTTCGCATCCGCCGGTCGCCGGATTGACGGCCTGGCCGGGGGGACACTCGGCGATCGGGGCGATGGCCGGAACGGCGACGGCGGCCAGTGCGGGGCCCGCCGCCACCGCGAGCGCGAAGCCGCCCGCGAGAGCGAAGCGCCGTGTCGCAATCTTCAAGTTAGCCATGATTGTGCCTTCTACTCGGTTTGCTGCGTGACCGTGGAGGCAGTGTATGGCTGCCATTAGAGTCCCGCAGTTGTTCGGCCGTTTTATCGGAACCTCCCGCCGGGCCGTTACACCGGGGTCAATATTCAAGGCGGTGACATTTTCCGTTGACTGAAGCGCTGATCACGACGCACAACGGCGGTCGGCCAAAATGCGGGTGCCACAATGCCGCAGACCCGGGGAATGAAACCGAATTACTTCCCCGGCATGTGGTGAGCGCGGATTTCGGTCGGCTCGTCGTATCCCGCGGTGCGGTGGACTGACTACGTGTGGATGTTCGCTGGAAGCGGTGGTGGGACGGGCCCTATGCCACGACGTGACGCCGTGGTTCTATACGTAGAACCTGTTTCAGTTTTGCGTGAGGAGTCGGCGTGCAGCTCTCGTTCGAGGATCGGACGTACCTGGTCACCGGTGGTGGCAGCGGTATCGGCAAGGGTGTGGCGGAGGGGCTGGCCAAGGCCGGCGCCAACGTCATGATCGTTGGCCGCGGTGCCGATCGGCTGGCCGCGACCGCCGAGGAGATCAACGCCGCCGCGCCGAACGGCAGCGTCCGCTACGAGCCCGCCGACGTCACCAACGAGGACCAGATCGCCGCGGTGGTGGATGCCGCCACGGCGTGGAACGGCCGACTGCACGGTGCGGTGCACTGCGCAGGCGGGTCGCAGACCATCGGTCCCATCACCCAGATGGACTCCGAAGCCTGGCGCGCCACGGTCGACCTCAACATCAACGGTTCGATGTACGTGCTCAAGCATTCGGCCCGGCAGATGGTACGTGGCGGCGGTGGATCCTTCGTCGGCATCTCCTCGATCGCGTCCAGTAACACCCACCGGTGGTTCGGGCCGTACGGCGTCACCAAGTCGGGTCTGGACCACCTGATCCAGCTGGCCGCCGACGAACTCGGCGCGTCCTGGGTGCGTGTCAACGGCATCCGGCCGGGCCTGATCCGCACCGAACTGGTGCAGATGGTTCTCGACTCACCCGAGATCAGCGGGGACTACGCCGAATGCACACCGCTGCCGCGCCCCGGTGAGGTCGACGACGTTGCGAACGCGACACTGTTCCTGCTCAGCGATGCCGCGCAGTGGATCACCGGACAGATCATCGGCGTCGACGGCGGGCAGAACCTGCGCCGCGGGCCGGACTACTCGGCGATGCTCGAGCCGGCGTTCGGCGCCGACGGGCTACGCGGAGTGGTCTGAGGCCGCCGCGTCGCGCGCCGCAAGGCTGCCGACCGCAGACCAATCCAGGTGGTCGCCACCGGCGGCAAGCAGCCGCAGGAACCGGTCGCGCAGCAGGCTGGCGATCGGCAACGGCACCCGCAGCTCCTCCGCCGCGGCAAGGACCAAACCAATGTCCTTGTGCCCCAACGGTGCGGCGAATCCGGCCGGCTCGAACTGCTCGCCGGCGATGAGCCCGCCGTAGGTCTTGTACACCGGCGCCGAGAACAGCGTCGACGTCAGGATGTCCAGATACTGATGCTTGTCGACCCCGCCGCGGTCCACCAGCGCCATTGCCTCCCCGAGGGACTCGATCACCGAGCCGATCAGGAAATTGCCACTCAGCTTCACCAGGTTGGCGGCCGACGGATCCTCTGACACCACGAACGTGCGCTGGCCGATCGCGTCGAAGACAGGCGTCATCGCGCCCACGGTGTCGGACGGCCCCGCGGTGACGACGAACAGCGCCGCCGCCGCGGCGGCTTCCGGACGGCCGAACACGGGTGCTGACACGAACTCCTGGCCGGCGGCGGCGTGCGCTTCAGCGAGGCGTTTCGACAGCGCGACGCTGATCGTGCTGGAGGAGATGTGGACGGTGTCCGGTCCGGCCGAACCGATGATCCCGTCGTCGCCGAACGTCACCGCCGTCACCGCGTCGTCATTGGCGAGCATCGTCAGAACGACCTCGCCGCGGCACGCGTCGGACACGCTGTCGGCGGGTCGGGCCCCGACCGCCGCCAACTCGTCCACCTTCGCCCGGGATCGGTTGTAGACGGTCACGTCGTGACCGGCCTTGATGAGATTCGCGGCCATGCCCGCGCCCATGTTTCCCAGCCCGATGACTCCGATGCGCATAGCACCCAAGTTAGTGGACTCGGCACGAGCCTCAATTCACGCAGGGCACCTTGCCACCGTCGATCGGAGCGCCCTGGTCCGGAGTGGGCGTGACCGTCATCTCCGACCAGCTGCGGGCCGTCGAGGTCGCCACGGTGTCCTCGGTCTGCGGCTGCTCCGGCGGTAGGTCGTAGCCCTGGCCGAGAACCACCCGGATGTGGTCGGCGGCCACCGAGCCGGTGGCCTGCGGGGCGTTGTCCACGCCCAGCAGCGTGGCCACCGACTGGGCATCGGTCTGCGCCCCGGCTCCGTAGGTGATCACCGTGTCGATGGGCTCGCCTGACTCGCGGTCTCGGACCTCGCTGATCGTGAACTCGTGCTTGCCGAGCAGGCTTGCCGCCTGCGAGGCCAGCCCCGAGGTGTCGCTGGCGTTGACCACGCTGACGACGGTGTGCGGATTCGGCGGCGGAAGTGGTTGAGGCGCAGCGGTAGTGGTCACCGACGCCGAGTCGCCGCCGATCGCTCTGGCGATCTCGGCGCGGATCTTGGCCGGGTCGACGATGTTGACGTCCTGGCCGTTGATGGTGTCGTAGCGCACCACCGGCAGGGTTCGGAACTCGACGTCGCCGCCGGCAAGCGCGGCCATCCTGCGGAACTGGTCCTCACCCCACCCCTGCGACAACACGATGTCCTGGCGGGCGACATCCATCAGGCGCTTGAACTTGTCCAGATCGGTGAACGAGCCCGACTGCTGCAGCTCGCGCGAGACCGACAGGAGGAAGGCCTGTTGACGATGGGTGCGGTCGAGGTCCCCGTTCTCCAGGCCGTGCCGCTGCCGCACGAACGCCAGCGCCTGCTCGGCATTGAGTCGCTGCGGGCCGGCCGGGAAATCGGCGCCCGAGTAGTCGTCGTGTACGGCGTGGTTGAGGCAGACGTCCACGCCGCCCAGGCTGTCCGCCAGGTGATAGAAGCTCGCGAGGTTGACTTCGGCGAAGTAGTCGATGGGCTGTCCGGTCAAGTTGCGGACGGCACGGATCGTCGCTTTGCGGCCGGCCTCTCGTCCCGCGCGCTCGAGTTCTTTGCGGTCGCCGATGCCCTCGTCGACCAACTTCTGCTCGGTCTGGAACTTCGTCAGCCCGTAGGCCTCTTTGATCTTGATGTGGCTGTAGCCCTTGATCCCGCTGACGGCGACGTAGTCGTCGCGCGGTATCGAGAACGCGACGACATGGTCGTCGGCGCTGATGTGCACCAGGATCAGCGTGTTGGTGTTGTAGCCGCCCGAGTCCGAGTCGCCGGCGTGCAGCTTGTCGAGCACCTCGTCGGGCAGTTCGTTTCCGTCTTGATCTTTCCGGGAGTCCAGCCCGATCAGCAGGATGTTCATCGCGCCACCGCTGGACCGCGGCTCGTCGGAGCCGAGCGCCTGCGACACCGTGATTCCGCTGAGCAGTCCGTGTGCTTGGGAGTACGCCAGCCCGGTGAGCGTCACCACGACCACCGAGACCAGGCCGGCCACGGTCTGGACGATGGTGCGCAGCGCCCGCCGGCGGCCGGTGTTGGACCGCTCTCGGTGACGGCCACGGCGGTTGCCCGCGGCGGCCGCACGTGAGGGCGGCGACGGATCCATGACCGACAGTATGCGGGCAATTGCTGGTGAGGCCCCAGCTAGGCCGGGTGGCCCAGCGGGACCCGGACGGATCCGTCCAGGCCTTGCGCCGCCCGCTATGCTGAGCACATGCTCAGCATGACTACCTGCGGCGGCCGCCGATGAAGCCGGCGCCCTTCGACTATCACCGGCCCGACAGCGTCGCCGCCGCGACTCAGATGCTCAGCGAATTCGGTGACGACGCCAAGCTCCTCGGGGGCGGACAGAGCCTGGTTCCGATGCTGTCGATGCGCCTGGCGTTCTTCGACAACCTGATCGACATCTCGCGCCTCGGCGAGATGAAGGGCATCAGGGCCGACGGCGACTCCGTGTGGATCGGCGGTGGCACCACCCACGCGGTGGTCGGCGCCGACGAACGGGTCCGCACCAGCGTGCCGTTGTTGACCAGGGCCACGCCGCTGATCGGGCACTTCCAGATTCGCAGCCGGGGCACCATCGGCGGGTCGATCGCGCACGCCGACCCGGCGGCCGAATACGGCGCCGTCGCCCTGGCGCTCGACGCCACGATCGAGGCGGTGTCGGTATCCGGGCGGCGTGAGATCCCGGCCGGCGAGTTCTTCGCCGGGGTGTGGGAGACCGCGATGGCAGCCGACGAGGTGCTGGTGGGTCTGCGCTTCCCGGTCTGGTCCGGCCGGTGCGGCTTCGCGGTCGAGGAATTCGCCCGCCGGCATGGGGATTTCGCGATCGCCGGTGCCGTGGCCGCCGTCGAACTCGACCACGACGACAAGGTTCGGCGCAGCGCCATCGGACTGCTGGGACTGTCCGCCACACCGAGGCGAGCGTCAGCCGCCGAGGCGGCCATCGCAGGCCGCCCGGTCGGCGACGTCACCGCCGAGGAGATCGGTGAGCTCGCGATGACCGGACTCGACGACATCCCGGCCGACCTGCAGGGTTCGGCCGACTACCGGCGAAAAGTCGGCGCGGCCATGGCCGCGCAAGCCTGGCGGGCAGCGGTCAAGGAGGCCTTCGATGCATGAACGTCCGATCCGGTTGTCCGTCAACGGGACTCCCTATGAGGCGACCGTCGAGCCGCGGCTGACCCTGGCCGACTTCCTGCGTGAGCGGTGCGGCCTGACCGGAACGCACCTGGGATGCGAGCACGGCTCATGCGGCGCCTGCACGGTGCTGCTCGACGGGGCCGCGGTGCGGTCGTGCCTGGTGTTCGCGGTGCAGGCCGAGGATGCCGAGGTGTCCACCGTCGAAGGGGTGGCTTCGGCCGACGGTGAGCTGTCGCCGGTACAGGCTGCCCTGCGTGACTGTCACGGGCTGCAATGTGGCTTCTGCACACCGGGATTCGTCATGTCGATCACCGCGCTGCTGCGCGACAACCCGCATCCCACCGACGAGGAGATCCGCGAGGGCCTGTCGGGCAACTTCTGTCGCTGCACCGGCTATCAGGGCATCGTCAACGCGGTGCACCAAGCCGCGGAAAGCGGTGTCGAAACCGGGGCGGCCGCAACCTAATCGGTCGCGGCCGCCTCGATCATGGCGACGATCTGTGACGGCGTGGCAGGCAACGTCGTGACCGTCACCCCGAGCGGGGCCAGGGCGTCATTGATCGCGTTGATCACCGCGGGCGTCGAGCCGATGGCACCGCCCTCGCCGCATCCCTTGTAGCCGCCGACGCCCGGGCTGGGCACCTCGACGTGCCCGTACTCGATCGGCGGTACCTCGGTCGCGGTGGGCAGCAGGTAGTCGACGAACGTGGTGGACAACGGATTTCCCTCGTCGTCATACACGAGGTTCTCCAACAATGCGCCGCCGATGCCCTGCACGGTGCCGCCGGCGATCTGCCCCTCGACGATGTTGGGGTTGATCATCGGGCCGACATCCTCGCTGACGATGTAGCGGGTCAGCGTGACCCGGCCGGTGGTGACGTCCACCTCGCACGTGCAGGCGTGAGTGGCGTTGGCCCAGTGGATCATCGTCTGCGAGGTGAATCGCGCGGTGGCCTCCAGCGTGGCCGCCATCCCCGGCGCGAGCTGTTGGGGCTCGTAGTAGGACCGATAGGCCAGATCCGCGAAAGACACACTCTTGGAGGAATCTTCGCGGGAGGTGGCCTTCGAGTTGGCCAGCTCGATATCGTCCTCCGGCACGCCGAGCACGTGGGCCGCCATCGCCACCAGCTGGCCACGCAGGATCGTGCCCGCGTCGTTGACCGCGCCTGCGGTCATCGGTCCGCTGCGGCTGCCCTGGGTGCCTGCGCCGTACGGCGTCACCGCGGTGTCGCCCTGAATCGTCGACACATCGGCGATGTCGGCGCCGAGCGCGTCGGCGGTCAGTTGCACGACGGTGGTCTCGATGCTGTTGCCGCTCGAGCCGCCGTTCACGTACACATTGATCTTGCCGGTCGGCTCCATCCGGATGGTGCAGCCCTCGGTGGCCAGGTGTCCTGTCGCGGCCCCGGTCGGCTCGATGTAGGCCGAGAATCCGAGCCCGAGGTAGCGTCCCTGCGCCAGCGCCTCGGCCTGCTCCTTGCGGAAGCCTTCATGGTCGAGGATCTTGACGGCCTGTTCGAAGGTTTCCATCGGCGCGACGTGGTCGTACGGCATGCCGTTGGGGTTGAAGAACGGCATCTCGTCGCGGCGGAGCAGATTCTTGCGGCGCAGCTCGACCGGATCGATGCCCATCTTGCGGGCTGCTATGTCGAGAAGTATTTCCCGCGTGAGGGTTTCGTACTGCCAGGGTCCGCGGTAGGCGGCCAGACCGCTGGTGTTGGTGAACACCGTCTTGTAGTTGAAGCTCGACTTGGGCACCCGGTAGGGGCCGGGGAAGAACATTCCGATCGCGGCGGTCGTCAGCACCGGGTACGGGGTGGGGTAGGCGCCGATGTCCTGGATGAAGTCGATGTCGACGGCGGTGATCGCACCGTCGGCGTCGAATGCCATTCGCGCCCGGCCGTCGACGTGACGGGCCTGCCCGGCCGACATCAGGTTCTCGCGGCGGTCCTCGATCCACTTCAGCGGTGCCGAGACCTTGCGCGCGGCCAGCAGGATGCACATGTCCTCGCGCATCGGAACGACCTTCTGGCCGAAACCGCCGCCGGTGTCCCGGGCGATCACCCGCACGCCCTGGGCCGGGATGCCGAGCAGCCGCGCGGCGAAGGCGCGCAATTCGTGCGGCGTCTGGGTGGAGGCCCACAAGGTGAGTTCCTGTGTCGCGGCGACCCATTCGACGACCAGCCCGCGGGTCTCGATCGGCACCGGCACGTGGGTCTGCTGATAGATCCGTTCGTCGGCGACATAGGCGGCCGCGGCGAACGCCTCTTCGTCGGGCGGCGCTCCGGCCAGGCCACCGGCGACGTTGTCGGGGTAGGCCTCGTGGACCACCGCCTCGTGGCCCACGGCCCTGGTGAAATCGGCGATCGCGGGCAGCGGGTCGTAGTCCACGTCGATCAGTTCGAGGGCGTCCTCGGCGAGGTAGCGGTTCTCGGCGATCACGATCGCAATGGGGTCTCCGACGAACTTCACCTCACCCTCGGCCAGCGGCGGGCGCGGGGTGTCCGCGACGTCCTTGCCCGCCACCGCGTGCCACGCCTCGTGGACGTCGCCGTTCAGATCGGCCGCGGTGAGGACCGCATGCACACCGGGCATGGCCACGGCCGCCGAGGTGTCGATGCGGTTGATCCGGGCGTGCGCGAACGGGCTGCGCACGAAGCAGGCATGCAGCATGCCTGGCCGGACGACGTCATCGACATAGGTGCCGTGCCCGGTGAGCAGGCGAGTGTCCTCGACCCGCGGGACACGGGTTCCCGCGTAGCGGGTGGCTGGTGCGGCCATGGCGTTCGCTCCAATGCGTCGTCGGCGAGCCGGATCACGACAGCGCTAAGCAGTCGCTCAGCAGAGCGTACCGAAGGAGGCGGCCATCGTCACCGAGGGTTGGTCAAACCGGATCGGGCAACCGGCACAACCGGCGCAGCGCGGCCAGTCCGGCGGGCGTCCCCGGCCAGTGCCTCGCCAGCGCCTCCGGCCCCGCGGTGCGGGTGACCCAGCGCAGCGCGAGGGCCGTGATGATCACGTCGTCGGCGTAGCCGAGCACCGGGATGAAGTCGGGAATCAGGTCGATGGGCGAGGCCAGAAATATCAGCACGCCGGCGAGAACGACGCGGATGCGGCGCGGCAGCTGCCGGTCGGCGGCCAGCCGCTTGAGCAACCGCACCGTGTCGGGCAGCAGGCGAAGCAGGTCGGTGATGCCGACCTGGTCGGGTTTGCTGACCCACAGTGTGATCGCCAGGACCAGCCACGCCACGACCAGGGCGGTGGCGAGCGAGACCGGAATCAGCCACCAGTCACCCATCACGCCGTCCATCTTCGTATCGTCGAAGCATGAACGAGTGGCCGACACCGGAGCAGGCAGGCCCGGGCCAGGAATCAGTGTGGGATTACCCGCGTCCGCCGCGCCTGGAGCCGTTCGCGGGCACGATCACCGTTGAACTCGGCGGCCGCGTGGTCGCAACCACCACCCGCAGCTGGCGAGTGCTCGAGACCAGTCATCCGCCGACCTACTACCTACCGCGGGAGGCTTTCTCCGACGGTGTCCTGCGCGATGCGCCGGGAGCATCGATGTGCGAATGGAAAGGGCAGGCGCGCTACTACGACCTGGTGGCCAGCGATGCGGTGGCGTCCAGGGCGGCGTGGACCTATCCCCGGCCGACGCCTCCGTTCGCCGAGATTGCCGGTGCCGTCGCGGTGATGGCCAGCTTGGTCGACCGGTGCACCGTCGACGGTGAGACGGTCGTGCCCCAACCGGGCGGGTTCTACGGCGGCTGGATCACCAGCCGGGTGGTCGGTCCGTTCAAGGGAATCCCCGGCTCGATGGGCTGGTGACGGTGTGAGCCGCGCGAAACACGCCTGAAACATGATCGCCGCACCGTCGAAACTTCGCGCCGACATTCTCGTCGGGACCGTCGAAGGAGCCGGACTTTGCAAGCGATCGATCCTGCCGCCACCGCGTGGCTGCTGGCCAGCACAGCGCTCGTCCTGTTGATGACACCGGGACTGGCCATCTTTTACGGCGGCATGGTCCGCACCACCGGTGTGCTCAACATGATCATGATGAGCTTCATCGCCATTCCGCTGGTCACCGTGGCCTGGTTGCTGTTCGGCTACACGCTTGCGTTTTCCGGAACCAGCCTCGGCGGGGTGATCGGCGATCTGTCGCACATCGGGATGGCCGGAATCGGCCCCGGCACTGTGCACGGCCAGGTTCCCGAACTGCTCTTCTCCACATTTCAGCTCAGCTTCGCGATCATCACCGCCGCGCTGATCAGCGGTGCGATCGCCGACCGGGCCAAGTTCGCCGCGTGGATGATCTTCGTGCCGGTCTGGTCCATCGTGGTGTATGCCGTTGTCGCGCACTGGGTCTGGGCCCCGGGCGGCTGGCTCTTCAAGCTCGGGGTACTCGACTACGCCGGCGGCCTGGTCGTCGAGATCGTCTCCGGGTCCTCCGCGCTGGCCCTGGCCCTGGTGTTGGGTCCGCGCATCGGGTTCAAGGTCGACGCGATGCGCCCGCACAACCTGCCCTTCGTTCTGCTGGGCGTCGGACTGCTGTGGTTCGGCTGGTTCGGCTTCAACGCCGGATCCGCGCTCGCTGCCAACGGCACGGCGGCGGCCATCTTCCTCAACACTTTGGTGGCCGGCTGCCTGGGCATGCTCGGCTGGTTGTCGGTCGAGCAGATTCGCGACGGGCGGCCGACGACGTTCGGCGCGGCCTCCGGGGTCGTCGCGGGGCTGGTCGCGATCACACCCTCGTGCGGCACCGTGAACACCCTCGGAGCCGCGATCGTCGGGGTGGCGGCGGGCGTCGTGTGTTCGTTCGCGATCGGCCTGAAATTCCGGTTCGGCTATGACGACTCGCTCGACGTGGTCGGTGTGCACTTCGTCGGCGGCGTGGTCGGCGTGCTGCTGATCGGCTTCCTGGCCACCGCGGTGATGACCGGCGGCCCGCAGGGCCTTTTCTATGGCGGCGGACTGGCTCAACTTGGTAAGCAGGCGGTCGCGATGGTCGTGGTGGCGGCGTACGCGTTCATCATGTCGTTCGCGCTCGCCAAACTCATCGATCGGACGATGGGCTTCCGGCTCAGCCCTGAGGACGAGACCGCGGGGGTGGACTTCACCCAGCACGCCGAAACCGCCTACGCCGAGGGTGTGCACGGGCATCAGCCGCTGCGGCGCCCGCTGTTCGGCGACCCGAGGCCGCGATCCGACGCCGCCGACGAGGACTGACCGCCCTCGAATTACGCTGCGCGCAAGGCTGTCGCCGGCGGCCCGGACTGCGTAACTTGGCGCTGCTGACCGGAGGTGATGGGTGTCGGGTGACTGGGCTACGGTGTCCGCCGAGCTGATTCCGCTGGCGTTGGTGGTGGCACTCTCGCCGATCTCGATACTGCCGGCCTTGCTGCTGGTGCTGTATTCCGCGCGGCCCCGCGCCGCGGGACTGGCGTTCGCGGCCGGCTGGGTGACCGGGCTGACGGTGTTGACGGTGCTTTTCCTGAATGTCCCCAGGCTCGTGGGCGGCTCGGCCGAGACGTCATCGGTCTGGCAGTTGCGTCTGCGGCTGGTCGGCGGCGTCGCGCTGATCGTGACCGGCGGGTGGCTGTGGTTGCGGCGAAAGAAAGCCGTGCGATCGTCGCACTGGCTCGACGCCATCGGCAGATGGTCCCCGGCCCGCACCGCGGCGATCGGAGTGGCGTTCGGAGTTCTCAACCCGAAGATCATCGTCGCTTGTGCCGCAGCGGGTTTGGCGATCGACGCGGCCACGCTCGGGCCTGCCGCTCAGGTTGTCGCGGTGGGGTACTTCGTGGTGGTGGCGGGTTCGGGAACACTTCTGCCGGTGCTGGCCCACGCGGTGGCGGCCACGCGATTCGACCGATCGCTGGAGCGGTTGCGGGCGTGGATTCAGCGCCGCCAAGCCGAGATCAGCGCGGTCGCGCTGGTGGTCATCGGTGCGGTGCTGCTGATCACCGGAATATTCGGCCGCTGACCGTCGGACGCTCATCGGTCAGCGTGCCGGATCGCCCTGCCAGGAGAAGCTGTTGACGTATTTGTCCAAGTCCATTGCCAATTCCAGGTTGGCGCTCGCCGGCCGGCCGGGGCCGAACGTCGGGCCGAACTGGCGGTAGGGACCGATGGCCCCGGCGATCAGCGCCAGGTCGTGCTTGACCGCGACGAGGATCACCAGCCGCAGATGCCGGTAACTGGCGTCGCCGTCCTGCGGCCAGATGTCGGCGACCTCGCCGTAGCCGAACTGGTAGCCGACCATCGCGTTCGGGATCTCGTAGGCCGTCCGGGCGTCCGGATAGCGCGCCGCCAGGAATGCCTCGGCGACCTCTCTGGCCGACTTTCCGCCGGCCGGGATGCCCCACAGCTTCATCGTGCCGCCGTCCCCGCCGGTGAACCGCGCCGTCACACCGTCGTCGGCGAAAGAGAGATCGTAGGCCGAGCCAGGTGCGGGGTAGGACACCGAGAACCGGCCGTCGGGCGCGGTGAACCGGGGCAGCGCCGCGACCGGCGTTCCGGTGGGCGGCCGACCGCAATCCGGCGGGCAGTTGTAGACGACAGCCGGCTCGGAGATGCTTGCGGACAGGGCGATCAGCGGCGTAGTGATCACCACGATCACCACCAGCCACGAGCTCAGTACGCGGACGCTCGACGTGCGAGACAACGGTGGTGAGGTGTATGTCTGCGCATCCACCGAGTATCCCGGCCAGAGCTCGGTTGCCGCGTCGGTCTGCGCTCCTGCCGTCGGGATGACCGCCCGCCGGTCGGCTCGGGACTTGGCCGATGACGCGTGGTTTGCCGCACCGCAGGACGGACAGAACGCCATCTCGGGCACCACGTTTCGGCAGTGCAGACACAGCAGCGGCTCGCCACGCACCGGATCGGGCTGCTCGTGTAGCAGGGCGAGTTGCAGACCGAGGCGCAGTGCGAGCAGTGCGACCAACGCCATCGCGATGTGCAGGGCGAGCATCTTCTCCTGTGCAAGGCCGGCGACGTCGGTGATGCCGACGATCGCGTAGACCCCCAACACGATGGTCCCGAAGACCGTCAACGCGGCGACCACCAAAGACCGTCGCCACCGGACCGCACCGGCCGGACGCTTGAACCACAGTGCGGCACCGATCAATCCGCCGGCGCAGGCCGCGGTGAGCGGTATCGCCAGCCCGCGGATGCCGGCTTCCACCAGCAGCCACTCCACCGGCCTGTTCTTGGCGACGGTAGCGGCCGCGAACTGCGGTGCAAGCCGGGTGAACGTCGCCGCCGCGGTGAAGCTCAGAGCCGACAGAACGCCTATCACGAAGCCGTTCAACGATTCCCGCGCTCCCGGCCGCACCAGTCGCACGACAACGGCGGGAATCATCATCAACAGAGCCCCGCCCTCGGCGACCCCGAGGCCGTCGCGCAGCACTCGGCGCCCGGCGATACCGGCATCAAATGGTGCCCCCGTTTCCCGGATCACCAGATCACCGGTCAGAAAGACCCAGCCGACGCCCATCGCAATCCCCAACACGACGGTGATCACCAGCGAACTGCGCGGAATGTCGCGGTAGATCCCGGACTGGTGCCGGTAGATCGCGAACAGCAGCGGCAGGCCGAGCGCCGAGACGGTCACCAAGGCGCCGGGCAGAGCCAACTGGATGGCGACCGCCATCGCCACGACGATGAGGACGAGCCCCAGATTGAATGGTGTGCGGGAGAATTGACTCAGGTGCGGAAACAACGAACTGGCAATCGCCGGCCGCAACACGTGCTCGTCCGGCGCGGCGCAGAACGCGCGCGGGCGCAGCCACTGCGGGCCATCTCCTGGCTGCGGATTCAGGTGTGCGCCACAAGTTCCGCAGTACACCCCGGCGGGAACCTCGGTGCCGCACGCCGGGCATTCCATGCTCAGCCGCATCCGACACCGCATTTCTGCAGCGCCAGAATGTCGCGTGCCAGATGGTCGAGGTCCGGAGTTCCCAGTCCCGTCACGAGGTCATAGCCGGGGCCTGCGTCATCGACGGCATTGCCGCCCAGAGTGACGTCCCGGAATGCGGGAAGCCTTGCGCCCTGGGCAATCTCGTACAACAGAGGATTGAGCTCTCCGATGGGGCCGCCGCCGTTGCGTCGAAGATAGTCGTTCATCAGCGCTGTCATCCCGGCCCAGATCGGCGCGGCGAGCGAGGTGCCGCCACCCATGACGTGCTGGCGTCGAAAGACGATGCGCACACCGGTGTACGGGTCAGCGACGGCCGCGATGTCCGGGGTGAGCCGGCGTCCGGGCGGAGCCGCCACGCGTAGCCCCGCCTGCCACGGCGGCCGCTCGAACAAGTTGGACACCCCACCGCCCGTGCCGTGGGAGATAGCGGGTGCGAACCACGACTGTTCGGCCAGCCAACGCCCGTCGGCGTCGGTGGACAACGTGGTACCGCCGACATCGGTCATCTCCGGCAAAGAGGCCACCGAATCCAGGCCGACGTCGTCGGGTGACGGTGGGGAGGACCAGTTGTGGCCACCTTTGCACTCCAGTCCGGCGAGGTCGCCGCTGGCGTTGAACGCGGTGGTGCCGCGTCGCAGCGCGGCACGAAGTGCCGAGCGGGCCGGGATCAGATCCGCGGCGGTCGCGATCTTGTCGCATCCCCAGCCGATCGAAAAGCTCCATATCGCACCGGGATAACGTCGATCCGCCTCTTCCATCAAGGCGCCGATCTTCTGATAGGTGGCGTCACCGGACACGGTACCCCGGGCGTTGACCAATACCGTCTTGGCGTCGGGGGCCACGGCATGGATGGCTTCCAGGTCCATGGTCGCCTCGCCGCTGCGCTGAGATGGCATGTCGCCCATCAGTTCTGGGGTGAACTTCGGCAAGTCGAAGGCGGACGCGAACATGTCGAGGTCCTCTTGGTCGAACCCGTCGAAAGCGAACACCAGAACTGTCGAACCTTTACCGGTGTACCCGCTTTCGCGCAGCGGCGCAGCGTTGTAGGTACGGAGCAGCCCGGCCGGCCCCAGCCCTTGATCGGGCACATCCAGCGGCACGATAACCGGGACCGATTCGTTGTGCGGGACGTATCCGAGGATCCGGCCGAGCTCGGTCACATCGCCGACGACGGGCGTAGGAACGGCCGGCTGCTGCGGCGAGGCGTAGAAGACCTGACCGGTCCGGCCGCGAAAGTCGTGTACGGCGACATCGAACGCGAGGCCGACCGCGGACGCCGCGCCGGTCACCGCGGCCCAGTGATCGCCCGGGCGCCAGCGCACCGACAGTCGGTGCTGCTGAGCCCAGCTGATCAGCGCCGCGGGTCGGGAATCGTCTCGAAGCCCGGCAATCAGCTGGACCACAGCGGCGCCGGATGGACCCAGGTCGGTGGATGCCGTCAGCAGCGACGCATACGGACCGCTGATAGCGCCGGGCAGTGCTGGGGTCCGGTCGGACGGGGTGACCGAATACGCAAGGGCGACAAGGGTCGCGGCGACAGCTACGAGCGAGATCCACTTCGCCCGACTGGCGCTTCGTGTCCGAATTGACCCAATGGGCATCGTCGCCGCACCCCCGATTTGTCGGAGACTATCAGCGGCGGCGCGACGGGGTGGTGATGTCGGGAAGGTTGCGCGCGGACGAACATCTCTTGACGCGGCCTCAGGAAAGGGCTGATCGGGTTTGACGGTTTCGCGCAGGCCGATAGGTTTTGCGGCATGGTCAAGCACGGCATTAATCGGTCGGTCACGATGTCTCGTCAGCTCACGCTGGCCGGCGGCTTTCTGGCAATCATTGCCGTTGCCGGTCTTTCAGCGGGATGCGGCCAGTCGTCCAAGGAGAGCCCGTCGTCCACCACCTCGAGTAGCGCCTCGACGAGCAAACCAGCCCCGTCTCCCACCGAGAAGGGAGTCATCCAGATGCCGCCGCGTGCTTTCAACCAGAATCAGAACGCGGCGGACGGCATGCTGGCGCTGCAGAGTCAGGGCTACAACGTCCAGTACAACTTCTCCGCCGGAAGCGGCAGTGACCGCCCGTTGTCGGAGTGCAAGATCACCGGTGTCGACGGCCTGCAGGGGGATCACCCGCCTGCCAACACGACCGTCTATCTCACGATCTCCTGCCCAGGCAGCAACTGACAGTTCGCGGTGTTACTGCCGCCGGCGGCGGACGAGCATCAGGCCGATGAACAGCACCGCCACGGTCGGGGACGCCGACACCATCGTGTAGCCGAGATCCTTCATGATCCCGATCTCGATGGGGCTCAGTGTCCGGACGCCCAGCCCGGTGTCCGATGAGGCGTTCATCAGTTTCTCGTTGGCGCCGGTGTAGTAGTCGTCGTTCAGGTGCGACATCGAGCTGCCGGACTCCCACGGGTTCGGGCTGTACAGCGGCACCGGGTTGCCGCCGTTGGCCGCCATCGCGTTGGCACCGCCGAAGTACATGCCGTTGCTGACACCTCCGGTCAGGTTCGGGTTGTAGGCGGTGTTGAACGTCGTGCCGTCGAACACCGAGGTTCCGTTCTTCGTCACCATGAACTTGTCGAAGGTGGTCCAATTCGGCCCAGCGTTGTTGCCGGAGGCGACGCTGTCGACAACCGACAGGAAGCCGTAGGTGTGCATCAGCTCGTGCATCGCCGTGGACTGGAAGTCGTAACTTCCGCCGGGCACCGTCGAGAAGTAGCCCCAGCCGTAGCCGAAGTTCCAGTCGATGGTGCCGTCTGCGGCCGCCCCGTTGGAGTCCACACCGGTGAGGATCTTGTTCTGCACCACGGTGTCGTAGAAGCCGGCATTGTCACTGATCAGGTCGCTGCCTGCCGATGCCAGCGTCGCACCCGCCAGCGAGTACTGGCCGGTGACCGCATAGGTGATGTTGACGTCGTACTGGGGCTCGAAATAGCTCGACAGGTAGATCGCCGTTGCGGCCAACTCGGCGCGAGCGGCACTGGACCAGAACTGCGAGCCGTTGCCGTAGGTGAAGGTGTAGGTGATCCGCGGCGTGCCGGCGGGCTCCTGGTATATCGAGCCGGCCGCATAGGTGCTGGAGGTCCGGAACCAGTTGAGCAGGTTGATGTGCGGCCCGGTGTCGGTGGCCGAGACGACGAAGGAGTCGACGATGTTCGAGCCCGGGTCGTTCGGGGTGTAGGTGTAGCTGCCGTCGGAATTGACGACGACATTGCCGTAGTGGCCTTGCTGGGTCACCTTGTAGACGAGGTGGTCGCCCTCGGGGTCGGTCGCATCGATGGTCCCGGTGATCGGCCCGGTGGTCTCACCGGTCAGCTGAACGGGTGCGACCGTCGGTGCCTCGTTGAAGAACGTGCGGCGCACCAACAGAGCAGCGCCCTCGAAAAGCCCCTGAATCGACCCCACCAGACTGGTCAACACATCGGTGGGCGACGCACTGGCCGAGGGCACCCGGAAGGCGGTGATGGTCGTCGCCTTCGCGGTCGCCGGGGTCGGTGTGGCGGTCACCGCCTGGGTGGTGGAACTGGTGGCCGGCTGCTGGTTGTCGGTTGTCTGCGCCGGGGTGCTCTCGGCGTCGGCGCTCGCGGCGGACGTGACACTCGCGGCGGACGTGGCATCGGAGACCGTGCGGCTGGACTGCGCGGTGGGCTTCTCGGCGCTCGTCGTGGCGGGGGTGCCGGCGTGGACGCGCGCCGCTGACGTGGGCTTGCGGCTGCTACTGCTGGCGGCGGAGGGCGTCTTCGACGATGACGACGCGGTGTCGTTCTGGCTGGGTTTGGCCGTGCGAGCCGATTTTGCGACCCCGCTCTTGGCCTTTGCCGGACCGGCCGATGTGGAGGACGAACCGCTGTCGGGACTGTCCGCACTGGCAATGGCGACGGTCGGCCAGACCAGAGACAGGCCCAATGCGACGGCGGCTGCACCAGCTCGTGCGCCACGCTGGACATTTGCCATGGAAGTACCGCCTTCGTGCGTCGTCTGTTGCCGGTGAAGTCGGCGGACTTCAGGCAAACCCCCCGATGTGGGTGCCAAACTGCCGAGGCGGCCGGGCACCCGTTTGCTTTCTCAGCGAATATTAAGCTAAGTCGGCGCCTTTGTGGAGCGGTTACGCGCGAAGTTCGCCCCGATCGTGACCGCCCCAGGTAGTTGACATCGTGAGGCGACATGATGGATCGGTGGCGACATCGAACGAACAGCGCAAGGCTGCGAACTCACCCCGCGGCATCAACCGCTGGGAACTGTTCACCTGCGCGCGGCGGGGGCACGTCACCTACGCACCCGACGACGCCGCCCTCGCCGAGCGGTTGAGTGGGACGACTGGGCTGGGTGAAGTGTG
Source organism: Mycobacterium sp. SA01 (assembly GCF_041287105.1). Taxonomy (NCBI): domain Bacteria; kingdom Bacillati; phylum Actinomycetota; class Actinomycetes; order Mycobacteriales; family Mycobacteriaceae; genus Mycobacterium; species Mycobacterium sp. SA01. The sequence continues at coordinate 336,376 of NZ_JBGGNO010000017.1, read as the reverse complement.
GCGCTGCCTGCGGTGCGGGGAGTTCGTCATCGGACCTCCCCATGGCCGCGGCCCGGCCGACCACGCCCCGCTGATCCTTCGCGGCGGCGCGTTGCGGCAGGCGATCATCGTGCGGGCGCTGGCAGTGGAGCGGTGGGTCCGGGCGCTGCTGATCGCGCTTGCCGCGTGGGCGGTGTGGCAGTTCCGTGGCGCGCAGGGCTCGATCCAAGCCGCCGTCGAACGCGACCTGCCATTGCTGCGGGCGTCGGGAATCAAAGTCGACCAGATGACCGCCGTGCACGAGTTGGAGAAGGCACTGGCCACCACACCCGGCACGCTGATGCTGGTGTTCGTCGCGCTGCTGGTCTACGCGCTGCTGGAGCTGATCGAGGGTGTCGGTTTGTGGCTGCTGTCGCGCTGGGGCGAATACTTCGCCGTGGTCGCGACGTCGATCTTCCTGCCGTTGGAGGTTTACGACCTCCTGGGCAAAGGGGTCACGCTCACGCGCGGGGGAGCGTTCGTCATCAACGTCGCCGCGGTCATCTATCTGCTGGTGTCCAAGCGACTGTTCGGCCTGCGCGGTGGCCGCGAGGCCTATGACGAGGAACGGCGCGGCGAGCAGTTGCTCGATGTCGAACGGGCTGCCCTGGCCTGACTCGCTGGTCACACGGCAAGGACGCACTTGCCCGGTTGGCTGCGGTCGGCAACGTGCGTGAGGGCTGCGGGAGCGTCGGCGAACGCCCACCGCGTGCCAACGGTGTCCTGGATGGCGCCGCGGTCGAGGAGATCGGTGAGGCCGCGCAGCACCTCCTCGGTGTGTTCGCGCGACTCCGGGGCGGCGAGAACACCCACCAGTGAGGTGTTGGTGACCGCCATCATCTGGACGTCGACCGTCGGCCAGCTGCCGCTGGCGAAACCGACGGCGAGGTGTCGGCCGTCGCGGGCCAGTGCACCCATCGCGTTGCTGCCCTGAGCCCCGCCGACCGGGTCGAAGATCATGTCGACGCCCCGCCAGTCGGTGAGTTCCCGCAAAGCCTGGGCCAGGGGACAGCCGTCGTCGGCGGCGTCGTCTCTGGCCACCACGACGTGGTCCGCGCCGAACGACCGGCAGAACTCGGCACGACTCTGGTCACCGGCCACCGCAATCACTGTGGCTCCCAATGCCTTACCGAGTTGGACGGCCGCGATGCCGCTGCCGCCGGCCGCACCGAGGACCGCCAGGCGCTGCCCGGCTCGCAGCTGCCCGCGATCGACCAGGCCGGTCCACGCGGTGACGTTGGGGATCCAGAAGCCGGCGGCGGCGCAGTCGTCGAGCGTCGCGGGCGCCGGGACGACCGACGCCGCAGGCGCCAATGCTTCCTCGGCGAACGAGCCGTTGCCGTTCATGAAGTCGCTGACTCCCATGACCCGGGTGCCGATCGGGATGTCGATCCCGGGACCGACCGCGGTGACCGTACCCGCCAGCTCCTGGCCGGGGGTGAAGGGGACGGCGGGGGTGAGCGGGTAGGTGCCGCGGCACATCAGGACATCGGGCAGGCCGATTCCGGCCGCGGCGACGCGGACCCGCACCTGACCAGGCCCGGGGTCGGGCACTTCGCGCTCCACCAACCGCAAAACGGCCTCGGGCTTGCCGGGGCCGTGCACCTGCCACGCTCTCATCGGTCGGTACCTCCGCGGCGTTGCGCTCGACGATCACACCATGATTACACTGTGATCCGATCGGCGGAAGGGCTGTCATGGCGTGGGATTTCGAAACCGACCCCGAGTTCGCCGAGCAGCTGGCGTGGATGCGGGAGTTCATCGATGCCGAGGTGATCCCGCTGGAGCCGATCCTTTCCGAGCTGCCCGCCGACGAATGGCAGGCGGTCAAACGTCATCTGCAGGACCGGGTCAAAGCGCAGGGGCTCTGGGGAATGTTCCTCGATCCCGCCCTCGGCGGGACCGGCGGCGGTCAACTCAAACTGGCCCTGATGTCGGAGATCATCGGCCGCTGCATGGTGTCGATGGAACTGTTCGGTGTGCAGGCGCCGGACAGCGGCAATATGGAACTGCTCGCCCACGGCGCCGACGAGGCGCAGAAGCAACGGTGGCTGTTCCCGAATCTGCGCGGTGAGATCTCGAGCGCCTTCGCCCTGACGGAGCCGTTCCTGGCCGGCGCCGACCCCACCGTCATCGCCACCACCGCCGTGGCCGACGGAGACAGTTGGATCATCAACGGCCACAAGTGGTTCACCACCAACGCGTCGTGTGCCGACATCATCCTGGTGGTGGCCGAGACCGATGCCGACAAGCGGCCGCACCGGCACGCATCGATTTTCGTGGTGCCGACCGATACGCCCGGGCTCGAGATCGTCCGGGAGATTCCCACAATGGCGCACGCCGACCCGGAGTACGGCCGGCGCGGTAACCACGCCGAGGTGGTGCTCCGGGACTGCCGGGTACCGGCGGATCATCTGATCGGGCCGCGGGGTGCGGGTTTCCTGCTGGCCCAGCAGCGCCTCGGTGGTGGCCGGATCCACCACGCCATGCGCTGGCTCGGACAGGCGCAACGTGCACTGGACATCATGGGGGAGCGCGCCGTGTCGCGGCAGTCGCACGGGCGTCTGCTCGGTGAGCATCAGATGGTCCAGGACTTCATCGCGTTGTCGCACACTGAGATTCAGGCCGCGCGGTTGTTGACGTTCCACACCGCCTGGAAGATGGATCGGCTGGGGGCCAGTGCGGTGCGCGCCGATCTGGGGATGGTCAAGGCGCACGTGTCGAAGGTCGTGCTCGCGGTGCTCGACCGCACGATTCAGGTCTGTGGAGCGCTGGGGTACTCCGGTGATCTGCCTGTCGAGCAGTGGTATCGGATCACCCGGTTCGGATCGATCGGCGACGGCCCCGATGAGCTGCACAAGTCGGTGCTGGCCCGGCATGTACTCAAGAAGTATCAGCCTGTCGACGGGTGGCCGACCGAACATCTGCCGTCGCGTCGGCCTGCGGCGCAACAGAAGTGGGAACAGCTGAGGCAGGAAGCGGGAATCGCATGAGCACCTACACGGCGATGGTGATGACGGCGCAAGGGGCGGCGCCGGAACCGGAGCAGCGGCCGGTGCCGGATCCCGGCGCGGGTGAAGTGCTGGTGAAGGTCAACGCGTCGAGCGTCAACTATCACGACATGGTGAATCTGGCCGGGCTGATCTGGGGGGAGTGGCCTCGAGTCCCGATGAGCGACGGCGCGGGCGAGGTGGTGGCGATCGGTCCCGATGTCACCGACTTCTCGGTGGGCGACCGCGTGATGAGCGCCTTCCACCCGGGTTGGCACGACGGGCCGCCCACTCCGCAGGCCAAGGCCGAGCTGCCCGGCGACAGCGGGGACGGCTGGTTGCAGCAGTACCGCATCGCGGCCAGCGATGGGCTGGTCGCGACGCCACCGCATTTGAGTGACATCGAAGCGGCGACCCTGCCGTGCGCGGGGGTCACCGCGTGGAATGCGTTGCTGGAGGCCGGAATCGGTCGCGGCGACGTGGTCGTCACGCAGGGCACCGGAGGTGTCTCGTTGTTCGCCGTCCAGTTCGCGCACGCGCTCGGTGCGGACGTCATCGTGACCTCATCGTCTGATGAGAAGCTCAAGATCGGATCTTCGCTGGGAGCGGCGCATCTCATCAACTACCGCGATACGCCGGACTGGGAGAACGAGGTCAAGCGAATCACCGGGGGACGCGGCGCGGATCTGGTGGTCGACCTCGGTGGGCCGGAGACGCTGGCCCACTCGGTGCGTGCTGCCCGGATGGGCGGCACCGTGGCGGTGATCGGCGTGCTCACGGGGTTCGATGCTGCGCCGGTACCGGTTGCCGAGTTGATGCTCAACAACATTCGGGTCATCGGCATCACCGTCGGCAGCGTGCTGAGTTTCGTCGAACTGTGTGAGTTGATCACCACCGCCGGGATCAAGCCGCACATCAGTCATGTCTTCGACTGGACAGAGGTGGGTGACGCCGTCCGCGTCTTGCAGGCCGGCGAACACGTCGGCAAGATTGCGCTGAAGATCTCATGACCGGCGAAATCGACTTGCGCCCTGAACAAATCGTGGCCGCTGCGGTCGACATCCTCCGCGAGGGTGGGCTCGACGCGGTCAGCATGCGCAGTGTGGCGGGCCGGCTCGGGGTGACGCCGCCGCCGGTGTATGCCCGCATAGGCAACAAGAACGCGCTGCTGGCTGCCGTGGCCGACCATTTTCTGGCTGACCTGGCGCCGGAGCCGGGCAGTGATGAACCATGGCCGGACTATGCGCGGCGCTGGACCGCGCAACTGCGGCAACGGCTCACCGAAGCCGCCGACAGCAGGCTCTTCCTCCAAGTGAAGCGACCAGCCTATCTGGAGGCGTCCCGGCCGCTGCTGAAATGCATGCGTCGCGACGGGATGCCGCGCGAGCACGCGGTCCGCGCCTGTCGACTGCTGACCTGGGCGACGGTGGGCTTCGTCGCGATGGACCATCCGCCGCTCGACGTGCCGGTTGGCCGTAATCGGCTGGCCGGCAGCCATCCCGATGGCGTGACCGCCGGTGAGATCGATGAGTTGTTCTCGCTGCACATCGATTACCTCATCGAGGGGATCCGCCGCGACAGCTGACTAGGCGACGCCACCGTCGATCGTCATCAATGATCCGGTGGTGTAGCTCGACGCGTCGGACAGCAGGTAGATCACGGCGCCGACGATCTCCTCGGGTCGGCCGACCCGCCCCAGTGCAATCGGCTTGACGACGTCGGGCAGCGCGTCCGGGTTGCGGACGAAGCCCGACGCGGCGTCGGTGTCGAATGTTCCGCAGACGATGCAGTTGACCCGCACACCGGCGGAGGCGAATTCGAGTGCCGTCGCTGTGGTGAGCGCGTTGAGACCGGCTTTGGCGGCGCCGTAGATCGGCGCAACGGGGGTCGGTTTCACCGACGCGAGCGAACTGATATTGACGATCGATCCGCCGCCGGTATTCGCCATGGCGTTCGCGGCCAGGGCCGTGAGGCGGGTCGGACCTTTGAGGTTGACGCCGATCACCTTGTCGAACAACGTCTCCGACGTTTCGAGTAAGGACGGGGCCAGCGGACTCATCCCGGCGTTGTTGACCAGGCCGTCCAGCCGGCCCCAGCGTTCGGTGGCGGCGTCGACGACGGCAGGCAGGCTTTCCCAGTCGCCGACGTGGCACTGCAGCGGGAATGCCTCGCCGCCTTGGCTGTTGATGCGATCGGCCAGTGCCTCGCAGGAGGCGAGCTTGCGGCTGGCGATTACGACTTTCGCTCCGCGCGCGGCGAGGCCGATGCTCATGGCGGCGCCGAGTCCACGGCTGCCGCCGGTGATCAGCACGATGCGGCCGGAAACGTCGAAGAGCGGATCTGTCATCGGGCAAACCTCCTGGCGCGGGTGATCAGGCCGTCTGCGATCACGCCGAAGACCTCGTGGACCGGGTTGCGGGATTGGCCACGAACATGTTTGGCGTAGGAGCCCTCCAGGACGATGGCGAGTTTCCACGCGCTGAACACCTGATACCAGGTGAAGTCGGACAGGTCGCGGCCGGTCGACTGGGCATACCGTTGCACGAGCTGCTCCGGTGTTTGGCAGTGGTCGGGATGGATGCCGTTCGGCGTGCCGGGGGCGGCCAGTGCGATGGGGTTGCTCTCCTCGGGCCAGAAGATCATCGCCCAGGCGAGGTCGACGAGTGGATCGCCGACGGTGGTCATCTCGAAATCCACGACGCAGGCGATGCGCGGCGGGGCAGTGGGTGCCCAGATGACGTTGTCCACCTTGTAATCACCGTGCATGACGGTCAGATCGCCGTGTGCTGGCACGTGGTCGCGCAACCAGGTTGCGAGGTCGTCGACGTCGGGCAGGTCGCGGATCCGATAGCTGTCGAGCTGGCCGAGCCAGCGGTCGACCTGCCGGTCGAGGAAGCCCAGCGGATGGGACATCTCGGCCAGTGGCGTCGATGCCCAGTCGACAGCGTGCAACTGCGCCAGGGTGTCGATGAGTTGCTCGCCGATCCTGTCCTGCGACCCCGGGTCTTGTCGTAGCGCCGCGGGCAGGCCGTCGCGGCGGATGACGTCACCGTCGACGAAGGACATCACGAAGAAGGGTGCGCCGATGATGGCGGGGTCTTCGGAGCGGGCCAAGACTGTCGGCACTGGAATGCCCTGTGATTTTAGGATTTCCATGATGCGCGCTTCGCGGACCACCTGGTGCGCGGTGTCTGATACCGTGGCGAGGGGGGCGCGGCGCACCACCCAGGTTTCGCCGAGCCGGTCGATGCGGAACATCTCGCAACTGCCGCCACCGCGGATCGGCGTCACCGCCACGTCGGCCGACTCGCCGGTGACCTCGGCCAGCCACGCGCTGAAGCGCGGGACATCGAAGTCGGTCACCACTTAAGCGTTGTACACCGTGGGTAGTGGCGTTGTCACCGACCACGTTCCACCATCGAGTTAAGATCCTACTGACGGGGGTAGCTGTGAGATATCAGTGACTGGTGTCAAGGACTGATGGGGGAGCACATGTCAGAGGCCGCTTTTCCGATACCAGCCAATGAGCGCGAGCGACTGAACGTCCTTGCGGATTACAACATCATGGACTCGCTGCCGGAACAGGCCTATGACGACTTCGTCAAGTTGGCGTCGGCCATCTGCGGCACGCCCATCGCGCTCATCTCGTTGTTGGACAAGGATCGGCAATGGTTCAAAGCCGACTTCGGTCTCGGGGTCAGCGAAACTCCGCGTTCGCAGGCGTTCTGCGCTCACGCGATCATGAAGCCCGATGACGTGATGACCGTGGAGGATGCCACCGCCGACGAACGCTTCGCGACCAACCCCTTGGTGACCGGCGATCCGCACATCCGCTTCTACGCCGGCGCACCGCTGGTGGCGCCGACCGGTGAGGCGCTGGGCACCATTTGTGTGATCGACCGCCAGCCGCGGACCCTCAGCGAGACACAGCGGGAGGCGCTGGCAATTTTGTCCCGCGAGATCATCGTGCAGCTCGAGCTACGCCGCAGCATCGAGACTCTGGAGCAGGCGGTGCTGGACCAGGAGAAGTACGTCGAACTGCTGCAGGAGTATCAGCGCGACATCGAGAAGGTGCGGGTGCACCTGGAGTCTCAATCGGTAACCGATGTGTTGACCGGAGTGAAAAACCGCCGCTCGTTCGACATGACTCTCGACGAGGAGTGCATGCGGGCGCGAACCCGCGGCAGCACCTTGTCACTGATCATGATTGACGTCGATTTGTTCAAGGCATTCAACGACATCCACGGACACCCGGCCGGTGACGAGGTGCTGCGTGGGGTTGCCCGTCTGCTGCAATCCGAACTCCGGGTCTCCGATTCGCTGTTCCGCTACGGCGGCGAGGAGTTCGCGGTCGTGCTCCCCGAAACCACCTGCAAGGGTGCGTTCGTGCTCGGCGAGCGGTTCCGCCGGGCCGTGCAGCGTGCGCCGTGGCCCAAGCGCCCGATCTCGATCAGCATCGGCGTCGCGGCCACCGACGCGGACACCACGTCACCGCAAGATCTCCTACAGGCCGCGGATCGCGCGCTCTACCAAGCCAAGCAGAGCGGGCGGAATCGGGTCGTCATGGCGTCGGGCGACGGCTAGTACGTCTGACCGTCGGCGTACCGCTGCCGACGGTAATGGCGGCCCTTCCCCCGGTTGCGGCCCTTGTACGTCGGCAACTGCGAGTCGCAGTTCGGACATATCAGTCGCAGGTTTTCTCGCCGATTGTTGGTCGGATCGCCGTCGATGTGATCCAACACAAAGGCCAGGTGCAGACCCAGCCACACATTGGATCCACCGCAGATTGCGCAGCAGCCGGACTGAGCCTCGTTGAGGTAGGTCCGTATGTAGTGGTTACGGCGGGTGTCGAGCCACGCATCACCGGACTCGAGCCAGAGTTTCGTACTGGCATCCTGCCGGGCGCGCTGCTGACATGCGTTGCTGCAGAAGACTTTTTGGCTGCGCTTGGCGAGCGTAGAGCCACATTGGCGACATTGCCTCATGGGCAGAATCTACGACCTGTCACCGACAATCGCTGGCGTGGATGAGGCGACGTATTCCAATGCAAAATCTGTCGGTGGCAAGTCGTAGCGTCAGTCCATGACGGTCACGTGCATCGGGTGCGGAATCGATATTCAGGGCAGCCAGAAGGTGTACTGCAGCAACGCATGTCAACAGGCGTACCGCCGGCGGGCGCTCTTAGATGCCTGGCTCGAAACGGGCGCATCCGGCCGCATGTCTTATAGAGGTCATTTTGTCCGTGATTACCTCTACGCGCAGCAGGATGGGCGCTGCGCCATCTGCGCAATAGCGAGCCATTGGAACGGCGCGAGCCTAGCGCTGATCATCGATCACATCGACGGGAACGCGACGAACAACCGTCGCGAGAATCTGCGGCTCATCTGTCCCAACTGTGACAGCCAGCTGCCGACATTCAAGGCTAAAAATCGCGGTAGCGGTCGCCACTACCGCCGACAGCGCTACGCCAACGGCCAGTCGTACTAGCAAATGTTTGCTGTGAATCTTGTCGAGGGCACAAACAGGCCTGGCGTCGGGAATGATCGAAGTGTGCAAAAGTGAGCGCTACCAGCATGTATGCTCTCAATTCGAGAGCCCCCTATCGGGATTGAACCGATGACCTACATATTACAAGTATGTTGCTCTACCACTGAGCTAAGGAGGCTTGGCCGACCGGAACGGGCGGAACCGCTTAACAGACTAGCGAACTCACTGTTCGTCGTCGTCGATGACCAGCCGCTCGCTGCGCACCCGCTCGGTGCCGACTGGGCGCGGCGGTGTGTAGCTGCGGCGCCGGCCGGGGATCGGGATCCGGTCGGCGATATTGCTGAGCGGGTTGACCACGAGGCTCAGCGTGGTGACCGCCTCGCGCAGCGTCTCGATCGTCGGTGCCAGCGCTTCCAGCCCAGGCGCCAGCCGGTTCAGGGTGTCGGCGACATCGGCCAACTGCTCCAGGGGGCCGTTGCGCGCGGTCAGCTTCTCCACCAGGCCGCCCTCGGCCATCAGCCGGTCGGCCAGACCTTCCTCGCCGAGGATCCGCTCGATCAGGCCGTCCTCGTCGAGGAGCTGATCAACCAGCCCGCCGGGCGCCAGCGACCGGTCCAGTCCACCGCCCTCGGCGGTCAACCGGTCCAGAACACCGTCCGGCGCGGTCATCCGGTCGATCAGACCGCCCGGCCGCATCAGCCGGTCCAGCGGGCCGTCCGGTGCCAGCGCCCGCCCCAGCGGGGCGTCGTCGTCGAGCAATTGGGCGAGTTTGTTCGCCCGCGAGATGGTGTCCTCCAAGCCGAACATCTGCGCCATCGAACTCGGGGACGCTGCGCCCCCGGCCTCGCCCAGCGCTTGTTTGGTGAGGTCAACGCCCGCTCTGGCGACGTCGAGCCCGACCTCGGCTGCGGCCAGTCCCACCCGTACCGGTGCGCTCGCGATACCAACGAGCGTCTTCGCCAGGTCCATCTGGCAAGTGTAGGAGCGGAAAAAGTTTGTAACCGGAGGTATCGGCTAACCGACGGGAAAACCAACTCACAGGAATCTCACAGCGCCTAGGCAGCGTGGGTTCACCAATGTGAGAGGAAATTGTCAGCATGGCCGCACCTGTTACACCCGAAACCAAACCCGAGGCACGTGTCCTCGTCGTGGACGACGAGACCAACATCGTGGAGCTCCTGTCGGTAAGCCTGAAGTTCCAGGGCTTCGAGGTCCACACCGCGTCCAGCGGCCCGGCGGCCCTCGACCGCGCTCGGGAGGTCCGGCCAGACGCCGTGATCCTCGACGTCATGATGCCCGGCATGGACGGCTTCGGTGTGCTGCGCAGGCTGCGCGCCGACGGCATCGACGCGCCCGCGCTGTTCCTGACCGCGCGCGACAGCCTCCAGGACAAGATCGCCGGACTCACGTTGGGCGGCGACGACTACGTCACCAAGCCGTTCAGCCTCGAAGAGGTCGTCGCCCGGTTGCGGGTGATCTTGCGCCGTGCCGGCAAGGGTGTGGAGGAGCCGCGCAATTCGCGGCTGAGCTTCGCCGACATCGAGCTCGACGAGGACACCCACGAGGTGTGGAAGGCCGGTGAGCCGGTCTCGCTCTCGCCGACCGAGTTCACCCTGCTGCGCTACTTCGTGATCAACGCCGGCACCGTGCTGAGCAAGCCCAAGATCCTCGACCACGTCTGGCGCTACGACTTCGGCGGTGACGTCAACGTCGTCGAGTCCTACGTCTCCTACCTGCGCCGCAAGATCGACACCGGCGAAAAGCGCCTCCTGCACACCCTGCGCGGCGTCGGATACGTGCTGCGGGAGCCGCGGTAATCGGGCGCGTCGCGCCGCTCGGCGCGAACAATAGAGAGATGCCCACGCCCTACCACCGAGCCTTGCCGCTGAGAGTCGGCCTGGTGGCCGCCATGCTGCTGCTCGTGGGATGCGGCTTGCTGGCCTCCGGGATCGCCGTCACCTCCACCCTGCAGCACGATCTCATCAATCGCGCCGACCAGACCCTCCTGGACGCCTCCCGGGGCTGGGCCCAGGCCCCTCGCCGGATGCCCCCGCCCGACGAGGAGCCCAACCCGGCCAGGCCGCCGTCGAACTTCTACGTCCGCGGCGTCGACGCCGACGGCCACATCTGGATGGCCGTCAACGACCGTGACGCCGAGCCCGCCCTGCCCGACGACAACGACGTGGGGCCGGTGCCGGTGACCGTCGGGTCGCTGGAGCACTCCCCGGTTGAATGGCGTGCGGTGTCGGTGCGCGGGCCCGGCGGCGAGCTGACCACGGTGGCCATCGACATGTCCGACATCCAGTCGACCGTCCGCAGTCTGGCCTGGTCGCAATTCGCGATCGGCACGGCTGTCCTGATCATCCTCGGCGTCGCCGGCTACTGGGTGGTGCACCGCAGCCTCCGACCGCTCGTCGAAGTCGAGAAGACCGCCGCCGCGATCGCCGCCGGACAGCTGGATCGCCGTGTGCCCGAACGTGATCCACGCACCGAGGTCGGCCGGTTGTCGTTGGCGCTCAACGGCATGCTCGCCCAGATCCAGACCGCGATGGCGTCATCGGAGGAGTCCGCCGAACAGGCCCGCACCTCCGAAGAACGCATGCGGCGCTTCATCACCGACGCCAGCCACGAATTACGCACTCCGCTGACCACCATCCGCGGCTTCGCCGAGCTCTACCGGCAGGGCGCGGCCCGCGACGTCGAGATGCTGATGTCCCGCATCGAAAGCGAGTCGCGCCGGATGGGTCTACTGGTCGATGATCTGCTGTTGCTGGCCCGCCTCGACGCGCAGCGTCCGCTCGAACAGCGCCGCGTCGACCTGCTCACCCTGGCCACCGACGCCGTGCACGACGCCCAGTCGATCGCCCCGAAGCGCACCATCACCATGGAGGTCTTCGACGGCCCCGGCACCCCCGAGGTCATCGGCGACGAAGCCCGGCTGCGTCAGGTGCTCGGCAATCTGGTGGCCAACGCCCTGCAGCACACCCCGGAGACCGCCCGAATCAGTGTGCGGGTGGGCACTTCGTCGGACGACGCGGTCCTCGAAGTCGCCGACGAAGGCCCGGGCATGACACCGGAGGACGCCCGGCGGGTGTTCGAGCGGTTCTATCGCACCGACTCCTCCCGCGCCCGCGCCAGTGGCGGCACCGGACTGGGGCTGTCGATCGTCGACTCGCTGGTCTACGCCCACGGTGGCCGCGTCACGGTGTCGACCGCGCCGGGCCAGGGCTGTTGTTTCCGGGTCAGCCTGCCGCGCATCGCCGACGTCGCGACCCCGGTGGCCCCAGGGATCTAGCCGATGTCGGCCAGCGCGGCCGTGATCTTGGCCTGCGCCTCGTCGAGCGACGCGGGGGAGGGACTGCGGTCGACGTTGGCGAAGCCGAAGTCAGATAGGTTGCGCGCGGGAAACACGTGCACGTGCAGGTGCGGCACTTCGAGCCCGGCGATGATCAGCCCGGACCGCTCGGCGCCGAACGCCGCACACACCGCCTTGCCGATCCGCTGGGACACCGCCATCACCTTGTTGAACACGGCCGGCTCGACGTCCTGCCAGTTGTCGACCTCGGCCCTCGGAACCACCAGCGTGTGCCCGGGGGTCATCGGCTCGATGGTCAGGAAGGCGACGACCTCGTCGTCTTCGTAGACGAATCGTCCCGGCAGTTCGCGGTTGATGATCTTGGTGAAGACGGAGGCCATGTGCCCAAGCATATGAGTAGCCGCCCGGGGCCGATCATGAAGCTGGCTCACAGCAACCCCTCAGATCCGGCCCAGTGCCACGGCAGCTTGGCCCGCGACGATCATCGGTATGACCGACACCCTGCCGGCCGAGCAGCACTCTGCTGCGATCGGCGTCGGGGGTCGCTACGTTCTCGACATCGTCATCCCCGTGTACAACGAGGAGCGCGACGTCGCGGCCTGTGTGCGACGGCTCCACCAGTTCCTGCTCGACGAGGTGCCCTACCGGGCCCGAATCCTGGTGGCCGACAACGCCAGTACCGACGCCACGTTGTCGGTGGCGCGGGAGCTCGCCGAGGAACTGTCCGACGTCGACGTGATCCACCTCGACGCCAAGGGCCGTGGCGGCGCACTGGCTGCCGCGTGGGCGTCATCACGGGCCGACGTCGTCGCCTATATGGATGTCGACCTGTCGACTCATCTTTCGGCGCTCATGCCGTTGGTCGCGCCGCTGGTGTCCGGGCATTCCGACATCGCGATCGGATCGCGGCTGGCCGCTTCGTCGCGGGTGGTGCGTGGCGTCAAGCGAGAAGTGGTCTCCCGCGGCTACAACCTGCTGCTGCGCGGCTTGCTCGGCGCGCGGTTCTCCGACGCCCAGTGCGGCTTCAAGGCGTTGCGCGGCGACGTCGCCCGCCAGTTGCTGCCGTTGGTCGCCGACACCGGGTGGTTCTTCGACACCGAACTGCTGGTGCTGGCCGAGAAGGCCGGCCTGCGCATCCACGAGGTGCCGGTCGACTGGATCGACGACCCGGACTCCCGCGTCGACATCCTTGCCACCGCGATCGAAGACCTCAAGGGCTGCTGGCGGGTCGGCCGGGCGCTGACCACCGGCGCCCTGCCGCTGCGCGACCTGCAGGCCGCGCTGGGCCGCGAGCCGCTGGTGCCGGGCGTACCCCGCGGCATGGTCGGCCAGATGGTGCGCTTCGGGCTGATCGGCATCGCCAGCACCATCGCCTTTGCGCTGCTGTATCTTTCGCTGCATCCCGCACTCGGCGCGCAGGCCGCCAACCTGACCGCTCTGCTGCTCACCGCCCTGGCCAACACCGCCGCGAACCGGGCCTTCACCTTCGGTATCCGCGGCCGAGCCGGTGTTGGCCGCCACCATGTCCACGGCCTGCTGATCTTCGCCTTCGGGCTGGCCATCACCAGCGGCTCGCTGTATCTGCTGCACCGCTACGACCCGACCGTCGGTAAGGGCGTCGAACTGTCAGTTCTGGTCGTGGCCAACCTGGTCGCCACCCTCGTGCGATTCGTGGCGTTGCGACGGGTATTCGGCGCGTCCAACCGCTGATATGACCATCACCGTCGAGTCGCCGGAAGGCGGCGTCGCACAAGCCATTACCCGGCGTACCCGGATACGCCCGCAGCGCTGGGCGCTGGTCGTGTTGCTGGCCGCGACTGCCGTGCTCTATCTGTGGGCCCTGGACCGATCGGGCTGGGCCAACGCGTTCTACTCCGCCGCCGAGCAGGCAGGCTCGCAGTCATGGAAGGCGCTGCTGTTCGGGTCGTCGGACGCCGCCAACTCGATCACCGTCGACAAACCGCCGCTGTCGCTGTGGATCCCGGCCCTGTCCATCCGCCTGTTCGGTCTCAATTCGTGGAGCATCCTGGCACCCCAGGCGGTCATCGGGGTGGTCTCCGTGGCCCTGCTCTGGGATGCCGTCCGCCGGCCGTTCGGTGAAGCAGCCGCACTGATCGCCGGCACGGTCCTGGCGTTGACCCCGGTGGCTGTGACGATCTTCCGCTACAACAATCCCGACGCGCTTCTGGTCCTGTTGATGATCGCCGCGGTGTGGGCGCTGCTGCGGGCGATCGATGACGGGCGGCTGCGCTGGCTGCTGGTGTCGGGATGCTGTGTGGGACTCGGGTATCTGACGAAGCAGCTCGAGGTGGCGTTGGTGCTGCCCGCTCTGGCGATCGCGTATCTGGTGGCCGGTCCACGATCGCTGCTCGCCAGGCTGGGCCAACTCGTGGCGGCGCTGGCCGCCGCGGTGGCCGCGGCGGGGTGGTGGGTGCTGCTGGTGCAGCTGTGGCCGGCGAGCGCGCGGCCGTGGATCGGCGGGACGCAGACCAATTCGATCCTCGAACTGACCCTGCGCTACAACGGCTTCGGCCGGCTCAATGGCGACGAGCCGGGTAGCCTCGCCTCGCCCGGCTTCATCTCGCCGGTACATACCGGTGGCCGGACTTCGCCGCACCCCTGGGGTCAGCCCGGCATCGGCAGGTTGTTCGAGCCGGAGCAGATCGGTGGCATCGGCTGGCTACTGCCCGCCGCACTGGTGTTCGCGGTCGTCGTGCTGGTGTGGCGGGGCCGGGCGGCGCGGCGAGATCTGCGCCGCGCCGCCATTCTGGTGTGGGTTCTCTGGTTGCTGGTGACGGCGTGGGTGTTCAGCTACATGGCAGGCATTTTCCACCCGTACTACACCGTGGCTCTTGCCCCGCCGATCGCCGCGCTGACGGGCATCGGCATCGCGGTGAGTTGGCAAGAGCGGCAACGCCTGTGGGTCAAAGCGGCGCTGGCGGTCGCGGTGGCGCTGACAGCTGCCATCGCGGTGGCCGTGCTGCGGCACGTCCCCGGCTTCTACCCGTGGTTGCGGTGGGCCATCCCGCTCGCCGCCGTCCTGGTGCTGGCCGGGCTGATGATCGCCGTCATCCCGATGTCGGTGATCGTCGCGGCAGGCGCACTTGTCGCTCTCGGCGGACCCGTGGCCTACAGCGTCACGACCGTCGAGCACGGAAATTCCGGTGCAATGCCGATCACGGGACCGGTTCCCCGCATCGTGACCGCGATGACCAAGGGTGTCGCTCCGGTCCAGCGCGCCGAGATCACGTCAGCCACCGGGCCCGGATTCCTGCTGCCCCCGCGATCATCCACCACCGCACCGCATCTGGTCGGCTGCAGCTTGCTGGACTCTGGTGTGCCCGACCGGCAACTGGTCGGTCTGCTCGACGCGGATGCGCAGCGGTACACCTGGGTGGCCGCCACCATCGGATCGATGTGTGCGGCCGGCTATCAGCTGGCCAGCGGTCACCCGGTGATGCCGGTCGGTGGATTCAACGGGACCGATCCGTCTCCGGCACCCGACGAGTTCTTG
Organism: Mycobacterium sp. SA01; assembly: GCF_041287105.1. Lineage (NCBI taxonomy): Bacteria > Bacillati > Actinomycetota > Actinomycetes > Mycobacteriales > Mycobacteriaceae > Mycobacterium > Mycobacterium sp. SA01. The sequence continues at coordinate 321,051 of NZ_JBGGNO010000017.1, read as the reverse complement.
CGGATGGCGCTGTCCAAGCGAATCCACTACTTCCTCGTCACCAACCCGGTCCACGAGGACAAGTGGGGACATCTGGACACCAATGCGCTGATCCAGCAATGGGTTCAGCGCAACTTCACCCCGATGCGGGTCGGCAGGGTCCTGATCTACGACCTCACGACGTAGGTCAGGCCAACATCGCCGCGATCTCGCTGATTGTCCACGGCGGCGAGTCGTGGTGATCCCGGTAGTTGATGAACCCGGGGGAGGGCTTGTCGAACCTGCCCACGAAACCGCCTGCGGCGATGAAGATCTGGCCGGTGATCTTACTGGCGAGGTCGCTGACCAGGTAGGCGTACATCGGTGCGACGTATTCCGGTGGCGCGGCGTCGAGCGCACCGTGGGCGCTGACGTCGTCGAGGATGCCGCGTTGCCGCAACGATTCGATCTGTTCCTCGAAATCCGATCCACTGGACAGCCGGGTCTTGGCACCCGGGCACACCACGTTGGCGCGTACCCCGTGCTCGGCCAGCTCGGCCGCGATCGCCATCGTCAGGCCGTTGACCGCACCTTTGCCTGCCGGGTAGCCGGTTCCGCCGTAATCGCCAAGGAAGGCAAAGGAACTGGTGTTGACGATCGCGCCTCGGCCGCGGGCCACCATCCTGGGGGCGGCCGCCCGGCAGGTCGCGAACGTGGTTCCGACGTGGATGTCGAGGAGCTCGCGGAACTCGGCAGCCGTGACCGTGAGTATCGACGAGCCCGGCGGCTCGGGTGCGCCTGCGCAGTTGACCAGGGCATCAACAGCGCCGAATTCGCTCTGGCACAGAGCGATCAAGTCCTCGGCGACCGCCTCGTCCGCGGCCGAGCCGCCGTGTGCGACGGCGCGGCCACCGGCGTCGTTGATGGTGGCGACCGCCGCCTCAGCAGCCGCCGCGTCGCGGCCGTTGACCACAACGCCCGCACCGCATTCGGCCAGCAGCGCCGAGACGGCGGCCCCGATACCCCGTGAGCCGCCGACGACGACCGCGCCGAACCCTTCTAGCGGCCGGTCACTCACCTTCGGCAGGCGCCTGGGTAAATGAGGCGGTCCCAGCTTCGCCTGGCCTCCGCCGGCGCTGGCGCGCCAACTCCGGCCAGCCTCACTGAACCGCCTGGCCGAACTGCATGCCGTCCATGTTCCAGTAGCCCCGCATATTGGTGATCAGGCCGGCGTCGTTGACGGAGTAGGTGAACACGCCGCGTACCGTGCTGGTCATTCCGCCTTCGAATTGGCTGCGCAGCACCAGGATGTGCGCAACTTCGTTCGCAGAGCTCGACGGGAACGTCTCCTCGCAGGTGACGCGAAGGTTGTTGACCGAGATGTTGGCGTCGTAGAAGTCGGCGACCGCCGCCTTGCCGCGCACGCCGTTGCCGTCGGGGTTGGTGATGGCCTGCCCGATCGGATCCTCGATCACGACATCGTCGGCCATCAGGGCCAGCCAGCCCTCGCGGTCGTGCGACATCACGGCGCGCCAGGATGCTTGCGATGCGGCCAGTGCGGGAGTGTGTTCGGTGGTTGTGGACATCAATTTCTCCTTATGTTGTCAGATACTGCAGGCGGCGCGAGCGCCATCGTCGGTGGCTTTACGGATCAGTCCCATACCGGTGCAGTCGCCAACGGCATGCACCTTGGCGCCGGGCAACCGGTCGGTGAGGTCGTCGAACAGGGCGGTGTCCGCCTCGAGGCGTCCGGTGATGATCACGCTGTCGGCCGCGAGTTCGCGGCGGGTGCCGCCATGCGGGGTGAACACCACGCTGTTGTCGGTGATCTGGTGCACGTCGGCGCGCACGTGCAGCGGCACTCCCAGGCGGTCGAGCCGGTCCATGTGTTCGGTGCGGCGCTTGAGGCCCACTTCGGCGGCGATGGTGCGGCCGGATTCCAGCACGGTGACGAATCGGTCTTGGGCGCAGAGATATTCGGCGAGCTGGATCGCGGCGAGGCTGCCGCCGACGATCACCACTCGGCGACCCGCTGGGAGCGCGGCGGGGTGTGCCAGCAGATCGCGTACGCCGTGACCGCTGATCACCCGGGGATTGTGTGCGCCGTCGATGTCGGGCACCACGATGTCGGCGCCGGTCGCGACGATCACCGCGTCAGGCTGCAGCGCGGCGACCTCGTCGACGTCGACCGGGTGTGACATCTCGAGTGTCACTGTGCTGGCTGCGATCTCACTGCGCAGATACTTCAGGAACGGTTCGTTCTCCGGATGCACGATCGACGCCCACACCAGAGCGCCACCCAGTTCGGCGTTGCGCTCGAACAACGTCACACGGTGCCCCCGCTCGGCGGCGACCCGGGCCGCTTCCAGGCCGCCAGGCCCGCCGCCGACGACGACGACGTGCTTGGGTTGCGCCACCGGGTGCACCGCCAGCTCACGTTCCTTACCGGTGCGGGGGTTCACCGCGCAGTCGACCGAGAACCGCTGTTCCATGGCGTCGATGCAGTTCTCGCACGAGATGCATCGGCGCACCCGATCCGCCTGACCGGCGTGAAGTTTGGCGGCCAGGTTCGGATCTGCCAGCATCGGCCTGCCCATCGCGATGAAGTCCGCGTGCCCGTCGGCGAGGATGTGCTCGGCGCGCGCAGGATCGTGGATGCGCCCCACCGCGATCACCGGCACGTCGACCACCTGCTTGACCGCGGCCGCGGCGCCCACGTTGAGTGCGTCGCCGTCGTCGGCGGCGTTGACCATCCCGGTGACCAGGCGGTCGATCACCCCACCGCTGACGTGAAAGGCGTCGACGCCGGCCGCCACCAGTTGCGGTGCCATCTGGGCCGTCTCGTAGCTCGGGCGGCCGCCGGCCACCCGCTCGTAGCCCGAGATCCGCAGCGTGACCGGCAGGGCGTCGCCGATCTCGGATCGGATCGCGGCCAGGGTCTGCAACACCACCCGAATGCGGCCGCCGGGGGAGTCGCCGCGGTAGTCGTCGGTGCGCCGGTTGCGTTGGGGCGCAAGGAAAGAACCCAGGAACATGTATCCGTGGGCAGCGTGGAGTTCGATGCCGTCGTAGCCGGCCTCGGCTGCGCGGCGCACGGCGGCTTTGAACAGGTCGATGATCCCGGTCAGCTGGGCCTCGGTCACCTCGGCCGAGGGGCGCCCGGTCAGGTAGGACGGGATCACCGACGGGCCCAGCGACGTGACGCCGTGCATCTCGGGCCCGAGCCCGTCGGGGCCGGCATGCACGATCTGCGGCTGGATCTTCGCGCCGTGCTCATGCACGGCCTCGACCAGTGCGCGGTGGGCGCTCACCGCCTCGTCGGTGCCGAGGTGAAGCCCGCCCGGAGTCTCTGGCTGTAGGTGGTCGATCCCGGTGGCGCCCACGGTGATCAGCCCGACGCCGCCTTTCGCGCGGGCGGCGAAGTAGTCGCGGGTGCGCTGCGACGGCAGACCGTCGGGCGTGCCGTACATGGTCTCCATCGGAGACATCACGAGCCTGTTGCGCACCGTCATCGAGCCGATGCGGCCTTCACGCAACAGGTTCGGGAAGCCGCTCATGGCCGCTGCACCATGAATTCCGGGCCGTGCCCGCGCCTTTGGGCAAGGCGGGCACGGCCCGGAAGGTCCATCAAGGACACGCGCAGGTCAGCGGTCCTCGTCGGTGTAGCGGATGACGCCGCGGATGTTGCGGCCTTCGAGCATGTCCGCGTAGCCCTCGTTGACCTGCTCGAGGCGGTACTGCCTGGTCACCATGTCGTCGAGGTTCAGCCGACCGGCCTTGTACATCGACAGCAGCTGCGGGATGTCGTAATGCGGGTTGCCGCCGCCGAAGATGGTGCCCTGCAAGCGCTTCTGCATCAGGGTCAGCATCGCCAGGTTCAGCGTCACATTGCTGTCGGCCATGTTCGCCACGGCGGTCGCCACCACGGTGCCGCCCTTGGCGGTGATGTTCATGTAGTGGTCGATGTCCTCGCCCTTGAGCTCGCCCACGGTGACGATGGTCTTGTGCGCCATCCGTCCCTGGGTGACCTCGGCAACGCCGGCCATCGCGCTGAAGATGTCGGGGTAGGCGTGGGTGGCACCGAACTTGAGTGCGTTGTCACGCTTGAACTCGACCGGGTCGACAGCGAAGATGTTGCGCGCACCGGCGTTCAGCGCGCCCTGCAGTGCGCCGGTGCCGACGCCGCCGACGCCGACGATCACGACGTCGTCGCCGGGACGGACGTCACCGCTGCGGACGGCCGAGCCGTAACCGGTGGTCACGCCGCAGCCGACCAGGCAGGCCACCTCGAACGGGATGGTCGGGTCGATCTTCACCACCGAGCTCTTGTGCACGACCATGTACGGGCTGAACGTGCCCAGCAGCGTCATCGGGATGACGGGCTGGCCGTTCTTCACGGCGTGGATGCGGTGGGTGCCGTCGGACACCGCGGTGCCGGCCAGCAGGCCCGCGCCCAGATCGCACAGGTTGCGCAGCCCTTCCTGGCAGGCCGGACACTCACCACACGACGGGATGAACGAGAGCACCACGTGATCGCCGGGGGCCAGGTGCTCGACGCCCGGGCCTACCTCGGTGACGATGCCGGCGCCCTCATGACCGCCCAGAACCGGGAAACCGGCCATCGGGATGTCGCCGGTGACCAGATGGTGGTCGCTGTGGCACATGCCAGAAGCTTCCATCTGGATTTTGACTTCGTCTTTGACCGGATCGCCGATCTCGATTTCCTCGATCGACCACGGTTGGTTGAACTCCCAGATGAGAGCACCTTTTGTCTTCACAGCGAACCTCCACTCGCAAAACCCGACCCCGGGGTTTTCCAGGGCGGCCGGCCGTGCCGGATGGTCAATCTAGGCAAGAATTAGAACGTGTTCCTGTCCTGCTGACCATTATGACCTCCGTCACTTTCCACGTCACTGCCGGGGGCCGATTACTTGACGCCTGTCGAGTATTCACCAGATCGGCACCGGCGCCTCACCGAGGGGGTAGTAACCGGGCAGCTTCTCACCGGCGACGCTGCGCTCGATGCGCTTCTGCATGGTGGGGGTCAGGTCGCCCGACGAGATCAGCTTGACGAAGGCCTTCTGCACGTGGCCGAAGTCGAAGAAGTCGCGCTGCCATTCGATCAACAGGTCGTCGTTCAGCCGGAACCAGCTGCCGCCGATGCCGTAGATCTCGTCGCGGGTGCCGTCGGACTTGTTGGCGATCTGCTTCCAGAACCCGACGATCTCGTTCTGCTTCTCGTCGACGAGGACCTTCTGATACTCGTAGACCCAGTTCTCCAGGCCTTCCATCTCCATGCCCAGGGCGACGTCGCGGATTTCGTCCTTGCCGACACACATCACGTCTTCCTTGGGCCCGATGTTCCAGCCGTAGGTCGCGTCATCGGTGTAGAACTCCGCCAGATTCTTCCAGTCACCGGCCGCTTCGGAGTCCTTATTGGCCTGCAGCCAGCGCTGGACCCAGTCGTCGAGTGCTTCTCGTTTGGAAGATGAAGTCATTGTTCCGCCTTCTATTTTTCGATGATGGATAGGGCTCGGGTGGGACACATCTCTACGGCGCGCTCAACGTCGTCGCGCATCTCGTCGGGGGGTTCGCTGTCGAGAATCTCGACGGCACCGCGTTTGGGAACCCGAAAGACGTCGGGCGCCTCCAGTTCGCACATGGCGTGCCCCTGGCATAGGTCCTCGTCGAGTTCGATGCGGTAGCAGCCCATCGGACTACGCCTTCACGCGCTTGCGGTAGCGGACCTTCGCCGGCCGGGCCAGCTGCACCACCATCTTGGAGTGGTCGTTCTGATAGCTCTCCGGCGGCTGTGCCATCTCGAACTCGTACTCCCGCAACAGAACCGAGAAAATCGCCTTGATCTGCATCTGGGCGAATGCGGCACCGACGCACCGGTGTCGCCCGGCGCCGAAGGGAATCCAGGTCCAGCGGTTGACGATGTCTTCCTGCCGGGGCTTCTCGTAGCGATCCGGGTCGAAGGCATCGGGGTTGGGGAAGTCCTCGGGAATGCGGTTGGAGATCGCCGGTGAGGCGGCCACCATCTGTCCCTTGTGGATCGGATATCCCTGCACCTCGAACTCGTCCTGGGCCACCCGCATCAGGATGATCAGCGGCGGGTGCAGTCGCAGCGTCTCCTTCAGCGCGTTGTCGATGTTCGGGATCTGGCGCAGCGCATGGAAACTCACCTCCTGGCCGTCGGCGTAGAGGTCGTCGAGCTCCTGCTGCACCTTGGCGTAATAGTCGGGGTTGCGCAGCAGCTCGATCAGCGTCCACGACGAGGTGCCCGAGCTGGTGTGGTGACCGGCGAACATCAGCGAGATGAACATGCCGGTGACCTCGTTGGCCGAGAAGCGCGGATTGCCCTCTTCGTCCTTGATGGACACCAGGACGTCGAGCAGGTCGCGATCGCTCTTGTCGGTGGGGGGGTTGGCGATTCGGCCGGTCATGACCTCCTGCACCAGCTCCACCAGGCTGGCCCTGGCTTCGTCGCGGATCCGGAAGCTCTCGATCGGAAGGTAGGGGTCGACGTAGCAGAGCGGGTCGGTGCCGCGCTCGAGCAGGTGGTAGTAGTTCGCGAATCGCGAGTCGAGCTGGTTGCGGAACTTCAGTCCGATCAGGCATGCGGTCGAGGTGTAGATGGTGAGCTCGGCGAAGAACTCCAGCAGATCGATTTCGCCTTCGTCGCCCCAGTTTTCGATCATCCGGCGCACTTCGTTCTCGATGGTCGCCGCGTGGCCCTTCATCTGCTCACCGCGCAGCGCGGTGTTGTGCAGCATCTCGGCCCGACGCTCCGGGTCCGCGTCGAACACCACGCCCTCGCCAAAGATCGGCGTCATGAACGGGTAGGCCTCGGCCTGGTTGAGGTCGGCGTCGGGGGAGCGGAAGAAGAACTCGTTGGCCTCGGAGCCGGTCAGCAGGATGACCTGCTTGTCGGCGAGCTGGAACCAGCCGAGGTCACCACACTCCTCGCGGATGCGCTGCATCAGCCCGATCGGGTCGGTACGGAACTCCTCGAGGTGGCCGTGCTCTTCTTCGCCACCCGAAACACGTTGTACCTCTTTGGTTATGGTCACGATGGCATCCCTTCTTCACCGAGGGCGAGCTTCTGGCGGTCTTTGTTGTCGGCCAACGGCGCTTCGGGCTGGAGCTCCATATTGGCGATGAAGCTGCCGCGGGGGGTCTCCGCGACGAACGTGATGGCGCGGGCGAGGTCGGCGGCGCGCATGAAGTAGTCGTGTCGAGCCTGTCCCCACTTGGCCCAGTCCTCCAGCGCAGGTCCGATGAGTTCGGCCGGCAGGCTCCAGCCCATCGAGGTCTTGGTCGGGCCGGGATGGACGATCGAGGCGCGCACCCCGGTGCCTTCCAGTTCCATCTGGTAGTTGGTCACCATCGAAACCAGGGCGGCCTTGGCCGCACCGTAGGCGCCCATGTGGGGCCGTGGCCGCAGCGACACATCAGATCCCACGAAGATCAGGTCGCCACGCTGCCGTTCGAGCATGCCCGGCAGGACTGCGGAGGCGACTCGGTAGGCGCCGACCAGATGGATCTGGACCTGGGACTCGAACTCGTCGATGCTGATCGAGTCGAGCTTGCCGAAGTATGTGTCACCCGCACCGGCCACCAGTACCTCGATCTCGCCGAGTTCGGCGGTGATCTGCTCCACGGCGGCCTTTACCGAGTCGGGGTCGGTCACGTCCAAGTGCACTGCGATGGCCTCGCCACCGTCGGCACGGATCTTGTCCACGATCTCCTGCAACTTGTCCACCCGACGGGCACCCAGAGCGACGGGAAAACCGTTGGCGGCGAGCTTGATCGCGGTGGCTTCACCGATACCGGACGACGCGCCGGCGACCAGCGCGGGCCTGCGGTCGGGAAGGGGGTCGAAACGGGGCATTCGGGAACCTTTCGGGCGTGCTTCTAGCGAGCTTGCACTGTGATGGGCAGATGGGCGAAACCGCGGACGTTGCTGGAGTGGACCCGCACCGAATTCGCTTCGTCGACCTCATAGCCGCGGATGCGTTTGAACAACTCCTCCAACGCAACCCGCGCTTCCATCCGGGCCAGGTGCGCACCGAGGCAGAAGTGTGCGCCGCTGCCGAAGCTCTGCAGCTTGGCGCCGATGTCGCGGCCGATGAGGTAGTCGTCGGGATTGTCGAAGGCGCGCTCGTCGCGGTGGGCCGATCCCGGCAACAGCAGGACCACGTCCCCGTCGGGGATGACGGTGTCGTAGAGCGTCAGCTCACCGGCGACGGTGCGGGCCAGGATCTGGCTGGACGTGTCATAGCGCAGCGTCTCCTCGACCCAGAGCGGCACCCGGGACAGGTCGGTGTAGACCTCCGCCAGCTGGTCGGGATTCTTGTGACCCCAAAATGCGGCATTGGCAAGAAGTTTGGTGGTGGTCTCGTTGCCGGCGATCACCATCAGGAACATGAAGCCCAGCACTTCGTCGTCAGTGAGGCGATCACCGTCGATCTCGGCGTCCAGCAGGGCCGTCGTGAGGTCCTCGCTCGGGTTCTTCCTGCGCTCTTCGACCATCGCCTGGTAGTAGACGATCAGGTTCAGTGACGCCTCGACCGCCTCCGGCGGCACGTCGGTGACACCTTCGTCGCGGTGCATCACTCCGTCGGCCCAGGCCCGCACCTGAACGCGGTCGGCCTCCGGCACCCCCATCAGTTCGGAGATGACGTCCATCGGCAGCTTGCCCGCGAACTCGTCGACGTAGTCCACCGTCCCGCCGGCGGCGGCCTTCTCCATCAGGACGTCGAGATGCTTGGTGGCGATCTCGGTGACGCGGGGCTCGAGTTCGCGAATCCGCCTGGGCGTGAACCCTTTCGAGACCAGGGTCCGCAGCCGCAGGTGAGCCGGGTCGTCCATCGCCAGGAAGGACATGGTCTTGGAGGCATGCGGTCCGCGCGAGGCCGGGTCCAGCGAGACACCGTACTTGTTGGACAGTGTCGTACTGTTGCGGAATCCCTGGAGGACGTCGGAGTGGCGGGACAGCGCCCAGAACTTCAGTTCCTCGTTGTAGTACAGCGGAGCCTCGTCGCGCAGCCGCTTGTAGTACGGATAGGGATCTTCGTGGAAGTCGTAGTTGTACGGGTCGAGCAGAATATCCGGACTCTGCACGCTCATTGGTTCTCTCCCAAGATAAGACTCACGACGTATTCCATTCGGTCGGCGACCTCGCGGTAGCTCAGGGTGCCGCTGCCGGCGTGCACGAGCGCGCCGAAGTACGTCACCTCCAGTGCGGACACGATCTTCGGATCGGCGTCCGGTCCCAACGCCGACTTGATGCGCTTGTGGATCTCGGCGCCGATCCGGTCGCGGACCCGCACCACCCCGGCGTCGTTGCTCAGCACCGCGGTGGTGCAGGCTGCGGCGAACTCCGGCTCGTCGGCGATCACCAGCGCAAGACTGCGCAGCGACTGCTGAACGCGGTGCAGGCGCGGGTCGTTGACGTCGGTGAAGTAGGGCACCTCGAGAACGCGGTCGAGGTACACCTCGGCGATCAGATGATTCTTCGACGAGAAGTACGTGTAGGCGGTGGCCGGCGCGACCTTCGCGCGTGCGGCGACGGCGCGGACGGTGAGGTCGGCGTAGGACGACTCCCGCAGCATCTCCAGGCCGGCCCGCAGGACCTTGCGGAAGGTCTCTTCCTGGCGGCGATTGCGCGGCACGTCATCCCCGTTGGGGCTGACAGCCATGGCGGCATCGCTGGACACATGTCCAAGTTATCGGAATGGAGTCTGGCAAGGCAAGAGGCGGTGATGAATTACCTGTTCATAGCCTTCTTTGTATGGGCGCAGGACGGACCCTTGCACCGCGCCCGCGTCTGCCGCTATGGTGCGAAAGACGAAATCTCGGACACGTGTCCAACGAAGCAGACGGGAATCGGGATGGCGATTGCGGCGGACAGGAACAGCGATCTCTTCATCGACGGGGAGCTGGTGCCGGGCGGCAATGGCCGATACCCGACGATCAATCCGGCAACCGAAGAGGTCCTGGGTACCGCGGCCGACGGCAGTGCCGAGGACATGAGCCGGGCCATCGACGCCGCGCGCCGTGCCTTCGACACCACCGAGTGGTCCACCAACACCGAACTCCGGGTACGTGGCATTCGCCAGCTGCGCGACGCGATGAAGGAGCACGTCGAGGAACTGCGTGAGATGACGATGGCGGAGGTGGGTGCCCCGCGCATGCTGACCGCTGCCGCCCAACTCGAGGGGCCGGTCGAAGACCTGTCGTTCTCGGCCGACACTGCCGAGAGCTACTCGTGGCGGCAGGATCTGGGTATCGCGGCGCCGATGGGCATCAAGACTGCGCGGACCATCGTCCGCGAGGCGGTCGGCGTGGTCGGTGCGATCACGCCGTGGAACTTCCCGCACCAGATCAACCTCGCCAAGCTCGGCCCGGCACTGGCGGCGGGCAACACCATCGTGCTCAAGCCTGCGCCCGATACCCCCTGGTGTGCAGCGGTTCTCGGTGAGCTGATCGCCGAGCACACCGATATCCCGCCGGGCGTGGTCAACATCGTCACCTCCAACGACCACGCGGTTGGAGCCATGCTGTCCAGTGACCCACGCGTCGACATGGTGTCGTTCACCGGTTCGACGAACACCGGCCGGGCGGTGATGGCCGCGGGCGCCGCGACCATCAAGAAGGTCTTCCTGGAGCTCGGCGGCAAGTCCGCATTCCTGGTGCTCGACGACGCCGACCTGGCCGGCGCGTGCTCGATGGCGGCGTTCACCGCGTCGATGCACGCCGGACAGGGCTGCGCGATCACCACTCGTCTGGTGGTGCCACGCTCCCGCTACGACGAAGCGGTCGAGGCGGCCGCGGCGACGATGGGCGGCATCAAGGCGGGCGACCCGACCAACCCCGGAACCATCTGCGGGCCGGTCATTTCCGAGCGGCAACGCGACCGGGTGCAGTCCTACCTCGACCTCGCGATCACCGAAGGCGGCCGGTTCGCCTGCGGCGGAGGCCGCCCAGCAGACCGCGATACCGGCTACTTCATCTCGCCGACTGTCATTGCGGGGCTCGACAATTCGGCGCGGGTGGCGCGGGAGGAAATCTTCGGCCCGGTGCTGACGGTGATCGCCCACGACGGTGACGACGACGCGGTCAACATCGCCAACGATTCGCCATACGGCCTGTCGGGCAGCGTGTTCAGCAGTGATCCCGAGCGCGCGCAAGGCGTCGCGGACCGGCTGCGGGTCGGCACCGTCAACGTCAACGGCGGCGTGTGGTATTCCGCGGACGTACCCTTCGGCGGCTACAAGCAATCCGGGGTCGGCAGGGAAATGGGTCTGGCCGGCTTCGAGGAATACCTCGAGCTGAAAGTCATTGCCACAGCGGTCTGACCGCACCACAGACTAGAGAGGAACTCAGATGGGACAGTTCGACGACAAGGTGGCCATCGTCACCGGCGCAGGCGGCGGTATCGGCCAGGCGTATGCCGAGGCGCTCGCCCGGGAAGGCGCCGCCGTGGTGGTCGCCGATATCAACACCGATGGCGCGCAGAAGGTCGCCGACGCGATCTTGGGTGAGGGCGGCACCGCGCTGGCACTGCCGGTGGACGTCAGCGATCCGGTGTCGGCCAAGGCGATGGCCGATCAGACGCTCGCCGAATTCGGCGGCATCGACTACTTGGTCAACAACGCCGCGATCTTCGGCGGGATGAAGCTGGACTTCCTGATCACCGTCGACTGGGACTACTACAAGAAGTTCATGAGCGTGAACCTCGACGGCGCGCTGGTCTGCACCCGGGCGGTGTACAAGAAGATGGCCAAGCGCGGCGGCGGTGCGATCATCAACCAATCGTCCACCGCGGCATGGTTGTACTCGAACTTCTACGGGCTGGCCAAGGCCGGGGTCAACAGCCTCACCCAGCAGCTGGCCACCGAACTCGGTGGCCAGAACATCCGGATCAACGCGATCGCGCCGGGCCCGATCAACACCGAGGCCAACCGCACCACCACGCCGCAGGAGATGGTCGCCGACATCGTCAAGGGAATTCCGTTGTCGCGCATGGGCGAAGTCGACGACCTGGTGGGGATGTGTCTGTTCCTGCTGTCCGATCAGGCGAAGTGGATCACCGGCCAGATCTTCAACGTCGACGGTGGACAGATTTTCCGCTCATGACGACGTCTAGCGAGCTGAAGGTCGGCTACATCGGGCTGGGCAATCAGGGTGCGCCGATGGCCAAGCGGCTCGTCGAGTGGCCCGGCGGCCTCATCGTCTTCGATGTGCGGACCGAGGCCATGACCCCGTTGGCCGAACTCGGCGCCACACTGGCGGACAGCGTCGCCGACGTCGCCACGGCCGACGTCATCGAAGTGACCGTGCTCAACGACGAGCAGGTCCGTGACGTCGTCGGCGAACTCGCCGCGCACGCCAAGCCGGGCACCGTGATCGCGATCCATTCCACGATCGAGCCGGACACCGCCGCAGAGCTGGCCGAGCAGCTGCGCCCCAAGGGTATTCACGTCGTCGACGCCCCGGTCAGCGGCGGAGCGGGTGCCGCCGACAAGGGCGAGCTGGCCGTGATGGTCGGCGCCGACGACGAGGCGTACGAACTGGTCAAGCCGGTGTTCAAGAAGTGGGCATCGATGGTGGTTCGCGCCGGCGAGCCGGGGGCCGGAACCCGGATGAAGTTGGCTCGTAACATGTTGACCTACATCGGTTTTGCCGCCGCCTGCGAGGCGTCGCGGCTGGCCGAGACAGCCGGAATCGACTTGCAGAAGTTGGGCCGGGTGGTACGGCACAGCGACGCCCAGAGCGGCGGACCGGGCGCGATCATGGTCCGCGACGACACCAAGCCGCTGCAGCCCGACCACTTCGTCTACAACATGTTCGTCCACACCCGCGGGCTGGCCGAGAAGGATCTGAAGCTGGCGCTGGGCCTCGGTGAGGCCAACGGCGTCGAATTGCCGTTGGCCGAGATCGCGTTACGGGACCTGGCCGCCGGTCTCGGTGTGCCCAACACGAAGGAGTGACGATGGACGAATTGCGCCGCAAGGGCCTGGACAAGATGAACGAGGTCTACGGCTGGGAGATGCCGGACTCGCCGGGCGACTACTTCGCGCTCACCGCCGATCATCTCTTCGGCACCATCTGGTCGCGGCCGGGATTGTCCATGCGCGACAAGCGGATCATGACGCTGACCGTCGTCACCGCGCTCGGCATCTCCGACCTGGCCGAGATTCAGGCCAACGCCGCCCTGCACAATGAGGAGCTCACCCCTGAGGAGCTCAAGGAGATGGCGATCTTCTTGACGCACTACCTGGGGTTCCCCTTGGGCTCGAAGTTGGACGGCGTTGTCACCAAAGTTGTGTCCAAGCGCAAGAAAGCCGCCGAAGCCGGTCAGGGCGAAGACAAGAAGGCGAACGTCAACGACGCGCTCAAGATGCACAGCGGGACGACGCTCGACGACTAGCCGAGCGTGGCGATGACGCGTTGGGCGGTGAAGATCACCCGACGTCCGGTCCGAAGGTGGTCGTCGGATTGCTCGGCATCCCACACCACCTCTGCGGTACCGGACAAGTGCAGGGTGGTGCCCGCGTCGACGAACAACAGCGCCGCGTTCGGGTCCACCGCCAGATTGCCGAAGCTGTTGAACATGTTGTTGCCGGGGTAATCCGGCCACCACAAACTGTGGGCCTTCGCGCGCACGAAGCCCGCGGTTCCGCCACGGTGTGATGCATCGTTGCCCGATGTGGGATGGGTGGTGCCGAGGAAGAACGCCGCCGACCTTTCGATGAGCTCGCGGTCCTCGGAACGTAGCGCGGTGCCCGTGAAGACCCTCGTGCGATGGGGCTGGCGCAGGTCTGCCGTGGGCTGGGCGGACGGGTCGATGTACTTCGGGCAGTTGCCGTAGGCCTGATCAACGTCGATGTCGATGCCGCCCGGATCCCGTTGCATCAGTTGGCCATTGATGCGAAATCGGCGCCGTGCGGCAAAATCGATGACGAGCACACCGACCGGCTGATCGGTCGGTGCTGTAGCCAGTGGATCCGCGTCAGGAAGTTCGCTGTCGATGTGAAGTCTTGTCGGTGTCGTGGCGCTGAGGAACCCGGGTTCGCCCGATACCGGTGAAATCCACAGCCGGCCTTCGGTGTCGCGTGCCGTGAGGACGGCCAGTCGTGACGACGCCAGGAACGCGGCTATGCCGGCGCCGAGGCGGCCCCGACTCGCCATGGTCGCGAGGTGCGCCGCCCGTTCACCAACGCCGGCTCGTTTCTGGACGGCCAGTTCGCCGCTGTGGAATCCCACAGCGGCGGGCCGTTCTTCATGCGTCATAGGTACGCCTCATGCCCGTCAGAGGGGGTGACGGCCGGCGAAGGCGACGACCCGTTGGGTCGGGGTGGCCGTGCCGTCTGTGTGTACGGCGGGGCCGAAGAGTTCCTGGGGTCGCAGAGCAGGCACGAGCGCCGATCCCACGTTTTCGGCGAGCGCTGCCTCAGCGTCGTCGAACTCGACCGCCCGGTTGATCGCGACCGCCAGATCCCAGCTGTGGATGAGCGTCGAATAGGTGACGATTCCGACCGCCTGTGCGGCAGGCATCTCACCGAGCACCGATGTGACCGGTTGCTGCCAGTCGGTGATCGCCGCCCAGGCTCGCTGAGAGCGCTCGATGGAACGTCGCGCCACGGCCAGGGGGTCGGAGCCGAGGATGTCGGCGCCGCTGAACAACTCCTCTTCGCTGGGGCCGTCGCCGCCGTCCGCAGCGGCGGCAAACGCATCGATCGAGGCGATGGTGTGGCTCACCAGGGATCGGACATCCCAGCCGGTGCAGGGGCTGGGTAGGCCCAGATCAGTGGCGTCGAGCGTCGTCACCAGGTCGACCAGGCGGCGATCAGCGCTACGCAGTACGTCCAGCGGGTCCATCGGCACTTCCTCATTTCTAACGGTTATGTACAAAAATTGACGTTAGTATATCTATGTCGCCGACCCTAACGCTGTCAAGCCGCTGCTAGCATTAGTGCGATGGAATCGGGGTCTCTGCTGCACAAGGCGCAGGCGGCGGGGTTCATCGTGGCCGGAGAGCCGCTGGCTCTTGACCTGGCGGACACCCTCATCACCGTCGGCGAGCCTGCCGTGGACCTTCTCCCGGACGAGGAGGCCAATCGGCGGTGGTGGGAGCTGCAACAGGAACGGTTGCCCGGCGGCCCGCCGCCGCCGCTGGAGTCCACGGTTGAACTGCGCCAGGCGATCCGGCACATCCTGGATGCGCGCCTCGCGGAGGTGGACCCCGACGCAGCGGCCGTCGCCCGTGTCAATGCCGTTGCCGCCGGCGCGCCCTCGACACGCTCGCTGGTGCACACCCCGTCCGGCTGGGCGGCGATCGCCACGCGCCACGCCCCCGCCGATCGTCCCTACCTGCTCGCGCTCGCGGCAGCCGCGGAAAGCCTGATCGATGTGCTCACCGGCCCCGCCCAGGACCGGCTGCGGAGATGTCAAAACCCGGCGTGCAGCATGCTTTTCGTTGCGTCGGACGCCCGTCGCAAGTTCTGCACCCAGAACATCTGCGCCAACAGGACGCGGGTGGCTCGCCACTATCAGCGCCACCGACCGGACTAGCCGCAGTTTCGTTTTTTGTCGATGGTTCGAACTAGTGTTCGAGTCATGAGTTCGATCGATGCGGCGCTGGAGGCGCTCGACGATGCGGTCGAGGCCCTGGCTGCAGTCGATCTCGATGTGCTTGATCCGCCGCAGCGGTTTGTGGTGTTGGAGCGGCTGGAGTCCGCGCGGCGTCGGCAGGTGGCTGTGGCGCATGCGGTGGTCACCCGGTTGGAGCAGTTCGAGGGCTGCCCGCCGGTGCCGATCACACTGGCCGATGCGTTGCGGATCAGCCCGCGCGAGGCGAGACGGCTGATCCGGGATGCCGAGCAGGTGGCGCCTCGGCGGGCGTTGACCGGGGAACCGCTGGCTGCGGTCTTGCCGGAAACGTCGAAGGCCTGGCATTGCGGTGAGTTGGATGGTGAACATCTGCGGGTGATCCAGAAGTTCTTCCGCGAGCTACCCGAGCATGTGCCGCCGATCGAGCGGGCGAAAGCTGAACGCTCCCTGGCGCACAAGGCGCGCGTGCTGCGACCCGATCAGTTGGAGAAGGTCGCCCACCGGCTGGCGCTGCACCTCAATCCCGACGGGACCTTCTCTGATGAGGACCGGGCTCGCAAGCGGGGATTCGTGTGGTGCGGTGGGCAAGGTGTCGATGGGATGAGTGTGGGGCGGCTGGTCGCCGACCCGGAACTACGGTCGCTCGTCGATGCCTGGATGGCGAAGTTCGCCGCACCCGGAATGTGCAATCCGGCCGAGGAAAGTCCGACGGCGACCCCCAGCGAGGAGGTCGCCGAGCGGGATGCCCGCAGTTATGCCCAGCGTCAGCATGATGCGCTCAAGGCGTTGGTGCGCGGACAGCTCGGTGATCCGAAATTCGTTCAGCACAACGGTTTACCCGTCACGGTGATCGCGACGGCCACCGTGCAGGACCTCCACGCGCAGGCGGGCCACGCGGTCACCGCGAGTGGAACGCTGCTGCCGATCCCCGACCTGATCCGGATGAGCGCGCACGCGTACCACTACCTGGCGCTCTTCGACGGCGTGGATGGCCGCGCGCTGTGGCTGGGCCGCACCAAACGGATTGCCTCGGCCGATCAGCGAATCATGTTGCACTCCAAGTACCTCGGCTGTACCCGGCCGGGTTGCGACGCGCCCGGCTATCACAGCGCAGTGCACCACGCGGCGCAAGACTGGAAGAACGGCGGCACCACCGACGTCGACGACCTCACCTTGGCCTGCCCACCGGATAACCAACTCGTAGAAACCGGTGGCTGGACCACCCGGCAACTCCCCAACGGCAGCACCGAATGGATCCCGCCACCCGATCTCCCCACGCTGCGGGGCGGTGTCAACGACTACCACCACCCGGAACGACTACTGGGCGACGATAGTGACCCGCCGTCGGATGAAGCAGGTGCGGCCTGAGAATTCGCGGACGCGTCGGCAATCAGCCCGGCTTGGACGCGACGACAAAGTAGCCATCCGTCCAGAATAGTTCGATTCGGATGTCGGATTCCGCGCGCGCCATTCGTCGTAGGGATGGAGAGTGAAACCAGCGGGGTTTCACGGCCGACGTTGGAAGGACATCGCCATGTACTACTTCGCACTGCTGCAGGTCCGCGAGCGCGATCTCACCGCAGAGGAAGCAGGCCGGGAAATGCAGGCCTACGCCGAGTTCCACGCCCGCGAGTCGGCGGCGATCCGAGAGGGAGATGTGTTGGGTCCGGCCGCCGACGCGGTCCGGATCACCGGCGGACCGGATGCGCCGGTCATCACTGACGGTCCGTACGCCGAGGGCGCCGAGGTGGCCGGCGGTTATTACCTGTTCGAGGCCGACAACCTCGACGACGCACTGCAGCTGGCCCGGCAGATTCCGGCGGCCCAGTATGGCGCGATCGAGGTGTGGCCGGTGGTGCACTGGAACGCGGTGGGGCGGCCGACGACCGATTCCGATTGGCTGGCACTGCTTCTCGAACCCGCCGATGAGGTCAATGTTCCTGGCACGCCAGAATGGGATCAGGGGCTGGCCGAGCATGCCGAGTTCGGGGCCGCGGCGGGATCGCACATCCTCGGCGGGGCGCCGCTGCATCCGCCGTCGACGGCGACGACGGTGCGTGTGCGGGACGGCGAGGTGGTGTTGACCGACGGTCCGTACGCGGAGGGCGCCGAAGTCGCCAACGGGTTCTATGTGCTGTCGGCCGCCGACCGTGACGAGGTGACGAAGGTGGCGTCGATGATCCCGGCGTCGGTCGTCGAGCTGCGCCGGCTGGCGGGAGTGTCTGGGCTGTAGATGGGTTCGCTGGACAGTGTCTTCCGGCGGGAGTGGGGTCCCGCGGTGGCCGCGCTTGCGCGGTGGTCGGGTGATCTCGACATCGCCGAGGACGCCGTCCAGGAAGCCTGCGCGGAGGCACTGCGGAGCTGGCCACGCGACGGGTTGCCGGATAATCCCGGCGCGTGGCTGGTCACCGTCGGCCGTAATCGGGTCAGGGATCGCCTACGTCGCGAATCCGTGCGCCCGGGAAAGGAATTGCTGGCTGTGCAGGGTGATGGGCGTGCCGATGACCGCGTGGTGCACGGTGTGCGCGACGACGAGCTCCGGATGATCTTCACCTGCGCGCATCCCGCCCTCGAGCGGTTGTCGCAACTCGCGCTGACCCTGCGGCTGATATCGGGCCTGACTGTGCCGGAGATCGCACGCGCGCTTCTGCTCACCGAAACTGCCGTCGGACAACGCATCACCCGCGCCAAGAGCAAGATCCGGCACGCCAACATCCCGTTGCGAGTACCCCCGTCCGAGCTGTTGGCCGAACGCACCCCGCACGTGCTGTCATGCATCTATTCGGTGTTCACCGAGGGGTACTGGTCCACGGCCGGACCGTCCGCGATCCGGGACGAGCTGTGCGACGAAGGTGTCCGGCTGGCCGGCGAATTGTGCCTGCTGATGCCCGCCGAGCCCGATGCCCGCGCGTTGTATGCCCTTGTTCTGTTGCATGATTCGCGACGGTCGACGCGGGTCGATGCCGACGGTGCGTTGGTGCCGCTCGACGAGCAGGACCGGTCCCGGTGGGACCGCGGCCGGATCTCCCGCGGGCTCGACGCGCTACGCCGTGCGCAGGGGGCGAGCGGGCCGTACCTTCCGCAGGCGGTGATCGCCGCCGCGCACGCGACTGCGCCGAGTTGGGAGCAGACCGACTGGCAGACCATCTGCCGGGCGTATGACCAGCTCGTGCGGCAGACGGACTCGCCGGTGGTGCGGGCGAACCGGGCGCTCGCGATAGGCCTGCGCGACGGCCCGGATGCCGGCTTGGCGGCTCTGGAGCAGGTGGCGCACGATCCGCGGCTCGCCCGATCGGCGCTCGTGCCCACGGTGCGGGCCGACTTGTTGCGCCGAGCGGGGCGACGCGCAGAGGCGGCGCGCTGGTATCGGAACGCGATCGATGTGAACGGATCCGAACCGGGCAAGGCGTTTCTGCGCCGTCGAATTGCCGAATGCGGCGGGGCGATCGCATAACAAAGAGGTCGGTAAGACAACGGTAAGGAAACGCGCAGATCGCAAACGGTTATCGCGCCGTGTCACAAATGTGACATTTGTGCACCAGTGTTACCGAAGTGAAATCGAGCGCCGCCGGCCTCGGTGAGGGATGGGAGTGGCCGTGACCTCTATGACTTCTATGACGATGTACGACCAGTCATGGACGGCCCCGACCATGTTGAGCCTGTGGACGGAGCCGCTGACCAAGCGCGGCAAGGTCGTTCGTCAGGCATCCAAATGGGCCGGTGTCATCGACACGACCGTGACGGTGCTCTGCCCGCCGGTGGTGTCGGTGTGCGCGATCTTCGCCGCCGTGGTGTGGCCTGCGCAGGACCCGAGCGAGCTGGTCGGCCACGCGGCGACCTCCGCGCCGGTCAACGCCCTGGTGCAGGAGAACGCACCGGCTCCCTAACCGGCGTGAGCAATGCCGCGCCGACCCAGCGGCGCAGATACTGGCGCAAGTCGTCGCCGTGTCGCGGCGGCCGGCCCGGATCGAGCACGAACGACTGGATGATCCGCAGCAGGTGTTCACCGAGCTCGTCGAGATCACTGTCGCTGAAACCCGCTGCGCCCCAATCGACGTCGAAGCGGCGCAGCATCGAACCCGCGAACGCCAGCGCGACATCGGAAGTGACCTCGGCGCTGAACGTGCTCGAGCGCTCGGGTCCGAGCAGCAGACCCATGTGCTTGTCGTGGGGCAACCATTCCACCGCCGCGGCGATGCCTTCGGTCACCGCGTCGGCCGGGTCGGTGATGCCGGCCAGGTGATCGGCCAGCCGGTCGAGGAACCCGGTCGCGGCCGCCATGGCCGACGCCTGCAACAGCGCGTCGGTGCTGGGGAAGTAGCGGTAGACGGTCTGGCGGGTGACACCCAGCGTGCGCGCGACGTCGGCGATGCTGAGGTCGGCACCGTGTGAATCGATGGCCTTGTTGGCTGCCGCCAGGATTCTGGCGACGGCTTCCTCGTCGGTGGCCGGCGCTGCTCCCGACCATCCGTGTGTCCGCATGTCAGCCGCCCACTGCGGAGTTCGGATAGCCCGGGTAGCCCATGACCCGGGATGTTATCGCGCTACCGATAGGTGACCGGCAATTGCTTGACGCCGTTGAGCCAGCCCGACCGCAGCCGCTTCGGGTCGCCGAGCTTGCTGATGTCCGGGATCTGGTTGGCGATCTCGTTGAAGATCAGTTTGATCTCCATGCGCGCGAGGTTGGCGCCGATGCAGAAGTGCGCGCCGTTGCCGCCGAAACCGAGGTGGGGGTTCGGGTCGCGCAAGATGTTGAACTGGAACGGGTTGTCGAAGACTTCCTCGTCGTAGTTGGCCGAGCTGTAGAACAGGCCGGCCCGCTGACCTTTGCGGATCGTGACGCCGCCGAGTTCCACGTCGGCGGTGGCGGTGCGCTGGAAACAGTGCACCGGGGTGGCCCACCGAACGATCTCGTCGGCCGTCGTCTCCGGCCGTTCGCGCTTGAAAAGCTCCCACTGGTCCGGGTTTTCGAAGAACGCGTTCATGCCGTGGGTCATCGCGTTGCGGGTGGTCTCGTTGCCGGCCACCGCCAGCAGGATCACGAAGAACGCGAACTCCACCTCGGACAGCGACTCTCCGTCCAAGTCAGCCTCCACCAGGCGGGTGACGATGTCGTCGGCCGGGCACTGCCTGCGCTGCTCGGCCATCGAGTACGCATAGCCCATCAGCTCGGCGTTGGCCTCGATCGGATCGACGTCGTTGAAGTCCGGGTCGTCGGTGTTCATGATGCTGTTGGTCCAGTGGAACAGCTTCTGGCGATCGTCTTCCGGAACGCCCAGCAGGTCGGCGATCGCCAGCAGCGGAAGCTGCATCGCGATGTCGTCGACGAAATCGCCGGTGTCTTTCGCGGCGGCCGCGGCCACGATGTCGCGTGCGGCGTCGGCCAGCTTCTCCTCCAGCTTGGCCACCGCGCGCGGGGTGAACAGCCGCGAGACCAGCTTGCGCAGCCGGGTGTGCTCGGGTGCGTCGTGGTTGATCAGCAGGGCTTTGGTGATCTCCACCTGGTCTGCGGTCATGTCGTCGGCGAAGCGCATGACGACGCCCTTGGCGTTGGTCGACCACAGGTCGCCGTCGCGGGAGATGTCCCGGATGTCGCGGTGCTTGGTGATCACCCAGTACCCGCCATCGTCGAAGACGGTGCTGCCGAGCGGCTGCTCGTTCCACCAGACCGGCGCGGTCTGGCGCAACTGCGCGAACTGCGCGACGGGCATGCCCGCTTCCAGCAGGTCGGGGTCGGTGAAGTCGAAGCCCGCTCCGAACGGACACACGCTGGCGGTGGTCATGGTCTACCTCGCTGTGGTTGTGATGTAGCGCACCTTTGGAACGACCATACACTGCAACGCTGAGTGTATGCCCGTTAGGTTCGATCGATGACGGATCGTCCCGACCTCGCGGAGTTGCTGCGCCGGCGCGCGCTGACCGAAGACGCGGCCCGCCCCGACGCGGTCGACCGCAGGCACGCCGCCGGCGGCCGGACCGCCCGCGAGAACATCGCCGACCTGGTGGACGCCGATTCGTTCGTCGAGTACGGGCGGTTCGCGATCGCCGCGCAGCGCCGCCGCCGCGACCTCGACGACCTGATCGCCCGCACCCCCGCCGACGGGCTGATCGCCGGCACCGCGCAGGTCAACGGCAAGCCGTGCGCCGTGTTGTCCTACGACTACACGGTGCTGGCCGGCACCCAGGGCTACGTCGGGCATCGCAAGAAGGACCGGCTCTTCGAGCTCATCGAGCGGATGCGGCTGCCCACGATCTTCTTCGCCGAGGGCGGTGGCGGCCGGCCCGGCGACACCGACGTCCCCACGGTTTCGTCGCTGGAAACCCGGGCCTTCAAACTGTGGGCGGCGCTGTCAGGGGTGGTGCCGCGAATCGCGGTCGTCAAGGGCCGCTGCTTCGCCGGCAACGCGGTGATCGCCGGCTGCTCGGATCTCATCGTGGCCACCGCCGACACCTCGATCGGTATGGGCGGTCCGGCGATGATCGCCGGCGGTGGGCTGGGCGATGTCGAACCCGACGCTGTCGGGCCGATCTCGGTGCAGGCGCCCAACGGTGTCGTCGACGTCGTCGTCGCCGACGAGGCCCAAGCCGTCGCCGTGGCCAAGCAGCTCCTCGGCTATTTTCAGGGCGTCACCGAGCCCGGCGCCGTCGCCGACCAAAGCGCTTTGCGCACAGTCATTCCCGAACGTGCCCGGCGTGCCTATCCGATCAAGCCGGTCATCGAGACCATCGCCGACCAAGGCTCCGTGACGTTCTTGCGGGAGAAGTTCGCCGCCGAGATGGTCACCGCGCTGGCCCGCATCGACGGCCGCCCCGTCGGTGTGATCGCCAACAACACGATGGTGATGGCCGGGGCGATCACCGCGGCGGCGGCCGACAAGGCAGCGCGCTTCCTACAACTGTGCGACACATTCGGCCTGCCGGTCGTCTCGCTGATCGACTGCCCCGGTTACATGGTCGGCCCGGCCGCCGAGGCCGAGGCGCTGGTGCGGCGGGCGTCGCGGATGCTGGTCGCCGGCGCGGCACTGCGGGTGCCGTTGGTGGCGGTCGTGCTGCGCCGCGGCTACGGGCTGGGCGCTCAGGCGATGACCGGCGGCAGCCTGCACGAGCCGCTGCTGACCGTGGCCTGGTCAGGTGCGCACCTCGGGCCGATGGGTCTGGAGGGCGCGGTCCGCCTGGGCATGCGCAAGGAACTGGAGGCCATCTCCGACGACGCCGAGCGGGAACAGCGGGTCGCCGACGCCACCGCTGCGATGGAAGAGAACGCCAGAGCGCTCAACGCCGCGCAGATCTTCGAGGTCGACGACGTCATCGACCCGGCGGAGACCCGCGGCCTGATCGTCGCGACACTGGCCGCCGCCGCGGCGCGTGGTGAACTCCCGCCACCGAGGCGATTCGTCGACACCTGGTAGCGAAGTGGGGCGATAGGGTGTGAACCTGTGCGCGTCCTCGTGATCGGATCCGGTGCCCGCGAACACGCCCTGTTGTTGGGCCTGCGCAGAGATCCGCAAATCGACTTTTTGGCCGTCGCGCCCGGCAATGCCGGGACGTCGGCGCTGGCCGAGCAGCACGAGGTGGACGTCACCTCCGCCGAAGCCGTCACCGCGCTGGCCCGCAAGCTCGAGGTGGACTTGGTGATCATCGGCCCCGAGGTGCCGCTGGTTCTCGGCGTCGCCGACGCGGTGCGCGCCGCGGGGATCGCCTGCTTCGGCCCGTCGAAGGACGCCGCCCGGATCGAGGGCTCCAAGGCGTTCGCCAAAGACGTGATGGCGGCCGCCGGTGTCCGTACCGCGGGCAGCGAGACCGTCGACAACCCGGCGCGCCTCGATGCCGCCCTGGATCGTTTCGGTCCCGCCGCGGGCCAACCCGCCTGGGTGGTCAAGGACGACGGGCTGGCCGCGGGCAAGGGTGTGGTGGTCACCGACGATCGCGATGTGGCCCGTGCGCACGCCGCGTCGCTGCTGGACTCGGGGCACCCGGTGCTGTTGGAGGCCTTCCTCGACGGACCCGAGGTGTCGCTGTTCTGTCTGGTCGACGGCGCGACCGTGGTTCCGCTGCTGCCCGCCCAGGACTTCAAGCGGGTCGGGGACAATGACGCGGGGCCCAATACCGGTGGGATGGGCGCGTATTCGCCGCTGCCGTGGCTGCCTGCCGACGTGCTGTCGGCGATCGTCAGCGGCGTTGTCGAACCCGTCGCCGCCGAACTGGTTCGCCGCGGCTGCCCGTTCTCGGGGCTGCTGTATGCGGGGCTCGCGATCACCTCGACCGGGCCCGCCGTCATCGAATTCAATTGCCGCTTCGGCGATCCCGAGACCCAAGCGGTGTTGGCGCTGCTGGAATCCCCGCTGGGGCAGCTGCTGCATTCCACCGCGACCGGGACACTGGCCGACGCAGGCCCGCTCGAGTGGCGCGACGGATACGCCGTCACCGTGGTGGTGGCCGCCGAGAACTACCCCGGCCGCCCTCGGGTCGGAGATGTCATCACCGGGTCGGAGGCCGACGGCGTCCTGCATGCCGGCACCGCCCGGCGCGACGACGGCGCGGTCGTGTCCTCCGGCGGCCGGGTGCTCTCGATCGTCGGCACCGGAGCCGACCTGGTCGCCGCCCGCGAAGAGGCCTACCGGATCGTCTCCTCGATCCGATTGCCGGGCAGCCACTTCCGCAGTGACATCGCGCTGGCGGCCGCCGAGGGCCGCATCACACTAGCTTGACCGGCAGCCGCTTCACTCCGTGAATCACATTGCTGTGCAAGTACTCCGGCTCGCCTACCTGTACCTCGGGTAGCCGGGTGAGGAGCTGGTGGAACAGCTGCCGCAGCTCGGTCCTGGCGAGGTTGGCGCCAAGGCAGAAGTGCGGCCCGCCGCCACCGAAGCCGAAGTGCGGGTTCGGTGATCGGGTGATGTCGAATTCGCCCGCCCGGTCGAACACCGCGTCGTCGCGGTTGGCCGAACAATAGAACAGCGCGACTTTCTCTCCGGCCTTGATCGGGGTGCCGGCCAGTTCGGTATCGGCGGTGGCATGGCGGGCGAAGTTCAGCACCGGGGTGGCCCAGCGGATGAACTCCTCGACCGCCGGGCCGATGCGGGCGTCGAAATCCGCTATCAGCCAAGCCTTTTGGCTGGGGTTATCGGCCAGCGCCTTGAACGCATGCGAGGTGGTCTGCTTGGTGGTGTCGTTGCCAGCGGAGGCCAATAGCACCATGAACGACCCGATCTGGACGTCGGTGAGCTGGTGGCCGTCGACCTCGGCGTTGACGATGTTGGTCATCAGGTCGTCGTGTGGCTCGCGACGGCGCAGCTGAGCCAGCTCGATTCCCGAACTCGTGAGGATCCCGATCTGGGTCAGCGCGTGCGTCGCGCGTTCTTCGAATGAGGCGTAGTCGTCATCGGTTGCGCTGAACAGGCTTTCGGCCGCGTAGGCCACCGCGTGCTGATCTTGCGGAGCGATGCCGATCATGTCCGACACCGTGCGCATCGGGAGCTTGGCCGAGCATTCGGCGACGAAGTCGATCTCGTCGCCGTCGCGCAGCCGTTCGATCAACCGGTCGACGATGTCGGCGGCGTTGGCCTGGATCTGGGCCTCGATGCGGCGAACCTGCTTGGGGGTGAACGTCGCACTGATCAGCCGCCGGTACAGGGTGTGCTCCGGCGGATCCATGGCCAGGAAGAAGCTGGTGGCCTGCTGGATCTCGGCGGGAAGCGGGTCGACGCTCATGCCCAGCGCCGAGCTGAAGATGTCGGCGTGCTGGCTGACGTACTTGATGTCGGCGTGGCGGGTGACCGCCCAGTACCCGGTCTCGGAATGGGGGAAGACCGAGGACACCGGCGCATGCCAGGACAGCCCGTCGCCGGCCCTCAGCTGCGCGAACGTCCGGTCCCGGGTGGCGAAGTCGGCGGTCCAGAAGTCCGGCGCCGAGATGTCGAGCGGGTGGTACGGCCGTGGGGAGAGCGGGGGGCTTGCGACGGTCATGGTTTCCTCGCCGGGCTGTCGAGAGGCTTATCGAATGGTTGACAGTAACTGCGACTGTAGACAATTCCACAACGAGAGACAATCGCCGTCGAGACGGCACACAGATCCACAAATTGGCGCAGCAGCCGCTCTCAGTGCGACCTCAACGTGGTTTAGGCCGTGAGTAGCGGCGCCATCCACGCGATTTCGCCGGGCAGCTGCGAACTCCAGTAACCGCCGTCGTGGCCGCCGGGCGAGAATCCGCCGGCCGGCGGGGTGGGCAGCTGGGCGATGAACTGCTTGGTTGCTGAATAGAACGGGTCGCTGTTGCCGCAGTCGATCCGGATCGGGATCGACGCCAGCGCAGGCAGGCCGAACACGGTGTTGGCGGCAAAGTCGTCGGGGCCGTCGAAGGCACCGGGTGCCGCCGCGCCCGATGACAGCCACAGCGCCGGGCTGACCGCGGTGATCGCCGCGGTGCGGGCCGGTCCGAGGCGCGCCCCGAGCAGCAGGGCCCCGTAACCGCCCATCGACCAGCCCAGGAACGCCACCCGAGAGGTGTCCAGGCCCTGGCTGCTGAGCATCGGGATCAGCTCGTCGAGCACCATCTTCCCGGAGTCCTCACCCGAGGCCCGCTGATGCCAGTAGCTGCCTCCACCGTCGACCGCGACCACCGCGAACGGCGGCAGTCCGGCCGCAACCGCTTGCGCCAGGCCCTGTTCGACGCCGCCCGCCATCACGCCCGCCGCGTCCTGACCCTTGCCGTGCAGCGCGATGACCGGCCGCAACGGCGCGGTCTGGCCGGGCGGGCGGGCGATGGCCCAGTTGGTGTTGACCCCGCCGCGCGCGGCGGAGACGAAGGAGCCGGTGACCATCGTGGGGGCGGCGGCGCCCGCTGCGGGCGGCTCCAGCGGGGCGGGTGGTGCCAGGGGAGCGCCGACGCCGGTCATCGCGACGTCCGGTCCCGCGAGCTGAGTCGCGGAATCCAGGGCACGGCCGGCGGCGAAGGCGCCCGCGGCACCTGCAGCGGCTCCGGCGCCGAGTCGCAGAACCGCGCGACGGCTCAGGTTCGCCATGCGGGCCATCTTGCCATCGCGCCGGGGGCGTGGGCGATCGAGCCTAGCGCCACCTCGGTGCCAGGTTAATGATTCGGTGAAAGAGCGATGTCCCGTTGATGCTGCTGGCAGCATTGCTGAACGTGACGGCAGCGATGACGCCCAAGGGTGAGCGGCGACGGTATGCGCTGATCAGCGCTGCCGCCGAGCTGCTTCGCGAAGGTGGATTCGAAGCGGTGCGCCATCGTTCGGTGGCGCGTCGTGCAGGGTTGCCGCTGGCGTCCACCACCTACTACTTCTCCTCGCTCGACGACCTCGTACTCAAGGCCGTCGAGTACATCTGCGCAGTGGAAACCGCCCAATTGCGGGCCCGGGTGGACGCGCTGCCGCGTCGGCGGCGCGGCGCCGAGGCGATTGCCGACGTATTGGTGGACCTGCTGGTCGGCGATCCCGACGGGGAGGCCAGCAGCGAAGAATTGATCTCGCGGTACGAGCGCTACATCGCCTGCGCCCGGCAACCCGAACTGCGGGAGATCCAGCACCGGCTGGCCCGGCAGCGGGTCGACGCCGTGGTGTCGGCCATGGCGCGCTCGGGCCGCAACGCGCGGACCGACCTGGTGACGGCTCTGGTCAACGCCGTCGACGGCTCGGTGGTCTCGGCTCTGGTCAGCGACGGCGACGGTCCGCGAGAGGTGGCCAGGGCCACCGTGATGGACGTGATCGACGTGTTGGTCCCGATCGACGAGCGCACTGTGCGGGTCTGAGCGATTACGTTCGAAGACATGGATCTTTCCGGGCTCGCCCGGCCGGCTACGGAACTGCTCGACGGCGTGATGGACCGGGCGCTGATCGTGGGCTACACCAAAATCGGCTCGGGGCTGCGCAGGCATTGGTGGGCCGCCGATGCCGACCCGCAGGCTCTGCTGGGTAAACGGGTGGTGATCGCGGGCGCGACGGCTGGGATCGGCCTGGCGATGGCGCACTCGTTCGCCGCGCTGGGTGCGACCGTCCATCTGCTGGGCCGCAACCCCGAGAAGGTGGAGACATCGTGCGCCGCGATCCGGGAATCGGTGCCCGGCGCCCACGTGGTGGGGGAGGTGTGCGACGTCTCGGACCTCGATGCGGTGCGGGACTGGACAACCGATTTCGCCAACCGAGTCCCTGCGCTCAACGGCCTGGTCCACAACGCCGGCCTGATGCCCAAGGAGCGCGTCCTCACGCGTGAGGGCCATGAGGTGCAGCTGGCGACGCATGTGCTGGGTCCCCATCTGATGACCGAGCGGCTGCTCCCGCTGCTGCGGGCGGCAGGCGGGGCGTCGGTGGTGTGGGTGTCCTCGGGCGGCATGTACGGCTCACCGCTGGTGGTCGACGATCTGGAGTTCCGGCGCGGCTACAACGGGGTGCGGGCGTACGCGCGGACCAAGAAGATGCAAGTGGTGCTGGCCGACTCGTGGGCACGTCGGCTGGCCGGCACCGACATCCGGGTGGAGAGCATGCATCCCGGCTGGGTGGACACCCCCGGCGTGGCCGAGTACCTGCCGCGGTTTCGGGTCCTCACCCGCCCGCTGCTGCGGGACGTGGCCGACGGCGCCGACACCGCGGTCTGGCTGGTCGCCACCCGGCCGGAGTCCACGCCCGGGCATTTCTGGCACGACCGCCGCCAGCGGCCGACCACATTCGGCTGGCAACGCCACGAAAATCCGGCCAAGGTGCGGCGCCTGCTGGAACAGGTCAGCCGGCTGACCGGGACGTCGGACGAGTGGACCGGCCTGCGGGCATGAGCTTTACGTCGCCCCCCTTGTCAGCTCGGCGGGCCCTGCAACCGCACGAGCCGGTTCTGCAGCAGCGCCACCCGATGCGCGTTGCCCGGCAGGCCGACGTAGCGGTCGGCGAACGTGGCCAGTAGTGCGTCGTCCAAGCGTCGCACCGCACCCGCCGGGAAGCGGTAGTCCATCTTCTTGTTGACGGCATCGGTGTCGATATTGGTCAACAGCTCCTCGAGGGCGTCGAGGGTGAGGATGCCCAGGTCGACGAGCAGCGCCGCCATCCAGCCGTAATGCTCGGTCCGCGACCAGCCCGCTTCGGGAAAACGGTGCCCCAGGTAGGTGGCCAGCACCGGCGTCGCGATACCCGCCTCCGCCGCGTCCGGGCTGCCCACTTCGGCCATGGATGTGCGCAATCGGTCACGGATCTCGGTGAACTCGCGGTCGGCCAACTCGAGTAGGCCCGCGGCCAGGGTGAACCGGCGGTCGAGTTCCGCGGCGTCCTGCTCGGGGACCGTTCCCTTGTACCGGATGTCGTGTTCGAATTCCGCCCACGCGTGTTGCAGGACGGTACGTATCTGGACCGAGGCCGGCTGCGTCTCAGCGTCATTGGCGATCAGCATGTGCCTGCTGGCATACCCCCAGCGGCCCTCGCGAGCCGTCACCTGCCCCATGTCGAGGTCGGTCAACACGTCGAATTCCTCGGACAACAGGGTGCCGACGGCGGTGACGTCCTCGCGCAGGTAGGTGATCACCCGCAGGCCGACCTGGTCGGTGATCTGCGCGGACGGATCCGTGTAGAGCCGCTGGCCGTTGCTGCTGCGATCGGCCTTGGCCGCGAACGACGCGACGCTCTTGGTGCGGGCCGTCACGCTGAGGTAGTTGATGCCCGCGTCGTCGAGCAGACGCGTGACCAGCGCCAGGTAGTTCTCGGTGGTGGCGACCAACGCAGGCCGACGCTCGGCGTACCGGGCGACGGCGTCACCGACCACACCGGGCATGGGTTCCGGCGGCGTGGGCGTCAGATCCGGCGGCAGTGTCGGCGTCACGATGTAGCCGGTGGCGAAGTCTCCGTAGATGGTCACCGAACCCGGCCGCGCAGTGGCGTACAACCCGACGTAGGCGCACACGACCGCATCGATCGGATCTTCCGCGTGGCGCAATTCGCTTTTGCGCTGGGCGTTCTCGACGGTCGCACGCATGGCGATCCAGTCCGGGTGATCGCCGACCCGCAGCGGCACCGTGGCGTGGGCGAGTCGCTCGATCTCGTCCATCAGCCGCAGCAGCTCGGTGCGCAGTTGGGTCACGCTGCGGCCCTGCTTCTGCTTGTACTTCAGCGTGCGGCCCAGCCGGAACAGCACCACCGTGGCCGGATGCGGATAGACCTCGATGGCCCGCCGTGACGCCCGGGAGCGCGGGTCCATGTCCAGGCCGAGGGTTTCGGCGATCCGCGCGCCCCGCGGCGTTCCGGCGAATTCCGGCTTCTTTTTGTTCGCGGGGTGCGCGCCGGCCTCGAACTTGGCGAAGTCGCGGTTCAGGTCCGTTTCGCAGCCGCGCTGGCCCGTCTCGTTGGTGACGATGAGTGGGGCGTCGATGGCGACCAGGCAGGGACCGTCGACGAACGGGCCGACCTCCTCGAGGATGCTCGAATCGTCTTGCGCGCTAGCGATATGGACGAGCCGTCCGTCGTCGTCGAGCGCGGCGACGCCCGTCGGCTTGCGTTCACCCCAGGCGAGATCCAGGCCGACAAAGTGCATCCGTCTACCTTGCCGTACCAGGGCCGTAAGCTGTGGGCTTGTGACAATCCCCAATGTGCTGGCCGGCCGCTACGCCAGCGCGGACATGGTCGCGATCTGGTCGCCCGAAGCCAAGATCGTCGCCGAACGCCGGCTGTGGCTGGCAGTGCTGCGCGCCCAGTCCGAACTCGGCGTGGACGTGCCCTCTCGCGTGGTCGAGGACTACGAACGGGTGCTCGATCAGGTCGACCTCGCGTCGATCGCCGCGCGCGAACGGGTCACCCGCCACGACGTCAAGGCCCGCATCGAGGAATTCAATGCCCTGGCCGGACATGAGCACGTGCACAAGGGCATGACCAGCCGCGACCTCACCGAGAACGTCGAGCAGCTGCAGATCCGCCGCTCGCTGGAACTCGTGCACGCCCACGGGGTGGCGGTGGTGGCACGGCTGGCCGAGCGCGCGGTGCTCTACCGCGACGTGGTCATGGCCGGCCGCAGCCACAACGTCGCCGCGCAGGCCACCACGCTGGGCAAGCGGTTCGCGTCGGCCGCCGAGGAGACCCTGATCGCTCTGGAGCGGATTCGTGAGCTGATCGACCGCTATCCGCTGCGCGGCATCAAGGGCCCGATGGGCACCGCCCAGGACATGCTCGACCTGTTCGACGGCGACGCCGTCCGGTTGGCCGAACTGGAGCGCCGGGTCGCCGAATTCCTGGGCTTCAACGCCGTCTTCACCAGCGTCGGGCAGGTCTACCCGCGGTCGCTGGACCACGACGTGGTCTCGGCGCTGGTTCAGCTGGGTGCCGGTCCGTCGTCGTTCGCGCACACCGTGCGGCTGATGGCCGGGCACGAGTTGGTCACCGAGGGCTTCGCGCCGGGACAGGTCGGCTCGTCGGCGATGCCGCACAAGATGAACACCCGCAGCTGTGAGCGGGTCAACGGGCTGCAGGTGGTGCTGCGCGGCTACGCGTCGATGGCCGCGGAACTCGCTGGCGCGCAATGGAATGAGGGCGACGTCTTCTGCTCGGTGGTGCGCCGGGTGGCGCTGCCGGACGCGTTCTTCGCCATCGACGGGCAGATCGAGACGTTCCTGACGGTGCTCGACGAGTTCGGCGCCTATCCCGCGGTGATCCAGCGGGAACTGGATCGCTACCTGCCGTTCCTGGCCACCACCAAGGTGCTGATCGCGGCGGTGCGGGCCGGTGTGGGCCGCGAGACCGCGCACGAGGTCATCAAGGAACATGCGGTGGCCGTCGCGCTCGCGATGCGGGAGAAGGGCGCCGAACCCGACCTGCTGGATCGGTTGGCCGCCGACGAGCGGCTGCCACTGGACCGGGCGGCGCTGGACGCCGCGCTGGCCGACAAGGCGGCGTTCACCGGGGCCGCGGGCAGTCAGGTTGACCAGGTGATCGTCGCAGTGGACCACCTGGTCAGCGACTACCCCGACGCGGCCAAGTACACCCCCGGCGCGATCCTGTAAACCAATGTTGCTGCGCGACATCGACTTCACCGACCTCGATAACTTCGCCGAGGGTTTCCCGCACCACTTGTTCGCGATCCATCGCCGCGACGCGCCGGTGTACTGGCACTCGCCGACCGACAACACACCGGACGGCGAAGGGTTCTGGTCGGTGGCCACCCACCCGGAAACCCTTGCCGTGCTGCGAGATCAGGACACCTACTCGTCGGTGACCGGCGGAGACCGGCCGTTCGGCGGCACACTCCTGCAGGATCTGTCGATCGCCGGTCAGGTGCTCAACATGATGGACGACCCGCGCCACACCCGGATCCGGCGCCTGGTCAGCTCGGGCCTGACCCCGCGGATGATCGGCCGGGTCGAGGACGACCTGCGCCAACGCACCCGCGCGCTGCTGGACGCGGTCGAGCCCGGGGTGCCCTTCGATTTCCTGGTGGACGTGGCCGCCGAGTTGCCCATGCAGATGATCTGCATTCTGCTGGGAGTGCCGGAGAGCGAACGGCATTGGCTGTTCCGGGCCATCGAACCGAGCTTCGACTTCGGGGATTCCCGCAAAGGCGAGATCGGCACCATGTCGATCGAGGAGGCGGGATCGCGGATCTATGCCTACGGCTCCGAGCTGATCGCGAAGAAGCGCGCCGAGCCCGGTGACGACATGCTCTCGGTGGTGGCCAACGCCACCGTCGACGACCCGGATGCGCCGTCGCTCAGCGACATCGAGCTGTACCTGTTCTTCAACCTGTTGTTCAGCGCGGGTGCGGAGACCACGCGCAACGCGGTCGCCGGCGGCCTGCTGGCGTTGGCTGCGCACCCTGATCAACGCCGGCGGCTGAAGGACGATCTCGAACTGTTGCCGACCGCGGTGGAGGAGATCGTCCGGTGGACCTCTCCGTCACCGTCCAAGCGGCGCACCGCAACCCGGGACACCGAGCTCGGAGGGTGCTCGATCCGGGCGGGTGACAAGGTGCTGGTGTGGGAGGGTTCGGCCAACCGCGACGGCGCCGTGTTCGAGGACCCCGACTCCTTCGACGTGGGCCGTAAACGCAACCCGCACCTGGGGTTCGGCCAGGGTGTGCACTACTGCCTGGGCGCCAACCTGGCCCGGCTGGAGCTGCGGGTGCTCTACGAGGAACTCCTGACCCGCTTCGCCGAGATCCACGTGGTCAAGCCGGTCGAATGGGCCCGCAGTAATCGGCACACCGGCATTCGGCATCTCTTCGTCGAGCTCGGCTGACATGCGGCCACCGCCCGACGTGTTCGCGGCGGTGATGGCCACCGGCATCGTGTCGATAGCTGCCGCCGATCACGGCCACCGCTGGATCAGCCTGGCGCTGGCAGTGATCGCCGCGATTGCATTGCCGGTACTCGTCGTGGCGTGCGCGCTCATCTGGCGGCGGTCGGCACCGGACTTCGGCGACCCGGACGTGCTGCTGCGGCTGTTCACCTACGTCGCGGCGTGTGCGGTGCTCGGCGCGCGCCTGGTCGAATACCGCGCTGTGCTGTGGATCCTGGCCGGTCTGGCCTTGCAGTTCTGGCTCACGCTGACGCCGCTGGTGGTACGGCGGATGTGGCGGATCCGCTGGCTCGGGTTGCGCGACCGTTCGCATGGTGCGTGGGAACTGGCCAGTGTGGCCACCTCGGGGCTGGCCATCCTGTCCGCGGATCTGCAGTGGCTGTTCGGTGCGCTGGTGTTCTGGGTGCTGGCGCTGCTGGCGTACGCCGCGATGACGGCGCTGATTCTCTGGCGGGCCTTCCACGAGCGGCTGGACCCCGGCGGGTTCGAGCCTGACGGCTGGATCCTGATGGGCGGCCTGGCGATCGCTACCCTCGCCGGTGATCGGATCCACCGCATCTGGACCTCGGAGGTGGTCGTGACGACCACCGTGGTCACCTGGGCGCTTGCGACGCTGTGGATTCCGGTGCTGGCCTACTTCGGGATCCGGCGCTTCACTGTTCCCGGTGCGTGGGGGTTCCGGGGGGTGTGGTGGGCGATGGTGTTCCCGCTGGGCATGTACTCGGCGGCGACGTTCGCGATGGCCGCCGAAACAGGGTGGCGCGGACTGCACACCATCTCGCTGGTGTTCTTCTGGGTCGCGTTGGCCGCGTGGGTCATTCTGACCGCGGGCGGGCTGCGCTACCTCCGGTCACATCACCGCGTGACCGGCATCGACCGGTAGCGCGACGCCGGTGATGTAGCGAGCCTTGGGGCCGGCCAGGAAGACCACCACATTGGTGACGTCCTCGGCTTCGACGAACGGGACCGGCAGCAGATTGGCCGAGAGCGCGGCGCCGTTGGGGTTCTCCTGGAACGTCTTGAGCGTGTGGTCGTTGAGGATCATCGGGGTGCCGACCCCGCTGGGGTGCACTGTGTTGACCCGGATGTTGTGTTGGGCATAGGCATTGGCCGCGGAGCGCATCAATCCGACGACGCCGTGCTTGGCCGCGGCATAGGCGAACATCGCCGCGCTGCCGTCGCCGCCCTTGCCGACCAGGCCCTGCGCCGAGCTCGTCAAGATGATCGAGCCGCCGCGGCCCTTGCGGATGATCGAGGGCACGGTGGCAACGATGGTGTGCCACACCCCGGTGAGGTTGGTCTCGACGATGTCGCGGTACACCTCGGTGTCCAGCGGATCCTTGCGACCGATCGCCACCACCCCGGCGTTGGCCACCACGATGTCGATCTCGCCGAGCGCGTCCACGCCGCCGCGTACCCCGGCCTGCAGTGCGTCGAGGTCGCGCACGTCGGCGACGACCGGAACGATGCGGCGGCCCTGTGCCTCCACGAGGCGGACGGTCTCGTCGAGATCTTCCTTGGTGGCCAGCGGGTAGGGGATCGAGTCGATGTCGGCGCAGCGGTCGATCGCGATGATGTCGGCGCCCTCGGCGGCCAGCGCGACGGCATGGCTGCGGCCCTGGCCGCGGGCTGCGCCGGTGACTACTGCGACGGTGTCGATGAGGTCTGCCACGACGCGGACTCTAACCGATCGGCGCACGACTGTGAGAAGCTTCTGGAAGCGATGGCGAAACCCAAAGGTGCAGCGTCGGCCACATCCTCGCTCCTCGGCCGGCCGGTGGGCGCCAACAGCGAGGAGACGAGGCAGCGCATCCTCGAGGCGACCATGCGCTGCGTCGCGGCCGTCGGCTACTCGCGGACGACGATCCGAGAGATCGCCCGCGCGGCGAACATGACCAGCGGCAGTCTCTATCACTACTTTCCGAACAAGGCCGAACTCGTCAAGGCCACCTTCGACGAGGTCGCGACCATCGCCGTGCCCCGGCTGGAGCAGGCCGCCGAAGACAACACCGCGACAATCGACAAGCTGATGGCGGTGCTTGACGAGAGCGTTCGGGTGATGCAGGACTACCCGCTCGCCGTCGCCTTCGACCGGGCCATCCGCGCCGAGAGCCCGCAGCATCTGCACCTCGCCGAGAACAGCGACACCCGATTCGTCGCGCTGCGCAACCTGATCCGCGACATCCTCTCCCAGGGCGCCCGCGAGAAGGTGCTGGGCCGCGGTGTCGACGTGGAAAGCGCGGCCAACGCGGTGTACATGATCTTCCGGGGCCTGAACGAATACGCCGCCAGCACACCGCCGCCCGAGGAGTACCACGCGACGGTGGCCGCGCTCAAACAGCTGCTCCGTGGCCAGCTCTTCGGTCAGGGCCGGTAGAAGTTCTGCGCGTTCGTCGCCAGCACCGCATCGATGTGGTCGGCGCCGACGGCATCGGCTATCCGCTCGATATCGCTGTCCTGGAACGGAATTGCCGCCCGGGTGGAGGGTAGGTCGCTGCCGAAGATCAGCGCGGCGGGATTCGCGGTCACGATGTCGCGCATCAGGGCGTCGGGGTCGGTGACGCTGATCCGGCCGAAGCCGGTGGCCTTCACCACGGCGCCGGATTCCACCAGCCGCAGCAGCGCTCCGCCGGTGTCGTCCGACATGGCCAGGTGGTCGATGCTGATCCGGGGCAGGGCGGCCAGGATGGATGCCAGTTCGGTGAAATCGGCGGCATCGAGGTAGAACTCGCTATGCCAGCCGGCGACCTCGTGCACGCGGCGGGCGAGAGTGTCGACGTCGCCGAGTGTCGCCGATCCGCCGCGGTACAGGTTGAACCGGACGGCCCGCACGCCGGCGCGGTCCAGTGCGATGATCTCGTCGTCGGTGCTATCACCGGGAATCTGGGTGACACCGACGAATCCCGGACCAAGTTGTGCCAGAGCATCTTTCAGGTAGCTCTGGTCGAAGGCCTGGAAGGATCCACTGACCACGGCACCACCGCTGACGTCGAGCGGGACGACACGCTCGCGGTAGTCGGCGACGGTGAACGCCGCAGGCAGGTAGCCGTTGTTGGGCACCAACGGAAACCGGGGATCGATGATGTGGAAATGCGCATCGAAGATGCTCACACGCCGGCCTTGATGAAGTCGGCGCACCGCTCACCGACCATGATCGCCGGTGCGTTGGTGTTGGCCCGGGGGATACGAGGGAACACCGACGCGTCGGCCACCCGCAGGCCGGTCACGCCGCGCACTTTCAGGGTCTCGTCCAATACGCTGCCGTCGTCGGTGCCCATCGCCGCCGAGCAGGCGGGGTGTCCGGTGGTGGCGACCGAACTACGCAGCCACGCCTCGATCTGGGCGTCGGTGGCGGTGTCCGGGCCGGGGTGCAGTTCGGCGGTGACCACCGAGGCGAACGGCTCGGTGGCGACGATCTCCCGGGTGCGTCGCACGATGCGGATGAACGCCTGCACGTCGTCCGGGTGGCCCAAGGTGTTGAGCCGAATCTCCGGCGGCACATGTGGATCCGCGGACTGCACCAGCACTGTGCCCCGGCTTCTCGGTGTCCAGTAGGACTGCAGCACCGACGAGGCACGACGAAGCTCTTGCTCCATCGCGATCAGGTTGACGTAGCTGGGGGAGTGGATCAGCTGAAAATCCGGGGCAGGCAGGTCCGGCGTGGACCGGACCTGCGCGATCGCCTCCATCGCATTGCTGGTGAACTTCCCGGTGCGGCGAAACAACCACCGCAGCAACCACTGTGGCTTCTGTGCGTCCGACAGGCCGACGAAGCCGGGCTGGACGTCCCAGCTCATCGCGGCGGCCGGATGATCGGTGAGGTTGGTTCCCACCCGAGGGCTTTCGACGACAGGCGGTATTCCTGCCGCGCTGAGGCGGTCGGCCGCGCCGATGCCGGAGAGCTGCAGCAGCTGGGGCGTTCCATACGCCCCGGCCGACAGAACGATCTCGCGGTCGGCGGAGACCATATGCCGCTGGCCCTTGCGTTCGTACTCCACGGCCACCGCGCGGCCGTCGCGGATCACCACCCGGTGCACCAGCGCGCCCGTCACCACGCTGAAATTCGGACGACGCCGCGCCGCGGGCAGATACGCCCGAGCGGTGTTCCAGCGCTGCCCCTTCCAGACCGTCACCGGCGCAATGGACGAACCGTCGAGATCAGGTCCGCCGATGTCCTCGTTGTCGCTGACGCCGGCGGCGCGGGCGGCGTCCACCCATCGAATGGAGGTCACGTCGGGCTCCGCCAGCCGGGTGATTCGGACCGGGCCTGCGGTCCCGTGCGACGGGCCGCCCAGATAGTGCGACTCGATACGGCGGAACACCGGCTCCACATCGGACCACTCCCAGCCGGGCATGTCCCAGCCGTCGTAGTCGAGTCTGGTGCCGCGGATCCACACCATCGCGTTCATCGAGCTGGTCCCGCCGAGCACCCGGCCCCGGGGCTGAGGGATGACCCGGCCGTCGCACGCGGGCTCCGGTGCGGTGCGGTAGTCCCAGTCGGTCGGCCCGCCCATCTGCGCGGCGAAGGCCAGCGGAGCCCGCACCGTCAGGCGCCGGTCCGAACCGCCGGCCTCCAGCAGCACAACGCGTGCGTTCCCTTCGGCCAGGCGCGCGGCCACCGCACAGCCTGCCGACCCTGCGCCGATGACGACGTAGTCGAATGCGGCCACTAGCCCTGTGCGCTGATGGCGTGTTCGGGGCAGTCCTGCACGGCCTTGGCGACGAGATCCTGGTACTGGGCCGGTATCTCGTCGACCACCACTTCGGCGTAGCCGTCGGCGGTCCAGGCGAACACGTCCGGGCACGTCGACACGCAGTCACCGTGGCCGGCGCAGCGGTCCGGATCCACCGAAGCCTTCATCGGTTCCCTATCCGTCAGATCTCGACACCTTCGTAGCTGGCGAGCATATCGGGATCGGGCAGTGCCATTTGGAGATATACGTCGATGCGGGTGATCTTTGCGCTCTGGTCGAACTCGTAGACCGACACCGAGTTGACCGAGTTACTGAAATCGCCGATTCTGCTGCGCTCTTCGAGCTCGAGGAACACCACGTTGCCGGCCTCGGTGACCCGCTTGAAGTCCGACTCCCACTCCGACGATGTCGCCCAGTTGGTCAGGAACGCGACGTACTCGCCCCAGTTCATCACCTCTTTGAAATTGCCCACCCGGACGAAGTTCTGCGTGTCGATGAGTTCAGCCAGCGGCGCCCAGCTCTCGGCGCTGAAGCCCGGCTGCTTGGCCTCGTCGACCAAACGCTTCATCAGGGCGCTGTAGTCCAGCACGGTCTGCGACAGCGTCATCAGACGGTCAATCCCTCCTCGGCCAGCCGGCGATCCAAGGCATCGGTGTATTCGTGGGTTCCGTGGAACGGTCCGTGCACACCGATCGCGACATCCAGGAAGTCGCTGTACTCACTGTTGACGTGGGTCTCCCAGCGCACCACTTCACCGTTGTCGTCGGTGTCGATGAAACTGTAAGAGTAGAAACCCATTACGGCGCCGGTGTCTTTGTTGGTGCCCTGCCAGCGGGTCTTCATCACGAATCCGTTGTCGGCAGGCCAGTGCTTGAAGTCGACGGGCTTCCAGTCCGGGAAGCGCAGGGAATAGACCTTGGCCTCCATGGTCGAGGCGCGCGCGGATTCCTCCGGGAACTCGCTGAGTTTGAACGCCTCGTCGCCGGTGAAGTACGGCGAGGCATACATGCAGTCCGGGTGGAACTTCCAGACTTCGACGAACTGTTCGCCGTCCTGCACACCCTGGCGCAGGTAGGCGTCGCCGTAGGCCCGGGCCATCCGATTGTGCAGCGAGATTCGGTCTTCGAGGTTCACTGTGCTGCCTTTCCTGCCATCCATCGATCCATGGTGTCGTGAAACTTTGCGACCACGACCTCTTCGTTCACCAACATCAGGTGATCGAGTCTCTCGTTGCGCAGCCCCGCCTGCTGACGCTGCATCTGCTCGTAATCCTGTTGCAGCGCTTCGAAATACTTGTAACTGCCTGGTTCGTCGACCTCGGTCAGGTCCACCGAGAACTGGTCGGCCATCTCCTTGGGCAGATACATGTAGCTCGCGACATGCCAGATGCACCGGTTGGGGTCCCCGTCGGGGTGCGGCCTCGCCAGGATCACGTGGCACTCGCCGGCCCTGATGGTCATCATGAAGTTGGGGAAGAGGAACCAGCCGTGGTTGTCGCTCATCTGGGCGTCGGTCAGGCCGCTGACGTCCAAGCCCATCTCGGTGAGGTGCGCACGGGTGGCCTTCTGCAGCAGCGTGCGCGCCGTGACCCCGTCGGGGAAGTCGATGGAGCCGTCGTCCGCGGTGTATTCCTCGACGAGTTCTTGGAATCGAGGGATCACCGCGACCGTCCCCGGGAAGGTCTCGGGCAGTGACAGCGTGCCTTCGACCTGTTTTTCGGGGGTGGCCCCCACGACGTCGAAGGGGGCCATCGCGATGGTGTGGTTCTCGAAGAACTTGTAGCGCGTGGTCTCGGGCTGAATATTGAGCACCGCCAACAATTGTGGGTGGACTCCATTGACGTGATAACCCTCGTTGAAGGCGTCCATCACGACCTTCCAGTTGCAGTCCAGTGCTTCTCGGACGTTCATCACCGTCGACATCAGTTCGAGGTGATACGGCTGTAGCGTCGCCATCGCCTCCGCACCGATCCACTCCGCCAGCGGCTGGGCGCCGGGATCGGGGTTGATGAAGATGAAGCCGCCGAAGGTGTCCACCGGAACTGTGATCAGCGAGTTGTCGCTCTTGTCGATGCCGCCGGCGTTCTGTTCCCGCAGCAGTCCCTTGAGCCGGCCGTCGAGGTCGTAGGACCACAGGTGGTATTGGCACAGGAAGCCGCGCTTGGCGTTGCCGGTGCGACCCTGGCAGATGGCATTGCCGCGGTGCCGGCAGGCGTTGACGAAACCGCGCAGGTGTTCGTCCTTGCCCCGCACGATCAGGAAGGACTGGTCGTAGATCGTGTACTCCAGCCAGTCGCCGACTTTGGGAAGGTCGTCCACCCGGCCGGCGATCTGCCACGTCTTCATCCAGATCGCGGCACGCTCGCGTTCGGCGTACTCCCGCGATCGGTAGCGATCCGTGGAGACCCGGGACGCGAAGCTGCCCGCCAGTTCGTCGAGTCCCGGTGCGTGGTCGACCCATTCGCCGGGCAGGGCTGTAGACGTCATTGATGAGCCTCCCTGAGCAGATTAATCAATCATTTGATTAATTACTCTGCGGCCCTCGAGGCGCGGTGTCAAGGTTTGGCGCGGTTACGGGGGTACAGGTCCGGTTATCGCGCCGAAGTCGCGCGGCGGATCTCCGCGACGACGCGGTCTGGCTGCTGGGTGAGGTCCAGCCAGGTGAAGCGCAGCACCTGCCAGCCCTGCAGGGCGAGCCGATTCTGTCGAACCCGGTCGTTTTGAAAGGCGGCCTGATCGCTGTGGAAAGCCCAACCGTCGATCTCGATGGCAACCCGCTGAGCCGGGAAAGCGATATCGATGACATACCCGTCAACCGGGTAGTTCGCCCGCCAGCCGGTGATGCCCGTCCGCTTGAGGAGGCGGATGATCAGTCGCTCGGCCTCGGAGCGCGCACCGCCGCCGGCGGCGTCGAGCAGCCGCCCGCTTGCGGTGGCTCCGTGCCGGCCACGGTTGCGGGCGTGTGCGCGCCTCAGCGCAGCGAGTTCGACGCGACGCTGCAGAGCGGTGTCCATGATGGCCGGGCTGCCACCGCGGCGGACGGCTGCCTCCAGAGCGGTCAGCGGCGGGGCGGTGACCCGTAGCCCGCGGTGCTCGGTGACGTCGACTTCGGCGAGATCCCGCCGCCGCACGCGTGTCCCAGGGGCCGCGCGGCCGTGGCTGTTGCGCGGCACCGTGATCTCGACGAGGTCGGGTGGCTCTGCCGAGAGTCCCAGCCACCAGCCGGCCGCCAAACCGCTTGCGGCAGCGCGGGGCCCGCGACTCCACACCGCGGCACGAATGCGTGCCGCGGCCGTGAACGGACGGTCGTCCACGAAGTACACCCCGGGGCCGCAACGTCGCCACAGCCCGGCGCCGACCCGGTGTCGCACCGCGTCCTGGCTGAGCCCCGACCGGCGCGCCTGAGCCAGTGTGACCACTCCGTCCTGGCAGCGCAGGTAATCCTCGAGCACACAAGATTTGGACGCGGTACGCGCCGCGGCGGTTCCTGAGCGAACTCGGGCGCGCTAACCGGGGTGCAGGCCCGGTCAGCGCGCCGGATTCCGCCAATAGCGCGGGGCGGCCACACCTGCGGAGCGCAGTTCGAGGGTGGCCAGGCCGCGGATCGCATACGGGTCCTCGCGCCGCCAGGCGCCGACCGGGTCGAAGCTCACCTCGGTGAGCTTGCGCAGCGGCCGGTTGGCCAGGGCGCGCAACGCCAGCAACTGCTCGCCGGCGGGGGTGCGGGCCAGTGCGATGACCGTCCACTTGCGGCGGAAGAACCGGATCCGCAGAAACAACCACGGCATACCGACGGCGAGGACCGGGGGAGCCGCCACCGCGAACGCCAGCACCACCGCCAGCCAACTGGCCGTGGTGTCCAGGCTGTGGCCCGCGCCCGCGACATCGAGGGCGGCCTCACTGGCGGCCCGTAGCGGCTTGGCGACGGTGTCGCCGACCAACGGGATCTTGTGCGCACTGTCACCGGCGGAATGCAGGTTGTCCGAGATGCCGGTGGCACCGTCTTTGACCTGGCGGCCGACGTCGGCGATCGTCGTGACAGCGGTGTGCACCGCCAGCCCGACCACCACCCACACGGTGATCCATGATGCGACCAGCAGGTCGCTGACCAACTGCACCAGCAACCGGCCGGGGGTGGTGGCGTAGGGCAGGAACCGCGATCTCATGGCTCGATCCCAGCACAGTCGCGCCAAGTCAGCGGCCGTTAGGCTGACGCGGTGTCCCGCCCCGCCCTGAGCGACTATCAACATCTGGCCAGCGGAAAAGTCCGCGAGATCTACCGGATCGACGACGAACACCTGTTGTTCGTCGCCAGCGACCGGATCTCGGCCTACGACTTCATCCTGGACAGCCTGATTCCCGACAAGGGCCGCATCCTCACCGCGATGAGCGTGTTCTTCTTCGATTTCATCTCGGAGCAGATCCAGGTGCCCAACCATCTGGCCGGCCCGCCCGACGACCCGCGGATCCCCGCCGACGTGCTCGGTCGCGCTCTCGTGGTGCGCAAGCTGGAGATGGTGCCGATCGAATGCGTCGCCCGCGGCTACCTGACCGGCTCTGGCCTGCTGGACTATCAGCGCGACGGCACGGTGTGCGGAATCGCGCTGCCGCCGGGCCTGGTCGAGGCGAGCAGGTTCGACGAGCCGCTGTTCACCCCGGCGACCAAGGCCGAACTCGGCGAGCATGACGAGAACATCTCGTTCGACCGGGCCGTCGAGCTGGTCGGCTCGGTGCGCGCCAACCAGCTTCGCGAGCGCACGCTGCAGGTCTACCGGCACGCCGCCGACCACGCGCTGACGAAGGGCATCATCATCGCCGACACCAAGTTCGAGTTCGGCGTGGACGCCGACGACCGGGTGGTGCTGGCCGACGAGGTCTTCACCCCCGACTCGTCGCGGTATTGGCCGGCCGACACCTACCAGGCCGGTGTGGTGCAGCCCAGCTTCGACAAGCAGTTCGTCCGCAACTGGCTCACCGGTCCCGAATCAGGTTGGGACCGCTACGGTTCGGCGCCGCCACCGCCGCTACCGGACGAGATCGTCGAGGCCACCCGCGCCCGTTACATTGAGGCATACGAACGCATTTCGGGGCTGTCGTTCAACGACTGGATCGGAGCAGGCGCATGAACCCACCCGTCGCCAAGCGGGTCGACACCCGGCGCGTGTTCCACGACGACGTCTTCGTCGACCCCTACGAATGGTTGCGTGAAAAAGCCGATCCGGAGGTCATCGCCCACCTCGAAGCGGAGAACGCCTACGCCGACGAGGCCACCGCACATCTGGAACCGCTGCGGCAGAAGATCTTCGACGAGATCAAGGCGCGGACCAAGGAAACCGACATGTCGATTCCGACGCGTCGCGGTGACTGGTGGTACTACGGTCGCAGCTTCGAAGGCAAGCAGTACGGGGCACACTGCCGCTGCCCGGTCGCCGGGCCAGACGACTGGGACCCGCCGGTGTTCGACGAGGACACCGCAGTCCCCGGCGAGCAGGTGCTGCTCGACGAGAACGCCGAAGCCGACGGGCACGAGTTCTTCTCGCTCGGCGCGAGCAGCGTGAGCCTCGACGGCAACCTGCTGGCCTATTCGGTCGACACTGTCGGTGACGAGCGATACACGCTGCGGTTCAAGGACTTACGCACCGGTGAGCTGTACGCCGACGAGATCGCCGGGATCTCGTCCGGGGTGACCTGGGCGGCCGACAACGCCACCGTGTACTACACCACCGTCGACGAGGCGTGGCGGCCCGACACCGTGTGGCGGCACCGGCTCGGCTCGGGCGAGCCCGACGAGCAGGTGTTCCACGAACCGGACGAACGGTTCTGGGTCGGAATGGGCCGCACCCGCAGCAACAAGTACGTGATCATCGCGGCTGGATCGGCGATCACCTCCCAGGTGTGGGTGGGTGACGCCGATGACCCGAACGCGGAGTTCACCTCGGTGCTGCCGCGCCGCGACGGTATCGAGTATTCGGTGGAGCACGCGGTGATCGGGGGCGAGGACCGCTTCCTGATCCTGCACAACGACGGCGCGGTCAACTTCACCCTGGTGGAGGCACCGGTCAGCGACCCGGCTGACCAGCGCACGCTGATCGCCGCGCGCGACGACGTTCGGCTGGACGGGGTCGACGCCTTCGCCGACCACCTGGTGGTCAGCTACCGACGGGAGGCGTTGCCGCGGATTCAGTTGTGGCCCATCGGCGCCGACGGCTACGGAACGCCTGAGGAGATCGCGTTCGACTCCGAGCTGGCCTCGGCGGGCCTGGCCGGCAACCCCAACTGGTCGACAGCCAAGTTGCGGGTGGGCACCACCTCGTTCGTGACTCCGCTGCGCATCTACGACCTCGATCTCGCCACCGGTGAGCGCACCCTGCTGCGTGAGCAACCGGTGCTGGGGGGCTACCGCAGCGAGGACTACGTCGAGCGCCGCGACTGGGCGATCGCCGAGGACGGCACCAGGGTGCCGATTTCGATCGTCCACAAAGCGGGCATTGAATTCCCCGCTCCCACAGTGTTGTACGGATACGGCGCGTACGAGTCTTCGGAAGATCCGCGATTCTCGGTGGCGCGCCTGTCGCTACTCGACCGGGGAATGGTTTTCGCGGTCGCCCACATTCGCGGTGGCGGCGAGATGGGCCGGCTCTGGTACGAGGACGGCAAGCTGCTGCAGAAGCGCAACACATTCACCGACTTCATCGCGGTCGCACAGCATCTGGTCGACACCGGGTTGACCAGGCCGCAGAATCTGGTGGCGCTCGGCGGAAGCGCGGGCGGTCTGCTGATGGGCGCGGTGGCGAACCTGGCGCCGCACCTGTTCGCCGGCATCCTCGCGCAGGTGCCGTTCGTGGACCCGCTCACCTCGATCCTCGACCCGTCGCTGCCGCTGACGGTGACCGAGTGGGACGAGTGGGGAAACCCGTTGGAGAATAAGGACGTCTACTTCTACATGAAGTCCTATTCGCCGTACGAGAACGTCGAAGCCAAGGAATACCCGGCGATCCTGGCGATGACATCGCTCAACGACACCCGCGTTCTCTACGTCGAACCCGCGAAGTGGGTTGCCGCGCTTCGGCACACCAAGACCGACGAGCATCCGGTGCTGCTGAAGACGCAGATGGCCGCGGGTCACGGTGGCATCAGCGGCCGCTACGAGCGGTGGAAGGAAGCGGCGTTCCAGTACTCCTGGCTGCTGGCCACCGCAGGCGCCGAACAGCACGAGGTAACCTCACCGGCATGAGTCTGACCGACATCCCGCTCACCACCCTCGACGGCGAAGCCACCTCGCTGGCCGACTACGCCGACCGGGCGATCCTGCTGGTCAACGTCGCGTCCAAATGTGGCCTCACTCCGCAGTACGGGGCGCTGGAGAAGCTGGCCCGCGATTACGGTGATCGCGGTCTGACCGTGA
This sequence comes from Mycobacterium sp. SA01, assembly GCF_041287105.1. NCBI lineage: Bacteria > Bacillati > Actinomycetota > Actinomycetes > Mycobacteriales > Mycobacteriaceae > Mycobacterium > Mycobacterium sp. SA01. The sequence continues at coordinate 276,101 of NZ_JBGGNO010000017.1, read as the reverse complement.
TCGGGGTGCCCTGCAACCAGTTCATGGGGCAGGAGCCGGGGACCGCGGAGGAGATCCAGACGTTCTGCTCCACCACCTACGGGGTGACGTTCCCGCTGTTGGCCAAGACCGACGTCAACGGCGACGACCGGCACCCGCTGTACGCCGAGCTCACCGCCGTCGCCGACGGTGACGGCAAGGCCGGCGACATCGCGTGGAACTTCGAGAAGTTCGTGATCGCGCCGGGCGGAACGGTGGTCAACCGGTTCCGGCCGCAGACCGAGCCCGACGCCCCCGAAGTGATCGCCGCGATCGAGGCGGTCCTTCCCGGCTGACCCCAATGGTCGCCTGACCTCAAGGTGACAGACACCATCTGGACACCTGGAATTGCCAGACTGCGAGGGTGGCTGGACAACTCATCGTGTCGGTGTCCGGGATCAGCGATCGGACGCGCGGCGACGTCGACGAGTTCTGTGCCGCGCTCGACAGTCGCGCGGTTCCGCTGTCGCTGCTCGTCGCCCCTCGGCTCAAGGACGGGTACCGGCTGGAATCCGACTCCCGCACCATCGGCTGGCTGACGGACCGGCGATCCGGGGGTGATGTGGTGGTGCTGCACGGATTCGACGCCGCCGCCACCAAGAAGCGCCGCGGCGAGTTCGGTGCGCTGCCCGCGCACGAGGCGAACCTGCGGCTCATGGGCGCCGATCGGGTCCTCGAACACGTCGGTCTGCGGAGTCGGCTGTTCGCCGCGCCGGGCTGGACGGTCTCCGCCGGGACGGCACTGGCCTTGCCGCGCAACGGCTTCCGTCTGCTCGTCGATTTGCACGGCATCACCGACCTGGTCACCGGTACGACAACGCGCTCCCGGGTGGTCGGAATCGGCGAAGGGTTCGTCACCGAGCCGTGGTGGTGCCGGACGCTGGTGCTATCGGCGGAGCGCACCGCGCGACGTGGCGGGATCGTCCGATTGGCCGTCACCGCAAAGCAATTGCGCAAGGTCGGGCCCCGTCAGGCCATGCTCGACGCGATCGATCTGGCCTTGCTGCACGGCTGCACGCCGACGGTGTACCGGTGGGAAACCGACGCCCCCGCGGCTTCCGCAGCCTGATTAGCTGCGTGAGCTGGACCCGCTCGCCGTGGTAGCCATACCGCCGTCGACCGGGATGATCGCCCCGTTCATGTAAGACCCGGCCCGGCTGGCCAGGAACACCGCGATACCGGCCATGTCATCGTCGCGGCCGATCCGCCCCAGCGGCGACGAGGCCGCGATCGCGTCCCCGAACGCGTCGAGCGTGGCGGCCATCATCTTCGACTGGAACGGCCCCGGTGCCACCGCGTTCACCGTGATGTGCTGAGGGCCAAGTTCTTTGGCCAGCACGCGAGTCAACTGGTGCACGGCTGCCTTGCTGGCCGAGTACGAGTAGGTGTTCATCACCGGCACCTGGATCCCGTCGATGCTGCCGATGTTGATCACCCGTGCGGGATCGTCGGCAGTCGCGGCATTGCGCAACGCGCCGACCAGTTCCTGCACCAGCCAGAACGGCGACTTCACATTGAGGTCGAGCACCTTGTCCCAAGCCGAGGTCGGAAACGATTCCAGCGGCTCGCCCCACGTCGCCCCGGCGTTGTTGACCAGGATGTCCAGCTTGTCCGTGCCGGCCAGGACCTCGGCGGCCAGGCGCTTGCATTCGTCCTGACGGGACAGGTCGGCCGGGATGGCGCGGATGGTGCCGAACTGCGACAGCTCGGCGACCACCTGCTCGCACTTGTCGGCCTTGCGCGAACTGATGATCACCTCGGCGCCGGCTTGCAGCAGGCCGCGGGAGATCATCACCCCGATACCGCTGCTGCCCCCGGTGACCAGCGCGGTCTTGCCGGACAGTCCGAACAGCCTGGTCAGGTCAGCTGTGCTCATGAGTTTCTCCCTGGGTCTCTAATCCGGCGGCTGGTCGAGTAGGTTTTTGCGCCGCGCGTCCTGCTGTGCGCGGAGCGCCTTGATGTCGTAGCGGGGGTCACCGTCCAGGTCGAAGACGGCTCGGTTCGAGGTGGCGTCCCATCGCACCCCCACGATGTCGCCCACCGCGGGTTTCAATCCGCCGACGGTGAACGTCTCGGTGATCTCGATGCGGACCGGTGCGGCGCCCGGCGGATGAACGTCGACGACGAATTGGTACTTGCGGTAGTCGTTGGTCGCGATCTTGGCGGCCTGCTGCGCGTGCACGACGGTCGCCTGACAGTGCTGTCCGCGTCGACGCACCCGCCAGCTGTCGAACATCAGTTGGTCAATTCGCCTGTCCGCCTTGTGCGCTCAGAATCGGAACGAATTCTCTTCCGGCAGCACCCGGAAATCCGTGTCGGTCATCTCGGTGAGCCGACCGTAGTAGATGCCGCGCGCCTCCGGAGCCACCACCCCCTGATGGATCGGGACCGCGTGCTCCGGCGCGACCGCCCGCAGATAGTCCACCGCCTCGGAGATCTTCATCCACGGGGCGGCCGCCGGGGTGGCCAGCACATCCACCGGCTCGCCGGGGACGAACAGCGCGTCACCGGGGTGCATGAGCCGGGCCGGGTGCTCGGCGTCGCCGACCAGATACGAGATGTTGTCGATGACCGGAATCTCCGGATGGATGACGGCGTGGCGCCCGCCCACCCCGCGGATGGTCAGCCCGGCCACGTTCAGCTCGTCGCCGACCTGCACGGCGCGCCAGGGTTCGCCGAGCTCGGCCGCGGTCGCCGGATCGGCGTAGAGCACCGCGTTCGGGTTGGCTTCCACCAGCGCAGGCAGCCGTTCGCGGTCGGCATGGTCGGGATGCTGGTGGGTGATGAGGATCGCCGACAGACCGGTCACGCCCTCGAAGCCGTGCGAGAAATTACCCGGATCGAACAGCAAGGTGGCGCCGTCGAACTCGGCGAGAAGACATGAATGCCCGAAATGCGTCAGCTCCATGCTTACGATTGTGCGCGCACTGGAAGGCGTCGAATACATGCGGTTGGTCATCGCGGTGATGCTGGTGGCCTGCGGGCTCGCCATCCCGCCGCACGCTGCCGCCGATCCCGACACCTGCCCGCCCAACTGCGACCGCATTCCGGACGCGGCATGGATAGCCCCCTGGGCGATACCGCTCAACGCCCGCTACACCTGGCCCCGGCTGGCCGGGGTGGCGGTCACCGCCGTCGCACCCCGGTTCCGGTTCGAGGAGCTGTGCCGAACACCGCCGGTGGCCCAGGACCCACGCGCCTACGCCGTCGCCGAACGCGCCTCCGTCGTCAACCCGGACGGCCAATGGCAGCTGCAGGCACAGGTGATGCACTGGCGAGGAGAGACCTGGCGCGGCGGCCAACTGGCGCAGGACGTCTTCCACGCCGCGGTCGCCGCGCTGCGGTCCTGCCAGCGCACCAACCCGACAGCGTCGCCGTCGCTGACCGTCAACGAGCCCGACCGGATGGCCGCGGTGATCAGCGGTCCGGTGATCCTGCGCCAGTACGTGGTGGCCAATCCGGCGAACAGCACGGTGACCGAGCTGGCGATGTGGTCAACCGCACCGCCGCAGACCCCATGGCCGATGGCCAGCGACGACAACCTGCTCGACGCCCTCGGCGCGCCGCTGTGCACCGCCTACATCGGGTCCTGCTGATGAGCCGCCGGTAGAGTTACACCGCAACATTCGCCGACGTCAGCAGGAGCGCCTGTGGCCCGAGTAGTGGTCAACGTGATGCCCAAAGCCGAGATCCTCGACCCGCAAGGTCAGGCGATCGTCGGCGCACTGGGCCGGCTGGGACACACCGGCATCTCGGATGTCCGCCAGGGCAAGCGATTCGAGCTCGAGGTCGACGATTCGATCAGCGACTCGGCGCTCGCGGAGATCGCCGAATCGCTGCTGGCGAACACCGTGATCGAGGACTGGTCGGTCACCCGGGAACAAGGGTGAGCGCCCGGATCGGGGTCATCACCTTCCCCGGCACGCTCGACGACGTCGACGCCGCCCGCGCCGTGCGGCTCGCCGGCGCCGAGGCGGTAAGCCTCTGGCACGGCGACGCCGACCTCAAGGGCGTCGACGCCGTGGTGGTGCCGGGCGGCTTCTCCTACGGCGACTACCTGCGCTGCGGTGCGATCGCGAAGTTCGCGCCGGTGATGGGCGAGGTGATCACCGCCGCCAAGGCCGGTCTGCCGGTGCTCGGCATCTGCAACGGCTTCCAGGTGCTCTGCGAAGCCGGACTGCTGCCCGGCGCGCTGACCCGCAACGCCGGGCTGCACTTCATCTGCCGCGACGTCTGGCTGCGGGTGGATTCGATCACCAGTGCATGGACGTCGCGGTACGAATCCGGCGCCGAACTGCTGGTCCCGCTGAAGTCCGGCGAGGGCCGCTACGTGGCCGGCGAGGCTGTGCTCGACGAACTCGAAGGCGAAGGCCGGGTGGTGTTCCGCTACGCCGAGAACCTCAACGGCTCGATGCGCGACATCGCCGGGATCAGCTCCGCCAACGGCCGGGTCGTCGGGCTTATGCCGCACCCCGAACACGCCACCGAAGCGCTGACCGGCCCGTCCGACGACGGGCTCGGCATCTTCTACTCCGCGCTGGACGCGGTGCTGGCGGCCAGCTAGGCGGTCAGCGCGACCGACGCCTCAGCGGTGTAGCACAGGAACGTCAGCGTCTCCTCCAGGTACAACTGGACCGTCTCCGCGTCATGGCTCAGGTAGCCGATCGCCACATCGGTGCCCAGCTGCAGGTCGAAATCGCCGCCGCGGGTGCTCAGCAGGAACGCGCCGTCGATCGCGGGCGCCCAGATGATCTCGCCATCCACCAGCCGGTTGAGGTGCTCGCGGATCGGATAGCCGTGCTCGGTGGTCTCGCTGACCTTGGTGTAGGCGTCGGCGGACAGCAGCACCGAGTACGGACCGTCCACACCGGCCAGCCGCAGCTCAGACAGGGCCTGGGCGAAGACGTCGGGGTACTCGCGGGCGTCCTCCGGCAGGGCCAGCGCCGGGTTGGAGCTGCACGTCCGGATGCCGTCGATCGACGCGTCGGCGTACCCCTCGAAGATCGCACGGTCCTCGATGAACGCCAGCTTCTTGGCCGCGGCCTTGACCGGATCCCAGTCCGAGTCCTGCGCGCCGCGCTCCACGTCGTCGATTGCGGTGCGCGACACCGTGAACGGCACCCGCAGCCGAACCAACGGCTTGGATTCCCGAAGGTGCGCCAGCACGCCGTCGGCCGGCGCTGCCACGTCGCGCAGATGACCGGTGCTCACCGCGGCCGTCACCGGACCGCCCGGCTCACTGACGTCGACGACCCGACGACCGGCGATATGCCGCTTGAACGTCCGGCTGGCCTCCAATTCGATTTCGCTCCAAGCCGATTCGGTGATCGGAGCGAGCTCGCGGTAGAGGTTGTTCATCAGGACTGTCCTTTCAGGCTGCCGATCGCCAATGAGCCGTCGGAGGTGGGGGCGGGTGCCGGGGGAGCTGTGTCGACGTCGCCGAAGCCCGGCATCGGCGGCGGATCGTTGAGGAAATCGGTGAGGGGGGTGAAGAACAGGGTGCCGGTGACGGGGGTGGAGAAATCCAGGATCCGGTCGGTGTTCCCGGGCGGGTCGCCGATGAACATGTTCTCCAACATCTTCTCGGTGACGGCCGGGGAGCGCGAATAGCCGATGTAGTACGTGCCGAACTCGGCTTTGCCGATCTCCCCGAACGGCATGTTGTGCCGCAGGATCTTGAGCTCGTTGCCATCGGCGTCCTCGATGACGTTGAGCGCGATGTGGGAGTTGGCCGGCTTCACGTCGTCGTCCATCTCGATGTCCTCGAGTTTGGAACGTCCGATGACGCGTTCCTGTTCGGTCACCGACAGCGATTCCCACGACGCCATGTCGTGCAGGTACTTCTGCACGTGCACGTAACAGCCGCCGGCGAAATCCGGGTCCTCGTCCCCGATTTGGCTGGCGCTCACCGCAACCGGACCGTCCGGATTCTCGGTGCCGTCGACGAAGCCGAGCAGATCGCGGTTGTCGAAGAACTTGAAGCCGTGCACCTCGTCGACGATCGTGATCGCCCCCGCCATCGCCTTGGCGACCCGGCCGGCCAGCTCGAAGCAGACGTCGAGCACCTCGGCGCGGATGTGGAACAACAGGTCACCCGGAGTGGACGGGGCGTGGTGGCGGGCGCCGTGCAGCTCGACGAACGGGTGCAGATCCTTCGGACGCGGCCCGGTGAACAGGCGATCCCACGCCTGCGATCCGATCGACGTCACCATCGAGAGGTGCTTGGACGGATCGCGAAAGCCGATCGCCCGGACGAGCCCGGCGAGGTCGGGCAGCGCGTCGTGCACCGCGGCCTCGCCGCCGTCGTCGATCGTGGCCACCAGGAAGATGGCGGCAGGTGTCAGGGGAGCCAGTACCGGTTGCGGTAGCGGGGTGGGCACCGTCTGACCCTAACGAAAATGACGTCGGCGATGATGGTGATCATGTCCACAGCTGCCAGCGCGCGGGGATTGTGCGAATTCATCGACGCGTCGCCGTCGCCGGTCCACGTCTGCCAGACGGCGGCGCAGCGGCTACGCGACGCGGGCTACACCGAACTGGCCGAAACCGATCGGTGGCCCGACCGGGGCGGCCGGTTCTTCACGGTGCGGGCCGGCTCGCTGGTGGCCTGGAACAGCGAAGGCGACAATCGGCCCTTCCGCATCGTCGGCGGCCACACCGACAGCCCGAACCTGCGCGTCAAACAGCATCCGGACCGGGTGGTGGCCGGCTGGCAGGTGGTCGCGCTCGAACCGTACGGCGGGGCGTGGCTCAACTCGTGGCTGGACCGCGACCTCGGGATCAGCGGGCGGCTCTCGATACGGGACCGCGGCGCCGACGGTGGGGTGTCGCACCGGCTGGTGCGCATCGACGCCCCGATCCTGCGGGTGCCGCAGCTGGCCATCCACCTCGCCGAAGACCGCGCGGCGGTCAAGCTCGATCCGCAACGCCACGTGAACGCGGTCTGGGGGCTGGGTGACACGCCACGGTCGTTCCTGTCCTACGTCGCCGAGCACGCCGGGGTGAACCCGGCAGACCTGTTGTCGGCCGACCTGATGACCCACGACCTGACCCCGTCGGCGCTCATTGGTGCGGATGGCGAGTTCGTCAGCGCACCCAGGCTGGACAATCAGGGCACCTGCTACGCCGGGCTGGAGGCGTTCCTGGCCGCCGAGCCGCACGGTTACCTGCCGGTGCTGGCACTGTTCGACCACGAGGAGGTCGGCTCGACCTCGGATCACGGCGCCCAGTCCGATTTGCTGCCGACCACGCTGGAACGCATCGTGCTGGCCGCCGGTGGTGACCGCGAGGATTTCCTGCGCACGCTCACCGCGTCCATGGTGGCCTCCGGTGACATGGCGCACGCGACCCATCCCAACTACCCCGACCGGCACGAACCCGGTCACCTGATCGCCGTCGACGGCGGCCCGGTGCTCAAGGTGCAACCGAACCTGCGCTACGCCACCGACGGCCGGACCGCGGCCGCGTTCGAACTGGCCTGCCGGCAGGCGGGTGTGCCGCTGCAGCGCTACGAGCACCGCGCCGACCTGCCGTGCGGCTCGACGATCGGGCCCATGACGTCGGCGCGCACCGGCATCCCCACCGTGGACGTCGGGGCGGCCCAGCTGGCCATGCACTCAGCCCGCGAACTGATGGGTGCGGCCGACATCATCGCGTATGCCGCTGCGCTGCAAGCATTTCTGGCACCGCGGTAGCTGCGCTCAGCCGGGGAACTCGGCCGGGTCGTAGCGGATGACGTTCTCCACCACGATGCCGTCGCGGGTGCGCACCCGGTCGATGCCACGGATGCGGAACGGCCCGCCTGGACCTGTCGCCGTTCCGACGTAATGCAGGAACACCAGCTCCTCGTTTGCCGAGTCGCCGGGAACCGTTGCGCTGTCGATCAATTCGAGCCGCAGGTCGGGGTAGGCCGTCAGGAGATCGGCGATCTTCTGGGTGTAGCCGTCGAGGCCCCGAACCGGTTCGGGGTGTCCGGGCCAGTATCCGACGATGTCGTCGGCCAGGATGTCCTGGCCTGCTGACAACTCGGGCGCGGCCCAGAAGGCGGCCCACATCTGCGCGCTGAACGTGTGCGTGGTCTGGATATCGGTCATGGTCGGCCTCCTGCGTCGGGCGCTCGGTGTCGAGCGCGTCACCGCCAGCCTGTCGCTGCCGCTGCGGGCGCTCAATTACCCGCGAGGTCATGCCGGGTCACCCCGGCGCGCGCACGCCGGGTGTCTGCGGAAAGATGCGTTGCTGTGGTGCAGTCGCTGATCGCGCTCTCGGTGGTGCTGGCGGTCTGGGCGCTGCTGGCCCGCCCGATGCAGCGGGGCCGGATCACCGCGCCGATCCTGCTGGTGGTCGTCGGGGCGGGCATCGAGTACGGCACCTACCACGCGGTGGCCGACACCTTGAACTCTCAGGTCGCCCAACACCTTGCGGAACTGATCCTGGCGGTGCTGGTGTTCGTCGACGCCACCGACGTGCGCGGCGGGCTGTTGGGCCGCGACCCGCGCTCGGCGTTGCGGTTGCTGGGTGTCGCGCTGCCGCTCAGCATCGGGCTGGCCTTCGTCCTGGGCTGGTTGCTGCTGCCCGGGGTCACCTGGCCGGTGCTGCTCGTGCTGGCCTGCATCGTGGTGCCGACCGATTTCGCGCCCGCGTCCCGGATCCTGCGCGACGCGCGCATTCCCGAGCGGGTGCGCGACCTGCTCAACGTCGAGGCAGGCTACAAAGACGGAATCATCGCGCCGGTGTTGGTCTTCGCGCTGGCACTGGCGTCGGGTCCCGACGACGAAGAGCCGCCGATGGACGCGCTCGCCGAGGCGCTTCCCGAGATCGGCATCGCCCTGCTCGTCGGCCCGGCCGTCGGGTGGCTACTCGGCAGGCTGGCCAACGCCGCCGACGGGCGCAACCTGATGACCGAGCAGTCCAAGCGGATCATCTACGTCGCCGCGCCGCTGCTGTCCTACTCGCTGAGTGTGGGCCTGGGCGGCAACGGGTTCGTGTCGGCGTTCCTGTGCGGGATGGCGCTGAACTATGTGCGGAAGGTCCGGCGGGCTGGGGGTACCGCCCCGCCGAAGGCTAGGGGGAGAGCGGAGCGACCCGGGGATTTGGCTGAGGACAAGCACCGGGAACTGGAACTCATCGACGACGTGGCCGTGCTGCTGACAGCGTTCATGTGGTTCGTGGTGGCCGGGATCGGTGTGATCGCGCTGATGTCGGGCGGTGTCACGTGGGGCATCGTCGGTTACACGGTCGTCGCCGTGACCATCGTGCGGCTCATCCCGGTGATGTTCGCGCTGCTCGGATCGAGGATGGATTGGCGCGAACGGCTGCTGGTCGGCTGGCTGGGACCCCGGGGGACCACCTCGATCGTCTTCGGTCTGCTGGCGTTCAACGTGCTCGAAGGCGGCATCGAGAAGCAGGTGCTGTTGATCATGGTGCTGGTGGTGTTGAGCAGTGTGGTCGTCCACGGCCTGTCCGCCGCGGGCGTCGCGCACGCCTTCGCCCGCTCCCAGGCGCGACGACGCGGCGCTGCGCAGCTGCGCCACTAGACTGTTTGGCGTGACATCTGGGCTCTCTGGAGCAGTCGACACCGTCGACCACGCGTCAACCACCCCCGAGCACCCGCAGCCGTATCGCGAACTCGGCCTCAAAGACGACGAATATCAGCGGATCCGGGACATCCTCGGCCGCAGGCCCACCGACGCCGAGCTCGCCATGTACTCGGTGATGTGGAGCGAACACTGCTCGTACAAGTCCTCCAAGGTGCACCTGCGCTACTTCGGTGAGACCACCACGGAGGCCATGCGGTCCTCGATGCTGGCCGGTATCGGCGAGAACGCCGGCGTGGTGGACATCGGCGACGGCTGGGCGGTGACGTTCAAGGTCGAGTCGCACAACCACCCGTCCTACGTCGAGCCCTACCAGGGCGCGGCCACCGGTGTCGGCGGCATCGTGCGCGACATCATGGCCATGGGCGCGCGCCCGGTGGCCGTCATGGACCAGCTGCGGTTCGGTGCTGCCGACGCCCCCGACACCCGCCGGGTGCTCGACGGCGTGGTCCGCGGCGTCGGCGGCTACGGCAACTCGCTCGGCCTGCCGAACATCGGCGGCGAGACGGTGTTCGACGCCTCCTACGCAGGCAACCCTCTGGTCAACGCGCTGTGCGTGGGGGTGCTGCGCAAGGAAGATCTACACCTGGCGTTCGCCTCCGGCACCGGCAACAAGATCATCCTGTTCGGTGCGCGCACCGGTCTCGACGGCATCGGCGGGGTGTCGGTGCTGGCGTCGGACACCTTCTCCGGCGACGAGTCCGGCGCGGGCCGCAAGAAACTCCCGAGCGTCCAGGTGGGTGACCCCTTCACCGAGAAGGTGCTCATCGAATGCTGCCTGGAGCTGTACGCCGCCGGTCTGGTGGTCGGGATCCAGGACCTCGGCGGCGCCGGATTGTCCTGTGCGACATCCGAGCTCGCGTCCGCCGGCGACGGCGGCATGCGCATCGAGCTGGACCGGGTGCCGCTGCGGGCCAAGGACATGACCCCGGCTGAGGTGCTGTCCAGCGAGTCGCAGGAACGCATGTGCGCGGTGGTCACCCCGGAGAACGTCGAGGCGTTCCTGGCGGTGTGCCGCAAATGGGATGTGCTGGCCACCGTCATCGGTGAGGTCACCGACGGCGACCGGTTGCAGATCACCTGGCAGGGCGAGACCGTCGTCGACGTGCCGCCGCGGACCGTGGCCCACGAGGGTCCGGTCTACGAGCGCCCGGTGCAACGGCCCGACAGTCAGGACGCGCTGATCGCCGACACGTCGGCCACCCTGCCGCGGCCGCAGACCGGTGACGAACTGCGCGCGACTGTGCTTGCGCTGGTTGGCAGTCCGCATCTGTGCAGCCGGGCGTTCATCACCGAACAGTACGACCGCTACGTGCGCGGTAACACCGTGCTGGCCGAGCACGCCGACGGCGGGGTGCTGCGCATCGACGAAGCCACCGGCCGCGGCATCGCGCTGTCCACCGATGCGTCGGGACGGTACACACAGCTCGATCCGTACACCGGCGCACAGCTGGCGCTGGCCGAGGCCTACCGCAATGTCGCCGTCACCGGGGCGACGCCGGTCGCGGTGACCAACTGCCTCAACTTCGGTTCGCCCGAAGACCCCGGGGTGATGTGGCAGTTCTCTCAGGCTGTCCGCGGGTTGGCGGATGGCTGTGCGGCCCTGGGCATTCCGGTCACCGGCGGCAATGTCAGCTTCTACAACCAGACCGGGGCGACGCCCATCCTGCCCACCCCGGTGGTGGGTGTGCTGGGCGTCCTCGACGACGTGACGCGCCGGTTGCCCACCGGGCTCGGCAACGAGCCGGGGGAGACCCTGCTGCTGCTCGGTGACACCCGCGACGAGTTCGACGGCTCGATCTGGGCGCAGGTCACCGGTGACCACCTCGGCGGTGTGCCGCCACAGGTGGACCTGGAACGGGAGAAGCTGCTCGCCGAGGTGCTGGCGGCCGCGTCCCGCGACGGCCTCGCCTCGGCAGCCCACGACCTCAGTGAAGGCGGGCTCATCCAGGCGGTCATCGAAGCGGCGTTGGCCGGTGAAACCGGTTGCCGCATCGTGCTTCCCGAAGGGGTTGACCCGTTCGTCGCACTGTTCTCGGAGTCCGCTGGCCGTGCCCTGGTCGCCGTGCCACGCACCGAGGAGAGCCGCTTCGTGTCGATGTGCGAGGCCCGCGGGCTGCCGGTCACCCGGATCGGGGTGTCGGACCCCGGCTCGGATTCCGTTGACGTGCAAGGCTTGTTCACCGTGACGCTGGCGGAGCTGCGCGCCACCTCCGAGAAAGTGCTGCCCGGGCTGTTCGGATGACCAGTGCGGTCGACGACGTCACCGGTGAGGCGCAGTCCCCGCAGGGGGCGCAGCGTCGCCGCGAGTCGCTGATCGAGTGGGCGTGGAGCCTGGTCCGGCTGGACTTCGTCGGGGTGGCGGTCGGCGCGCTGTTCTTCTGCCTGTCCCTGACTCCGTCGTTGGTGCCGCGCGACTGGGTACTGTCCGGTGTGATCGGCGGGATCAACGCCGCCATCGGCTACGCCATCGGGGTGCTCGCAGGCAAAGTGGTTCGCCGGCTCTTCCTCAACCACCAGCCGTGGTGGCCGCCGAGTGCGCGGGTCGCCGTCCGCCTCAAGATCGCGACCGTGGTGCTGTCGATCGGTGCCAGCGTGCTGATGCTGGTGCCGGCCGCCGCGTGGCAGCGCCAGATCGCGGCCGTCATGGGTATCGACGGTCCGTCCACGCTGATCTACCTGCGTACGCTGGCCGTCGCGCTGGTTGCCGGTGGGCTGTTCGTCAGCGTCGCGCGGGTGATCAAGGACGCCATCAAGTTCCTCGCGCGGCAGATGATCCGGCGCTGGGACATCAACGACGAGGTCGCGATGTTCATCGGCACCGCGATCGTCGTGGTGCTGGTCATCACCCTCGTCAACGGTGTGCTCTACCGCGGCTTCATCGCCGGTGCCAGTGCGGTGTTGCAGCCGCAGAACGACACCACCCGCCCCGGCGTCGAACAACCTATCCAGCCCGAAAGATCAGGCAGCCCAGCATCATTCGCCGCATGGGACACACTTGGATTCCAGGGCCGCAACTTCGTCGGCACCGGGCCGGATGCCGCCGAGCTCACCGAGCTCAACGGGCGGCCCGCCAAGGAGCCGATCCGGATCTACGCCGGCCTGGAAACGGCGGACACCACCGAGGGCCGGGTGGCTGTGCTGCTCTCGGAGTTACAGCGCACCAAGGCTTTTGAGCGCAAGGTTCTGGTCATCATCCCCACCACCGGCACCGGCTGGGTCGACCCGGTGGCGGCCAGGGCCATCGAGTCGATGTACAACGGCGACACCGCGCTGGTCGCCATGCAGTACTCGTACCTGCCGAGCTGGATCTCGTTCCTGGCCGACCGCGACAAGTCGGTCGAGGCGGGCCGGGCGATGATCAACGGCATCCAACGCCGATGGCTGCAATGGCCGGAGGCCACGCGGCCCAAGCTGATGCTCTACGGCGAGAGCCTGGGGTCGCTGGCCGGACAGGGCGCGTTCGGATACCTGCCCGACGTCGTCGACAAGGGGTTCTCGTCGGTGCTGTGGGTGGGGCCGCCCAACGCCAGCGCCTTGTGGAAAGCGCTGACCGTGCGGCGCGATCCGGGCTCCCCGGAGTACCAACCGCGCTACGACGGCGGGCGCACCGTGCGGTTCGCGCAGGCGGCCGGGCCCGAGCAGATCGCCGGGATCGCGGCATCGCCGACGTGGAAGGGCACCCGGGTGCTCTATCTGCAGCACCCGTCCGACCCGGTGGTGTGGTGGTCACCGCGGCTGCTGTTCACCAGGCCGGACTGGCTGCGGGAGCCGCCGGGCTTCGACCGCAGCCCGGCCATGCAGTGGTACCCGATCGTCACGTTCTGGCAGGTGAGTGCCGATATGGCGGGCAACGTCACCAGCTCGCAGGCGGCGCCGAACGGGCACGGCCACAACTATGGCGACAGCCCGCTCGACGGCTGGGTCGCGGTCGCCGCACCCGACGGCTGGACGCATGCCGACACCGACCGTGTCCGGCGCTCCCTCGACAAGCTCATCGCGGCAGGCGGGCCCGAATTCCAATGATCACCAAGGATTCCGGCGCGCCTGCCGTGCGCGCGATCGTCAGCACCGGGTTGGCGGCGGCCGTCGGCGCGCCGCTGGGGTTGCGCCCGCCGCGACTGTGGTCGGGGCTGAGATCCGGTGCGGTGGTCTTCGGGCTGGTGGTCGCGGCTGTCGCGGCATTGACGAGAGTTCCCCGGGTGCGCCAAGGGATGATCGACCGCACGGTCCCGCCGGATCCCGTCCGCTGGCTGGCACTGGAGATTCCGGTCGCCACGGCCTGGACGGAGGAGATGCTGTTTCGGGGACTGCTCCAGACCGCCGCCGTACGGGCGTTCGGGCCGACGTTCGGCCCGTTGGCGCAAGCGGTCGCCTTCGGGCTCTGGCACATCCCCGACGCCCGGCGGGTCGGCGACCCGGTACTGGGCACCGTGGTGGTGACGGGCGTGGCCGGATGGGTGTTCGGCTGGCTCGCCAGACGGTCGGGAAGCGTGCTGGCGCCGGTGCTCGCACACACGGCGTTCAACGAGTCCGCCGCGGTCGCCGCACTGGTGCTGCAGCGGCGCTAGTCGCCCGTCGTCGGCACGTCCCGGCTGTCCGGCACCAGGTCGTGCGGCTCGGTCTCGGTGTCGTCGATGCCGAAGCTGATGATCCGTTTGGGTGTGATTCGGATGATTGCAGTGTCGATGCCGTCGCCGGGGGAGTCGGTCTCGGCCTGTTCGGCGGTGCCACGGATCTCCAGACACCGCACCCGCCACGGGCTGCGCGAGGCGATGTCGTCGACCACGAACGCAACGGTGTTGTTGGTGGCCAGGTTGCGGAACTTGCGGCTCTTGGCCATGTGGTAGCCGACGACGTCGAGGGTGCCGAGCGCGTCGTTGTAGGAGAAGCCGACCGGACTGTTCTGCAGCGTGCCGTCCGGCGCGATGGTGGCCAGCCTGCCGAGATCCGCCGACTTCAGGTACTCGATTTCGTGCGGTTTGAACGCCATCACACCACGGTAGGACCTCAACTTCGGTTGACGTCAATACCGCATACTCGACTGGTGCCCGCCCGCAGCGCCGACCCCGAAGCCACCGTCGCCGCGGTGCGCGCCGTGGCGGACTGGCTGCGTGACGACAGCGCGGCCGGCCCCGACCGCCAGGCGATCGCCACAGCCGTCCGATTGACCGCCCGCACCCTGGCCACGCTCGCGCCAGGCGCGAGCGTCGAGGTGCGCGTGCCACCTTTTGTTGCGGTGCAATGCATCTCCGGGCCCCGCCACACCCGTGGCACACCCCCCAATGTGGTGGAGGTCGATCCGCGGACGTGGCTGCGGCTGGCAACGGGTCTGCTCGACGTCGGCGAGGCGGCCCGACTGGGCGCGTTGCGGCTGTCGGGATCCCGGGCGGGCGAGGTCGCGGCCTGGCTCCCCATCGTGACACTCACCGACTGAGGCCCCGACACTCGGCGTTCAGTTCCGTGTTTGGAGCCGATGCCCGTAAACTGGCTTACGTCACCAACCTGCGCCAGGGAGCAGCCCATATCGTGACCGAACAAGTGGAGAACGACCCTCGGGAAGAGTGCGGCGTCTTCGGCGTATGGGCTCCAGGCGAGGATGTAGCCAAGCTCACTTATTACGGTCTCTATGCCCTGCAGCACAGGGGTCAGGAAGCCGCAGGCATCGCCGTCGCCGACGGATCGCAGGTCCTGGTGTTCAAGGATCTGGGTCTGGTCAGCCAGGTGTTCGACGAGCAGACGCTGGCCGCCATGCCGGGCCACGTCGCCATCGGCCACTGCCGGTATTCCACCACCGGGTCCACGACCTGGGAAAACGCCCAGCCGGTGTTCCGTAACACCGCGGCGGGCACCGGAATCGCGTTGGGACACAACGGAAACCTGGTCAACACGACCGATCTGGCCGCCCGCGCCCGCGACGCCGGGTTGATCAACCCGAACATGCCGGGTGCGGCGACCACCGACTCCGACATCCTCGGCGCCCTGCTGGCCCACGGCGCGGCGGACTCCACGATCGAGCAGGCCGCCCTGGAACTGCTGCCCAGCGTGCGCGGGGCGTTCTGCCTCACCTTCATGGACGAGAACACGCTCTACGCCGCGCGCGACCCGCACGGCGTGCGCCCGCTGTCGCTGGGCCGGCTCGACCGCGGCTGGGTGGTGGCCTCCGAAACCGCCGCCCTCGACATCGTCGGCGCCTCGTTCGTCCGCGACATCGAGCCCGGTGAGCTGCTGGCCATCGACGCCGACGGGGTGCGCTCCACCCGGTTCGCCAACCCGACCCCCAAGGGTTGCGTGTTCGAGTACGTCTACCTCGCCCGCCCCGACAGTGTCATCGGCGGCCGGTCCGTGCACGCCACCCGCGTCGACATCGGCCGCCGGCTCGCCGCCGAGCAGCCCGTCGACGCCGACCTGGTCATCGGCGTCCCGGAGTCAGGCACACCCGCCGCGGTCGGCTACGCCCAGGGGTCCGGCATCCCGTTCGGCCAGGGGCTGATGAAGAACGCCTATGTCGGGCGCACGTTCATCCAGCCATCGCAGACCATCCGCCAGCTCGGTATCCGGCTCAAGCTCAACCCGCTCAAGGAAGTGATCCGCGGTAAGCGGCTCATCGTCGTCGACGACTCGATCGTCCGCGGCAACACCCAACGCGCGCTGGTGCGGATGCTGCGGGAGGCGGGCGCGGTCGAGGTGCACGTGCGCATCGCGTCGCCGCCGGTGAAGTGGCCGTGCTTCTACGGCATCGACTTCGCCACCCCGGCCGAACTGATCGCCAACGCGGTGGACCATCAGGGCGAGATGCTCGAAGCGGTACGCCACGCGATCGGTGCCGACACCCTGGGCTACATCTCGCAGCAGGGCATGATCGCGGCGACCGAACAGCCCGCGACGCGGCTGTGCTGCGCCTGCTTCGACGGGACCTACCCGATCGAACTGCCCGGCGAGACGGCCCTGGGTAAGAATGTCGTCGAGCACATGCTGGCCACCGCCGCCCGCACCGGGCTTCCGATCCAGCCGGTCTCCGTCGACAACGACAACGTCTCGGCGCTCAGCAGGCCCTGACGCTCACCCGGCGGCCTCGCTGACCTTGCGCAGCTGCGCGCGGAGCGTCGCCGAGTGCAGCGGACGTCCGGCGAGCCAGTAGACCCGGCCCAGCAGCCCGCGCGGATAGAAGATCGCCCGCTGCTCGTATCGGCTGCCGCCCTGCTCGGGTGAAACCCGCATCTCCAGCCACCGCACGCCTGGGCTGCGATCGTCGGCCCGTAGCCGCAGCATCGCACCCTCGTCGCGGCCCTCGACATGCCAGCGCTCCGGAACGCTGTGTTCGACCGCTTCCCACAGCCGCTCCGGGCTGACCTTCGTGCGCCACGACCGGGCGTCGGTGTAGACGATGGCGCCGGCCCAATCCGGGTCGCTGGGCAGCGGTGCGGCGGTGCCGGTGTCCCACGTGGTCTCCACCTCGCCGCGGGCGATCCGGGCCAGGGCGAGGGAAACCGCCCGCCGGTAGGGGGTGAGGCCGGCGGCAGGCCGGTCGATGATGGTGTCGATGTCGTGGTTGGCCATGACGGCGTCGCAGTGCAGGGATTCGACCAGCGGACGGGCCAGACCGGACGGGATGGGCGTCACAAAGCCCACCCACAGTGCGGCGATCCGTGGGGTCAGCACCGGCAGCACGATCATGTGCCGTCGACTCAGTCCCGCCACCTCGGCATAGATCTGCATCATGTCGCCGTACTCCAGGACGTCCGGCCCGCCGATGTCCCAGGCCCGCGACTTCGGCACGTCGGCGGTGGCGGCAGCAGCCAGGTAGTGCAGGACGTCGCGGATCGCGATCGGCTGAATCTTGTTGTGCACCCACTTCGGCGTCGTCATCACCGGCAGCCGGTCGGTGAGGTGACGGATCATCTCGAACGACGCCGATCCGGAGCCCACCACCACGCCGGCCTGCAGCACCACGGTCTCGATGCCCGACGCGATGAGGATCTCACCGACCGTGGTGCGCGACGCCAGATGCGTGGACAGCTCGGCGCCCTCGGGGTGCAGGCCGCTGAGGTAGATGATGCGCTTCACGCCCGCGCTGCGGGCGGCGGTGACGACGTTCTGGGCCGCGCGCCGCTCGTCGGCGGCGAAATCCGCCGACGTGCCCATGGAGTGCACCAGGTAGTAGACGACGTCGACGTCGGTGAACGCCTCGGCGAGCGAGTCGGCGTCGGTGAGGTCACCGCGGGCGATCTCGATCTGGTCGCGCCACGGCACGTTCGCGAGCTTGTCCGGATTTCGTGCCAGCGCGCGGACCGCGAAGCCGTCCTCCAGCAGTCGCGGCACCAGACGGCCGCCGACGTAACCGGTGGCACCGGTCACCAAGCATCGGATCTGCTTCGCCGACATGGATCCTCCGTTCGTCGCCTCCGTAATTCGGAGCCGAGGACCGGTTGGATTGCCACTTATTCGAACGGGCAACCCGGATTCGGTGCATCGACTGCCAGTGGGCTGCCCGCGGGCTTGATGTAGAGCACCCACATGACCACGGGGACCGGGCCCTCATTGCGGCCCTCGTGGATGTACCCGGTGCCGCTGCCCTCGCTGATCGAGTCGCCCGCGTTGTACACACCGTCGACCGAGCAGTCGCCCTTGTAGTGGGTCAACGTGCCCTGCTTGATCACCCCGAACACCTGGCCGGGGTGGTAGTGCCAGCCGGTGGTTCCGCCGGGGGCGATGGTCAGCTCCCGGGTGACGAAGTCCCTGCCGTTGAGAGTTGACTGCACCAGGGTCTCGGCCTCGATGCCCGAGTTGGGCGTCGCCACAGCAGGCGCGGCGAACCACACCGCACTGGTCATCGCGGCGGTCAACGCCACAGGGAAACACCGCACTGGTTTCATCGGGCACCAGAGTGTCACACAATGTCGGAATGGCGTTTCGGGGCTGGCCGATCGAGGCCGTGGAGTTCTACGAGGGCCTGGAGGCCGACAACTCCAAGGTCTACTGGACCCGGCATCGCAGCGTCTACGACCGTCAGGTGAAGGCGCCGATGGAGGAACTGCTCGCCGAGCTGGCCGGTGAGTTCGGCGAGGGCACGCTGTTCCGGCCGCACCGCGACGTGCGGTTCAGCGCCGACAAATCCCCGTACAAGACCAACTGCGCGGCCAGGCTCGGCTCCGGCTACGTGTCGTTCTCGGCTGACGGTCTGTCGGTGGGCAGCGGTCTGTACATGCCCGATGCCGCGGCGCTGGCCCGGTACCGGGCGGCCGTCGACGCCGAGAAGTCCGGCGCCGCGCTGGCCGGGATCGTCGACGCGCTGCACAAGGGCGGCTACGACACGATGGCCCACGATGTTCTCAAGACCGCGCCGAGGGGCTACCCGAAGGATCATCCGCGCATCGAGCTGCTGCGCCACAAGGGCATCGCGATGATGAAGACCTGGCCGGTCGGCGCCTGGCTGGGCACGGCGAAGGCCAGGGATCGGGTGGTCACCACCCTGCGGGCCGGGGCGCCGCTGCGTGACTGGCTGGCCCGGCACGTCGGCTGACGACTGGCCCGTTCCGGCGGCCGACGTCGACCGGTAGCCTTATGCCCGATGACGGATCGCGAGGAAGACAACCTGATCTCCTACGCATCGGCCGGGGTTGATATCGAGGCCGGTGACCGCGCGGTCGAGCTGTTCAAGCCGCTTGCGAAGCGGGCCACCAGGCCCGAGGTGCGGGGCGGACTGGGCGGCTTCGCCGGGCTGTTCGCGCTGCGCGGGGACTACCGGGAGCCGCTGCTGGCCGCGTCGACCGATGGTGTCGGCACCAAGCTCGCCGTGGCGCAGGCGATGGACAAGCACGACACCGTCGGCTTGGACCTGGTCGCGATGGTGGTCGACGACCTCGTGGTGTGCGGCGCCGAACCGCTGTTCCTGCAGGACTACATCGCCGTCGGACGTACCGTTCCGGAGCGCGTCGCCGCGATCGTCTCGGGCATCGCCGAGGGCTGCGTGATCGCCGGATGCGCGTTGCTGGGCGGGGAGACGGCAGAACATCCCGGGCTGATGGAGCCCGACCATTACGACATCTCCGCCACCGGCGTCGGCGTCGTCGAGGCGGACGACGTGCTGGGTCCCGACCGGGTACGCCCCGGCGACGTGATCATCGCGATGGGATCGTCCGGCCTGCACTCCAACGGCTACTCGCTGGCCCGCAAGGTCCTGCTCGAGATCGACCGGATGAACCTCGCCGGCCACGTCGAGGAGTTCGGCCGCACGCTCGGGGAAGAATTGCTCGAGCCCACCAGGATCTACGCCAAGGACTGCCTGGCGCTGGCCGCCGAGACGCAGGTGCGCACGTTCTGCCACGTCACCGGTGGTGGGCTTGCCGCCAACCTCGAACGGGTCATCCCGCACGGTCTGGTCGCCGAACTGGACCGCGGAACCTGGACTCCCGCACCGGTGTTCGCGATGATCGCGCAGCGCGGCCGTATCGACCGCCCGGAGATGGAGAAGACGTTCAACATGGGCGTCGGCATGGTCGCCGTCGTCGCGCCGGAGGACACCGACCGCGCACTGGCGATCCTGACTGCACGCCATCTGAACTGCTGGACACTGGGCACCGTCACCAAGGGCAAGGATGGCCCGAGAGCGAAGCTGGTAGGACTACACCCTCGCTTTTAGGGATCAGGCCCAGCGCGTGTGAACAGGGGGCGGCGGCTCAGCGCCGCCAGCTACCCTCGTCGGCCCACGGGTCCTCGCCGAACCCGTTGTCCACGGTGTCAGGCTCATCCGACTCAGACTCCGACCCGGACAGCTCCTGTTGGAGCCGACTGAAATCGGTCTGTGGGGAGCTGTATTTCAGCTCCCGAGCAACCTTGGTCTGCTTTGCCTTAGCCCGGCCGCGGCCCATGGGGGAACCCCCTCGCGCAATAACGGAGCGGCCCGGGATGCAGGCGGCTCCGATCTGTGTGTTCGTTATTGTCCTGTCCACACCTTACCGTGCCCCGCTGCGATGTGCTGGCAGGCCCGTTCGGCCGTGGGAGAACGTCAGTTCGCGCCGCGGCGCAAACGCTCGACCGCGAGCCGCCCGGCCCCCACGGCATCGGTCGGCGGCAGCGATTCCGGGTCCATCTCGGCGGCCACCTCATGCTCGCCGCCCGTGGTCAGAGCGGTATCGGCCGGAATGCCCCGCTTCACCAGGGCCAGGGCGATCGGCCCCAGATCGACATGGTCGACGACGGTGCCCAGCCGGCCCACGACACGCCCAGCGGCCAGCAGCGGATCACCCGTGACCGGCCGCTCCCCGGATCCGTCGAGATGCACCAGGACCAGCATCCGGGGCGGCTTTCCCAAGTTGTGGACCCGCGCGACGGTCTCCTGGCCGCGATAGCAGCCCTTGTCGAGGTGCACAGCTCCTTGCCCGGGGCCGCCGATCCACCCGACCTCGTGCGGGATCGTGCGCTCGTCGGTGTCCACGCCCAGCCGTGGGCGCTGGCCCGCGACCCGAAGCGCCTCGTACGTCCATACCCCGGCGCGGCGAACGCCGGCCGCGTCCAGCCTGCTCAACCAGGTCGTCACCTCGGCCCGGGGGACCACCAGGTCGAGTTCGATCTGGCCGGCCGCCGCGGGCATCCGGCGCAGGAAACCACCGCCGGCCAGCGGAACGGCCGTCGACTCCGCGGGCAGCTCGTCGACGCCCAGCGCGCCGAGGACCGCCGATTCGGCGAGACGCGGCCCGAGCAGGGAGAGCACAGCCAGGTCGGCGGCCTCGGGTGCGACATCGGCCCAGAACACCATCTTGCGCAGATAGGCCAGCAGCGGTTCACCGCGGCCGCGTTCGGTGTCGAGATAGGTGACGCCACCCAGCTCGGTCTGCACCCAGTGGTCTTCGACACGGCCCTGGCCGTCGAGGCTCAGGTTCTCGGTGGAGGCGCCGTCGGGCAGCTCACTGACGTGCTGGGAGCACAGCGAGTGCAGCCAGCTGCGCCGGTCGGATCCGGTGAGTGTGATGACCGCACGGTGCGAGCGATCGACAACGACGGCATCGTGCTCGGCGCTGCGCTGCTCACCGAACGGGTCGCCGTAGTGCCAGATCACGCCGGCATCGGGGGAGTTGTCAGGTGCGGGGACTGCTGACACACATCAACTCTACGGGGCTGCCACTACGCTCATGCTCCATGCTTGGAATGCCCGGCCGCCCCTCGGTGCTCGTCACTCTCGACGGCGAGGTACGAGATCCGGCGCAGCCGCTGCTGTTCGCCGACGACCTCGCGGCCGTCCGGGGCGACGGCGTGTTCGAAACCCTGCTGGTCCGCGGCGGCCGCGCCTGCCTGGTGGACGCGCATCTGCGCCGGCTCACCCAGTCGGCCAAGATGATGGACCTGCCGGAACCGGACCTGTCGGCCTGGCGGCGGGCCATCGGCATCGCGGTGGGGCAGTGGACGTCGCTGACGGCTGCCGAGGGCGCCCTTCGCCTGGTGTACAGCCGCGGTCGGGAGTCCGGCTCGGATCCGACCGCCTACCTCACGGTCAATCCCGTGCCGGACCGGGTTGCCGCCACCCGCCGCGACGGGATCGCCGCGGTGCTGCTCGACCGCGGGCTGCCGTCCACCGGAGTGGACGCGATGCCGTGGCTGGTGGCGGGTGCCAAGACGCTGTCGTACGCGGTGAACATGGCCGCGCTGCGGCACGCCGCCGACAGGGGCGCCGGTGACGTGATCTTCGTCAGCTCCGACGGGTACCTGCTGGAGGGTCCGCGCTCGACGGTGGTGATCGCCACCGACGACGGCTCGGGGACAACCCTGCTCACGCCGCCGCCGTGGTACCCGATCCTGCGTGGCACCACGCAGCAGGCGCTGTTCGAAGTTGCCCGTGAGAAGGGCTACGACTGCGACTTCCGCGCGCTGCGGCCGTCCGACTTGTATGCCGCACAGGGGGTTTGGCTGGTGTCCAGCATGACACTCGCGGCTCGGGTGCACACTCTCGACGGGCAGCCCCTGCCGCCCACTCGGCTGGCCGCCGAAGTGGCGGCGCTGGTCGATGCCGCGATCGTCTGTGATCGCTGATCGCGAAAATGTGTTGGCACAACCTTTCTGACGCGGGTACTTTCGTCGGTACACAAGAAGGGAGGTGGTCCGGAAAATTGATAGCTTCTAGGACATGTGAGGTGGCTGCCCGCTAGCAGCACCAGGTGCCGGGATTTACCTGCGCTCTGAGCGCGCTGGCGAATTCCAGGCAGCTACCCGGCCCCCGAGCTCTTGGTTAGTCCGACCAAGGAATAACGGCTCGGGGGCCGCTCCTTTTCTCAGGCCTTTTTCTCGGGCCCTTACTTTGGGGCTCTTACTTTGGGGCCCCTCAGCGCTGTTGAGGCGGCGCGGGCGCCAATGACGCGCACGCCTGTAGACCCTTGTCCCACACCGATTGGTCGACACCCGGCGGTGCCGGCGGTGGCCCGCCGGCCGCGCCGGGGTTGGGCTGCCCGCCCGGACCGCCCGGTGGCGGGCCGTCCTGTCCACCAGGGCCGCCCTGCGGTGGTGCGGGCACACCGTTGTCGGTCATGCACTTCGCGAACGGATCATTCGGCCCGGCCGGGTTGCCCGGTGCGGCGTCGCTCGAGGGCGCACCGGCCACCGCGACCCCGATCAGGGCCGCACTCATGGCGCCGATAACCGCGGTGTGCAACGGTCGCAGAGTCATCTCGTCGTCTCCATCTGTAGGGGAAGACCGACCGTATGCACTGTGTGTAGGCGTCGATTAGCCGGCGGCTGTGCGACAGCTGTGAGTGATCGCGCGGGCGGGTGTCGAGGAAAAGCGTTGTCGGCGAGGCGGATTCGTCAGAGATTAGCCGGCCGGGCCCGGCTCGAGCGGCGAGCAGGCTTTCATCGCTTGATCCCAGACGCCGGGGTCGACCCCCGACGGCGGACCCAGGACCGCGGTACCGGCCGAGTCTGGAACGCCGTGCTCGTGCAGGCAACGGGCCAGCGAACCGTGCTCGGCCGGGGCGGGTGTCGTGCTGCTCGGGGGTGTGGTGCCAGGCAGGGGACTGGTGGTGCTCGGCGCCGGGCTGATCGCCGTCGGCTGCGAGGGCGACGGGGCGGGGACGCACCCGGCGAGGAGTGCGGTGGCCGCCGTGGCGACCACCAGTGCAACGCCGCGCATCAGCCGACGTATCGCGTCAGCCGCGCGGACAGGTGCGGAACGAGGCCGCCGTCGGCGTCGACCCGCTCCTCGACATAGGCCAGGTCGCCCTCGACGATCCCGTACAACCGTTTCGCACCGCCGACCAGCACACCGGACTTGCTGCGCGCCAACGCATCGGTCACCAGCTCCCACGACGACTGATTGCGGGGGTGGCCGTAGAACAATTCGACGTAGCCCGCGGAGTGCGCCAGCATCAACTCGATGGCCTGCGACTCACCGGGGTCGGCCGGGTCGGTGACGAATCGCCAGAAGCCGGATTCCCGCAACCCCGGGCCGGCGTACTCACCGGACTCGTCGAGGCGCCAGGACCTGGACTCCCAGTTCAGATATTCACCGCCGTCGTGCGAGACGATGATCTGCTGTCCGAAGTGGTAGTCGCCGTGGGTGCCGCGGCCTTCGCCCTCGCCGCGCCAGACCCCGACCAGCGGCAGCAAGGCCAGCAGTGCGTCGTTGAGGTTGGCGCCCAGGCGCAGATTGGCGGTGTCGGCGGGTACCGGTAGGTCGTCGAAAACCGGGACGTTGCGGACGGCCGTTTCCTTCGCCCGCTCGGCCGCAGCCGCTACGGCGCGATCGGCGGTACCGGAGATGTCCTCGGAACTCACGACTCGTCGGTGATCAGTCGATACAGCGCGTACAACGCGAACCAGGTGATCAACACAACCGTCGCGACCAGCAGGATCTCGTAGAAAAGAACCACGGTGACAGTCTATCTGGGGCCCGGGCGGAGGTGCCGCCCGAGCCCGTCCCCACACGTCTTACGCGACTTTGATGTCGACTTCGTGGATCCCGGCGCCGGTCGGCGCCACGGTGGCGTCGCCGTTGCCGACCTTGGACAGCGCACGCACTGTCCAGGTGCCCGGTGCCGCGAAGAACCGGAAATCACCGGTCGCCGAGGCCACCACCTCGGCGGTGAACTCGTCGCTCGAGTCCAGCAGACGCACGAAGGCGCCGCCCACCGTCTGACCCGAGTCGTCCACCACGCGGCCCGTGATCACGGTCTCCTTCTCGAGGTCGACACCGGCGGGCAGAGTCTGTCCTTGTTTAGGTGCAGAGCACATGATCAACTTCCCAACTCGATCGGGGCTCCCACCAGGGAGCCATATTCGGTCCAACTACCGTCGTAGTTCTTGACGTTCTTGTGCCCCAACAGTTCTTGCAGCACGAACCAGGTGTGCGACGACCGCTCGCCGATTCGGCAGTAGGCGATCGTCTCCTTCTCGCCGTCCAGGCCGGCCGCGGCGTAGAGCTTGGCCAATTCCTCGTCGGACTTGAAGGTGCCGTCTTCGTTCGCAGCCCTGCTCCACGGAACGTTGATGGCGCCGGGGATATGCCCGGGGCGCTGGCTCTGTTCCTGCGGCAGGTGAGCAGGCGCGAGGATCTTGCCGGAGAACTCGTCCGGGGAGCGGACGTCCACCAAGTTCTTTATGTTGATCGCGGCGATCACCTCGTCGCGGAACGCGCGGATCGTGTTGTCCGGGGTCTTTGCCGCGTACGACGTGGCGGGCCGCTCGGGCACCTCGGTCACCAGGGGGCGTCCGTCGAGTTCCCACTTCTTGCGGCCGCCGTCGAGCAGCTTGACGTTCTCGTGGCCGTACAGCTTGAAGTACCAATACGCGTACGCGGCGAACCAGTTGTTGTTGCCGCCGTACAGGATCACAGTGTCGTCGTTGCTGATTCCCTTGTCCGACAACAACTTCGAGAACTGTTCCTGGTCGACGAAGTCACGCTTGACCTGGTCCTGCAATTCGGTCTTCCAGTCCAGCCTGACGGCGCCGGCGATGTGGCCGTCTTCGTAAGCCGAGGTGTCCTCGTCGACCTCGACGAAGACGACGTTCGGCGCGTCGAGATTGCTCTCGGCCCAGTCGGTGGAGACCAGGACGTCGGAGCGTGCCATGAAGTAGTTCCTTTCGGTTGCGTGTCTAGAAAAGCTCAGGTGCTGGCCGGCGTCCGCAGCCTGGCCACGAGGGGATAGATCTGGCAGCCCAGGCAGATGCCGAAGGCTGCGTTGAGGAAAGCGGCGAACAGGGCGAAAGCGGTGGCGACGGTGCCGAGCAGCGGTGCTCCCAGAGCGAAGCCGGCGACGCCGGCGACGGCGAATATCAACCCCACGAACTGCGCGAACTTCAACGGCGGCACCGGCTCCCGCTCGGAGACGGGACTCAGCCGCGGTGCGACGAGGTTGGCGAAGATCACTCCGTAGGGGTGCCGACGCGGCCCGCGCAGCGCCCCGATCGCGAACACCACGGCCTGCAGTCCGAGCAGCACACTCGCCGCAACGGTGCTGAAGCCCGAGACGACGAGAACCGCGACCAGCACGGCCGTGGTGACCCACGCCGCAAAGCGGGGCCCGCGGACATCCACCTGGGCGACGGCGGGGGTGCTGGTGATGCTTGTCGACATGGTTTCTTCTCCTGTTGCTGATCGGGCTGGGCGGAGACGAGCCGCAAACGGCCGCTCCAGAGTGGCGGCGCGAAAGAAGGGCGCGGCGACTCAGCAGCTACAGCAACAACAGCAACAACCCGCAACGCGGCACAGATCGACTGCGCGGCGCTTGGTGAGCGCTAGCTCAAGGCGGGTCGACACGCGAGTCATGGTACCCAATGACCGGGCTCTCAGGCCAACAGAGGCTCGAGGGCTGCGCGCAGGTCAGCGGCCTTGGGGACCCCCGCCGTGCGGTACCGCTGCCGGCCGTCGGCGTCGAAGATGAACGTGGTCGGCAGCGACAGCACCGAAAGCTTGCGTGCGGCAGCCGGATCGGCATCCATGTCGATCTCGACGTGGGCGACGTCACGAAGGTCGGCGCAGACCTGGTTGACCACGCGTCGCACCCCTGCGCAGGGTCCGCACCACACTGCGCTGAAATGCACGACCGTCGGGCCGGTCCGGGATAAACCCAGGTCGCTGACGTCGACGTCGTGCGATTCGGCCTCGCGCACAACTCCGGATCGCCGGTTATGCAGCACGCCTGCGACGATCGCCACCCCCAACGCGGCGGCAATGGCGACGATCGCGGTGATCACAGCGGGGCTCATGACTGTGTGAACCCATCGAGCCGGATGGTTACTCCCTCGGCGATGCCTTCGATGATGATGTCCGAGCCGCGAGCACCCTCGGTGGTCGGACGCACCCCGAACGGCAGCTTCTGGCTGGGCAGGCTGCCGCTGAACGCCGCGAGCACCGCTGCCTTCTTGTCGTCGGGGACCGGCTGGTCAGCGGTGCCGGGACCGGTCTGCACATCCGTCGCGGTGAAAATCAGCGTGGTCTGCTCCGGGCCGGCCACCGACAGGTCGACGGCAACGCTGACCGGCTTGTCGAAGCCGGCTTTCTTCGGCGTCCCGGTGAAGACCAGGCCCTTGCTACCGGAGATACCCGACTCGGTGGTCCCGCCGGTGGCGTCGTTGGTCTCCTTCGACGGGGCCTCAACCATCAGGTCGGTGATCCCGACGAACCGGCCGAGGTGGAGGGAGTCGATGATGATGCGGCTCTCGAGCTTGCCGACCGGCAGGTCCGCATCCGGTCTGATCAGCCACGATGCCTGGGTGAGGTCGATGTTGTGCAGGGTGGCCTCCAGTGCGGCCTTGCCGACCACGGGATGGCGCACTCCGTTGGCCTTGATCTCGATCTCGTCGAAGTGGTGGTGCATGGCCTGGCGGATGAACGGAAAGCCCAGGATGGCCACCGACGGGTCGAACGACAACCCGGCGGCGCTGCGAACGGTGCGCGCCAGCCGGTACTCGGCGTAGATCGTCGCCCCGAAATCGACGCCGACCGCCCCGACGACCACGGCGAGCAGCGTGGCACCGAGAGTGATCAGGAGCTTTCGCACCTGCACATTCTGGCGTACAACCGGTGCGCAACCGCCGCCGCGCACCCCCTCGACAGCAGAGGAAGTCGTTCAAATCAGCTAAATAGCAGGTAGCGGGTTAAAGTTAGATGACCCATGGCCGGGTAACGGCCATATGTCGCCCATGAGTCTGGTGGGTCACCGCGACGGCGCTGTCGACGATGAGTATCCGGGGCATTGGAGAGTTTGTTGGACCTGCTACTTCTCACCGTCGACCCGCACCCAGAATCGGTGCTGCCGTCGCTGGCGCTGCTCGCGCACAATGTGCGGTCGGCGCCCACCGAAGTCTCGTCGCTGCTGGAGGCGGGCTCGGCGGATATCGCGATCGTCGACGCGCGCACCGACCTGGCGGCCGCCCGTGGCCTGTGTCGCCTGCTCGGGACAACCGGGACGTCCGTGCCGGTGGTGGCCGTCGTCAACGAGGGCGGCCTGGTCGCCGTCAACATGGACTGGGGTCTGGACGAGATCCTGCTGCCCAGCACCGGGCCCGCGGAGATCGACGCCCGGCTGCGTCTCCTGGTCGGCCGGCGCGGCGGCGTGGCCACCCAAGAGAGCGCGGGCAAGGTCAGCCTCGGGGAACTGGTCATCGATGAAGGCACCTATACCGCGCGGTTGCGCGGTCGCCCGCTGGACCTCACCTACAAGGAATTCGAACTCCTGAAGTATCTGGCGCAGCACGCCGGCCGGGTGTTCACCCGCGCGCAGCTGCTCCAGGAGGTGTGGGGCTACGACTTCTTCGGCGGCACCCGCACGGTCGACGTCCACGTGCGACGTCTGCGCGCCAAACTCGGACCCGAATACGAATCGCTGATCGGAACGGTCCGCAACGTCGGCTACAAAGCGGTCCGTCCGGCCAGGGGGCGTCCGGCGCCCGTCGACTCGGACTTCACCGAGGACGACGACGAGGACGCATTCGACGACGGCGAGGACATCGCGGATTCGATGAGCGTGCGATCGGTGTCGCAGCCGCTGCGCAGTCAGTGAGCGCCCCGCATTGGCGCACCGCCCTGACCCCGGCCGAGCAGGAGCAGGTGCGCGCCATGATCGAGGCCGCCACCCGAACTGACGGGGTCGCGCCGGTCGGCGAGCAGGTCCTGCGCGAGCTGCCACAGTCCCGCACCCGGCACCTGGTCGCCACCGACGGCGACGACGTGGTCGGCTACCTCAACCTGACGCCGGGACGCGACGACGCCGAGGCGATGGGTGAGCTCGTCGTGGCACCGCAGGCCCGACGGCGCGGTATCGGCTCAGCGCTGCTCGGGGCCGCCGTGGACGCCGCCGACGGCGCCGTGCGGTTCTGGGCGCACGGCACCCTGCCCGCGGCCCGGGCGGTGGCCGACGCGCTCGGAATGACGGTGGCCCGCGAGCTCATGCAGATGCGCCGCGCACTCCGGGACATCCCTGAAGTTGTTGTGCCCAAAGGTATTCGGATTCGCACCTACGCCGGCCCGGCCGATGACGCCGAACTGCTGCGGGTGAACAACGCCGCCTTCTCCTGGCATCCCGAACAAGGTGGCTGGGGTTCAGCAGATCTCGACGAACGGCGCCGTGAATCGTGGTTCGATCCGGCGGGTCTGTTCCTTGCCTTCGACGACGCCACCGACCAGTTGCTCGGTTTTCACTGGACGAAAGTGCACGCCGACCATCCCGGGCTGGGCGAGGTCTACGTGGTCGGTGTGGACCCCGCCGCGCAGGGCCGCGGACTGGGCCGTCTGCTCACCCTGGTGGGCATCGAGCATCTGGCCCGCGTGCTGGGCTCACACCAGGAGCCCGAAGTCCTGCTCTACGTCGAAGCCGACAACGCTGCCGCGGTCAACACCTACGAACGGCTCGGATTTGCTGTCTCGAACATCGACACCGCTTACCAAGTTGCCGGAAGAGCAAATATTGACCGTGGCGGTAGTCACAGCTAGTTAGCGGCTGCCCGCAATGCGTCGTTCATCAACCTGTTCACCTTCCGTTCATATTCCGGGTGGGTTCCGTCCACTACCAACGCCTAACTTCCGGGGTGATGCATGTGCTCCTACCGGGGCGAACAGGGCAACACTGGAGAAAGTGGGATAGGTGAATCTGAACAGGTTTGGCAAGGCGTTCTTCGTGACTGCGTCAGCAACGGCCATCACCGGCCTGACGCTCACCGCCTGCGGAAGCGACAACAACGCCGCTACGTCGTCGTCGACCAACGCGGCGTCCGGTTCGTCCAGCGCTTCGGCTGACTGCGGTGGCAAGAACGCCGTGACCGCCGAGGGCTCGACCGCGCAGCAGAACGCCGTCGCGGTGTTCAACCAGGTGTGGGGCCAGAAGTGCCCGGGCAAGAACCTCTCGTACAACCCGACCGGCTCCGGCGCGGGTGTCACCCAGTTCGTCGCCGGCCAGGTCGACTTCGCCGGCTCCGATTCGCCGCTGTCCAAGGACCAGGTCGACCCGGCCGCCAAGCGCTGCGGCGGCAACCCGGCGTGGAATCTGCCGATGGTGTTCGGCCCTGTCGCCATGGGCTACAACCTGCCCGGCGTCGACAAGCTCGTCGTCAACGCCGACGTGCTGGCGAAGATCTTCACCGGTGCCATCACCAACTGGAACGACCCGGCGATCGCCGCGCTGAACAGCGGAGTGTCGCTGCCCGACCAGAAGATCACCCCGATCTACCGCTCGGACTCCTCGGGTACCACCGACAACTTCCAGAAGTACCTGACCGCGGCCGCGCCGCAGACCTGGACCAAGGGTGCGGGCAAGGAATTCCAGGGCGGTGCGGGCGAAGGCGCGCAGAAGACTGCCGGCGTCGTGCAGGCCGTCCAGGCCACCCCGGGCGCGATCGGGTACGTCGAGAAGGGCTTTGCCGACCAGGCCAAGCTGAGCATGGCTCAGATCGACACCGGCAGCGGGCCGGTGGAGCTCACCGACGACTCGGCCAAGGCGGCGATCGATTCGGCGAAGTTCGCGAGCGAAGGAAATGACCTCGTGCTCGACCTGAACTCGCTGTACTCCACCAAAGCTCCGGGCGCCTACCCGCTGATGCTGGCGACCTACGAGATCGTCTGCTCCAAGGGCTACGACGCCGACACCTCGGCGGCGGTCAAGTCGTTCCTGACCGTGGCGGCCAACGACGGCCAGGCCGGCCTGCCCGCTGCCGGCTACGTCCCGCTGCCGGACGCGTTCAAGCAGCGGTTGCTGACCTCCGTCAAAGCAATTCAGTAACAGCGCTGGCGAGGCAGGTCGATTGCGGTGACGATGGAGAGATCAGTGAGCGATGGGGTGGATGTGACCCAAGACATGCCCGGGCCAAATCCAGCTGAGGCTGGAGCCGGCGAGGTCGTGGCTGAGCCCTTCCCGGAAAAGCCCTCGATCCCGACGAACCCGTCCGGAACAGCCAAGGTGCGCCTCGGCGATCGGATTTTCCGCGGGTTGTCCGAAGGTTCCGGCATTCTCGTCATCGCGCTGATCGTCGCGATCGGCCTGTTCCTCGTCTGGCGTGCGGTACCGGCGCTGGGCCGAAACGACGCCAACTTCTTCACCTACGGCGGCAACTGGCTCACCACGGACACCGCCCACATGAAGTTCGGCATCCTGGACCTGCTGCAGGTGACGGTGTTCGTCTCGCTGTTCGCTCTGGTCCTGGCGATGCCCGTCGCGCTCGGTATCGCGATCTTCCTGACGCAGTACGCCCCGCGCCGGGTGTCCGGGCCGCTGGGTTACATGGTCGACCTGCTGGCTGCCGTGCCGTCGATAATCTACGGCGTCTGGGGTATCTACGTGCTGGCCCCGGTGCTGCAACCTTTGGCACTGTGGCTCAACGGCAATCTCAGTTGGCTGTTCTTGTTCGACACCGGCAATGCGTCGGTGGCCGGCGGTGGCACCATCTTCACCGCGGGCATCGTGCTGGCGGTGATGATCCTGCCGATCATCACCGCCGTCAGCCGCGAGGTGTTCGTGCAGACGCCACGTGGACAGATCGAGGCAGCACTGGCGCTCGGCGCGACCCGCTGGGAGGTGGTCAGGACCACCGTGCTGCCGTTCGGTCTGTCCGGCTACATCAGCGGTGCGATGCTCGGCCTGGGCCGCGCCCTGGGTGAGACGATCGCGCTGCTGATCATCCTGCGCGGCACGCAGAAGGCGTTCGGGTGGTCGCTGTTCGACGCCGGTTACACCTTCGCCAGCAAGATCGCCTCGGCCGCTTCGGAATTCAATGACCAGTACAAGGCGGGGGCCTACATCGCCGCCGGCCTGGTGCTGTTCATCCTGACGTTCGTGGTGAACTCGGCGGCCCGCGCCGCGGTGGCCGGAAGGGGTGCCCGATGACCTCGACCCTCGACAAGCCGGTCAAGGCACCGACCTTCCAGGCGGTGAGCCTGCGGCGCAAGCTGACCAACAACACCGCAACCGTTCTGGTGACGCTGTCGGTGTTCGTCGCTGTGGTGCCGTTGATTTGGGTGCTGTACTCGGTGATCAGCAAGGGCCTCGGCATTGTTCTCGACAGCGGCTGGTGGACTCATTCGCAGTCCGGCATGACGGCGTTCATGGCCGGCGGTGGCGTCTACCACGCGCTGGTGGGAACCGTGTTGCAGGGCTTGTTCTGCGCGGTGATCTCGATACCGGTCGGCGTGTTCGTCGGCATCTACCTGGTCGAATACTGCGGCGGAACCAGGCTGGGCAAGCTCACCACATTCATGGTGGACATCCTCACCGGTGTGCCGTCGATCGTCGCCGCGCTGTTCATCTACGCATTGTGGGTGGCCACGTTGGGCTTTCAGCGTTCCGGCTTCGCCGTGTCGCTGGCCCTGGTGTTGCTGATGATCCCGGTGATCGTGCGGTCCACCGAGGAGATGCTGCGGATCGTTCCGATGGACCTGCGTGAAGCCAGCTATGCGCTTGGCGTTCCGAAATGGAAAACCATTGCGCGCATTGTCATTCCGACTGCACTGTCGGGCATCGTCACCGGCGTGATGCTGGCCCTGGCCCGCGTCATGGGCGAGACCGCGCCGCTGCTGATCCTGGTCGGCTACTCGCAGGCGATGAACTTCGACATGTTCAACGGATTCATGGGCTCGCTGCCCGGCATGATGTACGACCAGACATCGGCCGGTGCGGGTGCCAACCCCGTTCCCACCGACCGACTGTGGGGCGCCGCGCTGACGCTGATCGTGCTGATCGCGGTCCTCAACATCGGTGCGCGCTTCATCGCCAAATTCTTTGCCCCTAAAAAGGTCTGAGCAGGTTTAGGAGACTACTGACCATGGCCAAGCGGCTGGATCTCAAAGACGTCAACATCTACTACGGCGCATTCCACGCTGTCGCCGACGTGTCGCTTGCGGTGCCGCCGCGCAACGTGACCGCCTTCATCGGCCCGTCGGGTTGCGGAAAGTCCACGGTGCTCCGCACGCTCAACCGCATGCACGAGGTCATCCCGGGTGCGCGGGTCGAGGGTTCGGTGCTGCTCGACGGCGAGAACATCTACGGATCCGGGGTCGACCCGGTCGGTGTGCGCAAGACCATCGGTATGGTGTTCCAGCGGCCAAACCCGTTCCCCACCATGTCGATTCGCGACAACGTGGTGGCCGGCCTGAAGCTGCAGGGTGTCCGCAACAAGAAGGTGCTCGACGAGACCGCCGAGCGTTCGCTCAAGGGCGCCAACCTGTGGAACGAGGTCAAGGACCGGCTGGAAAAGCCGGGCGGCGGGTTGTCCGGCGGTCAACAGCAGCGGCTGTGCATCGCCCGCGCCATCGCCGTCCAACCCGACGTGCTGCTGATGGACGAGCCGTGCTCGGCGCTGGACCCGATCTCCACGCTGGCCATCGAGGACCTGATCGGTGAACTCAAGCAGGAGTTCACGATCGTGATCGTCACGCACAACATGCAGCAGGCCGCGCGGGTCAGTGACCAGACCGCGTTCTTCAACCTGGAGGCCACCGGCAAGCCGGGACGCCTGGTCGAGATCGACGACACCGAGAAGATCTTCTCCAATCCGCGCCAGAAGGCCACCGAGGACTACATCTCCGGCCGATTCGGGTAGGCCTACCCGCTCAACAAAAATCCGGTATCGCCGAGGCGATACCGGATTTTTCAGCTTCGGGCCGAAGCTCAGGTCGTCGCGATTTCCTCTTCTTCGGGCAGCCGGCCGGTGACCTGGAAGATCACCCGGCGGGAGATCTCGACGGCATGGTCGGCGAAGCGTTCGTAGAAGCGGCCCAGCAGCGTCACGTCGACCGCGGCGGCCACGCCGTGCTTCCACTCGCGATCCATCAGCACGGTGAACAGATGCCGGTGCAGGTCGTCCATCGCGTCGTCTTCTTCGCGAATACGGCGCGCCTTCTCCGGATCCCGGGATAGCAGAACCTCACGCGCGCTGTTGCCCAAATCGACTGCGACACGGCCCATTTCGGCGAAGTATCCGTTGACTTCCTCGGGCAGCGTGTGCTGGGGATGCCGGCGACGCGCGATCTTGGCGACGTGCAGGGCCAGGGCTCCCATCCGGTCGACGTCGGCGACGATCTGAATGGAGCTGACGATCGCCCGTAGATCACCGGCTACCGGCGCCTGCAAGGCCAGCAGGACGAAGGCGGCTTCCTCGGCGCGCGCGCTGGCCGCCGAGATCTGCTCGTGGTCGGTGATCACCTGTTCTGCCAACACCAGGTCGGCCTGAAGCAGGGACTGGGTTGCTCGTTCCATCGCCAGTCCGGCCATCCGGCACATCTCGGCCAGTTGGTTGGTCAGCGCGTCGAGCTGCTCGTGGTATGCGGTCCGCATGGCGTCCACCCTACTTTCTGCCAGTGCACCCAGTATGCCGAGGTGGAGTGAACGAACGGTGAATGAACGCAAACGCCCGGCATGCTCGAGGCGGCTTATTCGCAGGTGACGTCCGCGGCGTTGGTGACCGTGAGGTCCTCGGGCAGTTCGGTGGGAGTGCTCTTGGAGTTGTGGCTGACCTCGACGCTGACCGCGGATCCGCTCGGCGGCGGGGCGGCCACAGTGCTGAAGTCGGACCCGAGCACCACCTGGACGGTCTCGCCAAGGCCGTCCATCCGCTCCATCTGCGCGGCGGGGAATGCCGCGGCGACGGTGGCGGCGGCTTGCTCGTTGCCCGCCGAGAACATCACCGTGGTTCCGGTGACGGTGCCGGTGTAGTCGTCCGGGGTCAGCACGTGGAAGCCGTGTTGTTCTAGCGCGGTGGCGGCGGTGGAGCCGAGCCCGTCCTGGCCGGTGGAGTTCGACACCTGCACCGTGATGTCCTGCGGATCGGTGGTCACGGCGTTGACCAATTCGGTCTGAGTCGTTTGTTCGGGCTGCTCGCCCTGGCCGGGCTTGGCCGCTTGAATGGCGTTCTGCGACGCCGTCATGGGGCTGGTCGTCGCGTTGGTGTCGTTCTCGCCGGGCAGCGGATCGTCGTTGATGATCGCGTCGAACAACGCGCGGATGTCCTGGGTGCGTGGCGGTTCGTTGCCGTCGGCGTCGGTGATTCCGGTGGTGGGCACGGTGACAAACGTGATCCGGCCCGCGTTGACGCCCTGCAGCGACTGACCGAGGTCGACCAGGTCCTTGGTCCGGACGTTGTCCACGTAGGTGTCGTCGATGAATTCGTTGACCACGTTGTTCAGCTTGGTGAGGCTGAACAGGGTGTCTTTGGAGATGATCGAGCGCAGCAGCGACGACAGGAACAGCTGCTGGCGCTTGATGCGGCCGTAGTCCCCGTTGAGCTCGGTGGTGACCTGGCGGGCGCGGACGTAGTTCAGCGCGGTGTGCCCGTCGAGCGTCTGGCGGCCCGCGTTCGCCAGCACCGTGCCCAGCTCGTAGTCCTTCAGCGGGGTGGTGCTGCACACCTCGACGCCGCCGACCGCGTCGACCATCTTGGAGAAGCCGGCGAAGTCGACGGCCATGAACCGGTTGATCGACAGCCCCGACATCTTCTGGATGACCTTGACCAGACATTTCGGCCCGCCATAGGCGTATGCGGAGTTCAGCTTCGTCTCGGTGTAGCGGTAGTCGTCACTCACCTCGCCGGTGGCCTTGTCGGTGACCGGGCCGTACTTACCGGTGTCGGGATCCCACGCCTGGCAGTACGCGGGAGTGATGGCCAGGTCGCGGGGGAACGACACCACGACGACGCGCTTGCGGTCGGCGGGGACGTTGACCAGCATCACGGTGTCCGACCGGGCGCCGCCCGCGTCTTCAGTGGTGCCGGCACCGATCTCGCCGTTGGCGCCGGTGCGGCTGTCGACGCCGACGATCAGGAAGTTCTCGTCGCCGAACTGTGCGTTCGGGTCGATGATGTCGCGCGAATTGGTGTCCAGTGCTGCGACATTGCGCAGCAGATTGTTCTTGGTGGACTGCCACTGCCAGGCGCCGCCGGTCAGCACCAGGGCCGACACCGCGAACAGCGCCGCCGCGGATCGCCCGGCCAGCAGCACCGGCTTGCGGCGCGACTTGTCCTTCTTCTTCGTGGTGCTCGACGGCGCCGGGTCGGGGTCAGCGGCCAACGCGCCGCGCGCGCGTCCAATCGCCTCGAGGTCGGGCACTTCGTCGGCGTAGGCGGCGGTGACGACCGGGATCGGCTCGGTGAGATCGGTCAGGTCGGGGAGGTCTGCGGCGTCAGGGGAGACGGGGTCGTGCTCGTCGTCCTCGGCCCGGTGTCGGGTGGGCTCGATCGCGGCTCGGGAGCCGGACACCTTCGCGATCAGGTCGGCGACGGTGACGCCTTGGGTGTGGTTGCCGCTCGGGGGAGCGGACGCCGTCACCCGCTCCCAGGGTGCGGCGCCGGCCGCGGCTCGAGGAGTCCTGATCACCCGCTCGCCCTCGTCGGGGGCGCGGTGCTGGCCAGGAGTGGCGTTGCCGCCGTCACTCATGTTCCAGTCGCCTCCGACTCTGGGTCGTGCGCATCGACGCGCGTGCAAATGATGGTCCGGCGGTACCGACACCTCGGCCGGCATCGATGCGCGGCCGTCTCAACTGTCCTATGTCTTGTAGCAGCACTCGGTGGCTGTCCGCCACTCCAGCGGCCCACGACAAGACAAGATCACCATCGTACTGAGACACGCTGTCGAACCGCTAGCTCGCACAGGTGTCGGGACCGTCTCGGTTCAGCCTCCGGAGTTCATCACATCGGCCCCCGCAGGCACCGTGCAGTCGTCGGGGTCATCGAGCCAGCCTTCTGGCAGGGTGACCGACGACGCCGACCCCTGCCGGCCCCGCGGCCCCGTCGCGGCATCCGGAAACGGGATGTCGCGGTCGAGGCGGTCGAGCAGGCTGTCGAGCTCCGCCAGGGTCTTGACCAGCGCCAACGCCCGCCGGATGTCGGCGCCCGCGGGGAAGCCGTGCAGATACCAGGCGACGTGCTTGCGGATGTCGCGCATGCCTTTGTCTTCGCCGAAGTGATCGGCCAGCAGCTCGCCGTGGCGGCGGATGATGTCGGTGACTTCGCCGAGCGTCGGCGGGGTCGGCGTCGGCGAGCCGGTGAAGGCCGCCGAGAGCTCCGCGAACAGCCAGGGTCGGCCCAGACAGCCGCGACCGATGACGACTCCGTCACACCCGGTCGAGGCCATCATCGCCAGGGCGTCGTTGGCCTCGAAGATGTCGCCGTTGCCGAGCACCGGGATCGTCGTCACCGCCTCCTTGAGGCGGGCGATCTCGTCCCAGTCGGCGGTCCCGGAGTACCGCTGGGCGGCGGTGCGCGCATGCAGCGCGACCGCTGCGGCGCCCTCCTGCTCGGCGATCCGGCCTGCGTCGAGATGGGTGCGGTGGTCGTCGTCGATGCCGATCCGGAATTTCACGGTCACCGGCACTGAGGTGCCTTCGGTGGCGCGGACGGCGGCGGCCACGATCTGGCCGAAGAGGCGTCGCTTGTAGGGCAGCGCGGCACCGCCGCCGCGACGGGTCACCTTGGGCACCGGGCAGCCGAAGTTCATATCGATGTGGTCGGCGAGGTCCTCGGTGACGATCATCCGGGCGGCCTCATACGTCGTCGCCGGATCAACGGTATAGAGCTGCAACGAACGCGGCGACTCCTGCGGAGCGAACGTCGTCATGTGCAGGGTGACCGGGTGGCGTTCGACGAGCGCTCGGGCGGTGACCATCTCGCAGACATAGAGGCCCGACACGGTTCCGGCCCGCGCCTCCTCCAGCTCCCGGCACAGGGTGCGGAATGCGACGTTGGTGACGCCGGCCATGGGCGCCAAGACAACCGGGCTGCGGAGGGCGAAAGGCCCGATCCGCAGCCCGGTGGCCGCTGGTGCGATGTCGACTATGTTGCCGCCCCTGCCAATGCCTTGGCGCTGCGCTTCTCGGCCAGACGCGCGTCCCGCTCGAGCTTGCGAGCCTTGGACTCTTCGAACTTGTCGGCCGCCTCTTCGATTTCCGTGATCAGGTTCGCGAGATCGTCGCGCATGGCTGCCGCCTCGCCGGTGAAGTCGTCACGCTCGAAGATGCGCCACTTCTTGAGTACCGGCATCACCACGTCGTCGAGGTGGATCCGCAGGTCGTACACGCCGCCCATCGCGATGATGACGGCCTTGCGCCGGAAGTCCGGCACGGTGTAACCGGGCATCTTGAAGTTGCGCAGCACCCGGTGCAGCGACTTCATCGCCTGGTTGGGGGCCACGTCGAAACCGGCCTCGCTGACGTCGCGGTAGAAGATCATGTGCAGGTTCTCGTCGTTGGAGATCCTGGCCAGCAGCTGCTCGGCGACGGGGTCGTTGCAGGCCTTGCCGGTGTTGCGGTGCGACACCCGGGTGGCCAGCTCCTGGAAGCTGACGTACATGACCGAGTCGAACAGGCTCTCGGCGAACAGATCGCCCTGCTGATTCTGGCCCGGCGAGAAGCCGCGGGTCATCTGCTCCATCCGCAGCTCTTCGAGCTCGACGGGATCGCAGTTGCGGGTGACCACCAGGTAGTCGCGGATCGAGATGCCGTGCCGGTTCTCCTCGGCGGTCCACCGGTTCACCCAGTAGCCCCACGGGCCGTCCATCGAGAAGTTCATCGCGATCTCGCGGTGGTAGGCGGGCAGGTTGTCCTCGGTCAGGAGGTTCTGCACCATCGCCGTGCGGGCGACTTCGGAGAGCTTCGACTGCTCGGGATCCCAGTCCTGGCCGCCGAGGGCGTAATAGTTCTTGCCGTCCGACCACGGGATGTAGTCGTGCGGGTTCCAGTCCTTCATCATCGTCATGTGGCGGTTGATGAGTTTCTCCGCCACCGGTTCCAGCTCGTGCAGGAGATCGAGGTCGGTCAGGTCTTTCGACATGAGCCCTCCAGTTATCTGTTCCTAGTGGTTGCACTCAATATATCTGTGTATCTCGGTGACATTCAAGTTCCCCCTGCGGCATGTTGGTAACGGTTCCGGGCATCCTTCGCCGGACTGCAGATTCCGGCGACCCGGCGTACTATTTGCGCACCAGAAATATCCAGCATTTCGTACGTAAATGCCCAGGCAACGCACATGTCGGAGGTCGCGATGAAGAACAGTTTGGTCCTCGGCGTAGGTGCGCTCGGTGCGGCGGTGGCATCGGCTGCGATGTTCGGCTCCGGCACCGCGTCGGCAACCAACGAATACGCTGGTCAGACCTATGCTGATGCGGCGCAGGCGATCAGCGACGCCGGTCAGTCGGCGACCATCGCCACCCGGGTCGGCAGCTTCCTGCCGACCGATCAATGCATGGTCACCGGATCGCGCAGCGCCGACTTCCTTGACTCCAGCGGCACCAACCCCGGTAACCGCGTGTTGCTCTACCTGAACTGCAACAACACTTTCGCGACGGCCGGCGTGCCGGGTAACTCGATCGGCAGCCCGGAAGGACGTGCGGCTCGCGCCGACTATGAGGAGCAGCTCGCCAAGGCCCAGGCTGAAGCGGATCAGAGCGAGTCGAGCGAGCTGGATCAGACCGGCAACGTTCCGGGTGAGGCGGGTCAGGTCGCCGGCGGGTAACTCGCCGTCGGAGCGAGCAGCAGGTCCACGCAATAGTCGATGAACTGCTCGCGCGACGCGGGAAGCTGGCCGTCGAGGTAGGCGGTGAACAGCGCCGTCAGCGCCCCGATCAACCCGGTGGCCATCATTTTCTGCAGCACCGGATCGCTGATCGCGGTCAGCTTGCTCTGCAACAGCTCGATGAAGCTGGGCATCCACTCCGCGCCGGAGTGAATCAGCACGGCTTCGACCTGCGGCGCCAGCAGCAGCACACGGCCCCGGACCGGATCGTCCACCATCAGACTCACGAACTGTTCGACTGCCGCGCGCGGCGTCGTGGCCGACTTCAGCGCGGTCATGGCGCGATTGCAGACGTCGTCGTAGACGGCTCGGACGAACTCGTCGCGGTCGGAGAAGCTTTCGTAGAAGTAGCGCTCGGTCAGGCCGGCTTGGCGGCAGACCGCCCGTACTGTCAGCGCTGGGCCGCCGGGGCTGCCGAGCAGTGTGACGCCGGCGGCGATCAGTTCGTCGCGGCGCAGCGCCTGCCGGTCCGACAGCGGGACGCCGGACCAGCGGCCCCGTCGTTGACCCGGCGTCACATCGCTCCTAAGCTCTTGGTGACAACGCATGTAGTCAAAATGCCAGACTTCCTCGGGAAGGTCACCAGTTGAGTCAAGATACTTCCGAATCGTGCCCCGTCACCAGCGACGCCGCGCAAGTGGCGTCCGGCTGCCCGGTGACCGACGGCGGATATGACAGCCCGCCGTCGGTACTCGGCCCTGACTCGCTGACGTGGAAGTACTTCGGTGACTGGCGCGGACTACTCCAGGGGCCATGGGCCGGCTCGATGCAGAACATGCATCCTCAGCTCGGCGCCGCCGTCGAGCAGCACTCGATCTTCTTCATGGAGCGGTTGCCTCGGCTGTTGCGATCGCTGTACCCCATCGGTGGTGTGGTGTTCGACGGCGATCGGGCGCCGGAGACTGGTGCGGAAGTGCGCGATTACCACATTCCGATCAAGGGTGTGGACGCTCAGGGGCGCCGCTACAGTGCGCTCAACCCCGACGTCTTCTATTGGGCCCACGCAACGTTCTTCATGGGCACGGTCCTGACGGCCGAGCACTTCGGTGACGGTCTGACCGAGGACCAGAAACGCCAACTGTTCGACGAGCACGTCACCTG
Organism: Mycobacterium sp. SA01; assembly: GCF_041287105.1. Classification (NCBI taxonomy): domain Bacteria; kingdom Bacillati; phylum Actinomycetota; class Actinomycetes; order Mycobacteriales; family Mycobacteriaceae; genus Mycobacterium; species Mycobacterium sp. SA01. The sequence continues at coordinate 235,419 of NZ_JBGGNO010000017.1, read as the reverse complement.
GTACCGGATGTACGGCATGAGCATGCGCCCGGTCCCGGCAAGTTGGGAAGAGTTCCAGGTGTACTGGGATCACATGTGCCGCAACGTGCTCGAGAACAATTGGGCCACCCGCGAGGTTCTCGACCTGTCGACGATGCCCAAACATCCATCGCTGCAATGGATTCCGGACTTCCTGTGGTCGGCCTACCTCAAAGTGCTCGGCCCGCTCGCGGTCTGGATCACCGTCGGGCTCTACGATCAGCCGGTCCGCGACCTGATGGGCTACACGTGGTCGACGCGCGATGAGCGTCTGCACAGGTTGTTCGGCCGCATGGTCAACCTGGCGTTCAAGGCGCTGCCCGAGCGTCGTCGGATGCACCCGCGTGCGCGTGCGGGCTGGGATCGTGCGACCGGCCGCATTCCCGTCGACGCACCGCTGATCCACACCCCGGCCCGCAATCTGCCGCCGAAAGAGGAGCGTGACAAGGGAATTCATTACCTGGGCGACTCATGCCCGGCGAAAACCGTGGCGTCCTGAGGCCTCGTCGACGAAACCGGCACGCAGAGCTACCGGTCAGCTACGTCGGTCGGGTATCCGGTGATCGTTGCCGGCGCAAAATTTGCGCGTCGAACTTCGCGGTCGTTGCGCAGAGCGCGGAATGCGGCGGAATGCGTTGGGGTGAAACCCGCCCGCCACGCCAGATCAACGGACGGCCGGGTTGACGGCCCCTCGCGGTGAGCGGCGCCCCAGGCGAACGGGTGCGTCAATTGCTTTCGGCCGCAGCCAAACCCCAGCACATCACGGCATAGGATGCGGCGAAGGCGATGTCGTCGATGTTCTCGTCATTGCCGCCCAGGCGCCGTACTTGGTCGGCGATCGCGTGGCGGATCACATCGGTTGACGTGAGCAGTGGGTGACTCATGTTAACTCCTGAGGCGCGCGTGAAACAGGACTGCCCCGCTCCCCGATGCGTTAACTGGGAGTTACCCGCTCGGGGTATCTTTCACACACCAGCTAACCGCGCCGTTATCGAAGCTTTACTCCGCGCGACGCAGCACCGCCGGAATCGTCAGCGCCAAGATCTTGAGATCGAGCGCGATTGAGAAGTTCTCTATGTAGTAGTTGTCCCACTCGGCGCGATCGGCGATGGACGTCTGCCCACGGAGGCCATGCACCTGAGCCCAGCCGGTGACACCGGCTCGAACCCGGTGACGCTCGCCGTATCGCTGAATCTGCGCCTCGAACAATTCGACGAACTCCGGTCGTTCGGGCCGGGGACCCACCAAGCTCATCTCGCCCTTGAGCACGTTGAGGAACTGCGGCAGTTCGTCGAGTGAGGTGGCGCGCAGAATTTTGCCGATTTTCGTGCGACGGTCGACACCCTCCACACCACCGGGTGCGGCGCCGGTCTTGAGCTGGAAAGCCGCGTCGGCGGCGTCGGGTGCCCGCATCGTGCGGAATTTCAGGCAGTCGAAGACGCGTCCGTCGCGGCCCACCCGAGGCTGGCGGAAGAAGATCGGACCCGGCGAGCTCAACTTCACCAGGAGCACCAGAGTGAGGAAGACCGGTGAGATGAACAGCAGCAGAAGGAAGGACATCACCCGGTCGAGGATGTGCTTGACGGTGAACTGCCAGCCGCGCGGGTTGGTGTGGGGCAGCGCCAGCAGTGGGGTGCCGCCGACGTGTTCGATCCGGGCTCGCTCGCCGATCGTGTCGAACATGCGCGGCACAACCCAGACCCGCAGGCCGTTCTGGTGGGCGGCTCGGACCACATGGGTCAGCACCAGATCTTGGGTCCGGGAGAACGCGATGATGACGTTCTGCGCTCCGGTCTCCTGAATCGCTTTGTCGATGTCCTCGGGCGGGCCCAGATAGGGGATATCGGGCCGCGGGTCGCCCGGCTGGCCGAACCACGGTTCGGCGTCGATGATGCCGACCGGCCCGAGCCCGTATTCCGGGTACTCCTCGAGGCGGTTGATGATGTGGCCGGCGACGCGGCCGTTGCCGACGATGAGGGTCGGTGCCACGAGGTGATGGTGTCGCCGCAAGGTGCGCTGGACGATCACTCGGACGAGCCGGCCGAAGGGCATGAGGACCGCGGCGCAGAGCCAGATCTTGAGCACGGTCGACCCCGGTCGACCGGACTCGTGGGTGAGCAGCATGCCGGCGAGTAGGAACATCGTGGAAATCGCGACGGTCGCTTCGATGGGCCCGATCTCGTCGAGGAATTCCCGGTTCAGGCGACGCCGGTAGACCCCTCGCGCGGCGAGCGTGGCGACGACGACCGGGACGAACAGGATGGCCAACCACAGGTCCGGGGGGTATTCGTTGCTGGACATCGCCCACTGCGCGCCGAGGGCGGTCGCGATCGACACCGAAAGAACGTCGATGGAGACGGTGATGATGGTGCTCAGTGGGTCGGTTCGAACCCGCTCGGCAAATGTTTTCTTCCGCGGCGCAAATTTGCCGCTATGAGCCGGCGTGGTCGGCGAATTCTCGACCTGAAGAGTTCGTGTAGCCATGACCGCTCACTTCACCCACCGAACCACAGGCGGGACGCTACCCGATATCACTACCCGTCGAGTCACATATCCCCCCGTGTGGCGAACTTTGGCAAAGATCACGTGTCGCGCGGCTCGGCCAGTAACCGCTGGCGCGCGACGGCGGCGAGATCGTTGAGTATCTGTACCTGGCCGCTGGACCAGTGCCGCGGGCGAGTGTCCCACGTGCACAGCGTCCCCGCGACGTGGCCGTTGCCATCGATCAACGGAATTCCGGCGTACGCCAGCACCCCTTCCCTGACCGCTGGATGGTCGGCAAGGAGAGGGTGCGCTCGGGTGTCGTCGACCACCAGCGGCTCGCGGCTCGCGACGGTGAACTTGCAGATCGACATCTCGATCGGCCGCACTCGGGGCAGCGCTTCGTCGCTCGCAGTGCTACCGGCCAGCACCTGGCGGTCGGGATAGACGAGGGACACTGCTGCCATCGGGGTGCCCAGCGCCTCGGCGGTGAGGACCGCCACGCGATCCAGCGTCGCGCTGCGGAAGTCGTCGTGGTTGCCCAGCCGCTCCAGCACCGCCAGGCGTTCGGGGTCCGACACGGCGTCGTCGACGATCGCGTCGACGGCACTCTGCTCACCGGAAAGCTGGTCGACGACGGCTTGGACCGTCTGGTCGTGTTCAGGGCCGGCAAGACGCGCAATCACATGCCTGCCGGTCTGCCGGTCGACGCCGTGGCGCGGGCCGTGCCCGGCGCCGCCCGCGGGCTGCGAGGCCCCGTCACTCATGTGGTTCACGATAGGTCACCCCCGACGGTGACGGGCGATGTCAGAAAGGTCCGCTTCGGCGAAGAACCCGTTCATTCCCCTGTTGTGCCCCCACCAGGGCTCGAACCTGGGACCTGCGGATTAAAAGTCCGTAGCTCTACCGACTGAGCTATAGGGGCGCGTCGCACACAATACTGCCTTCGATCATGTGCCTCGGTTTTGGGATTGAGCCTGTGGTGCCCTAAGCTAACGACGCTCTAACGTGCACTCGTTGTGAGTACCCCGGAGTGATTCGGTTCTGGCCCCCATCGTCTAGTGGCCTAGGACGCCGCCCTTTCACGGCGGTAGCACGGGTTCGAATCCCGTTGGGGGTACGCGTGACGACGGCAACGTCGGAAGCAAGCAGTACGAGTAAGGCCCTGTGGCGCAGTTGGTTAGCGCGCCGCCCTGTCACGGCGGAGGTCGCGGGTTCGAGTCCCGTCAGGGTCGCCATGTATGTGGTGAGGCATTGGATTGACGCAGTGCCTTCCGGCCAGGTAGCTCAGTTGGTACGAGCGTCCGCCTGAAAAGCGGAAGGTCGCCGGTTCGATCCCGGCCCTGGCCACTCAGTTTTCTTCAGCCCCGTTGCTGGGCTGTTTCCCTTCTTCGGCTCCGGGATGCCGCTCTACCGCGACTCTTGCCGTATCGCTTACAGTAGACACGACTTGAACGATCCCGCGCGAGCGTCCACAGGAGGCCGAGTGTCGGAAATAGCAGCGCAGCGGGCAGTTGTCGTGGGCGGCGCATCGGGCATCGGCTGGGCGGTTGCGCGGGGATTGGCCGCCACCGGGCGACAGGTGACGATCGCCGACCGCAACGCCGACGGTGCCGCGCAGCGCGCCGCCGAACTCGGTGCACCGCATGACGCCACCGGCGTGGATGTCACCGACGAAGCGAGTGTCGCAGCGCTGTTCGAGGGCGTCGGAGTCGTCGACGTCGTGGTGAACACCGCCGGATTCGGTGGCTTCGGCCGCATCACCGAGCTCGCCGTCGAGGATTTCCGCGCGATCGTCGACTGCTGCCTCACCGGTGCGTTCATCGTGATGAAGCACGCCGGGCGCCACCTGCGCGAGGGCGGTTCGCTGGTCTCGATCACCTCACTCAACGCCCGGCTCGCCGCGCCGGGCATGAGCGCCTACTGCTCGGCCAAAGCCGGACTGGCCATGCTGACCCAGGTGGCCGCTCTCGAGATGGGCCCGCGTGGCATCCGGGTCAACGCCGTGTCGCCCGGCTTTGTCCACACCCCGCTGACCGAACTGGTGACCATGGCCGACGGTGTCCTCGAGGACTACCTCGAGAACACACCGCTCGGCCGGGTCGGTGTTCCCGAAGATGTCGCCGAGGCGGTGCTGTTCCTCTGCTCGGACCAGGCTTCCTGGCTCACCGGCGAGGTTGTGGACCTCAACGGCGGCGCTCACCTCAAGCGCTATCCCGACGTGCTCGCCCACGTCGACCGAATGGCGTCGGCGTGACGCCGTTCGTCGGCAAGCAGGCGATCGTCACCGGCGCAGGCTCGGGAATCGGTGCGGCACTGTGCCGGTCGCTGGCCGATGCCGGTGCCGACGTGCTGTGCACCGACATCGACGGCGCAGCCGCCGAACGCACCGCCGCCTCGTTGAGCAAGCGGGGGACCGCGCGGCAACTCGACGTCACCGACGCCACGGCCGTGCAGCAGGTGGTCGATGGCGTCGTCGAGACCACCGGCCGGATCGACCTGCTGTTCAACAACGCGGGCATCACCTGGGGCGGCGACACCGAACTGCTCACCCTGGATCAGTGGAACAGCATCATCGACGTGAACATCCGCGGTGTCGTGCACGGGGTGCACGCCGCCTACCCGCAGATGGTCCGCCAGCGCAGCGGCCACATCATCAACACCGCATCGATGGCGGGTCTGGCCGCCGCCGGCCGGATCACCAGCTACGTGATGACGAAGCACGCCGTCGTCGGCCTGTCGCTGGCACTGCGCACCGAAGCCGTCGGCCACGGGGTCGGCGTGCTGGCCATCTGCCCGACCGCGGTGGACACCCCGATTCTCGACAAGGGCTGGCTGGGCGACTTCGACGGCCGCGAGTTCTACCGAATGGGCCAGCGTAATGAGACTTTCTATAGCCCGGACCGGTTGGCCGCCGATACGCTGCGGGCCATCGAACGCAACAAGGCCCTCCTGGTCGCACCTCGTCAGGCCCGCGCGGCATGGCTTTTCGCGCGTCTGGCACCCGGCTTGCTCAACCGGATGGCTGTGCGCTTCGTCGACCGACAACGCTCCGACGGAAGGCAGCCCACACCATGAGCGCCGCGACCGCGATCCCTCGCTATCCCTCCGACGTCACCAGCGACTGGCTGACCGGCGTCCTGCGCGGTTCCGGCTCAGCGGCCGACGTCGACGCCGTCGAGGTGACGCCGGTGGGCACCGGTCAGACGGGCGCGACGTTCCGCCTCGCGGCCACCTATGCCGACAACCCGGACAACCTGCCCGCCAGCTTCATCCTGAAACTGCCCGCCAACGACGACGCCGTCCGGGACCGGGTCACACTGGGCTACCGCAGCGAGTGCGCGTTCTATCAGTCCGTCGCCGAGCTGGTGACCATCCCGATCCCGCAGTGCTACCACGTCGAGATCGCCGACGACGGAGCCAGTTACGCCCTGCTGCTCGCCGATCAGGCACCGGCGGTGCAGGGCGACCAGATCGCCGGGTGCGACCTGCCCGAGGCCCGCCTGGCGGTGCGCGCGCTGGCCGGTCTGCACGGGCCGACCTGGTGTGACGAACGTTGGCAGACCTTCCCCGGCCTGGCGATGTCGGTTGTCGGGGAGGACGCCATCCGGGGCCTCGGTGACATCTCGAAGATGGCCGCCGGCATCACCATCGAGAAGCTCGGGTCCAGGCTGAACACCCAGGACGCCGAAACATTGGTGGCAGCAATGGATCTGGTGACGCCATGGCTGCTGAACGCGCCGGACCGATTCGCGCTGCTGCACGGTGACTACCGGCTGGACAACCTGCTCTTCGACGGCGACCGGGTCAGTGTCGTCGACTGGCAGACCCTCGGAGTGGGATTGGCGGGGCGCGACCTGGCGTACTTCACCGGGACCAGTCTGGAACCGGCGCTGCGGGCCGAGGCCGAGAGGGACCTGGTCGCGGAGTACCACCAGGCCCTGCTCGATACCGGGGTCGCCGACTACGACGCGGCCACCTGCTGGCACGACTACCTTCTGGGGATGATCCAGGTTCCGCTGATCTCCGCGCTGGGCTGTGCGTTCGCGGTGGAAACCGAACGCGGCGACGACATGATGGCCGCGATGCTGCGTCGGGGCTGCGCGGCCATCCGCGACCTGGGCACACTAGAGCTCGTCACAGGCTAGGAGTACACGTTGGGCGGATCCATGCCGCGCACCGCCATCATCGGCGCGGGCGTCAGCGGGCTGACCTCAGGCAAAATGCTCAAGGACTACGGCGTTCCCTACACCACCTTCGAATTGTCCGACCGCATCGGCGGCAACTGGGCCTTCGCCAACCCCAATGGATTGAGCAGTGCCTACCGGTCGCTGCACATCGACACCTCTAAACAACGGTTGTCGTTCCGGGACTTCCCGATTCCCGAACACTTCCCGTCGTTCCCGCACCACAGCGATATCAAGACCTACCTCGACTCCTACGCCGACACCTTCGGGCTGGAAGAGAACATCGAGTTCAACAACGGCGTCGCACACGCCGGCCTGAACTCCGACGGCCGCTGGGACATCACCGACCAGAAAGGCCAGACGCGGGAGTTCGACCTGCTGGTCGTCGGCAACGGCCACCACTGGGACGCCCGCTTTCCGGACTTCCCCGGTGAATTCACCGGCGAGACAATCCATTCGCACCACTACATCGATCCGCAGACCCCGCTGAATCTGACCGGCAAACGAATCCTGGTGGTCGGCATCGGCAACAGCGCTGCCGATATCACCGTCGAGTTGTCGTCTCGGACCTTGCAGAACACGGTGACGCTGTCGACCCGCTCGAGCGCCTGGATCGTGCCCAAGTACATCGCCGGGCGCCCGGGTGACAGCGTCTGGCAGACATCGCCCTACATTCCGTTGTCCTGGCAGCGCAAGGCCGTTCAGCTGCTGGCGCCCGCGATGGGCATCAACCCTGAGCTGTACGGACTGCCCGCCCCGAACCACAAGCTGTTCGAGGCGCATCCCACGCAATCGGTGGAACTCCCGCTGCGGCTCGGGTCCGGTGACGTCATCCCGAAGCCCAACGTGAGCCGCCTCGACGGCGACACCGTCCACTTCGACGACGGCACCAGCGGGGTGTTCGACGTGATCGTGTACGCCACCGGCTACAACATCACGTTCCCGTTCTTCGATCCTGAGTTCATCAGCGCACCGGACAACGCCATCCGCCTGTACAAGCGAATGTTCAAGCCGGGTATGGACAATCTGGTGTTCATCGGCTTCGCCCAGGCGGTGCCGACGCTGTTTCCGTTCATCGAATGCCAAGCGAAGCTGCTGGCTGCCTACGCGGTGGGGCGCTATGCTCTGCCACCGGCCGCTGAGATGGAACGGGTGATCGACGCCGATCAGAAGCTCTACGTGGGGCATTGCACCGACCGCCCGCGGCACACCCAGCAGGTCGACTACTTCCACTACGACCACGACATCCGCACCAGGGAACTACCTGCCGGCATGAAGCGTGCCGAACTGGCGCGTCGCCGAAGGGTCGCCGTATGACCCGCGCCGACGTCACCTTCGATTCGTCCGGCGTACGCTGCAGCGCATGGCATTTCCCCGGCGAGGGGGATTCTTTCACCGGCCCGGCCGGGCGCCCGGTGGTGGTGATGGGCCACGGCTTCGGGGGAACCAAGGACTCCGGGCTGGAGCCGTTCGCCGAGCAGATCTGCGCCGCAGGCGCGGACGTACTGGCTTTCGACTACCGAGGCTTCGGCGCGTCGGAAGGTGAACCCCGGCAGACGGTTTCGGTTGCCGGGCAGATCGCCGATTTCGAGGCGGCGATCGCCGCGGCCAAGCGGTTGCCTGGCGTCGACCCGAATCGCATTGTGCTGTGGGGATCGTCGATGTCGGGTGGCCATGTGATCCGGGTGGCCGCCGACCACATCGACGTCGCGGGGGTGATCGCGATGACGCCCTTGACCAGCGGCGTGGCCGTCAGTCGTGCGGCCGTCGAACACCGCGATGTCGGGCAGGCGTTGAAATGGACGGCGGTGGGCCTCAAGAGCCGAATCGACGTGTCACGCGGCCGCCGTCCGACGCTGATGCCCCTGGTCGGCCGTCCCGGTGAGCCGGGGGCCCTGGCCTTGGACGGAGCCTACGAGAGCTACACCGCGATGGCCGGACCGACCTGGCGCAACGAGGTCGACTCCGCGGTGGGTCTGCAGATCGCTTCGATCCGAACGGCGGACGCCGCCAAGCGATTACGGTGTCCGCTGCTGGTGCAGGTCGCCGATTTCGACCGCTACGTGCCTGCTGAATCGGTGGTCAAGACCGCGGTGCTCGGCCGGGGACAGGTGCATCACTATCCGTGCGATCATTTCGACGTGTGGCCCGGGCACGACTGGTTCGAGAAGGCCGTCGGCGACCAGGTGGCCTTCCTGACTCGTACCCTCAGTACTTCGTCGAGCCCTGATCTACTGAAATCGCCTCAGCAGTAATCAGTTTCGCATCGTCGCTGGCCAGGAAGCAGACCGTGTCGGCGATGTCCTCCGGCTCGGCGATATAGATGGGCAGGAACGGCAGCATCATGTTCTGCAGCGCCGGGTTGGTCTCCATCGCCTTGCCCAGTTCGGCCACCATGTCGCCGGTGCCCATGTCGGTGTTCACCGGTCCCGGGTGAACGCTGTTGACCCTGATGTTGTGCTTGCCCAGCTCGGCGGCGAACGCCCTGGCCATCCCGGTGACGGCGTGCTTGCTTGCGGTGTAGTGCACCATGAACGGCTGCAGCTTGATCCCGGCCGCCGAGCTGATCAGGATGATGGAACCTCCGGAGCCACCTTCCACGATCGAGGGCGCGCCAGCCATCACGGTGTTCCACGTACCGGTCACGTTGACGTCCATGACATCCCGGAAGGCTTCCGGGGTGATCTGGTCCCACGCAGCAGGCGAGGTGATGCCCGCGTTCGCGACGATGATGTCGAGCCGGCCGAGTCTGGCCACGCCGTCTCGCACGGCGTCTTTGAGCCCATCGAGATCGCGGGTATCCATCACCGCCGACACGATCCGCTGTCCCGTGGCTTCGACCAGGCGCACGGTCTCGGCCAGGTCCTCCGGCGTGGCCGGGTTGTACGGAACGCAGTCGGGCAGCTTGCCTGCGATGTCGACGGCGATGATGTCGGCGCCCTCGCCGGCCATCTTCACCGCGTGCGCGCGGCCCTGTCCGCGGGCGGCTCCGGTGACGAATGCGACCTTGCCGCTGAGCTTTCCCGTCATGCTTTGCGCTGCGCTTCCTTGACTAGTCCGCCGCCCACGATGAGGCGCTGAATCTCGCTGGTGCCCTCATATAGCCGTAACAGCCGGACCTCGCGATAAATCCGCTCGACGGGCACGCCGCGCATGTATCCGGCGCCGCCGTGTACCTGGACCGCGAGATCGGCTACGTTGCCTGCCATTTCGGTACAGAAGAGCTTCGCCACCGAGGGCGCGATCCTGCGGTCTTCGTCGTCCACCCATTTGCGTGCGGCGTCCCGCACGAGTGCGCGTCCGGCCATCACCCCGGTCTGCTGGTCGGCGAGCATCGCCTGCACCAGTTGGAAACTGCCGATCGGTGTGCCGCCCTGGGTCGCAGTTGCCGCGTAGCTGACGGACTCGTCGAGCGCGCGCTGGGCGGAACCGACTGCCAGCGCGGCGATGTGAATACGGCCGCGGGCCAATGAGGTCATCGCCGCGCGGTAACCGATGTCCTCACTGCCGCCGATCAGGGTGTCGTCACCCACCCTCACGTCGGTGAAGTTCACGTCGGAGGTCCACGCGCCCTCCTGACCCATCTTGGCGTCCTTGACCCCGATCTCGACGCCCGGCGTATCCGCCGGGACCAGGAAGACCGCGATCCCGGCGCCGTTGTCGTCGGCGGGCCGGGTCCGGGCGAACACGATGAACAGGTTCGCCACCGGGGCGTTGGTGATGTATTGCTTGCGGCCGTTGATCACCCAGCTGTCGCCGTCCCGAACGGCTTTCGTCTTCAGCCCGGAGGGGTTGGATCCAGCGCCCGGCTCGGTCAGCGCGAACGACGCGACCACGTCGCCGGAGGCGATCGGCTCCAGCCAGCGCGACTTCTGCTCGTCGGTGCCGAATCCGACGAGGACCTGCCCGGCTATCCCGTTGTTGGTGCCGAACATCGACCGCAGCGCCAGGCTGGTGTAGCCCAGTTCCATGGCGAGCTCGACATCCTGGGCGATGTTCAGGCCGAGGCCGCCCCATTCCTGCGGGATGGCGTAGCCGAACAGACCCATCGCTTTGGCCTGGTCGCGCAGGTCGTCGGGCACCTTGTCCTCGGCGAGTATCTCGGCCTCGCGTGGGACCACGGCGGTACGCACGAATTGCCGGGTCTGGGCCAGGATCTCGCGGAAGTCGTCGTCGCTGACGTCGGTCGTCGGGCCGGTCATCAGGCTCCTTGGGTCGGGGGCGCTGCCTGGCGCGATCATATATGAAATATGATGTTGCCCATTCGGGGGTCCGTTCGAGGAACATAGGAGTTCACATGTCGCTGCTGGCCGGCCAGACCGCGGTCATCACCGGTGGAGCGCAAGGCCTCGGCTTTGCGATCGCGGAGCAGTTCATCGCCGAAGGCGCCCGCGTCATACTCGGTGACCTCAATCTCGAGGCCACCGAGGAGGCGGTCACCAAACTCGGTGGTGCCGACGTCGCCCGTGCGGTGCAGTGCAACGTCACCTCGTATGCCGACGTCGACGCACTCGTCGATGCCGCCGTCGAACAGTTCGGCCGCTTCGACATCATGGTGAACAATGCCGGCATCACTCGCGACGCGACGCTGCGCAAGATGACCGAGGACGAGTTCGACCAGGTCATCTCGGTACATCTGAAGGGCACCTGGAACGGGCTGAAGAAGGCGTCGACGGTGATGCGGGAGCAGAAGAGCGGCGCGATCGTGAACATGTCGTCGATCTCCGGCAAGGTCGGCATGATCGGGCAGACCAACTACTCGGCGGCCAAGGCCGGCATCGTCGGCATGACCAAGGCGGCGTCCAAGGAACTGGCCCATCTCGGTGTGCGAGTCAACGCCATCCAGCCCGGTTTGATCCGGTCGGCGATGACCGAGGCCATGCCGCAACGTATTTGGGATTCCAAGGTGGCCGAGGTGCCGATGGGGCGTGCGGGTGAGCCGTCCGAGGTCGCCAAGGTGGCACTGTTCCTGGCGTCTGACCTGTCGTCGTACATGACCGGAACGGTCCTCGAGGTCACCGGCGGACGGCACCTCTGATGCCCAGAACCGCCGTGATCTGTGAGCCGGTCCGCACGCCGATCGGCCGCTACGGCGGCATGTTCGCCTCCCTGACGGCCGTCGATCTCGGGGTGGCCGTGCTCAACGGTCTGCTGGCTCGCACCGGGATCGCGCCGGACGCCGTCGAGGACGTGATCCTCGGGCACTGCTATCCGAACAGCGAGGCGCCGGCGATCGGCCGCGTCGTCGCACTCGATGCCGGCCTCCCGGTCACTGTGCCCGGTATGCAGGTGGACCGACGCTGCGGTTCGGGTCTACAGGCCGTGATTCAGGCTTGTCTCCAAGTCGCTTCGGGGGATAACGATCTCGTCATCGCCGGTGGCGCGGAGAGCATGAGCAACGTCGCCTTCTACTCGACCGATATGCGGTGGGGTGGCGGCCGCACCGGGGTGCAGGTGCACGACGGTCTGGCCCGCGGGCGCACGACGGCCGGCGGCAAGCACCATCCGGTGCCGGGTGGCATGCTCGAGACCGCCGAGAACCTGCGCCGCGAGTACTGCATTTCCCGCCAGGAGCAGGACGAGCTGGCGGTGGCGTCCCATCAGCGCGCGGTCGCCGCGCAGAAGGACGGCATCCTGGCCGAGGAGATCATTCCGGTCACGGTCACCAGTCGCCGCGGTGAGGACGTGATCGACACCGATGAGCATCCCCGCGCCGACACGACCCTCGAATCGCTGGGAAAGCTCAAACCGGTTCTGCTGAAGCAGGATCCGGAGGCCACTGTCACCGCGGGCAACTCCAGCGGGCAGAACGACGCCGCGTCGATGTGCATCGTGACCACGCCGGAGAAGGCCGCCGAACTGGGTCTGACTCCGCTGGTGCGGCTGGTGTCGTGGGCGTCGGCGGGGGTGGGGCCCGAGGTGATGGGCATCGGTCCGGTGCCTGCCACCGAGGCGGCGTTGGCCAAAGCCGGTGTGACGCTGGGTGACATCGACCTCATCGAACTCAACGAGGCTTTCGCCGCCCAGGCGTTGGCCTGCATGAAGGCCTGGAACTTCACCGCTGCCGACCATGAACGCACCAACGTCCACGGCTCGGGGATCTCGCTCGGGCATCCGGTTGGCGCAACTGGCGGCCGGATGCTCGCGACATTGGCACGGGAACTGCACCGGCGCGACGCGCGCTACGGCCTGGAAACGATGTGCATCGGCGGCGGCCAGGGCCTGGCCGCGGTGTTCGAAAGGGTGGACGCACGATGACCCGTATTGCTCAGACCCTCGGCCTGACCGAGGTCCAGTCCGAAATCATCTCCACCGTGCGGCAATTCGTCGACAAGGAGATCATTCCCAATGCCCAGGAGCTGGAGCACGCCGACACCTACCCGCAGGCCATCGTCGATCAGATGCGGGAGATGGGCCTGTTCGGGCTGATGATCCCCGAGGAGTACGGCGGGCTGGGGGAGTCGCTGCTCACCTACGCGCTGTGCGTCGAGGAACTGGCCCGCGGCTGGATGAGCGTCTCCGGGGTGATCAACACCCACTTCATCGTGGCCTACATGATCCGCCAGCACGGCACCGACGAACAGAAGCAGCGTTTCCTGCCGAAAATGGCCACCGGCGAGATCCGGGGTGCCTTCTCGATGTCGGAGCCCGAGCTGGGTTCCGATGTCGCCGCGATCCGGACCAAGGCGAAGAACAACGGCGACGGCACCTACACCATCGACGGCCAGAAGATGTGGCTGACCAACGGCGGCAGTTCTACTCTGGTCGCCGCGCTGGTGCGCACCGATGAGGGAGCCGACAAGCCGCACCGCAACCTGACGGCGTTCCTGATCGAAAAGCCCTCCGGTTTCGGCGAAGTCGCGCCGGGCCTGACGATCCCCGGCAAGCTCGACAAGCTCGGCTACAAGGGCATCGACACCACCGAGCTGATCTTCGACGGCTACGTCGCCGGCGCTGACGACGTTCTGGGCGCCAAGCCCGGGCACGGCTTCTTCCAGATGATGGACGGTGTCGAGGTCGGCCGGGTCAATGTGTCGGCCCGCGCCTGCGGTGTGGGCATCCGCGCGTTCGAGCTGGCCGTCCGGTATGCCCAGCAGCGCAGCACGTTCGGCAAACCGATCGCCGAACATCAGGCCATCGCGTTCCAACTGGCCGAGATGGCCACCAAAGTGGAGGCCGCGCATCTGATGATGGTGAACGCCGCGCGGCTGAAGGACTCCGGGGAGCGCAACGACGTCGCGGCCGGGATGGCGAAATATCTCGCGAGCGAATTCTGCGCGGAGGTCACTCAGCAGAGCTTCCGCATCCACGGCGGTTACGGGTACTCCAAGGAGTACGAGATCGAGCGGTTGATGCGCGACGCGCCGTTCCTGCTCATCGGCGAGGGCACCAGCGAAATCCAGAAGAACATCATCAGCAAGCGGCTACTGGCCGACTACCGGATTTGACATGAGTACACCGGATTTCGTGCCCCGCCCGCAGCTGGCGGAGGATGTCGCGCGCTTTGTCCGGACCCGGATCTTCAACGGCACCTATCCCGCAGGTGAGTACATCCGGCTGGACCAGTTGGCCGCCGAGCTCGGCATCAGCGTCACGCCGGTGCGGGAAGCCCTGTTCGAGCTGCGCGGGGAAGGTCTGCTGGATCAGCTGCCGCGGCGCGGCTTCGTCGTGCTGCCGTTCACCGACCGGGACATCACCGATGTCTCGAACCTGCAGGCGTACGTCGGCGGTGAACTGGCCGCGCGGGCCGCGGTGAACATCACCGGCGACGAGCTTGCGGTGCTGTCGTCGATTCACGACGAGCTGGTCGCCGCCTACACCGCCGACGATATCCGCGCCGTTCGGCTCAACCATGAATTCCATCGCGCCATCAACGTCGCGGCGCAGTCTCCCAAGCTCGCGCAGTTGATGTCTCAGATCACCCGGTACGCACCGGAATCGGTGTTCCCCACCATCGATGGCTGGCCTGCCAAATCGGTCGCCGACCACGAGCGCATCCTCGCCGCGCTCAAGGCTCACGACCAGGAGCAGGCCCGCGCCGCGATGTCGGACCACCTGGCGGCGGGTGCCGGACCGCTGATCGAGCACCTCGTCAAACAGGGTGTGGCGCAGCGGTTTCAGACTACCGAGTAGCCCGCCGCGAGGGTGCCCCGTCCGGTGAGGGCGCACAGCAGCTCCTGGCTGTCGCCACGGCGCTGAGCGACGGCGACCGAGAGGGCAAGGATGCTGTCGGCGACGTGGGGCGGGAGGGCTTCGGGCGCACCGATGGCGCGAGCCAGATCGATGCTGTGCAGACCGAGTTCGAAGATCCGCGTCGGCAGATAGTCCGACAGCCGCATACCTCCGGCGATGGTCTGGATGACCCGATCCTCGCTGTTCAGCACAGCGGCCGCGCGATCCTGCTGTTCGCGCAGGACATCCAGTGGACGCTCACCCAGCGCCAGGCCGGCCTGCACGGCGCGCGCATCGATCTGCGAGGAGTCGGTGAGCAGAGGGGCGATCGCGAGGTAGTACTCGGCGGAGTCGGCGATGTCCAGCCGCTCCGCCGGTCGGGCCGAGTAGTCGACGACGGTGGTGAACGATCGGCCGATGTGGCCGACGAGCGTGCGTACCGACCACGTCCCGAGCGCGGGCGAATCCCATTGGTCGGGCCCGATCTGCTCGGCCATCCACACGGCGTGGGCACCCGCCCGGCGAAACGTTTCGATATGCGCCTGCAGCGTCATGGACCTAGAAGTTACCCCTGCCCGCTCAGCACCTCACGCAGGCGGCGCACATCGATCTTGCCGCTGGACATCAGCGGCAGCTGGTCGGGAGTCAGTGCGACGACGCGTCGCGGGATCTTGTACGCCGACAATTCGGCCTTGAGGCTGTGTCGCAGCGCGCCGGCGTCAAACGTGCCGGCATCCGGGGTGACCACCGCCGCGACGACGATCTGGCCGCGTCCCGGATCGGGGATGCCGATCACGTGGGCGGCCAGTCCGCCGGTCACGCGGGTGATCGCTTTCTCCACCTCGCCGGGAAACACGTTGGCACCGGCTGTTTTGATCATCGATCCTCGCCTACCGAGGAAGTAGAAGAACCCATCGGCGTCGGTGCGCACCAGATCGCCGGTGTGAAACCATCCGTCGGCGTCGAAGCACTCGTCGCGGCTGCGCTTGTAATAGCCCTGCATCACGTACCGGCCGCGAATCCACAGCTCGCCGTCGACGATCGTGGTTTCGAATCCGGGCGCGGGTTTACCGTACGACCCGCGGCGGTGTTCGGGCTGGTCGGTCTCGTCTGCGCTGAGCAACAACACACCGCCGGCTTCGGTCAGGCCCAGCATGTTGTGCCTCAGTTCCGGATCACGGGGCCGGACATCAGGAGCCATGATCGGATAGAGGTTGCCGCGCCGCATCGACGACAGATCGCGCCGCGCAAAGCTCTCATGACGCGCCAGATGCGCGATGCCGGAAACGAATCCGTTGGTGATCGTGGGCCGCACGTCCTCGAGCAGATCGAGGACGGCGCCGGCATCGGTGGCGTTGGAACACACCAGCGTCGCACCCGCGACCATCGTCGCCAGCAGACCGAAGCCGAAGCCGCCGATCCAGAAGAACGGTGAGTTGCAGAACAGGATGTCCTGCGCGGTCAGACCGCGAATCTCGTTGAGGTTGCGCTGATGTCCGAGCAGCGCCGCGTGGGTGTGCACCACACCCTTCGCGGCTCCGGTGGATCCCGACGTGTAGACGATGACGAGCGGGTCGCGGCCGCCGACGTCTCCGTCGACGGCTGTCGGCTCAGCCACGGCGGCGATGTCGTTGTCGAACACGACATGGCGCAGTCGCGGCGCGGTCACGTCCCGGAGCCGCGCAGAATAGTCGTGGCCGCGGAAAGAGCGTGCCGTGAGCAGGATCTCGGTGTCGCTGTGGACCAGCTGGGTTTCCAGTTCGGCGCCGGTCGAGAAGGTGGAGAACGGCACGACGACGGAACCGATGCGCGCTGCGGCGAGCATCGCGACCACGAACTGAGCGCCGTTGGGATACAGCACTCCGACGTGAGTGCCTCGGCCCGCGCCCAGTGCGATCAGTCCGTGGGCCAGCCGGGCGGAGCGTTCCTCGGCCTCGCGGTAGGTGAGCCGCTCGGCATCGCACACCAGCAGCGGATGGTGACCGCGGGCGGCGGCCTGGTGGCGCAGCAGCCGTCCGACGGTGTCAGCGGTCACGGCCGGTGAAGTGTTGCCGAACCGCACTCAGGTCCGCTTTACCCGACGGTGTACGTGGGATCGCGTCGACTATCGAGATCGCCGAGGGGATTTCATAGGGCGCCAGCCGGGTCCGCAGGTACTCGACCAGCTCCGCATCGGTGACCGACTCGCCGCGGCGCAGCTCGACCATCGCGACCGGTGTCTCACCGAGGCGTTTGTCGGGCCGGCCCACCACCGACGCGCCGAGCACGCCGGGGTGGGTCTCCAGCGCCGCGCGGACATCGTCGGGCAGCACTTTGAAGCCGCCTCGGATGATGGCCTGATCGGCCCGGCCCAGGATCCACAGGAACCCGTCGGAGTCGATGCGTGCCAGGTCGGTGGTGCGCAGCCACGGGGCGTCGCGCCCGAGTTGACCGGGCTTCACCTCCAACAGTCCCACCTGGCCCGCGGCCAGGGGCACCCCGTCGTCGGACACCACCCGCAGCTCGGCACCCAAGGTGGCGCGGCCTACGCTGCCGCGCTTGGACTCCCAGTACTTCCGGTGATCGGCCAACGTCCAGCCGGCCACGCCGCCACCGAATTCGGTTGCCGCATAGGAGGTCAGCACCGGGATGCCGAACTTGTCGAAGAAGGCGTCGGCGTCCTCGGCCGACAACGGCGCCGTCCCGGACGTGACGGCGCGGACCCCGGCAAGGTCATCGGGACCGAGGTCGGACTGCAGCACCATCCGCAGCGCCGCGGGCACCAGCGACACCGCTTTGGGGGAGTAGCGGCGCACCGCGGCTGACCAGGAGCCCAGTTCGAAGCGGGGCAGGAGAACGAACGGTCGTGCCTGGCAGATACATTGCAAAACCCGATACACCCCGCCGATGTGCACCAGCGGCGCGTTGACGATCGCGACGCCGCCGGACACCGCCGTCGGTGCGGGCGCCGTCGCGAAGTCGGTGCCGATCACCGAGACCGCCAGCATGTCGTAGGTGAGGTCCACCCGTTTGGGCGGTCCGGTGGTGCCACTGGTCAACATTCGGACGGCCACCCGCCCCGGGCCGGCATCGATCGGTGCGCCGGGCCGGATCCGCGGAGCGGTGTCGAGGTCGCCGATCGACACCACGGTGGTGGTATCGGCCGAATGCGCAAGCAAAGTTATGTCCTCGTCGGTGCCGATGATGACCGGCAGGGTCAGCGCGGCGACGTCCGCCCTGATCCGCTCGTCGCCGCGGGACGGGTTGATGACGACGACGCAGCCGCCGGCAGCCAGCACCCCCAGCAGTGCGGCCACGTGAGCGGGGCTGTTGCGCAGCAGGATTCCCACGTCGGTGCCGGGTTGCACGACGGAGGTGATGTGACCGCTCGCGTCCGCGAGCTGCCGCCAGGTGTACCAGTGGCCGTCGTATTCGATCGCGTGAGCCTCGGGGGCCAGCCGCAGAACGTCGTTGATCCGGCGGCTCAGCGCGCTCATCACCGCGGTCTGTTCTTCGCGCAAGCGCTCATCACCGCACCTTCGGAACGATGCGGGTCTTCTCCTGCTCGGCCAGCTCGGCCTGACCCAGCGGGTTGCCCAGCCGGGTGTAGATCAGGTTCTGCTCCATGGCCGCGCGATACGGCTTGTCCAGTGACTCCCAGATCGCCTTGACCGTCCCCTGGGTGGCCGACGGTGGCTTGGCGGCGATGGTGGCGGCGATCTCGTGGGCCCGCGACCAGAGATCGTCGGGCTCGACGACCTCGGACACCAGACCGATGCGCAGTGCGGTATCAGCGCTGACCCGTTCGTCATTGCCCATCAGTGCGATTCGCAGCGACTCGCCGAGCCCGATCTTGCGCATCAGGCCGATCGGTTCGAGCGCACAGACCAGCCCGGCGCTGACATGGGAGTCGAAGAACGTGGCGTCGGAGGAGCAGATCACCACGTCGGACTCGTTGACGAAGTAGAACGCCCCCGCCGTGCACATGCCGTGCACCGCACACACGACGGGCTTCCACATCTTCTGCCACTTCGGGCTGAGCAGCTCACCCGGGTCCTCGTGGTTCCACACATTCTGCGGCTGGCCGTACGGGGTCTTGATGTCCAAGCCCGCACTGAAGGCCCGTTCGCCGGCGGCGCGCAGCACCACCGCGTGGATGGCGTTGTCGTTCTTCACGATTCGCCATGCGGCGGCAACTTCTTCACACATGGTGCGGTTGAACGCGTTGAGCTGATCAGGTCGGTTCAGGGTGATGGTGGCGACGTGATCGATCCGGTCGAAGTCGAGCAGGATGGTCTCGAACGCGGCGGTCATCGGCAGTGCCATTCGGGTGCGCGCTTCTCGACGAAGGCCCGGGGTCCTTCGAGCGAGTCTTCGGTGTGCAGGTTGCGCTCCCGGAAGGCCTCGGCGAGCATCTCGGCTTCGTGCATCGGGATCTCCCGTCCCTTGATGATCGCCAAGCGGGTGCCGCGAACCGCCAGCGGCGCATTGCGGGTCACGATCTCCGCGATTTCGTGGGCCCGCTCGAGGAGCCGGTCATGTTCGACGATCTCGGTGATCAGTCCGAGCTCATAGGCACGGGCAGCATCCATGCGCTCATGCTTACCCATCATCGCCATCCGCAACGCCACCGTCCGCGGCAACACCCGGGCCAGCCGTACCATCTCGCGGCCCGCCACCAAACCGATCGACACGTGCGGGTCGAAAAACGTCGCCTGGTCCGAGGCGATCACGATGTCGCCGGTGGTCACCCAGTCCAGGCCTGCGCCACAACAGATTCCGTTGATCGCCACGATCACCGGCTTGGCCATCCGCCGGAACGGCGGGGTGCCTTCCTGTGGCGCCTCCCACTGGTCGTAGGTGGACAGGTAGGGCCGCTCGTCGATCACCTTGCCGTCTTCGGGAATCTCCTTGACGTCGGCTCCGGTGCAGAACGCGCGCCCCGTGCCGGTGACGATCGACAACCAGATGTTGTCGTCGTTCTCCGCCCGGTCGTAGGCGCTGCGCAGTTCGGTGATCATGTGCGGGCTCAGCGCGTTGAGCGCCTCCGGCCGGTTCAACGTAATCGTTGCCGTGTGGCCGGTGACCTCGAAGCCGATGGTGGCGTACGACTGTGCCGACATCAGTGGTTCCTCATCTCTCATCGCCCGGTGAAGCCGGGTGTGCGTTTCTCCCGGAATGCCGCCAGGCCCTCTTTGAAGTCTGATGTCCGGCAGGACAGTTCGAGGTTGAACAACTCCTGGGTCATGGCCTGGTTCAGGGTGGCGTGCTGGCTGTGGTTGATGGCCTGCTTGGCCAGGCCGATCGCGACCGTGGGACCGGACGCCAGCCGGTCCAGCAGGGCGGCCACGGTGGCCTCGAGGTCGGAATCCGCGACGCTGCGGTGGATCAGGCCCCACTGCGCGGCGGTCGCAGCCTCGATCTTCTCGCCGAGCAGCAGCATCTCCTTGGCGCGAGCGACACCCACCAGTCGGGGCAACAGCCACGTCGCGCCGGAGTCCGGGCTGAAGCCGCGGGCCACGAACGGTTCCCAGAACACCGCGCCGGCGGCGGCCACCGTGAAGTCGGCCGCCAGCGCCAGGCTGCAGCCCATGCCCGCGGCCCAGCCGCGGACCGTGCACACGACCGGCAGGTGCAGCGTGTGAATGAGTTCGATGGCGCGGTGCGCGGTGTGCGGGACGCGGCGGACCAGATCGCCGGTGCGGGGGCGCTGCCCCCCACTGTTGGAGCCGACCCAGTCCACACCGGCGCAGAAGTCCGACCCGGCTCCGCTCAGATGCACCGCGCGCAACTCGTCGTCACTGGACGCGGCGACCAGTGCGTTGTTCAGGGAGTCGATCATGCTGGGGCTCAGGGAATTACGCCGACCGGGTCGGTCGAGCAGGATGTGCAGCACCGAACCATCACGTGATGTCGTCACTACACCGTCGGCCGATCGGGCCTCGTCACCCACCGAAAACTCCGCCCTTCGCGACTTTACGGATAGCCCAACAGTAGTGCTATCTTGTACAAGATAGCAAGGATAGTGTGGCGAGGGGAGTCGATGGCAGCCGTTCCGCGTATCCGCCAGCCCCGCGTCGCCGACATCGTCGCGTCGCGGCTGCGTGACGACATTCTCTCCGGCCGACTGCGGGAAGGTGATGTCCTGCCGTCCCAGGAAAGCCTGTTCACCGAGTTCGGCGTCAGCCCACCCGCTTTGCGCGAGGCGATTCACATCCTCGAGGTCGACGGTCTGGTGTCGGTGCGGCGCGGCAACATGGGCGGTGCCGTGGTGCATCTGCCGTCGGCTGACCGCACCGCCCACATGATCAGCATGGTGCTGCAGTCACGCTCGTCCACCCCGGCCGATGTCAGCGGGGCGCTGATGCATCTGGAGCCGATCTGTGCGGGGATGTGTGCGGCCCGAGAAGACCGCATGAGCGAAGTCGTGCCGTATCTGCAGGACGAAATCGACCGTCAGGAAGAGCAGTTCGATGACAGCTCGCAGTACGTTCCCAATGCCCGTCGATTTCACGAGGCTCTGGTGTCCCGATGCGGCAACGAGCCGATGATTCTGTTGATCGGCTCGCTCGAGCTGATCTGGTCGGCTCACGAGTCCTCGGTATGGAGCGATGAACCGGACCCGATGCGGCACAAGACCATGCGAGCTGCGCTCAGCGACCATCAGAACATGCTAGCCGCGATCCGTGACGGCAACGCCGAGCGGGCGGTCCGGCTTGCCCAGGATCATCTGGCCGCCGCTCGCCGCAACACCCTGGCCTTCGGTCGGGACAGAACCATTGAGGCCAAGCTCATTTCGAATCCGGACCCCAGGTGAGGAACCGACCATGACCGACGACAACCGTGTGCTGTTCGAGGTGGACCGCGAGAAGCGCATTGCGACCATCACGCTGAACAACCCCGCCCAGCGCAACTCCTACGACGCGGCGATGCGCGAAACCGTCGGCCGCTACCTGGATGTCGTCGCTGAGGACGACGACATCACAGTCGTGCTGTTGCGCGGCGCCGAAGGTGTGTTCTCCACGGGCGCGAACATGAACAATGCCTACGGCTGGTACGGCGATAAGTCGGAGGAGCAGACTTCCTCCTCCGGGCGCCGCCCCAGTCAACGCCGCCGACTCACGGTGGACCGCAAGTCATTCGGCTTCTACCACAACCTCATGGGCTTTCCGAAGGTGACGATCGGTGAGATCAGCGGCTACGCACTCGGCGGTGGTTTCGAGATGGCGTTGATGACCGACATCTCGGTCATCGCCCGTGACACCAAGATCGGGATGCCGGCCACCCGCTTCCTCGGGCCTGCGCTCGGCAGCCTGCACATGTTCTTTCATCGGCTCGGTCCGGTGCTGGCCCGACGGCTGTTGCTGACCGGTGACACGATCACCGCCGGCGACGTCGAGCACCTCGGCGTCTTCACCGAGACGTGCGACGCCGGGTCGGTGACGGCGCGGGCCCGGTACTGGGCCGAGAAGGCGGCCAAGATGCCTGCCGACGGTGTGGTCATCGCCAAGGAAGCCTTCCGGCTGGTCGAGCAGAGCCAGGCCTACCAGGGGGAGGAAGTGGCCAGCTATCTGTTCCACGCATACGGCACCAACCTGCAGTTCGCGCCTGGGGAGTTCAACTTCGTCAAGACCCGGGCGCAGGTCGGCACCAAAGAGGCGTTCCGGCTGCGTGACCAACACTTCCACGTGCCTGAGCCAAAGTGACGTGTACCACTTACCGCTGGCAATACACATTCTGCTACTTTTGTAACGTCTCAACGTCGAAGCGAGGTCGTCATGCCTGAACCAGTCATCGTCGGTGCCGTCCGGACCGCGATCGGTCGTTCCTTCAAGGGGACGCTGGTCAACACCCCGCCCGAAGTGCTTCTGGGCGCCGTGCTGCCCGAGGTGGTTCGCCGCGCAGGCGTCGACCCGAACGCCATCGATGACATCATCATCGCCGAATCGCATTACGGCGGCGGCGATCTCGCCCGTTACTGCGCTCTGGTCGCGGGCTTCGAGAACGTACCGGGCCAGGCCGTCAACCGGCACTGCGCGGGGAGCCTGACCGCCATCGGCAACGCCTCGGCACAGATCGGCTCCGGCATGGAGAAGGTACTCGTCGCCGGTGGTGTGCAGTCGCTGTCGATGACGCCGCTGATGAACCAGCGCATCCCCGGCCCGGAACTGAAGTTCGAGGAGCGCTGGCTGCCCCCGATCCATGTCGAGACCCCGGATGCCCCGGCCCGCGACATGTCGATCACGGTCGGCTGGAACACCGCGCAGTCCTACGGCATCAGCCGCCAGCAGCTCGACGAATGGGCCGCGCGCAGCCACCAGCGTGCTGTCGCCGCCCAGGATGCCGGCAAGTTCGCCGACGAGATCATCCCGCTGAAGGTGGAGCAGTTCGACGGCTCGGTCACCGAGTTCGCCGTCGACGAGCACCCGCGCCGTGACACCACCGTCGAGAAGCTGGCCGGCCTGAAGGTGCTGCACCCGGAGATCGAGGGCTTCTCGATCACCGCAGGCAACAGCAGCGGCACCAACGACGCGGCTGCCGCCGTCACCCTGACCGACCGCGACTACGCGAGTTCCAACGGGCTCGAGGTCATGGCCACGGTCAAGGCGTGGGGAGCTGCCGGCGTGCCCGCTCGCGACACCGGCCTCGGCGCGGTCGCGGCGATCGGCAAGGTGCTCGACCGGGCCGGCCTCACGCCGTCTGATGTGGCGCTGTGGGAGATCAACGAGGCCTTCGCCTCGGTCCCGATCGCGGCCTGCAAGGAGTACGGCATCGACGAGGAACTGGTGAACTTCTCCGGCAGCGGTTGCAGCCTCGGCCACCCGATCGCGGCGTCCGGCGCCCGGATGATCACCACGCTGATCTATGAGCTGCGCCGTCGCGGCGGCGGCATCGGCGTCGCGGCGATGTGCGCGGGCGGCGGTCAGGGCGGCGCGGTCGTCATCGAGGTCTGATACCCCTAGCGTCACACCAGAGTCACGCTCGGCGCCGACGGTGACTCTGGGGTCACGCTCGGCGGACGGCTAGCCCTTTCGCCGAGACTTCGGCGGTGCGGATTTCGAGCCCGCCTCGATGAGCGCGGCCGCGTGGTCGAGGATGCACTCGAGGCCGAACTCGAAGTTACGCTCGTCGGCGCCGCCGATCCGGTGCCCCTCGGCGCTGACTCGGGCCAGCAGCGGGGTGCTCTCGGCGGTGCCGATGATCGCGTCCTCGAGCTGGTGGGCATCCTCGCCGGCAGCCCGGTTCTTCTCGTAAAGTCGGTGCAGCACAACCGAACCGCGAACATGCACCGACACCGCGGAGTAGGTGTCGAACGCGTCTTCCGCGGATAGGCCGGCCTCGACCAGACTCGTGATCGCCTTTTCGACCTCTTGCTCGCCGGCCCGTACCGCGCGGGGACTCAGCGCCGAGCGGATCAGGATCAGATCGCACAGGATCGGGTTGCCCATGAACGTCTTTCGCATCGCCCGTGCATGGTTGGCCAGTGTCTCGCGCCAGTCGGCGGCCTCCACGTACGGCGTGGCGAACACGTACTGGCCCAGTGCGCGGTCGGTCATCGCGTTGAGCAGGTCGTCCTTCTTGCGGAAGTACCAATAGATACTGGTGACTCCGACGCCGAGGTGCTTGCCCAGCAGGGGCATGCTCAGGTTGTCGATCGACACCTGCTCGGCGAGTTCGAAGGCGCCCGCGATGATGTCGTCGGGATTGATCGACCCACGCTCGCGCCGGGGCCGCTTGGCGGCGGTCGCTGGCTTGGCCACTGCAGGTCCACCCTTCCGTTCGAGAATCAGCGGGTGGAAACCTTACCCCGAAAGTGGTGTGTGAAGCCTCGTCCCCGCTCCGGATCCGTCGGTCTCTTCCCGTTACTGTAAAGCCTATAGTAGGTTTTACCGATACCAGCGAACCAATATGGAGGAGCCGCCGGTGTCGGACGCAGTTCTGCGGGAACGCCAAGGTCGGATACTGGTCATCACGATCAACCGCCCCGAGGCCCGCAATGCGGTGAATCTCGCTGTGAGCCAAGGACTTGCCGACGCGGTCGACGAGCTCGACAGCGACCCCGACCTGACCGTCGGGGTGGTCACCGGCGCGGGCGGCAACTTCTGCTCCGGGATGGACCTCAAGGCATTCGCGGCCGGCGAGGCCGTGGCCATCCCCGGTCGGGGGATCGGCTTCACCGAGCGTCCGCCGCGCAAGCCGTTGATCGCCGCGGTCGAGGGCTACGCGGTGGCCGGCGGGACCGAGGTGGTCCTGGGCACCGACCTGGTGGTCGCGTCCACGACGGCCAGGTTCGGTATCCCCGAGGTCAAACGTGGTCTGGTGGCGGCCGGCGGCGGACTGCTGCGGCTGCCGCACCGCATCCCGTATCAGAAGGCGTTCGAGCTGGCGCTGACCGGCGAGACGTTCACCGCCGAGCAGGGCGAGGCATGGGGCTTCGTCAACGTCCTCACCGAACCGGGCGAGGCGCTGGCCGGGGCTCTCGAGCTGGCTGGGAAGATCAGCGCCAACGGGCCGCTGGCCGTCGCCGCGACCAAGGATGTGCTGCTGCAATCCGCCGACTGGAGCCAGGCGGAGATGTGGAAGAAGCAGATGGAACTGATCATTCCGGTGTTCTCCTCCAACGACGCCCGCGAAGGTGCGGTCGCGTTCGCCGAGAAGCGGGCGCCGAATTGGACCGGGACGTAAAGCCGGCGGGCCGTGGATCTCGGGCTCGCTGACGCCACCGCCGTCGTGGTCGGTGGCGGCCGCGGAATGGGTTTGGCTGCCGCACGGTGTCTGGCCGACGACGGTGCGCGGATCGCGCTGATCGGCCGCACCGCGGCGGTCCTCGACACGGCAGCCCACGAGCTGAGCGCGCGGGGCAGCCCGGATGCGCTGGCAGTGGTGGCCGACACCGGCGACGATGCACAGGTTCAGCGCGCGTTCGATCACATCGGTGAGCGCTGGGGCGGACAGCTCAACATTCTGATCAACGCGGTAGGGCCAAGTGTGCAAGGCACTTTCGACGATCTGACCGACGCGCAGTGGCGCACTGCGATCGACGAGGGCGCGATGGGCATGGTGCGCTGTGTGCGTGCCGCGCTGCCGCTGCTGCGGGCCGCGGACTGGGCGCGCATCGTCAACTTCGCCGCCCAGTCGACGCAGCGGCAAAGCGCGCGACTGGCGGCCTACACCGCGGCCAAGGCAATGGTCACCAGCGTCTCCAAGAATTTGTCGCTGCATCTTGCCCGCGACGAGATCCTGGTCAACGTCGTCTCGCCGGGCAGCATCGCGTCCGAGGCGCTCACCGGCTGGGCCGGATCCGTCGGCGTCGACGGCTCCGACCCCTATGCGCTGATGGCCGCCATCGAGGAGCATTTCGGCCATCCGGCCCATCTGCCGCGGGCTGGGCTGCCTGACGAGATCGGGCCCGTGGTCGCCTTTTTGGCGTCGAGACGCAATTCGTACATGACCGGGGCCAACGTCAACGTCGATGGCGGAAGCGATTTCACCTGAGGAGCAGTGATGGCCAGAGCGCTGGAGGCCCGGGACTGGGCACGCACAGAGCTGCGCGGGATCGGCAACAGTCTGTACACCCCGTTCTCCGGAAGCGACGGTGACGACATCGACTGGGACGCCTACCGGACACTGGTGCGCTACTGCGTCGGTGAGCTGCGGCACCCGATGCTGTGGTGCACCAGCGGTATCGCCGAATTCTGGTCGCTGACCCTCGACGAGCGAAAGCGGTTGCTGGAGATCGCCATCGAGGAGGGCCGCCGGGTCAACCCCGGCGTCGTCATCCAAGCCTGCACCGCGGCGACGGCTGCCAAGGACTGTCTGGAGCTCACTCGGCATGCCCAGGAAGCCGGTGCAGACATCGTCTACATCCAGACGCCGATGATGGAGACCCACGGGGGAGCGGGCGTTCTACGGTTCTTCAGATACATCGCCGATCGCACCGATATCGCACTGGGAATGTTCAACTCGCCGTCGTCGGGCTATGTGCTGACGCCGGCGGAGGGGGCGCGCATCTACGCCGAGATTCCCGCGGTGTGCGCGACGAAGGAAGGCGCGTTCCGCCCGGGCAGCAGCCGGCTGTTGCACGAGCTGGCACCGGGTCTGGTGATCTGGGAATGCGATCTGACCGTCTACCGCGCGGGCTGGTTGCGGGCAGGCATCGTCGGTCCCGCGCAGCTGGGCACCGCGGGCTATCTGCACGAGACCCCGCAGCGGCCGATCATCTCCGAATTCTGGGAGCTGGTGTGGGCCGACAAACTCGTCGAGGCGATGGACTACGCCGAGAAGTCCGGGCTCGACCAGTTCGGCATCGACATGGGCAACTGGTTCACCTGTTACCCGGGCCGTCCCGACTACTTCACGCACTGGGGAAGTGCCTTCAAGTACGCCGCCTCGCTGCTCGGATTGCCGATCGGCGACTATCCCCATTCGCGCCCGCCGCAGACCGAATTGCCCGAGGCTGGAAAGGCTCAGATCGAGCAGGCCTACCAGCGGCTCGGTCTGCTCGAACACTGATTGCGGAAGGTGATACCGATAGGTGTACAGTATGGACGTATTCGCATGTTGGCGCGCCATTCTTGGAGGTACCGGTAGGTGACCGACACCCACGCTGATCTCACCGCGAATTCCGCTGCGGCCGAGCCGGTTCTGTACGAGGTTCTCGACAGCGGGGTCGCGGTCCTGACGTTCAACCGTCCGGAGCGGATGAACGGCTGGGGCGGTGGGCTGGCCGCCGGGTTCTACGCGGGCATGGACGCCGCCGACGCCGACCCCGATGTCCGCGCGATCGTCGTCACGGGCAGCGGGCGGGCGTTCTGCGCCGGGGCCGACATGGGCGACCTGTCGTCGATCAGTTCGGCCAGCGTCGACACCGCCGGCGAAGCCGACCTGACCAAGATGGTGGGGGAGCGGCACCCGCTGTTCGTCACGACCGTGCGCAAGCCGGTCATCGCCGCGATCAACGGTGCCTGCGCCGGCATCGGGCTGACCCAGGCGCTGATGTGCGATATCCGATTCGCCGCTGCCGGGGCGAAATTCACCACCTCGTTCGTCCGCCGCGGGCTGATCGCCGAGTACGGAATCTCGTGGATCCTGCCCAAAGTGGTCGGCTGGGGTGCGGCGCTCGATCTGCTGATGAGCGGCCGGGTGTTCTACGCCGAGGAGGCGTTCGAACTCGGCATGGTCAAAGAAGTCGTCGCACCCGACGAGTTGCTCGGCCGCGCAATCGAATACGCGGAAGACATCGCGGCCAACTGCGCGCCGAGTTCACTGGCCGTGATCAAGCGTCAGGTTTACGGCGACGCGCTGCGCGAGGCCGCCGACGCCAGCGGTCGGGCCGAGGCGCTGATGCACGAATCCATGCAACGCCCCGATTTCATCGAGGGCATCACCGCGTTCTTCGAGAAGCGGCCGCCGAACTTCCCGCCCCTGACGTGAGAGGACGACACCGATGACTCTGGACTACCAGGCGATTGACGTCGACAACCACTATTACGAGCCGACCGATTCGTTCACCCGGCATCTGCCCAAGGAGTTCAAGCGCCGTGGCGTGCAGATGCTCACCGAGGGCAAGCGCACCTTCGCCGTCATGGGTGGCGTCGTCAACCAGTTCATCCCGAACCCGACATTCGACCCGATCATCGAGCCGGGCTGCCTGGACTTGCTGTTCCGTGGTGAGATCCCCGACGGCGTCGATCCGGGGTCGCTGATGAAGGTGGACCGGTTGGCCGATCACCCCGAGTACCAGAACCGGGACGCGCGGGTGAAGATCCTGGACAAGCAAAACCTCGAAACCGTATTCATGCTGCCGACGTTCGCGTGCGGGGTCGAAGAAGCGCTCAAGCGCGACATCGAGGCGACGATGGCCTCGGTGCATGCCTTCAACCTGTGGCTCGACGAGGACTGGGGCTTCGACCGGCCCGACCATCGGTTCCTCTCGGCGCCGATCATCTCGCTGGCCGACCCGGACGCCGCGGTGGCCGAGGTCGAGTTCGTGCTCGGCCGAGGCGCCAAGATCGTCTGCGTGCGGCCGGCGCCGGTGCCGGGCCGGGTCAAGCCGCGCTCGCTCGGCGATCCGCTGCACGACCCGGTGTGGGCCCGGCTCGCCGAAGCCGGCGTGCCGGTGGTGTTCCACCTGTCCGACAGTGGCTACCTGGCGATTTCGGCGCTGTGGGGTGGCACCGGGACCTTCGAAGGGTTCGGTAAGCGGGATCCGCTCGACAACGTGCTGCTCGACGACCGCGCCATCCACGACTCGATGGCGTCGATGATCGTGCACCAGGTCTTCACCCGGCACCCCAAGCTCAAGGTGGCGAGCATCGAGAACGGCTCCTACTTCGTCTACCGCTTGATCAAGCGGCTGAAGAAAGCCGCCAACACCGCGCCCTACCACTTCAAGGAAGACCCCGTCGCGCAGTTGACGAACAACGTCTGGATCGCCCCGTACTACGAGGACGACGTGAAACTGTTGGCTGACACGATCGGTGTCGAGAAGATCCTCTTCGGCTCGGACTGGCCGCACGGCGAAGGGCTGGCCGATCCGATGAGCTTCACCGCCGACATCCCGCAGTTCCCGGAGTTCAGTGCCGAAGACACCCGGAAGGTGATGCGGGACAACGCACTCGACTTGCTCGGTGTCTCCGTGTCGTCGGCGGTCTGAGTCGTGCCCGAATGGACGATCGGCGCGGTGCTCGACGCGATTGCCGAGGTCATTCCAGACCGGCCGATGACGATCTGCGGCGAGCGCACCAGCACCTTCGCCGACACGGCCGACCGCACGCGCCGCCTGGCGAACTTTTTGGCAGGCAGGGGATTCGGCGCGCACCGCGAACGGTCCGCCCTGCAGAACTGGGAGTGCGGCCAGGACCGGGTCGCGCTGATCATGCACAACGACCTCTACCCGGACATGGTCATCGGCTGTCTCAAAGGCCGGGTCGTACCCGTCAATGTCAACCACCACTACACCCCACGCGAAGTCGCCGAGCTACTGGACTACGTCAAGCCCCGCGGCGTGATCTACCACCGCTCGCTGGGCGCCAAGTTCGCCGACGTGCTGCCTCCGGAGAGCGCCGAGCTGCTGATCTCGATCGACGACGGCAGTGAAGGGCCCAACCTGCCCGGCGCGATCGACTTGAATGATGCTCTGGCGCAGGGGGATCAGGACGCCGACATCACCCCCTCCCCAGACGATGTGCTGATGATCTGCACGGGCGGCACCACGGGCCGGCCGAAAGGGGTGATGTGGCGGCAAGCCGACACCTATGCCATCTCGATGAACGGTGCCGATCACGAGTCGGTCGGCGAAATCCACGACAAACTCGGCACGCCCGGTGCGCCGTGGTTCGCGGTGTCACCGCTGATGCACGCGGCCGGGATGTGGACGGCGTTCGCCGGCGTGCTGAACGGTCAGACCGTGGTGCTCTACGACTCCCCGAAGTTCGATCCGCAACGGGTGCTGTCGACCGCTCAGCGGCACAAGGTCGGCATGATGACGATGGTCGGCGACGCATACGCCGCCCCCCTGGTCGAGGAACTGCGCAGCGGCGACTACGACCTGTCCTCGTTGTTCGCGTTGGCGACCGGGGGAGCGGCGACCAACCTCAAGCACCAGCATGCCCTGCTGGAGCTGCTGCCCGACATCATCCTGATCAACGGCTACGGATCGTCGGAAACCGGAAACGTCGGGTTCGGGCGCAGCATGCGCGGCGACCACAAGGACACCTTCGAATTGCGCGACGGCGCATTGGTTCTCGCTGAGGACTACAGCCGTTTCCTCGACGCCGGCGAAGACGAGGTCGGCTGGGTGGCCCGCGCGGGCCGGATCCCCCTGGGTTACTTCGACGACGCCGAGGCCACCCGCAAGACTTTCCCCGAGGTCGACGGAGCTCGGGTGGTGATCTCCGGGGACCGCGGCTCGCTGGCGCCGGACGGAACGCTGCGCCTGTTCGGCCGGGACTCACTGGTGGTCAACACCGGCGGGGAGAAGGTCTTCGTCGAGGAAGTCGAAGAGGTGCTGCGCGCGCACCCCGAGGTCGCCGATGCCCTGGTGGTGGGACGGCCCAGCGACCGGTGGGGTCAGGAGCTCGTCGCGTTGATCGCGCTGCGTGCTGACGTGGCACACGACGCACTGCACGAGCACTGCACATCGCAGCTCGCGCGCTACAAGGCGCCAAAGGAGTTCATCGTCGTCGACCAGGTCAGGCGCCTGGGCAACGGCAAGGCCGATTATCGATGGGCCAAAGAGACTGCCAACAGCAAGGTTTCGCTGTCATGACACGCAAGGTGATAGACGGTCTGGTCAACGTCCACTTCGGTGAGGCCGAGCAGCAGCCGGGCTGGATGCTCAAGGTCCGTGACGACTATTTCAAGGGTCCGCAGTCGATGTTCGCCCCGGTGGACATGGCCGAGTTGCTCGACGAGATGGACACCCAGGGTGTGCAGAAGGCCGTCCTGATGGACAACATCGTCAAGCCGTCCGTCACCGCGCGCAAGTTCGCCGAAACGCGCCCGGACCGCTTCGCACTGGCGATGGGGGGCTTCAACCTGCTCAGGCCGATGCCCACCTTGCGGGAGCTGACCGCGGTCGTCGCCGACCTGCCTGTTGTGTATGCCGCTGTGGGGCCGAGCTTCTGGGGTGACGCGCAGTATCCGCCCAGCGACGCCGTCTACTACCCGCTGTACACCAAGTGCGCGGAGCTGGAGCTGCCGCTGTGTCTGAATACCGGACTGCCCGGCCCGCCGATTCCCGGTGAGGTGCAGAATCCGATCCATCTGGACCGGGTGTGTGTGCGGTTCCCGGAATTGCGGCTGTGCATGATCCACGGCGCCGACCCCTGGTGGGACGTCGCAATCCGGTTGATGATCAAGTACGAGAATTTGCGGCTGATGACCTCGGCGTGGTCACCGAAACGATTGCCGGACAGCTTACTTCACTACATGCGCACCCGCGGACCGAACAAGGTGATGTTCGGCTCCGACTGGCCGGTGCTCAGAATGCACCGCGTGGTACCGGAAGCCGAGGCGCTGGAGTTACCGCCGGAAGTCCTCGACAACTATCTGTACAACAATGCCAACGATTTCTTCTTCAGGGAGCGCTGAATGGACCGCTACGAACTGCGCAGGCTCGACTACAGCCTCTCCGAGGACCACACCGATCTGCAGACCGCCTATCGGCAGTTCTTCAAAACCCACAGCACGATCGAGACGGTGCGTGCCGCCGAGGCCACCGGCTTCGACAAGAGTCTGTGGGAACGGTTGTGCGCCATGGGCGCAACGACCATGGCCGTCCCGGAATTGGCCGGTGGCGACGGTGCCACGCTGGTGGACCTGACCTTGGTGGCCGAGGAACTCGGGCGATACATCGCGCCGGTGCCGTGGATCGACCACGTCTGCGCTGCCCGTCTGCTGGCCGGCTTGGGCGCGCTTACCGATGAGGTGATGAGCGGCACCCAGATCGTCGGCCTGGACGCCTCGCTGGACAGTTCCTCGGGGGTGCGGCTCATCCCGACCGGGTCGATCGCCGACCACATCATCATCCGGGACGGCGCACAAGGTGAAGACGTCGTTCTCCTCTCGTTCGGTACGCGTCCGGCCAAAGTCGACAACATCGGCCGGCTCCCGATGGCCTGGGTCGATCCGGCGGCCGCCGACAGCCGCACGGTGCTGGGCAGTGGGCCGGCCGCGCTCGCCGAATATGCTCGGGCGCTGGATGAATGGCGGCTGTTGACGGCATCCGCGCTTGTCGGCTTGGTCGAGGAGACCATGACCATCGCCGCCGAGTTCGCCAAGTCTCGCTACACCCTGGGCGTCCCGATCGCCACGCTGCAGGCCATCTCGCACCCGTTGGCCAACATGGTGATCACCGTCGAAGGCGGCCGCAACCTGGCCCGCCGCGCCGCATGGTTCCTCGACAACGAGCCGCACGCGCGTCCCGAGTTGGCGCCGTCGGCGTTCGTGTTCATGGCCGAAGAGGCGGCCAAGGCGGCGACGATGGCCGTGCACATCCAGGGTGGCCTCGGGGTGTCCTCGGAGGCGGCCGCGACCGCGTACCTGGTGCGGGCCAGGGGCTGGCCGCTGGCCGGTGGTGATCCCGGCGCAAGCGCCAAGCAGATCGGGCGCCTGCTGGCAGACCGCGAAACCGCATAGGGCAGTCATGGATTTCTCACGCGTAGAGCTGACCGGCGAGGACCAACGGTTCCTCGACGAGGTCCGTGACTTCCTGACAACCCACATCACCGACGAGGTGATCCGGCACGACCGGGAGACCGGCGACAACTTCCACGAGGGTGTGCACCTGGCACTGGGCGCGGCCGGATACCTCGAGGCCGAGTGGAAAGCAGAATCCGAGGGCGGCTTCACTCGGGTTCGCCGCCGGATCTGGGAACTGGAGAAGCGCCGGTTCGCGGTCCCGTGGGTGACCTGGGGGACCACGTCGATGGTGGCACGGTCGGTCGACACGTTCGGCTCCGAGGAACTCAAAGCCGAAGTCTTGCCAGGGGTTTTCAGCGGGCACGTCCGGCTGTGTCTGGGCTATACCGAGCCCGAGGGCGGTTCGGATGTCGCCACCTGCAAAACCCGCGCGGTTCGGGAAGCGGATGGGTCGAGCTGGATCATAACTGGCTCCAAGATGTTCACCACCGGTGCGCACAACTGCCAGTACGTCTTCCTGATCACCAACACCGATCCCGATGCGCCGAAGCACAAGAGCCTCACCATGTTTCTCGTTCCGCTTGACCTGCCCGGCATCGAGATCCAGGGTCTGCGCACCGTCGACGGTGACCGGACGAACATCGTCTATTACAGCGACGTCCGGGTCGACGACAAGTACCGCCTCGGCGAGGTCAACGGCGGCTGGACGGTCCTGCGCGAACCGCTCAACGTCGAGCACGGGGCGGTGGCCGCCGCCGCCGACGGCCTGGCGGATGTGTCGATCATGATGCACCAGGCGAACTTCATGGCCACCGCAGTCGACAAGGCGGCCGCCGCCGTCGGCCGGTCCGACCCCAACGGGCGGCGTGCGGTCGACGACGGTGCGGTGTCGTACCGACTGGGGCGTAGCGCGGCCCGGATGGAGGCCGCCCTGAGTTCGCCGAGTCTCTACGGCCGGGTTGCGATCGCACAGACCATGCGCGATATCTCACCTGACCTGATGGACATTCTCGGTGCCGCGGCGGCACTCCCGGTGGAGACCGACGGCGCTGCCGACGACGGGGCGTCGGAGTACGTGTACCGCTTCGCGCCGCTGTCCGGAATCTACGGCGGCACGCTGGAGGTCTTCCGCAACATGATCGGCCAATACGTGCTGGGGCTGGGCAAGCCCGCGTATGCACCTGCACCGAAGAAGGTGTCATGACCGGAGCGCAGCGGCGCGACGTACCGATCTTCGACGCCGATCAGCACATGTACGAGACACCCGAGGCGCTCACCCGGTACCTGCCTGAGCGCTATCGCTATGCGGTGCAGTACGCGCAAATGGGCAAGCAGACCAGGCTGGTGATCAACTCCCGCGTCAGTGACTTCATCCCGAACCCGACGTTCGAACGGGTCGCCGCCCCCGGCGCGCACGAGAAGTTCTTCGCAGGCGAGAACACCGAAGGCCTGACGCTGCGCGAAATGCAAGGCCCCGCAATCGAAGCGCCGGCTGCCACCAGAAATCCGGCGGACCGGATCGCCGAACTCGACCGTCAGGGTGTCGTCGAGGCGCTGAACTATCCGACGCTGGCCAGCCTCGTCGAGCACTCGTCGGCCGACGACCCCGAGCTGACGCTGGCGATCATCCATGCGCTCAATCAGTGGATGGCCGAGCACTGGGGCTTTGCGTACGAGAACCGGGTGTTCTCCACGCCGATCATCAACCTCTCCGAAGTCGACGGTGCGCAATGCGAACTCGAGTACCTGCTGTCCGCCGGGGCCAAGGTTGCGTTGATCAAGCCGGGTCCGGTTCGCGGTGTGCACGGGTGGCGCTCACCGGCCCTGCCGGAGTTCGATCCGTTCTGGCGCGACGTCGAGGCGGCCGGCCTGCCGATCGTGCTGCACGCGAGTTACCCGCCGCTCGACGAGTACGTCGGTAAGTGGGAGCCGCCGCACACCCAGAACTTCATGGCGATGAGTGCGTTCCGGTGGATGGTGCTGGGCCACCGCGAGATCGCCGACATGATCACCAGCCTGATCTGTCACGGCACGCTGACCCGGTTCCCGAACCTGCGGATCGCCAGCGTCGAGAACGGCAGCTCATGGATCGTCCCGCTGTTCAACGACTTCGACGACCTGTACAAGAAGATGCCGCAGAACTTCCCCGAGCACCCGCACGACGTGTTCCGGCGCAACATCTGGGTCAGCCCGTTCTGGGAGGGCAGCGTCTCGGATGTGGTGAACACCGTCGGCTGGGACAAGGTGCTGTTCGGGTCGGACTACCCGCACCCGGAGGGACTGGCCGAGCCGCGCGGGTTCTGGAAGTACGCCGAAGGCATGGACGAACGCCGAACCTACGACTTCATGGGTGACAACGCCCGCCGGTTCATGGGTCTGCCGCTGGCCAACCCGGACCCCGCCGCCGTCAACCCGCCGGAGCTGGCCGTGCCGTCCTAGCGCCCCCACTGCCGTGAGCCTGTAGTTATCGCGACCGCCACTCGAACTTCCGTCCGGTAACTACAGCCTCGGTGACGACGACCGCCGATAGCGATACAGGAGTTGCCATGGACTTCACCGAAGTCGAGCTGACCGCCGACGATGTGGGCTTCCAGCGCGAGCTGCGGGCGTTCCTGGCCGAATTGGTGACCGACGAGGTGCGTCTGCGGGACCGCCAGACGGGGGACAATTTCGACGAGGGGGTGCACCTGGCCCTCGGTGCCAGAGGTTTCCTGGAAAAGGAATACCGGACGGGATCCGACGGCGGCTTCACCCGCATTCAACGCCGTATCTGGGATCTCGAGCGTCGCCGGGCGCACGTGCCGTGGGTGACATGGGGGACCACCGTGATGGTGGCCAAGGCGGTCGCCGCGTTCGGCAAGCCGGAGCTGGTTGACGACGTGCTGCCGCGAGTCTTCGACGGCACGGCACGAATGTGTCTGGGTTACACCGAACCTGAGGGTGGGTCGGACGTGGCCACCTGCAAGACCCGCGCCGTCCGGGACGGCGACCAGTGGGTGATCAACGGTTCGAAGATGTTCACCACCGGCGCACACAACTGCCAATACGTGTTCCTGCTGACCAACAGCGATCCGACAGCGCCGAAACACAAGAGCCTGAGCATGTTTCTGGTGCCGCTGGACACCCCGGGCATCGAGGTCCAGGGCATCCGAACCGTCGACGGCGACCGCACGAACATCGTGTACTACACCGACGTCCGGGTCGACGAGAAGTATCTGCTCGGCGAAGCCAACGGGGGCTGGACGGTACTGCGCGGACCGCTCGACGCCGAACACGGGGCCGCGCCGACGGAAGCAGACGGACTCTCCGACGTGTCGATCATGGCTCATCAAGCCGGGGTGATGGCCGCCGCCGTCGATGCCGTTGCCGCCCGGGTCGGGCAGGTCGACGCCGCCGGGCGACGGATGGTGGACGACGGCGCGGTCGCCTACCGGCTCGGCCGCAGCGCCGCGCGGCTGGAGGCATCCCTGTCCACGCCAAGCATTTTCGGGCGGGTGGCGCAAGCCCAGACGATGCGCGACATCGCACCGGACCTGATGGATCTGGCCGGTGCCGCCTCGGTGTTGCCGGTGGACACCGATGGGGCGGCCGACAACGGTGCTTCTGAATATGCCTTCCGGTTCGCGCCGTTGTTCGGGATCTACGGCGGCACGCTCGAGGTGTTCCGCAACATGATCGCGCAGCACGTGCTCGGGCTCGGCAAGCCCAACTATTCGCCGCCACGATGACGACGACATCGGTCGTCTTCGACCCGTTCTCGGAAGACTTCTTCGTCAGCCCGTACGAGACGTATCGCCGGATGCGCGACGATGCCCCGGTCTACTACAGCCAGGAATACGACTTTTACGCGCTGACCCGCCACGACGACGTCGCCGCGGCATTCAAGGACTACGAAACCTATTCGTCGGCATACGGTGTCGATCTCGGCCAGGTCCGCAAGGGCGAGGTGACCAAGCACGGGTCGATCATCGCGATGGATCCGCCCGCCCACCGGCGGATGCGCAGCCTGCTCAACAAGGTGTTCACCCCCCGGGCGATCGAAGCGCAGCGCGCCCTGGTCACCGATTTGGTCGACAAGCATCTGTCGGCTGTCGATCCTTCGGGATTCGACTTCGTCCAGGGCTTCTCGGCGTTGTTCCCGGTCGAGGTCATGACCACCATGCAGGGTGTGCCCGCTGAGGACCGCCAGCAGATCAGGCTCTGGATCGACGAACTGCTGCACCGCGAGAGCGGCGATGTCGAAATGACCGAGGCCGGCCAGAAGGCTGCCGTGGACATGGCGATCTACTACTTCCGGCTGATCAAGAAGCGGCGCGAGGAGCTCGGCGACGACCTACTGAGCAAGCTGATCTGTGCCGAGATCGAGCGAGAAGACGGCCGGATGGAGCCGCTGGACAATATCGAGATCACCGAATTCGCAACGCTGTTGGGTGGTGCGGGCGCAGAGACCGTGACCAAGCTCATCGGCAACGCGGCCGTGGTCTTTGCGCAGAACCCCGACCAGTGGGAGCTGTTGCAGAGTGACCGGAGCAAGATCCCGCTGGCCGTCGAAGAACTGCTGCGCTTCGAAGCACCGGCCCAGTACAACGTGCGCTGCTCGCTGCGTGAGGTCACGGTGCATGGCGTGACGATCCCGGCCGGCAAGCCGGTCTTCCTGGTCGGCGGATCAGCCAACCGCGACCCGCGGGCGTGGACCGAGCCGGACCGATTCCATATCGACCGGGACCGGACGCAAGCGCAGAATCTCGGGCTGGGCTACGGAATTCACAGCTGCCTCGGTGCGGCCCTGGCCCGGCTGGAAAGCGCCATCGCGCTGGACAAGATGCTCGACTTCATGCCCCGCTTCGAGGTGGACTTCGACGGCTGCAAGCGGGTCAACATGCAGAACGTGGCGGGCTGGAGCAACGTGCCGGTGCGGGTGCTCACCTGACTAGATGATGCCGTCCTGGCGCAGGCTTGCGATCGTGGATGTGTCGTAACCGATTTCGGCCAGCACCTCATCGGTGTGTTCACCGAGCAACGGTGCGCGCCGGCGGATGGAGCCGGGCGTGGCCGACAGTCGGAACGGTGTCTCGATAAGCGGCACGGGTCGCGATGCGCCGGGAAACGGCACCCGCTTGAGATATCCCATCGCCTCCACGTGTGGGTCGTCGAGAACTTCCTGCGGCGAATTCACGGGTGCAGCCGGTAGTTTCGCCGCTTCCAACGCGGTGAGCACCTCAGCCCTGGTCTTGCCTGCACACCACTGCTGCATCAGATCGTTGAGGACATCGCCGTTCTGCCAGCGTGCGTCGTCGTCGGCGAATCGCGGATCGTCAAACAGCTCCTCTCGGCCGATCAGCCGGCACCACCGCTTGAACATCGGCTGGCCGGCGATCTGCAGCAGGACCCAACCGTCGGTGACTTCGTACAGGTCGCACGGCGCGACCGAGGTGCCGCGGTTGGCGGCGCGGGGCTTGTCGACGCCCAGCAGCTCGCGCTCGATGAGGAAGGCGTTGGACAGCATCAACGCCGTGGGCAGCAGGGCTCCCTCCACATGCTGGCCCTCGCCGGTCTGGCTGCGGTGGTAGAGGGCCATCATCACACCGATGGTCAAGGTGAGTGCCGTGCCGAAGTCGGCCTGGGGGACGACCGTGCGGATCGGCAGCTCCGGCAGGCCCTGGCGGTAGACGGCGCCGGACATCACCTGGCCGGCCCCGTCGAATCCGATCCGGTCGCTGTAGGGGCCACCTTCGCCGTAGGCCGTTGCACTGGCCAGGATGATGTCGGGTTTGACCGCGCGCAGCGACTCGTAGTCCAGCCCGCTGGCCCGCATCCCGGCGGCCGGCATGTTGGCGATCACGATGTCGGAGCGGGCCACCAACCGCCGGGTGATGTCGGTGCCCTCCGGGGTCGTCGAATCGAGGGTCAGTGAGCGCTTGTTCCGGTTGCACTGCAGGAAGGTCGCGCCTTCACCCCCGCTGGTGACCGACTGCACCCAGCGGTCCTCGCCGCCTTCCCGCTTCTCGACGCGCAGGACGTCGGCGCCCATGTCGGCGAGAAGTGCACTGCACCAAGGCGCGGCAATGAACCTGCCGTAGTCCAACACCCGCACCCCGTCGAGAACGCCCATGGGTCTACCGCGTCAGGATCGTCGCTGCTGCGGTACCCGGCGCGCCGTAGAGCTGAGTGAAACCGACCTTGGGCTGACCGGGAACCTGCCGGTCGCCCGCCTCGCCGCGCAACTGCCGCACGATCTCGTGAATCTGTCGCAGTCCGGACGCGCCGATCGGCTCGCCGTTGGCGATCAGCCCGCCGTCGGTGTTGATCGGCATGGAACCGCCGATCTCGGTCTCGCCGTCGGCCAGCAGCCGGTCCTGGTCGCCGTCCGGGCAGAACCCGCACTCCGCCATGTGGATGATCTCCGCGCCGGCGTCGGTGTCCTGCAGTTGGATCACGTCGACGTCTTGCGGTGAGACACCGGCTTTTTCGAACGCGGCGCGGGCCGCGTGCACGGTCGGTGCCACGTCCTCGTCGACGGGGCCGAACGTGGTGTTGACCTCGTAGGCGCCGTAGCGGCGGGTGCGGACCTCGACCGCCTTGAGGTACACCGGCGTGGATGTGTAGCGGTGCGCGATGTCGGCGCGGCACATGACGACCGCGGCGGCGCCTTCGTCGGGTGCGCAGAACATGTACTGCCGCAGCGGGTAGTTCAACACCGGCGAGGCCATGATCTGCTCGATCGAGATCTCCTTGCGGCGGAATGCATTCGGGTTCAGCACACCATTGCGGAAGTTCTTGTTGGCCACCCGCGCCAGCGTCTCCTCCGAGATGCCGTGGTCGTGCAGGTAGCGGTTGGCTTTCATGCCGAAGAACTGCGTGGTGAGGTACTGGCCGTTCTCGGCGTACCAGCGCGGCATCCCGACCAGTGCCGGGTCCTCGGTGAAGGCGCCGCGCGGGTGCTTGTCCAGTCCGATTGCGATACCGATGTCGTAGTCGCCCAGCCGGATCCCGTCGGCGCACGCCTTGGCGGCGCTGGCCGCCGTCGCGCAGGCGTTGAAGACGTTGGTGAACGGGATCCCGGTCAGCCCGACCATACCGACGATCGCATCGGGGTTGGCCACCGTCCAGCTGCCGCCGGTGGCGAACTGGACGTCCTTCCATTCGATGCCGGCGTCGGCGACGGCGGCGAAGATCGCGTCGACGCCCATCGCCATCGCGGATTTTCCCTCGAACCGGCCGAAGGGGTGCAGGCCGACGCCGATGATGGCGACATCGTTCATCGATGGTCTTCCTCTCGGGATCCGCGGAGACGCGCAGGAACTGTAACACTTACAGTATCGTGTCCTACGTGGCTTCCACGATCGAGCACAAGACCACGTTCTGCCGGATCTGCGAGCCGCTGTGCGGCATGGTGGCCACCGTCGAGGACGGCAGGCTGACGGCGCTGCGCCCGGACAAGGACCACCCGCTCTCGGCCGGTTTCGCCTGCCAGAAGGGCATCGCTTTCACCGAGGTGCAGAACGATCCGGACCGGGTCACCACGCCGCTTCGCAAAGGCCCGGACGGCTACGAGCCGGTGAGCTGGGACGAGGCGCTCTCCGATATCGCGGCCCGTCTGACTCAGATCCTGAGCGCCCGCGGGGCGGGGGCGGTCGGTTGGTACATGGGCAACCCCGGTGCGTTCAGCTATGCGCACACCTTCGCGGCCCTGGGATTCATCAAGGGCCTCGGGCGCGGCGGGCACTACTTCACGGCGTCATCGCAGGACACCAACAGCAGGCTGATCGCCAGCCAGATGCTGTACGGGGCTCCGACGTCGGTGCCGATCCCCGATCTGACCCGAACCGACCTGCTGGTCATGATGGGCGCCAATCCCGTTGTGTCCCATGGCAGCTTCCTGACCGCGCCGCGGATCAAGGACCGCATGCACGACATCGTCAAGCGGGGCGGGCGTGTGGTCGTCGTCGACCCGCGCCGCACCGAGACGGCGGCGGCGTTCGAATGGCTTCCCATCGCGCCCGACACCGATTCCCTCCTGCTGATGTCGCTTCTGCAGGTGATGTTCGCCGAGCGTCTCGTCGACACCGCACGGGTGAACGCACAGGCCGACGGCCTCGACTGGCTGCAATCGCTGTGCGCGCCGTTCACCCCGGAGTTCACCGCGGCGCGCACCGGTATCGATGCCGACAGTGTCCGGTCGCTCGCCCGGGATCTCGTGCGCGAGCCGCGAGCGGCCGTCTACGGCAGGCTCGGTACGTGCGTCGGCCGGTACGGCACACTCACCACCTACCTGATCGATGCGGTGAATCTCGTTGCGGGAAACCTCGATACACCCGGCGGATCGGTGTTCAGCTCGATGGAGACCGTCGGCGGCCGCTGGCAGGCCACAATGATGGGTCTTGCGATGCGCCGCTCGTATCGCAACCGGTCGCGGATCGGCGGGATCCCCATCGCCGTCGCGATGGAACCGGCGGCGCTGATGGCCAAGGAGATCATGACGCCGGGCGACCGGCAGATCAGGGCGATGTTCGTCTCGGCGGGTAACCCGGTGCTGTCGGTGCCCAACGGCGACGAACTCGAGTCGGCCTTCGACTCCCTGGAATTGTCGGTAGCCCTTGACTTCTACGTCACCGAGACGACCGGCAGGTGTGACTACATCCTGCCCGTGACCACGATGTACGAACGCGACGATTTCCCCTACACGTTCCAGGCCTTCCAGGCCACCCCGTTCCGCCAGGCCACCGAGGCCGTCGTCGCGCCGGCGGGTGAGGCCCGAGCGGAGTGGGACATCGTCGAAGACCTCACGATCCGGATGGCGGGCGACGTGCGTGCGTTCGCCGCTCTGGGTGTGATGCGAAAACTGTTGGGCCGCTTCGGGGTCGCGCTGAAGCCGAGAATGATGATCGACGCGCTGATCCGGATGTCGCAGGGCGGTGACCGGTTCGGACTGCGCCGCGGCGGCCTGACGCATCGCCGCTTGACCGAGGAGCATCCGCACGGCGTGGTGGTGGCACCGCATATCCGCACCGGTGCGCTGCGCAATTCGGTGGCCTATTTGTCCCGCCGGGTCCGGCTGAAGCACGCCGGTATCGCCGCCGAAGTCGAGAAGCTCTCGCGGAGCGCTCATCCCGAGGGCTATCCGCTGCGGATGATCGGTATGCGCGAGCCGCGTTCGGAGAACTCGTGGATGCACAATTCGCCGCTGCTGATGCGGGGCGAGCGAGGGCAGCGGGCGCTCATCGGGGTCGACGACGCAGCCGAATCGGGCATCGCCGACGGGGATGTGGTGCGGGTGTCGTCGCCGTACGGCGAGATCACCGTCGAGGTGATGACCACCAAAGACCTGATGCCCGGCGTGATCGCCGTGCCGCACGGGTGGGGGCACACCGGCACCGGGACGTGGAAACTGGCGAATCGCGCAGGCGGGTCCAACGTCAACCGGTTGACGTCCAGTGCGCCCGAGGACGTCGAGTCGCTGTCCGGGATGGCCTGGCTGACCGGTGTCCCGGTTCGCGTGGAACGCGTGGCGGACTAGGCGATCGCGCCGGACTCCTTGAGCGCCTCGATGCGGTCCCAGTCGATGCCGATCTCCATCAGCACGATCTCGGTGTGCTCACTGGCCTGCGGTGCGCGGGTGGTCTCCAGGGCTTCGTGATTGAACTGGACCGGGCCGCGCACCACCTTGAACGGTGCCCCGCCGTCAGCGGCCTCCACCTCGACGATCATGTCGTTGGCGATTGCCTGCTCGTCGGAGGCCAGATCGACCAGACTCTGGAACGGCGCCCACTGGCCCTTCATTGTCTTGAGGTGCTGGCGCCAGTACTCGAACGGCTTGGCGGCGATCGCCGCGGTGATCAGTCGGACACCCTCTTCGGCGTTCTGGATCAGCGGCATCACGTCAGAGAACCGGGGGTCGTCGGCGAGTTCGGGCAGGCCGAGATGTTCCCAGGTGTCGCGGATGTAGCCGGTCGGGCTGACGATGCACAGGTTGATCGTGCCGCCGTCGGAGGTCAGGTAGTTGGCCATGAACGGGTTGACCGATGTCGTGGAGCCCGGCATCAGCGACCGCATGGTCTCCCCGGTCTCCATGCCCTGGGTGACGCTGGCGCCGGCCGCCCACCACGCGGTGCTCAGCAGCGACACATCGATCTCCACCGCCTCGCCCGTCCGCTCCCGGTGGAACAGCGCCGCCGAGATGCCGCCGGCGATGTTCATTCCGCCGATCGAGTCACCGAACGCCGGAATACCCTGCGGCAGAGCGCCTCCGAGCTCCTCCGGTGTGAGCGCATGGCCGACGCCACTGCGGGTCCAGAATGCGGTCCCGTCGAAGCCACCGACCAGGCGCTCGGGTCCCTTGTCGCCGTAGGCGCTGCCGCGGGCGTAGATGATGTTCGGGTTGACCGCGCGGATGTGCTCGACGTCGAACTTGTTCTTCTGGCGGGCCTGCGGCATGTAGTTGGTCAAGAAGACGTCGG
Organism: Mycobacterium sp. SA01; assembly: GCF_041287105.1. Lineage (NCBI taxonomy): Bacteria > Bacillati > Actinomycetota > Actinomycetes > Mycobacteriales > Mycobacteriaceae > Mycobacterium > Mycobacterium sp. SA01. Next base: position 191,981 of record NZ_JBGGNO010000017.1, on the reverse strand, counting down.
CCGTCTTCGCGATCTCGTACAGCACCTCCTGGCCGTCGGGTGTAGAGACGTCGATGCCGACGCTGCGCTTGCCGCGGTTGGGATGCTCGATCAGCGGGTGCCGGTTCGGGTCGAGTTGAAAGCCGCCCATGTTGATGAAGCCGCGCTGAGTGTCGCCGCGGACCGGGTGCTCGACCTTGATGACGTCGGCGCCCCAGTCGGCGAGGATTGCGCCGGCCGCCGGAACGAACGTGAACTGCGCGACCTCCAGTACCCGGATGCCGTCCATCACCTTGATCAAGATCAATCCCTTTCGCCCGGCCGTGGTAACCACATTCTCACACCCGGACGCTGCGGGTCGAGGAATCGGCCCCACACTGCTGCAGATAATTACTGTAACCTTTACCGTTGACCGTCCGAGAACAGAAGGTGGTGCGTCGGTGGGCCAGCAGGGTACGAGCGTCGAGCTGGGCTTGCGGGCCGCGAAGCGGGCCGAACCGCGGATGCTCATCGACGGGCAACTTGCTGCGGCCGCCGACGGCGCCGAGTTCGACAACATCAGTCCGGCGACCGGCCGGGTACTGGGGGTGACCACCGCCGCCGGGCCCGCCGATATGGACCGCGCTATTGCCGCGGCCAGTCGGGCATTCGACGACACCGACTGGTCCACCAACCGAGCACTACGCAAGCGGTGCATGGCCCAGCTGCAGGCCGCGCTGGAGTCCGAGAAGGAAGACCTCCGCGAGGAGCTGGTCGCGGAGGTCGGCTGCCCGGTGATGTCGACCGGCGACGCTCAACTGGAGTGGCCGCTGACCGACTCGCTCCGGTATCCGGCCCGGCTGATCGACGAATTCGACTGGGAGCGAACCCTCGACGGCGGCGGCCTGTTCGGGGAGCGCAACGTGCGCACCGTCGTCAAGGAACCGGTCGGCGTCGTCGCCGCCATCACGCCGTCCAACTATCCGATTGAGGTCATCCTCAACAAGCTCGGTCCCGCGCTGGCCACCGGCAACACCGTGGTGCTCAAGCCCGATCCCAACACCCCGTGGAACGCCACCCGCATCGGTCGCCTCGTTGCCGAGCACACCGACATTCCGCCCGGCGTCCTGAACGTCGTGCCCACCCCGTCCAACGAGGTTGCCGGGCTACTGGCCACCGACCCTCGGGTGGACATGGTCTCGTTCACCGGATCCACCGCGGTCGGCAAGCAGTTGATGCGCGACGGCGCCGAGACCATGAAGCGCACGTTCCTGGAACTGGGCGGCAAGTCGGCGCTGATCGTGCTCGACGACGCCAACCCGGCGCACATCATCGGCAGCGCGGTCGGGGTATGCGTGCATGCCGGGCAGGCCTGCGCGCTCACCACGCGGTTGGTGATCCATGAATCGCTCTACCCCGAGGCGCTCGCCGCGATCACCGCGGCTTTTCAGGCGGTGCCGGTCGGTGACCCGGCGCTGCCCAGCACGTTCGTCGGCCCTCTCGTCAGCGCCAAGCAGAAGCAGCGGGTGCTCGACGCATGCGATCAGGCTCGTCGCGACGGCGCCGAAATCGTCGTCGGCGGAGGCGGTGTCGACGATCTACCGGACCACCTCGTCGGTGGGCACTTCGTCGCACCCACGGTGATCATCGGTGCCGACCCTCGGTCGGCGATTGCTCAGCAGGAGATCTTCGGTCCCGTCCTGGTGGTGCTGCCGTTCCGCGATGACGAGGAGGCGATCCGCATCGCCAACGACAGCGTCTACGGGTTGGCCGGCGCGGTGTTGTCGGGGTCGGTGGAGCGGGGCGCCGCCGTCGCGCGCCGGATCCGCACCGGCTCGATCGGTGTCAACGGCGGAATGTTCTACGGTGCCGACGCCCCGTTCGGGGGTTACAAGAACAGCGGCATCGGCCGCCAGTGCGGCATCGAGGGATTCCAGCAGTACTTGGAAACCAAGACTCTTGCGTTCCGCGCTCCACGCCAGTCATAGGAGGACGCCCAATGGGTAAGTTGGACAACAAGGTTGCCGTCGTCTCGGGGGCTGCGCGAGGACAGGGTCGGTCACACGCGATCGCCTTGGCCGCCGAGGGCGCGGACATCATCGTGCTGGACATCTGCTCCGACCTCGAGGGCAACACCTATCCGCTGTCGCGGCCCGAGGACCTCGACGAGACGGTTCTACTGGTGGAAAAGGAGGGCGCGCGGTGCTTCTCGGCGATCTGCGACGTCCGCGAACGAGGTGCGGTGTGGCAGACGATCGCCGAGGCCGTCGACGAGATGGGGCACCTCGACATCGTCGTCGCCAACGCCGGTATCTGCCCGATGGGTAAGCGGCAGACCCTGCAATCGTGGTCGGACACCATCGACACCGACCTGGTCGGGGTGTTCAACGTGATCCAGGCCAGCATGCCGCACCTCAACGACGGCGCATCGGTGATCGCGACCGGCTCGCTGGCGGCGCAACTGGGCAGCGCCACCAACCAGGGCCCGGGCGGGTCGGCCTACAGCCTGGCCAAACAAATGGTCGCCCATTACGTCAACGATCTATCAGTCCAGTTGGCCAAGAGGATGATTCGGGTCAACGCTGTGCACCCGACCAATGTCAACACCGACATGTTGCACAACGAGGGCATGTATCGGGTGTTCCGGCCCGACCTGGCGTCGCCGACCCGTGACGACGCCGAACTGTCGTTCCCCGCCATGCAGGCGATGCCGGTGCCCTACATCGAGCCGCACGACGTGTCGGCGGCTGTGGTGTTCCTGGCCAGTGACGACGCTCGTTACATCACCGGAACGCAGATGCGGATCGACGCAGGGGGATACGTCAAGACCAAGCCTTGGAAGGGCTAGCGAACCGCGGTGAAGGTCACCGGCAACGATGTCGGCGACCGGAACGGCTGGCCGTGGATGTGCGGATCGTCGTCGGTGATCAGCGTGATGTCGCCAAGCCGATCCAGCAAGGACTCCAACGCGACGCGGGTCTCCATCCGGGCCAGGTGCAGACCCATACAGGTGTGCTCGCCCGCCGCGAACGTGATGTGCGGGGTGTGTCTGCGGAAGATGTCGAATTCCTCCGGATCCGGCCAGCGATTCGCATCGCGGTTGGCCGAGCCCATGCACACGTCGATCACCGAACCGGCCGGTATCGCAACACCTTCCAGCTCGCTGTCCTCGGTGGCGAACCGCTGCACGGTGGTCAGCGGAGTCTCGTAACGCAGACCTTCTTCGATGGCCGGCGCCAGCAGCTCCCGGTTGGCGTGCACCGCCGCGAACTGCTCGGGATGGGTGAGCAACAGATAGAGCAGATTGCCCGACGACCGGTAGGTGGTTTCCAGCCCGGCCGGGAGAAGTAGTCGCAGGAACGAGTAGATCGCCTCGTCGGTCAGCTTCTCCCCGTCGATGTCCGCACTCACCAGATCGCCGATGATGTCGTCCGTCGGCTTGGACCGCCGCTTGTCGATCTGCTCGAGGAAGTAGTCCTTGAGCGCCGCCGACGCCTCGAATGCCTTCCGGTAGTCGACTGCATAGCTGATCAGCTGGACGGCGCGGCGCCGGAAGGTGGGCAGGTCTTCTTCGGGCAGACCCAGCAGCCGGGTGATGACGCGGGTGGGGAATTCGAAGGTGAATGCCCGCACCAGGTCGGTGTGCCCGTCGCGGATGAACTCATCGATCAAGCCGTTGACGATGGGGCGGACCACCTCAGGCTCCCAGCGCGCCAACGACTTCGACTTGAATGCCGCGGACACCAGATTGCGGTGATCCCAGTGGGCCCTGCCTTCCATCGCCAGCAACGACGGCCCGATGAACAGTCCGATGGTGGAGTCGTAGATGGAGGAGTTGAACACCCGCCCATCGCGCAGCACGGTGTTCACCGCGTCGAAGGACACCGCGGCATACTCTCGCCTCGGACGCAGCGACTCCGGAGTCTTCGAGTAGTCCATCACCGTGCCGCGGAAGATCCCCGGCCCGCGGCGCATCTCGGCGAAGAACGGATACGGATCGCGAAGATAGTTCGCGGGCAGCGGCGGCACGGCGGTGTCGGCGTCCATTACGTCTCCCAGGCCGCGATCAGTTGCTCGGTGGTGGTGATGGTCGCCAGCAAGGCCAGGGTGTTGTCGATGATGGCGGTGCCGTACTCGGCGGGTACCCCGGCGACCGCATCGCGCGGCAGCACAACGCGGTAGCCGGCGTTGACGGCGTCCATCACCAGATTGGGGATCGCCACGTTCAGTGACACCCCGACGGCGACGATAGTGGTCGCACCGAGATTGCGCAGGATCGCGTCGAGATCGGTCCCGCCCATCGGACCCAGGCCGTGCCACCGGCTCAGGACGAGATCGCCTGGTGCCGGCCCGAATTGCGGCAACAGCGTGGCACCGGGGCTGCCCGGCGCGATGTCCACCCCGCCGGCGCCGATCGCGAACAGCTTGGCATTGTGATTGGAGCCGAGTCCATCGGGCCGACGCTGTACCAGGCAGTGCACCACCGTCACCCCGGCCGTCCGTGCCGCGGGCAACAGGCGCGCGATGTTGGGTAGCGCCTCGCGTTCCGCTTCGCGGGCCAATGCTGCCAGTCCGGCATCGGGTCCGACGACGGCTCCCTGCAACTCCTGGGTGACGATGACGGTGTGGCCCGGGTCGACGAGCTCCGCCTTCATACCGGTGCCGCCGAGACGTCGTAGAACTGCTGAGCCCACTTACGCATCGCCATATAGGGTTTCGCGTCGACTTTCGCCAGGGCAGGGTGTTCGACGTACTTTTGGTAGCGCCAGATCTCGAGGTCGTCCCACACCGTGCCCAGGTACTGCTTTTCCACCCGTTCTCGGACGTCGTCGGGCGGAATGTCACTGGCGTCGCCGTCTTTTCGCGGCCACCAGATGGAATAGAACATATTGGACACCTCGTCGTCGACGGGCGTGCAGGCGAAGATCAGCCGGTGGTTCGACGAGCCCTCGAACGCACTGATGGCGAAACCCAGCCCGGAGAAGTGGCTGTGAATACGCAAGGCCATGGCGTTCGGATCGTCGCTGCGGGCATCGGGCCAGCCGGTGACGAACCGCCACTCTTCGTCGACTGCCTCCCACTCCAGGCAGACCGGAGTGACCGTGGCGTGGTGGACGTAGTGGAAATGCGAACTGTCCGGACCGTTTTCGGCAACGATTTGGGGATGCACCGGCTCGTTCTCCGCGAAGCGGGAGAACTCCGGATACGGGCGGTAGTAGGCGTCGGGGGCCGCGGTGAACTGCGGGAACTTGGCGAACATATCGGGCAGCTCCCACCGGGGTGGCTCACCGCCCGGGTGGTGCCACAGAAAGATGCAGCCGTGTTGCTCCTCGACGGGGTAGGTCCGTAGGTGCAGCCCCCTGTTGGGTCGCTCCGGCTGATAGGGGATGTAGGTGTTGGCGCCGTCGGGCCCCCAGCGCCAGCCGTGGAACGGACACTCGACGCAGTCGCCGACGACGGTACCGCCATGCCCGATGTGCGCGCCGAGGTGCTTGCAGTGACCTTCGAGCACGTGCAGTTCGCCGGCGGAGTCGCGATAGATCACCAGGTCCTCGCCGAAGTACCGCAGCGGTCGGACGTCACCGACGGCGTACTGCGCCGACCAGCCGATCATGAACCAGCCGGTGACTTTCCAAGTGAATGGCACCTTCACGCGGCACCTCCTCGAACCGGTGTACTGATCACGTCGCCTGCAATGACCACCTCGCCGAACGCGTCGATGTAGTCGAGCGCAGCTGCCGGGGTGGGAGCGTCGACGCGAGCGACCGCCCAGTTCGCGCCGTGGCCGGCGAGTTCACTCAGCGTGTCCTCCGCTTGGCGCCGCGAGGAGTTGTCGTCCAGGTCGATCCAGGGGCAGATGACTTGCACATCGAGCACCTCCGGATCCCGACCGGCGTCTGCCAAGGCTTGACGCAGCCGGCCGAGTCGGGCGCCGAACGCCGCGGCGTCCTCCAGCGCGGCCGTGCCGATCGCCGACGTCATGCCCGCGGGCACGATGAGCGGCATCCAGCCGCTGCCGTATTCGACGACACGGCGCACGGCGGCCGCGGTGTTGCCGCCGATCCAGATCGGTGGATGCGGGCGCTGCACCGGTGGCTGCAGCCACATCGGACCGGTTGCCGTGAATCCCCGCCCACTGACCGGTGTTTCGGGATCGGTCCAGATGGATCGCAGTGCGGCGAGTGCTTCGTCGAGCAGTCCGGCCCGGTCGTCGACCTCGACACCGAGCGCGGCGAACTCCGAGCGCAGGTACCCCGCGCCCACTCCGGCGATCAGCCGGCCGCCGGACAGGATATCCAGGCTGCCGAGCGCCTTGGCGGACAGATACGGGTTGCGAAAGGGCAGCACGAACAGGTTGGTCATCAGTCGGATCCGGCTGGTCACCCCGGCCATGAAGCTCAGCGCTGCGACGGGGTCCAAGGTGTTGTGCCCGCCGTTGCGGCGCCATTTCAGCGATGGTGCCGGATGTTCGGAGAGCGCAACCGCGGAGAAGCCTGCCGCTTCGGCTCTCGACACGACATCTCGGATCACGTCGGGGGAGAGGAAATCCGCGGGCGCGGTGGGTAGCTCGCTCGGATACTCCAGGGTGTACCGCATCGCCCACCTGAGGGTTTCGGGGAACCGCGATCAGGCCGGTTCCAATACTGTAATCATTACAGTAGCATCCGCTGTGCGGTTGGCGAAGGGTCAAATGATGGATAGTGCAGATGTGCTCGTGATCGGAGCCGGGTTCTCCGGTCTCTACATGCTGCACCGGTTGCGACAGCTCGGGATCCGGGCGCAGGTGCTGGAGAGAGCCGAAAAGATCGGCGGCACTTGGCTGTTCAACCGCTACCCGGGTGCACGCTGCGACATCGAGAGTATCGAGTACTCCTACAGCTTCTCCGAGGAGATCCAGCAGGAGTGGGTATGGACCGAGACCATGCCGGCCCAACCGGAGATCGAGGCCTACCTCAACTTCGTCGCCGACCGCCTTGACCTGCGCCGCGACATCCGGCTCGGCACCGACGTGACCGCGATGACGTTCGACGACGACAGTGCGAGGTGGACGCTGCACGCCGCCGACGGCGAGACGTTCGTGGCCCCCTTCGTCGTCGCAGCATCCGGCATCCTGTCGGTCCCGCTCGAGCCCGACATCCTGGGCATGGGCACCTTCGCCGGGGACTCGCTGTTCACCAGCCGGTGGCCGGCGGGCGGCTTCGACCTGTCCGGTAAGCGGGTCGGCGTCATCGGAACGGGTTCGACCGCCGTGCAGATGATCCCGGTGATCGCGCGGGAGGTCCAGCAGCTCTGCGTGTTTCAGCGATCGCCGGCATTCACGCTGCCGTGGGAGGTGCGGCGGTTCGAGGCCGGTGAACTCGACGAGATGAAGGCGAACTACGGCGAGATCCGGCAGGCGCAGCGCCAGCATCCGGTCGGTGCGGCACGACTCTCGGCGTTTTCGGTGCTGATCGACATGCTGGTCAGCCCGCCCATCAAGTCGGCCACCCGCGACGAGCAGGTGCGCGCCGTCGACGAGCGCGGCGTGATGGGGGCGCTCAACTGGGGTGACATTTTCTTCGATATCGAGGCCAACCGGATGGCCACCGCGCTGTACGGCGAGGCGATCGCCCGGATCGTCCACGATCCCGACACCGCCGCGGCGCTGGTCCCGAGTCACCCGTTCGGCTGCAAGCGGCCGATCATCGATCAGGGGTACTACCAGACCTATAACCGCGACAACGTGACGTTGGTGGACCTGCGCAAGCATCCGATCCGCACCATCACCCCGGGCGGTATCGACACCGCGGCCGGGCACTATGACCTCGATGTGATCATCTATGCCACCGGATTCGACGCGATGACAGGTGCACTGACCCGCATCGACGTTCGCGGCCGGGACGGTGTGCTGTTGCGGGACGTCTGGGCCGAGCATGGTCCGGTGTCCTACCTCGGGCTGGCGGTCGCCGGGTTCCCCAACCTGTTCACCGTTCAGGGACCGGGCAGCCCGGCGGCGGCGACGAACTTCGTCACCGCGCTCGAACAGCACGTCGAATGGATCGGCGACTGCATCGCCCACTTGAGGGCCAACGGTCACCGCACCATCGAGGCGACGCCGGAGGCGCAGCACGAGTGGATCGAGCACACCACATCCCTTGTGGCGGCGACGGTTCTGGTCCACCCGAGCTGCAATTCGTGGTACAACGGCGCCAACGTTCCCGGTAAGAAACGGATGTACATGGGCTACACGGCAGGCATTCCGGAGTACCGGCGCCGCTGCGACGAGATCGCCGGCGCGGGTTACGCCGGCTTCCTGCTGGCGTGAGCGGGATGGGGCTGAGCACCGCACACCGACTGGCGACCCAGCTGGGCGGCGTGCTACCCCGGTCGCTGGCCGCTTTGCACCGCTCGAAGGACTGGAGCCCGCTGACCGGGCGCGGTGTACGGCAGGTCGCCGAGGTCGCCCTTGATGAGCTGGTGGTCACCGGGATGACCCTGCTGTCGTCACCGCCCCGGCTGGACCGCCCGGTCGAAGACTATGCCGGGGTGGCAGCCGACTTGGTCGCCCTCGGGGTTACCGGAGTGCATAATGCGCCGGAGCCGTTGAAGGTCAACAGTATTCGGCGGGTCAGCGCCGGAGTGCTGTCCTATGAGCGAATGAGCTATGACCACGACCCGCAACTGGTCTCTGCGCTGGCGGCCGAAGGGCACGACGGTCCGGCCTGGGCCGAGGTCGTGCTGTTCCGCCACGACGACGGACCGCGGCCCTGGCTGGTGTGGGTACACGGCGCGGGCCAGGGCGGCATGTCCGACATCCTGGTCGCCAGGGTCGGGCGCATCCACCGGGAGCTGGGCTTCAATGTCGCGTTGCCCGTTCAGCCCGGACATGGGCCGCGGCGCGACCGCTGGCCGGCGTATCCCGGCACAGACCCGGTCGCGAACGTCGCGGGAATGGTCCGGGCGGTCTCGGAGGTGCGCGCGGTGATCGACTGGATCGAGCCTGACGCGACCACGATCGCCGTCTCCGGGTTGTCGCTGGGTAGCGCGGTCGCAGCCCTGGTCGCGGGGCTGGACGACCGCGTCCGCGCCGTCGCGCTCTACACGCCGATCCTCGGGCTGAACGGGATGATCGCCCGGCACCTGCACCGGTGGGGGTCGGCAGCCGATAGCGTCGGGGCCGCAATGACATCCGACATCGTGTCGGACCTCACCTCGGTGATCGATCCGCTCGCGCTCGACCCGTTACCGTCCCCGGACCGGCGATTGATCGTCGGGGCGTGGCACGACCAGATGGCCTACCGGCAGTCCGCGCTGGCGTTGCACGAACGTTGGGGCGGGCAGTTGTACTGGCATGACGGCGGACATGTCGGACATCTGTTCTCGGGTGCCGTCCGGGCGCAGACCGAGCAGTTCCTGCGCGCGCTGACTCAGGCGCCGTAGTCTCGGACGATCCGGTCGCGTGCGTGCGCCAGTTCGGCATCCAGGTCGAACCCGGACGGCAGCGCGACCCACTGAAAGGCGAGGCCGAAGAACGCGGCGGTGATATCGCTGACCGCCCGGTCCAGATCAATGTCAGGGCGAACTGAGTTGTCCCGCTGTCCTTTCCGCAGTCCGTCGGCCACGTTTGCGACACCCCCGGTCAGCTGGTCCTGGACGCGATCGCGAAGTGGTGAGGTGGTCTTCATCGCCTCGAAGGTGGACACGAACATCGCGCGCAACACGTCCCGGTCAACGGCGTATAGGTCGCGGATCCGGTCGATGTGCGCAAGCACCTGGTCCATTCCGGTCGGGTACGGCACAAGGTCCGGGTTGAGCCGGCTGACGTACTCCTGCAGGAAGTCCTCCAGGATCGCCTCCTTGCCGCCGAAGCGGGCGTGCACCATCGTGCGGCTGTATCCGGCGCGGCGGCCGATGTCGGCGGCAGTTGTTGCCTCCCAGCCTTTCTCGACGATCAGCTCGGCGGCGGCCTCCATCAGGCGGCGCCGGGACGTCTCGACTCGTTCGGGCTGCGTCAAACCACGTGCGGGGGAGGGCACCCTTGCATATTAAACACCTCGCAACTATCTTGCGAGGGTGACTTCAGCGACGGCACAGGTGCCGTCAGGCATCGACGCCGTCGACCCGGCGTGGCTCACCGAGGCATTGCACGCGACCGTGACCGACGTCGTCGCCGAACAGATCGCCCAGGACAGCGGATTCTCGTCGCTGCTGTATCGCCTGCACCTCACCGGTGAGGGCGTTCCCCGAACGGTCATCGCCAAGCTGGCGGCGCAGTCGGAGGCCCGCGGCGCGATGGAGCTGCTCGGTGGCTACCGGCGCGAACTGGCCTTCTATCGCGATATCGCGGGTCGGGCTCCGCTGGGCACGCCGCACGTTTACGCGGCGCGGATGGCCGACGACTCCGCCGATTTCGTCCTGGTGATGGAAGACCTGTTGGAGTGGGAGAACGCCGACCACCTTGCGGGATTGTCGATCGAACAGGCGAGGCTGTGCATCCAGCAGTTGGCCGGATTGCACGCATGGTCGGTCGAGCCGTCCAATACTGCTGCACTGCAGTTGTTTCCACGTTTCGACATGCCCGCCGTCCGCGATCTACTGGTGCCTGCCTTCGGTCCCGGCTGGGAGATCTACCGAACGCACTCGGCGGCACCGGTGCCGGAGTCGGTGGCCCGTTTCGCAGAGCGGTTCACCGAGCACGCCGCGACAGCGCTCGACGGCTTGACCGAGCGGTCGATGCTGCTGCACGGCGACATCCGCGCCGACAACATGTTCTTCTCGGGCAAGGAGATGAAGGTGGTGGACTTTCAGTTCGCCTGTGTCGGTGCGGGTGCGGCCGACATCGCCTACCTGGTCAGCCAGGGATTGCCCAGCGAGATCCGGCGCGGCCGCGACGAGATACTGGTGCGCGAATACCTTCAGGATCTGGGCGACATGGGCTACTCGTTCGACGAGGCGTGGCGCCACTACCGATTGGCGACGGGATTCCTGATCGTGCTGCCCGTCATCACGTTGCTCGGCTGGGATGCGTTGCCGCAGCGCTCGCGCGAGCTCTGCCTGACCCTGACCGATCGGGCGGTGGCGACGATCGCCGACATCGATGCGCTGGAGGTGTTCGGATGAGCCGCAGCGCGCGCGAGGTCGTCGAGCTGTACAACCTGGTGGTCTGGAACAACCGGGATGTCGCACTCGCTGAGGAACTGCTGGGCGACAGCGTGATTCGACACGAGGTCGGCGAGGCTGTCGTGCTCACCCACGCCGAGGCGGTCCAGCGGGTCGTCGACCACTTGGAGATGTTTGACGAGATCCGCTTCGACCTGAACCTGGTGGTGGCCGGCGACGACGGCGAGCACGTCGCGATCGTGTACCAATCGCCGATGACGCTCAAGGACGGTGGGCGGGTCGACGTGGGCAGTATGGAGATCTTCCGCGTCGTCGACGGCCGGATCACCGAAGTGTGGAATTGCGGCTACAAACAAGGAGTTTGGGCATGACTTCTGAACGTGTGCTCGACGAGCTCGGTTACTACCTGCTGGCGGGTGCCGGCGGCGAGGGTCCGGCCACGCTGATGGACGAAGCCCGCCGCGGCGAGGAGCTGGGCTTCGGCACCGGCTTCATCTCGGAGCGCTGGAACGTCAAGGAGGCCTCTTCGCTGGTGGGCGCGGCGTGCGCGGTGACCAGCCGGATGCAGATCGCCACGGCGGCAACCAATCACAACACCCGTCACCCGCTGATCACCGGATCATGGGCGACCACCATGCACCGGCTCTCGGGTGGGCGCTTCACGCTCGGGATCGGCCGCGGCATAGCGGCGCTCTACGGGGCGTTCGGCATTCCTCCGGTGACCACCGCGCAGATGGAAGACTTCGCCCAGGTGATGCGCCGGCTGTGGCACGGCGAGCTGATCTTCAACCACGACGGTCCGTTGGGGAAATACCCGGTTCTCTTCTTGGATCCGGACTTCAACGAGGACATCCGGCTGGCTCTGGTGGCGTTCGGCCCGGAGACGCTGAAGCTCGGCGGCCGGGAGTTCGATGACGTCATCCTGCACACCTACTTCACTCCGGAGACGTTGACGCGCTGCGTCAAGACCGTCAAAGACGCCGCCGAGCAGGCCGGTCGTGATCCGGCCAGCGTGCGGGTGTGGTCGTGCTTCGCCACTGTGGGCGATCACCTGCCCGAGGAGTTACGGCTCAAGAAGACCGTCGCGCGGCTGGCCACCTACCTGCAGGGCTACGGCGACCTGATGGTCACCACGAACAACTGGGATCCCGCTGTGCTGGAACGCTTCCGCGCGGACTCAGTGGTGCAGTCGGTGGGCGGCGGGATAGACCACAAGGCGACAGCCGAGCAGATCGAGCACATCGCGACGCTGATTCCCGATGAGTGGCTGGAGCCGTCGGCCACCGGCTCGGCGGAACAGTGTGTGGACCGCATCCGCAAGGAGTTCGATTACGGCGCCGACGCGGTGATCATGCACGGCGCGACGCCGGACGAGTTGGAGCCGGTGGTCGCGGCGTACCGGCAGGCGGTCAGGTAGCTGAAGTCGTTTCACCTCAGGATAATTCGGGTGCAGGCAGCGGTAATGCGGTTGCGCCCTCAGGGCGTAACCCGTCGAAGATGATCGCCAGGTAGCGCCGCCACAAGTCGGGTGGCGGATCGGAGAGCCCGTCCATCACGTGCACCGGTGCACACATCAGCAGGAAGACATCGGTCCCGGTGACATCGGGGCGGATTGCGCCGGCCGCGCGGGCATTGGCGACAAGCGTTTCGACGCCGGCGTGGACCGCGTCGCGGATCGCTATCACCCTGGCATCGCCCGCGCTGTAGGTCTGCAGATACGTCAGATCGTGTTGGCGCCGCTGGTCGGCGGCGATGGTGAGGAATTCCAGCAGGGCCGCACCGGGATCATCGGCATCCGACAACCGGTGCGCAGCGTCGGTGAGAGTGACCAGGTGCTCGCACACCAGGGACGCGATCAAGTCGTCTTTGGAGGCGAAGTGCCGAAACACCGTGCCTTTGGCCACCCCCGCGCGGCGGGCGATATCTGCGACCGAGGCCTCCACGCCGCGCTCGGCGAACACCTCCTCGGCGGCGGCCAGTAGCGATTCGCGGTTGCGCGCGGCGTCGGCACGCAGGGAGCGAGCGGGTGCGGTCACGCCCGCACGATACCAAGTTGACCGCGTGGTCATCTTGTGCTTACAGTGGCGGGGTCAAGATGACCGCCCGGTCAGCTTGTACGACACCCCGGAATGCCATGGAGGACAGATGAAATTGGCAGGCGCTACGGCATTGGTCACTGGCTCCAATCGCGGTATCGGCGTTCATTTCGCGACCCAACTCCTTGACCGTGGCGCCAAGGTGTACGCCACCGCGCGGCGACCCGAGCTCGTCGATGTCCCGGGTGTCGAGGTGCTGCGCCTGGATATCACCGACCAGAGGGCAGCGCAGGCCGCCGCCGAGCTCGCGAGTGACGTCGATATCCTGATCAACAACGCCGCCGACACCGCGGGTGGCAGCCTGGTGACGGGCGACCTGTCGGACGTCCGGCGGGTGATGGAGTCCAACTATTTCGGCACGTTGAACGTCATCCGGGCGTTCGCACCGGTTCTCGCGCGCAACGGCGGAGGGGCCATCGTGAACGTGCTGTCGGCGGCCGCGTGGCTCACCGTGGCCGGCAACACCGCGTACGCTGCGGCCAAGTCGGCCGAGTGGGGGCTCACCAACGGCGTGCGCGTCGAATTAGCCGGGCAGGGAACGCAAGTCGTCGGCCTCATGCCCGGGCTCATCGGTACCGAAACACTGTTTGACTTCGCCAGCAGCGCCGGGATCGAGTTCCCCGAAGGGGCGGTCACCGAACCGGCCGCACTCGTCGAATTGGCCCTCGACGGGTTAGCGGCCGGCGATATAGAGATCGCCGACGCGATCGGACTTCAAGCCAAGGCCACGCTGGCCGGGCCACCGCAGGCCTTCGCCCTCTAAGTGTTCAGACGGTGGAGACTAGGGCGTGATCACCGTCCGGCTGACCGGTTCGGCGACTTCCTGACGGCTGAAGATGCCGCGCTGCAGCGCGAGAATCAGCGAGTTCCGCGTCTCCTCAGGCGAGATCAGTTCATCGAATCCGAGGCTGCCCGCCGAACGGTAGGAGGCCTCGAGTTCCATGCTCTTGAGAATCTCGGTGACGTCGGAGTCGGCGTGCGAGGCGCGGCTCAACGCGGCCGCGCTCATCGCACCCATCGTCGCTCCTGGGTAGGCGAATGTCGCCACCTGATTGTCAAAGCCCAGCAGTGACATCACCATCGAGCCGAAGCCGAACGCTTTGCGTAAGGTGACATGCAGCTTCAACGTCGTCGCCGCGGTCTGTGCGGCGAACATCCTTGCCCCGCTTCGAAGTACGCCGCTGCGCTCGGACTGACTACCCGGCAGCATGCCGGGATTGTCGGCCAGGAACACGATCGGCAGGTGGAACGAGTCGGCGACCATGATGAAATGCGCGGCTTTGTCGGCGGCGTCGGAGTCGATGGACCCGGCCAGCTCGGTTGGCTGATTGGCAACGACCGCAACGGGATAGCCCCCGAGATGCGCCAACGCGCAGATGATCGCCTGGCCGAACTTCGGCTGGATCTCGAACCAGTCCGGCTCGTCGAAGACGACGTCGAGGACAGTGCGCATGTCGTAGATGTTGCGGTTGTCGCGGGAGATGATGTCGAGGAGTTCGGGAGTGGGGCGAAGGCCGGCCTCCTCGTCGTACAACCGGGTTGGAGGATACGACCAGGCACTGGACGGGAAGTAGGAGAGGTAGCGCCGGATGTCGTCGAGCACCGCTTCGTCGGTGTCGGCGACGTTGTGGATGACACCGCTGGGCAACGCGACCACCGGTCCGCCGAGATCCTCCTTCGAAATGTCCTCACCGGTCGCCTCTTTGACGACCGGCGGGCCCGCGGTGAAGATCGCGCCCTGGTCGCTCATGATCGAGAAGTCGCAGACCGGCGCCACGAGTGCGCCATGGCCCGCCGACGGACCGAGCACGGCGGAGATGGTCGGAACCTTGCCTGAGCATCGCGCCTGCGCGATCAGGTCAGTCGGGGTGCGGCCATAGTGTTCGCCGCCCGCAGCGCGGAAACCGGCCCCCTCCAACAACATCACCAGCGGA
This sequence comes from Mycobacterium sp. SA01, assembly GCF_041287105.1. Taxonomy (NCBI): domain Bacteria; kingdom Bacillati; phylum Actinomycetota; class Actinomycetes; order Mycobacteriales; family Mycobacteriaceae; genus Mycobacterium; species Mycobacterium sp. SA01. The sequence continues at coordinate 176,893 of NZ_JBGGNO010000017.1, read as the reverse complement.
ATCTTGTTGCGGAGCGCGAGTTCGGCGAGCCGGTAGCGCTTGGCATTCCCGCCGGGACCGATGCTGCCGGCCAACGTGGTGAAGTCCTCCGCGCCCACCATCACCGGCGTCCCGTCGATGCGGCCCGCGCCCGCCACCAAACCGTCCGCCGCGATCTCGCCACCGACGAGGGTGCCGAACTCCTGGAAGGTGCCGGGATCGAGGAGGTGATCGATGCGCGCCCGGGCGTCGAGCTTTCCCTTGCCGTGGTGCTTGGCCAGGCGTTCCTCACCGCCCATGGAATGCGCATGCTGACGGCGTCGACTCAGGTCGTGGAGCGTGTCCTGCCAGTCCTGCGCGTTGCTCATCGACGTGTCCTTACCGTGGCGGCGTTGACCATACTGAAGTGCTTACTGTAGCGTCTGCCGGCATGGGCGAGGTCGGCGGTCTCAAAGTCGACCGCGGCGTCATCAGCAGGCTTGCCGGGGTCGCCGAGGGCGCCCGTGAGGTCGAGCGACTCGGTTACGACGGGTGCTGGACGGCCGAGATCAGCCACGACCCGTTCCTTCCCCTGACGCTGGCGGCCGAGCACACCACCCAGATCGAATTGGGGACCTCGATCGCGGTGGCGTTCGCCCGCAATCCGATGACCGTCGCCAACATCGGGTGGGATCTGCAGGACTACTCCCACGGCCGGCTTCTGCTCGGATTGGGAACGCAGATCAAACCGCACATCGAAAAGCGGTTCGGCATGCCGTGGAGCCATCCCGTGCGACGCATGGGCGAGTTCGTCACTGCGCTGCACGAGATTTGGGCGAGCTGGCGTGACGGCACCAAGCTGAGCTTCGACGGCGAGTTCTACACCCACCGGCTCATGACGCCGATGTTCGTGCCCGAACAGCATCCGTACGGGTCGCCGAAGGTGATGATCGCCGCGGTCGGTGAGTTGATGACGCAGATGTGCGGCGAGGTGGCCGACGGTCTGATCGCGCACGCGTTCACCACCAAGCGGTATTTCGACGAGGTGACCATTCCGGCGCTGGAGCGGGGGATGGCCAACTCAGGTCGGTCGCGTAGCGACTTCCAGGTGATGGCACCGGTGTTCGTGGTGACCGGCGCGGATGAGGCCGAGATGGCCGCCGCGGCGGCGGGTTCGCGCAAGCAGATCGCCTTCTACGCCTCGACGCCTGCCTATCGGAAGGTGTTGGAGCTGCACGGGTGGGGTGATCTGCAGACCGAGTTGCACCGCCTGTCGCTGGCCGGCGAGTGGGACACGATGGCGACGCTGATCTCGGATGAGATCCTCGAGACATTCGCCGTTGTCGCGCCGTTGGATCGATTGGCTGCCGCGCTGCGGGAGCGCTGCGACGGGATCATCGACCGGGTGATGATCGGGTTGCCGTCGTCCGCGTCTGAAGACACCGTACGTGTGTTTCTTGATGAGGTGCGCGCGGGCTGAGTTCGGTTGTGGCTCTGGGGTTATCCCCAGATCTGACTTCATCCACAGATCGATTTCGACGTCTGCTTTTGTCGGTGGCCCGGGATAAAATTCCGACATGCTTTCGATCGAGGTGGGTGAGGCGCTCGACGCGATCGATGCGGCGTTGTCCACGTTGTCGAAGGTGGATGTGGCCGGGCTTTCGGTGACGGATGTGTTGGAGTTGGCCGCCCGGTGTGAGAAGGCGACCCGCCATCACGATGTGGTGCGCTACGACCTCAGTCATGAGCTGCATCGGCGTGAGGTCAGCGAGATCGGTGGTAAGCCGGGAAAGGTGCTGGCCGATTGGTTGCGGATCACGCCGGCGGAGGCCAAGCGCCGCGCCGAGGTTGTTGAGCCTCTGAGCCCGCGCACCGCGTTGAGCGGGGAGCCGCTGGCGCCGCGTCACCCCGGTACGGCGCAGGCGTGGCGCGACGGGAACCTCGATGGCGAGCATGTGCGGATCATTGCGAAGTTCCTCGGACAGTTGCCCTTTGATGTGCCCGCCGAGGTCCGTGACGGCGCCGAGCTGTTCCTGGCCGAGAAGGCGACACTGATGCGTCCGGATCAGTTGAGCCGGGTGGCGCATCGGTTGGCGTTGGAGATCAACCCGGACGGTCAGTTCTCCGATGAGGACCGAGCCCGCAAACGCTCCGCGGTGGTGGGCCGCCAACAGCCCGACGGGATGACCGAGATCCGTATCAATGCCACCCCGGAGATGATGTCCTACGTCGAGGCGGTGTTCGCTAAGTTCGCTGCCCCGGGCATGTGCAACCCGACCGATCAAACCGCGGTCACCGAGGGTGAGCCTGCCCAAGAACAGGCACAGGTGGATTCTCGTACGATCGGGCAGCGCCAGCACGATGCGTTGATGGCGATGCTGCGCGGCACCCTCGGTGATCCGAAACTCGGGCAGCACAACGGCCTACCCGTCACCGTGATCGTGTCGACCACCCTGCAGGAACTGCAGAACGCGACCGGCCACGGCATCACCGGCGGCGGCACGATGCTGCCGATCACCGACGTCATCCGGATGGCCCGGCATAGCTACCACTACCTGACGATCTTCGACGGAGTCACCGGCCAAGCCTTGTGGTTGGGCCGCACCAAACGCATCGCCTCGGCCGATCAACGAATTGTGTTGCACGCCAAAGATCGTGGATGCACCAAGCCGGGTTGCACGGTGCCCGGATATGCCACCCAAGTCCACCACGCCGCTAAAGACTGGAAACACGGCGGCGCCACCGATATCGACGAATTGGCCTTCGCCTGCCCACCGGATAATCAGCTCGTGGAAACCGGCGGCTGGACGACCCGCAAACTCCCCAACGGCGACACCGAATGGATCCCACCGCCACATCTACCGATGCTGATCGGCGGGGTCAACGACTACCACCACCCTGAACGTTTCCTGCCAGATGACGATGATCCGTGAGGCCGGGAATGAATAAGGCCGCGCGGGGCTTGTAGGCAAGCATGACGTTCACGCTGACCGACGACTCAGCCCTGCTCCAGCCGATCACCATCGGGGCGAACACCGCGCGGAATCGCCTTTTCATGGCGCCGCTGACGCGCTCACGCGCCGAGTCGGACGGCACGCCGAGCGACCTGCAGGTCGAGTACTACGCCCAGCGGGCGTCGGCCGGGCTGATCATCACCGAAGCCACCGCTGTCTCCCAGGTGGGCAACGGGGCCTACGTCAACACCCCGGGCATCTACACCGACAGCCACCAGGAGAAGTGGGCCGAGGTGGCCTCGGCCGTGCACGCGCAGGACGGGTTGATGTTCATGCAGATCTGGCATGTCGGCCGCATGGCGCACCCGGACATCAACGGCGCCGAGTCGGTGGCGCCGTCGGCGATCGCGGCGCAAATGCTCGCCCACACGCCGGGCGGCAAGAAGCCGCTGCCGGTGCCACGGGCCTTGGACACCGACGAAATCGCCGGAGTGGTCGCGCAATTCCGCGCCGCCGCCCGCCGCGCGGTCGATGCCGGTCTCGACGGCGTCGAAATCCATTCGGCCAACGGCTATCTGCTGCACCAATTCCTGGCCGATGCCACCAACACCCGCACCGATCGGTACGGCGGCACACCGGAGAACCGCGCACGGTTGACCGCGGAGGTCGTCGAGGCCGTGGCCGCCGAGATCGGCGCCGACCGGGTCGGGCTGCGCATCTCGCCCGGAAACGGAGCTGGTGACGTCAACGAAGTCGACACCGTCTCGGCCTATGAGGCTCTGCTGGAACGCATTTCGCCGCTGGGGCTGGCGTACCTGCACGTCCTGATCAACCCGGACGCGCCCGAGTTCGGAATCGTGCGGGCACTGTGGTCCGGACCGTTCGTCCTGAACACCGGCCGCGAAGTGGACACCAGCTTCTGCGAACTGGAGAACCTCGCCGATTGGGGTGCCATCAGTGCGGCCGCGGTCGGCCGGGCATACCTGGCCAACCCCGACCTCATCGAACGGCTACGCACCGGTGCCGAGCTGACCGAGCCCGACGTGGCGACGTTCTACTCCCCGGGCCCGGCCGGCTACGTCGACTACCCGACGCTGGCGCCGACTGCCTGAGCGGACTTCTCGTGCAGCCGCTGGCGTTCGACGGTGGCCAGATAGAACGCCCACGCGAACGCGAAGCTGGTGAACAGGCTGGAGACGAAGAACAGCCACGGCCGGCGGATGCCGCGCCGGTACCCGTCGACGATCGTGAACAACGGCAGCAGGATCACGTTGCCGATCGTGTAGTCCTGGCTGGCTGACGCCGCTGCGGGGTTGTCGTAGCCCAGGGTGATGAACTGCCACCAGCTGCCCGCGCCGGTGAAGACATTGCCCGAGCCGTCGGCGTACTGATGCACGAACTGGATGTTGAAGTACCAGCCCAGCGCCACCGACGCGATGCCGACCAGGTAGTACAGGATCTCGAGCGCACTGACGGCGGGACCATTAGCCGGCCGGCGGAACACCGCCGAATTGGATCCGATGATCCATGCGATGACGAGGACGGCCAGCACTGCATGAACGAGGAGCGTCATGGCTCCGTAACTGTAGTGAAGTCGGTAATCGTTTTGTCAATTTTGACAATTCTTTTTGAGGTAGGTTACCTCCGTGGTTCGCCCTGCTCAGACAGCGCGCAGCGAGCGCACGCGCGACGCCCTGCGCCGTGCCGCGCTCGTGCGTTTTCTGGCCCAGGGTGTCGAGGACACCTCCGCTGAGCAGATCGCTGACGACGCCGGAGTGTCACTGCGCACGTTCTACCGGCACTTCACGTCGAAGCACGACCTGCTGTTCGCAGACTACGACGTCGGCCTGGAGTGGTTCCGGGCGGCCTTGCAGGCCCGCTCGCCCGGGGAGTCGATCATCGAATCGGTGCAATCGGCCATCGACGCCTCGCCCTATGACCCGGAAGCCGTCGCGCAGATCGCCGCGCTGCGGGCCAGGGAACTCGACGCCGGCCGAATCGTGCGCCACACCCGGCAGGTGGAGGCCGAATTCGCCGACGCCATCGTCGACCAGCTTTCGCAGAGCGCCCCGGCCACCACTCCCGACGAGCGTCTGCGCGTCATCGTGACAGCACGGTGCATCGCCGCCGCGGTGTTCGGCGCGATGGAGCTCTGGATGGTCGGCGAGGACACATCGCTGGCCGAATTGGGCCGGTTGTGCCGCACCGCACTGGAGTCGTTGCGCAAGGGCATCATCGACGAGTGACGGTGGCGGTCAGGTCGGCAGGCTCGGCGATCGTCAACACGGCATCGACGATGTGCGGGTTGGCTTCGAGTTTGCGTTCCAGCTCGCGCAGGGTGTGCGCGATCCTCGACTCGATCTGATCCCCGACCAGGTCCACACTCGCCACCACGAAAAGCTGTCGCGGGCCGACGAATTCGAGCCGGATAAAGCGAACCGACGCCACATCGTCGAGCGCTTCGATCCGTGCGACCACGGCGTCGCGCAGCTGTGGTGTCCCCGGCTCCCCGGTCAGGAACCGGCGATTCCGGTCGATCAGCAGCACCGCCACCACGCCGAGCAACAGGCCCACCAGGATCGAGCCGACCGCATCCCAGGCCGCCACCCCGGTCAGCTGATGCAGACCGATACCGGCGCCTGCCAGCACGATGCCGATCAGCGCGGCGGTGTCCTCGGCGAACACCGCGCGCACCGTGGGATCGGACGTCTGCATGGCGTACTCGAGTACTTCGCGGTCCATCGCATGCGCATCGGTACGCAACTGTCGCACCGCCTGCGTCCACGAGATGCCCTCCATCACCAGCGCGATCCCCAGCACCACGTAGGCCACCAGGTAGTGCTCGTCGGCTGGGCGATCATCGAGCAGTTCGTTGACCCCGCGCCACACCGACACCGTCCCGCCGACCACGAACAGTCCGACCGCCGCCAGCAGCGACCAGACGTACGCCTCCCGGCCGTAGCCGAGCGGGCGCGTGCGGTCCGCGGCCCGGCCGGCGCGGCGATTGGCGATCATCAGAAACGCCTGGTTACCGGTATCCGCCCAGGAGTGCGCGGCCTCGGCCGCCATCGACGCCGACCCGGACACCACGCCCGCCAGCGTCTTGGCCACCGCGACGATCAGGTTGGCGCCGAACGCGATGGCCACCGTCTTCGTGCTCTCACCCTGCGCTGCGCCCGCCGCGTCTTCGCCCAGCAGGTTCCTCGTCGCCGTCATTCCCGCTGGTGTACCCGTGGCATGCTGACCACATGCATGCGTTCCGCGTCGCCGTCGAAGCCGGCGATTTCGATGCCCTGCCCGCTCTCTGCGCCGAGGACGTGGTCTTCCGCAGCCCGATCGCACACAAGCCCTACCAGGGCCGCGACCAGATCGGTGTCATCCTGCGGGCGGTATCGCGAGTGTTCGCCGACCTCACCTATGTGAAGGAGATCGGCGGCGAAGGCCAGGCCGACCACGCGCTGGTGTTCGTCGCCAAGGTCGGCGACCTCGAGATCAACGGCTGCGACTTCCTGCATGTCCGCGAAGACGGGCTCATCGACGAGTTCACGGTCATGCTGCGGCCGCTGAAGGCCGTCACGAAATTCGCCGAGCTGATGGCCGTGGAATTTGAAAAGGAAATGGCCGCGGCCGGATTGGCGTAACACTCGGCGTGGTTCCGCGCATCCGCCGCAGCGGCGGAGCACTATGAGGCATGGCAAGGATCGGCGACGACTCTCTGATCGTCCGCGGTGAATTGCGTCCTGACGGCACTTGGCTTTTCACCATCCGCTACACCGTGCATTTCGAGGCGGGCGAGCTCGGCGCCCGATTCGCCGACTCGGTGCAGGTGTCCGCGAACGGCGGGGCGACGCCGGTTCCGTTCGTCGCGTGTGGCCGCTCGGTGCTGCGCAAAAAACGAGTCGTCGTCGGCGACGAGGCGCTGGCCTCCCGCGACGATGTCTATGCGACCGTGTGCGTGCGGCCCCGGGGCGGGGTCGACGCGCTGACTCAGTCGGCGCGGTTACGCAGGATCTCCACCCAGTCGCTCGGAACCCGGCCGCGCGGACCCGGGGTGGTCTCCTCGGACGGCCTGCTCTCCGGCGGGGCCAGCTCCGGACCGTCGTAGTACTGGTTGGTCTGGTAGTCCCAGAACCAATCCTCGCCGGGCTCGAACGACCTGATGATCGGGTGCCCGCTCGACCGCCAGTGCGCGGCGGCGTGCCGCATCAGCGAATCGTCGCAACACCCGACGTGCCCGCAGGCGGCACAGCGCCGCAGGTGCACCCACCAGCCGCCGGCGGCATCGCATTCGACGCATCCGGTGCCACTCGGCGGAACCGACGGATCTACCGCATCAGCCATGTCTGTGAGCTTAGGGGACCCCGGCGCGAAAACAGTTGGCCCTCACGGGAGAACCCAGGTGAAAATCGCCGGCACCAACTATGGTCACGCCATGGCAGTCAAAGATTCCCGCGAAGTCGTGATCGAGGCCAGTCCCGAAGCGATCCTCGATGTCATCGCCGATGTCGAATCGACACCCAGCTGGTCGCCGCAGTATCAGAGCGCCGAGGTGCTGGAGGCCTATGACGACGGCAGGCCACACAAGGTGAAGATGAAGATCAAGGCGGCGGGTCTGACCGACGAGCAGATCGTCGAGTACACCTGGGCCGACAACGAGGTGAGCTGGACGCTGGTCAAGGCCGGCCAATTGCGTTCGCAGGACGCCAAGTACACGCTGACGCCCGACGGCGACAAGACCAAGCTGCGCTTCGAACTGTCGATCGACCTCGCGGTGCCGCTGCCCGGCTTCGTGGTCAAGCGCACCATCAAGGGCGCGATGGAGACCGCCACCGACGGCCTGCGCAAGCAGGTGCTGAAGGTCAAGGGATAGTTTCGGAATCGTTCCCGCGGTCAATGGTGCGGACATGGCCGTCACCGAAACCCGCGAGGTCACCATCGAGGCGACGCCCGAGGAGATCCTCGCTGTGCTGTTCGACCTGGAGTCGCTGCCGACATGGTCGCAGGCGCACCAGAAGGTCGAGGTGCTCGAGCGAGACGCCGAGGGGCGCCCGAGTAAGTCACGCCAGACGGTCAAGGTCGTCGGCATCAACGACGACCAGGTGCTCGATTATGCCGTCCATCCCGACGGGGTCAGTTGGACCCTGGCCAGCTCCAAACAGCAACGCGCACAAGAGGGTCGGTACACGCTGACCCCTGACGGCGAGTCGACCCGGGTTAGGTTCGAGCTGACGGTCGACCCGCTGATTCCGCTGCCCGGATTCGTGATCAAGCGCGGCGCCAAAGGTCTGATGGAGACCGCGACCGACGGACTGCGCACGCAGGTTCTGAAGTCCAAGAAGAACGGCTGAGCTACCTTTCAGTCGTGACGAATACCGGACCCCTGGCCGGGGTGAGAGTGATCGAACTCGGCGGCATCGGCCCGGGCCCGCACGCCGGCATGATCCTGGCCGACCTGGGTGCTGACGTGGTCAGAGTGCGACGCCCGGGCGGACTGACGATGCCCGCCGAGAACGTCGACCTCATGCACCGCGGCAAGCGGGTGGTGGACCTGGACGTCAAGAACCAACCTGACGCGCTGCTCGACTTGGCGGCCAAGGCCGACGTTCTTCTGGACTGCTTTCGGCCCGGCACCTGTGAGCGTCTCGGGATCGGGCCCGACGACTGCGCTTCGGTCAACCCGCGGCTGATCTTCGCCCGCATCACCGGATGGGGTCAGACCGGGCCGCTGGCGTCGACCGCCGGCCACGACATCAACTACCTGTCGCAGACCGGCGCGCTGAGCGCGATCGGCTACCGGGACCGCCCGCCGGTGGCACCGCTGAACCTCGTCGCCGACTTCGGCGGCGGCTCAATGCTGGTGCTGATCGGCATCGTCGCCGCCCTCTACGAACGGGAGAAGTCCGGCCAGGGTCAGGTGATCGACGCGGCGATGGTCGACGGGGTCAGCGTGCTGGCGCAGATGATGTGGACGATGAAGGCGACCGGGTCACTGGCGGACCAGCGCGAGTCCTTCCTGCTCGACGGCGGAGCACCGTTTTACCGCACCTACGAGACCTCCGACGGCGGGTACATGGCGGTTGGGTCGATCGAGCCCCAATTCTTCGCGCAATTGCTGGCCGGGCTCGGGTTGCCGGCGCAGGAGGTGCCCGGCCAATTCGAGCGGGACCGCTACCCCGAGATGCGGGAGCTCTTCGCGACGACCTTCGCCGGAAAGACCCGAGCGGAGTGGACCACGATCTTCGCCGGCACCGACGCGTGCGTCACGCCGGTGCTGAGCTGGACCGAGGCCGCGTGCAACGAGCATCTTCTTGCGCGCCGCACCGTTATTAACGTCGATGGCACCGAGCAGGCAGCTCCGGCGCCGCGGTTCTCCCGCAGTGCCGCCGGGCCGGTGGGGCAACCGCCGCAAACCACCACATCGCTGGCCGACATAGATTGGTAATGGTTCAACTGGGCGAAAGCCGACACAGCGGGCTCGTCGAGTAACTAAGTTTGCTGATTGTGGCGGTACGGGCATCGCGCGAGATCGTGATCGACGCCCCGCCGGAGGCCATCCTCGATGCCATCGCCGATATCGAGGCGGCGCCGACGTGGTCGTCGGTGCACAAGCACGTCCATGTCGTGGATCGCTATCCCGACGGACGGCCGCGGCGGGTCGAGGTCACCGTCAAAGTGCTCGGGATCATCGACCACGAAGTCGTCGAATACCACTGGGGACGGGACTGGGTGGTCTGGGACGCCGACCGGACCGCGCAGCAGCATGCCCAGCACGGCGAATACACCCTGCGTCCCGAGGGCGAGGCGACCCGGGTCCGGTTCGATCTCACCCTGGAACCGTCCACACCGTTGCCGCACTTCCTGGTGAAGCGCGCGAAGAAGGCGGTGCTGATCGCCGCGACCGAAGGCCTGCGCGGCTTCGTGCTCAGCGGCAAGGGTTCGCTGCAACGCGAGTAGAGCTAGGAGAGGTCGCGGCCGCCCGCTAGTGCGCCGAGCCGGCGGATCGCCTCGTCGAGGGTGTCGTCGCGTTTACAGAAAGCGAAGCGCACCAAGTGATTCCACTCGCCGATGTGGGGAGAGTGCGGATCGCAGAACGCCGACATCGGGATCGCCGCGACCCCGGCTTTGGTCGGCAACTCGGCGCAGAACTGGGTGCTGTCGGAATATCCCAGCGGCCGCGGGTCGGCGCACAGAAAGTAGGTACCCGCACTGTCGTGCACGCCGAAGCCCAATTCGGTCAACGCCGTCGACAGTCGATCCCGCTTGGCTTGCAACGAATCTCGCAGAGCACTCACCCAGGCCTCTTCGAAATTCAGCGCATAGGCCACCGCAGGCTGGAACGGTGCGCCGCCCACATAACTCAGATACTGCTTGGCCGCCCGCACCCCGGCAATCAGATCCGACCTGCCGCACACCCAGCCGATCTTCCAGCCGGTGCAGTTGAACATCTTGGCGGCACTGGAGATCGTCAGCGTGCGCTCGGCCATCCCGGGGTAGGCCGCCAGCGGCAGGTGCCGCTTGTCGTCGAAGACCAGATGCTCGTAGACCTCATCGGTGATCACCAACAGGTCGGCGTCGACAGCGAGTGCCGCCAGCGCCCGCAGGTCGCGGTCCGCGAGCACCATGCCGGTGGGGTTGTGCGGGGAGTTCACGATCAGCGCCCGGGTGTTCGGCGTGACCGCGGCACGCAGGGCGTCGACGTCGAGGGCGAAGCCGCGGCCGTCGGGCACCAGCGGCACCGGCACCCGACGGCTGCCGGCCATCGCGATGACAGGGGAGTAGGAGTCGTAGAACGGCTCGATCAACAGCACATCGGAGCCCGGTTCGACCAGACCGAGGATGGCGGCCGCGATCGCCTCGGTGGCGCCGACGGTGACCAGCACCTCGGTCTCCGGGTCGTAGTCGACGTCGTAGCGCCGCTTGCGCTGGGCGGCGATCGCCTCGCGCAGCGGGGCGATGCCCATTCCGGGCGGGTATTGATTGACACCCTCTTCGATCGCCTTCTGCGCGGCCGCCAGCATTGCGGCCGGCCCGTCCTCGTCCGGGAAGCCCTGGCCGAGGTTCACCGCGCCGATCCGGGCGGCCAGCGCCGACATCTCGGCGAAGATCGTCACCGCGTACGGCTGCAACCTCGAGACCGTCGTCGGCCGGCCGGCGACATGGGGACCCGTCATGGTGCGGAGCTTAGTCGGAGGCCCGGTATAAGCGGTTTCGTCAATTTCGATCGGCCGAGGCCCAGATCCAGGTGGTCGCCGAACAGATCCCCTCGGAGATGAACCCCGGGATGATGTTCTAGAAACCCGACATCGCCGGGATCTCCGGCGGTGACCTGTCAACCCCGTTCCCGGCCTGGCCTGAGCGACTGCCCAACCATCCGGTTGGGCGGCCTTGGTAGGCTTCGCGTGCAGAGGACGACTGTCGAACGATCGTCACGCCCAATTCCGAACAGGACCTGGAGAAAACACACATGTCCGAAGAAGCCTTCATCTACGAGGCCATCCGAACCCCGCGCGGTAAGCAGCGCGGCGGATCGCTCAACGAAGTCAAGCCGCTGAACCTCGTGGTCGGGTTGATCGAGGAACTGCGCTCGCGCTTCCCCGACCTCGACGAGAACCTGATCAGCGACGTCATCCTGGGCTGCGTCTCCCCGGTCGGCGACCAGGGCGCCGACATCGCCCGCACCGCGGTGATCGCGGCCGGCATGCCCGACACCGTCGGCGGCGTCCAGCTGAACCGCTTCTGCGCGTCCGGCCTCGAAGCCGTGAACACCGCAGCGCAGAAGGTGCGCTCCGGCTGGGACGACCTGGTGCTCGCCGGTGGCGTCGAGTCGATGAGCCGCGTCCCGATGGGCTCCGACGGCGGTGCGATGTTCACCGACCCCGCCACCGTGTTCGACAACTACATCGTGCCGCAGGGCATCGGCGCCGACCTGATCGCCACGATCGAGGGCTTCTCCCGCGAGGACGTCGACGCCTACGCCGCACAGTCCCAGGAGCGCGCCGCCGCGGCGTGGTCGGGCGGCTACTTCGCCAAGTCCGTGGTCCCGGTCAAGGACCAGAACGGTCTGCTGATCCTCGACCATGACGAGCACATGCGCCCCGGCACCACCGTGGAGAGCCTGGGCAAGCTCAAGTCCGCCTTCGAGGGACTGGCCGCGATGGCCGGTTTCGACGACGTGGCGCTGCAGAAGTACCACTGGGTCGAGAAGATCAACCACGTCCACACCGGCGGCAACAGCTCCGGCATCGTCGACGGCGCCGCACTGGTGCTCGTCGGTAGCGAAGCCGCAGGCAAGTCTCAGGGCCTGACCCCGCGGGCGCGCATCGTGGCCACCGCCACCAGCGGCGCGGACGCGACGATCATGCTGACCGGCCCCACCCCGGCCACCCGCAAGGCGCTCGACCGGGCCGGCCTGACCGTCGACGACATCGATCTGTTCGAGCTCAACGAGGCCTTCGCGTCGGTGGTGCTGAAGTTCCAGAAGGACCTGAACATCCCGAGCGAGAAGCTCAACGTCAACGGCGGCGCGATCGCGATGGGCCACCCGCTGGGTGCCACCGGCGCCATGATCACCGGCACCATGGTCGACGAGCTCGAGCGCCGTGGCGCCAAGCGCGCGCTCATCACGCTGTGCATCGGCGGCGGCATGGGTGTCGCCACCATCATCGAGAGGGTTTAAGGAAAAGTCATGGCAGAGAACACGATTGCGTGGGACAAGGATGCCGACGGCATCGTCACGCTGACGATGGACGACCCGACCGGTTCGGCCAACGTGATGAACGAGCACTACAAGGAGTCCATGCACAAGGCTGTCGAACGTCTTGTTGCAGAAAAGGATTCGGTCACCGGCGTGGTGATCACCAGCGGCAAGAAGACCTTCTTCGCCGGTGGTGACCTCAAGAGCATGATCACCGCCGGTCCGGAGAACGCCGGTGAGATCTTCGCCGAGGTCGAGGACATCAAGCGCGACCTGCGCGCCCTGGAGACCCTGGGCAAGCCGGTCGTCGCCGCGATCAACGGCGCCGCCCTCGGCGGTGGCCTGGAGATCGCCCTGGCCTGTCACCACCGCATCGTCGCCGACGTGAAGGGTGTTCAGATCGGCCTGCCCGAGGTCACCCTCGGCCTGCTGCCCGGCGGCGGCGGCGTCACCCGCGTGACCCGCATGCTCGGTATCCAGAACGGCTTCGTCAACGTGCTGTCCCAGGGCACCCGGTTCAAGCCGGCCGCCGCCAAGGACAACGGCCTGGTCGACGAACTCGTCTCCAGTGTCGAGGAATTGGTGCCCGCCGCCAAGGCTTGGATCAAGGCCAACCCCGAGGCGCACACCCAGCCGTGGGATGCCAAGGGCTACAAGATGCCTGGCGGCACCCCGGCCAGCCCGGCGCTGGCGGCGATCCTGCCGTCGTTCCCTTCACTGTTGCGCAAGCAGCTCAAGGGCGCACCGATGCCCGCTCCGCGGGCCATCCTGTCCGCCGCGGTCGAGGGCGCGCAGGTGGACTTCGACACCGCCAGCCGCATCGAAAGCCGGTACTTCACCGAGCTGGTCACCGGGCCGATCGCGAAGAACATGATTCAGGCGTTCTTCTTCGACCTGCAGGCCATCAACTCCGGTGGGTCGCGGCCCGAGGGCATCGGCAAGACCCCGATCACCAAGATCGGCGTGCTCGGTGCGGGCATGATGGGTGCGGGCATCGCCTACGTGTCGGCCAAGGCGGGCTTCGATGTGGTGCTCAAGGACGTCACCATCGAGGCGGCCCAGAAGGGCAAGGGCTACTCCGAGAAGTTGGAGGCCAAGGCTCTCGAGCGCGGCAAGACCACCCAGGAACGGTCCGACGCCCTGCTGGGCCGGATCACCCCGACGGCCGATCCCGCCGACTTCAAGGGCGTCGACTTCGTCATCGAGGCGGTGTTCGAGAACCAGGAACTCAAGCACAAGGTGTTCCAGGAGATCGAGGACATCGTCGAGCCCAACGCGATCCTCGGTTCCAACACCTCCACGATGCCGATCACCGGTCTTGCCGCCGGGGTGAAGCGCCAGGAGGACTTCATCGGGATCCACTTCTTCTCGCCGGTCGACAAGATGCCGCTCGTGGAGATCATCAAGGGCGAGAAGACATCTGACGAGGCGCTGGCCCGGGTGTTCGACTACACGCTGGCGATCGGCAAGACCCCGATCGTGGTCAACGACAGCCGCGGCTTCTACACCAGCCGGGTCATCGGCACCTTCGTCAACGAAGCGCTGGCGATGCTCGGCGAGGGCGTCGAGCCGGCGTCGATCGAGCACGCGGGCACCCAGGCCGGCTACCCGGCCCCGCCGCTGCAGCTGTCCGACGAGCTCAATCTCGAGCTCATGCACAAGATCGCAGTCGCTTCGCGCAAGGGCATCGAAGAAGCCGGTGGCACCTATGAGGCGCACCCGGCCGAGGCCGTGGTCGAGAAGATGATCGAACTCGGCCGTCCCTCAAGGCTTTCCGGTGCCGGCTTCTACGAGTACGTCGACGGCAAGCGCACTCAGCTGTGGCCGGGGCTGCGGGAGACCTTCTCCTCGGGCACCTCGACCCCGCCGCTGCAGGACATGATCGACCGGATGCTGTTCGCCGAGGCGCTGGAAACCCAGAAGTGCTTCGACGAAGGCGTGATCACGACGACGGCCGACGCCAACATCGGCTCGATCATGGGCATCGGCTTCCCGCCGTGGACCGGTGGCGCCGCGCAGCTGATCGTCGGCTATCCGCACGGCGGTAAGGCCGGGTTCGTGGCGCGCGCCAAGGAACTGGCGGAGAAGTACGGCGAGCGGTTCAACCCGCCGGCGTCGCTGCTCTAAATCGTCCAGTACGCGAGGGCCCGGAGAGACCAAGTCTCGCCGGGCCTTTCGCGTCAACTCTTGTGGATCACCTGGTTGGAGTCGTCAAAGTTGGTGATCGCAGGCGAGCCGCTCCGATAGGTGACGACGTTGTGCGCACCCGAGACCCGGACGCCGTCCGTGGTCTCGAGCGTGACCACGTTGTCGTCGCCGGAGACCCGTACCTTTCGGCAATGACCGGTAACGGTGACCGCATTATCGTTGCCAACGATGTCTATATCACCGCCGGCGCAGGCGTAGGTGCCCATCTGGTCGTTGCCGACGAGGTCGACCCCGTGATCGGTGGTTGCGCTGGGCGCCGAGTCACTGTGCTGCCTTGCTGTCACCGCAACTAAGCCCGCCAGCGCCAGCCAACCGGTCATCACCAGTATCCAGGCGATCATGCCGACGACCAGCCGGGGCCGCAGCCGCCCGACCCAGTTGCCGGACTCGTTGGGGTCCAGATCGTAGGCGAATGACGTGACGCATAACGCCCTGCTCGGCTTACGCGGATCGGCCAGCACCACGCCGTCGGTGTATTCGCGGCCACGCACCACGATGTCGCCGTCATAGTCGCCAAGTCGATAACTGACTTTCGTCTTGGTGCTCGGCCCGCTATAGCGAGGGCGCCGCACAGTCCAGCCGCAGGCGATGGGCAGGTAGGCGTTGTACCACGTTGTTCCGCTGTAATACGTTCCGCGCGTGAGAGTTTCAGCGCCGGTGACGGTAGCGACCTCACCCCACTTCAGCAGAGCGAGCCGCTGCGACGTTCCGTACAACTGGAAGGCGTAGATCACCATCAGTGCAGCCACCGCGGTGATCGAAAAGGCCAGCGGCGCAGCGGCCCACAGCGCGATCAATGCGACCGCGATCATGAACATGCCCCAGAGGTACCACCAGCGGAACGGCAAAAGCTCTGCCAGTACGAAGCTCGCAGGCACCCGACGCGGGGCCGCGGCAAGCCGGTCGATGCGGTAACCGGGGTAGTCGGAGGGCGGCACGGGCAGATCGTGGCATACCTGTGGAGCGGCTGTGTGTCGTTCAGCTGGGGGTCTCCTGTGAACCCCGTCGGTTAGCGTGGGGCGCGTGAGCGAGAGCGCCGCAACGATCAGCAGCAGGCTGGCCACCAGCCTGGCCGGCTACGGCGGCGCGCCGTGCATCGAGTTCAACGGCCGCTGGTACACCGGTGACGAGATCGCCGCATATGCCTGTGCCATCGACGATGCGCTGCGACTGGCCGGTGTCGCCGACGGCGCGACCGTGGCGGTGGTGGCCCGCAACCGTCCACCGCATGCGGCAGCCGTGATCGGACTGCTCGGCGGCGGCCGGTGGGTGCCGATGATCTATTCGTTCCAGTCGCCCGAGGCGATCGGGCGGGACATCGAACAGCTGGAGCCGGCCGCGGTGGTCGCCGACCGGGAGGACTGGACCGAGCCGGTGATCGCCGCCGCCCGGCGCGCAGGCACCGCCGGCATCGCGGTGTCGCTGACACCGCCCACTGTGGAACTCGTGGCCGGAATCGACCGGGTTTCGGCGCGGCTGAACTCCGCCGGCCGGGACGGCTCGACCGGTCTGCAGGTGCTCACCAGCGGCACCACCGGGCCGCCCAAGCGGCACCCGATTCCGGCGTCGGTGCTGGAACACACCGTTTCCAGTGTGGCGATCACCGGCGCCTCCGCCGACGAGCCACCCGAGCTGATGTACTGGCCGCTCGGCGGCATCGGCGGGGTGTGCCAGCTGATCACCGGGGCCTACCTCGGCAAGCGGATCGCCCTGCTGGAGAAGTTCAGGGTCGCCGACTGGGTGCGGGTGGTGAAGACCTACGGCATCCGGCGATGCGGTCTGCAGCCGGCCGCGGTTCGCATGCTGCTGGACGCCGACCTGCCGAGCGAGGACCTGGTCTCGCTCGACTACGTGATCAGCGCCGCAGGGCCGCTGGACCCCGAAACCCGTGACGCGTTCGAGCAGCGGTACGGCGTTCCCGTCCTGTTGGCTTATGGCGCAACCGAATTCGCCGGCTCGGTGTGTACCTGGACGCCGGATCTCTATCGGGAGTTCGGTGCTGCCAAGCGCGCAAGCTCAGGTCGGGTGATGCCCAACACCGAGGTCCGCATCATCGACCCGACCGGCGACAGCGAGGTGCCGACCGGCCAGCAGGGTGTTCTGGAGGCCAGGATCGCATCGATCAGTCCGGACTGGATCCGCACCAACGACCTCGCCTCCATCGATGCCGACGGGTTCATCACCCTGCACGGCCGCGCCGACGGGGCGATCAATCGCGGCGGGTTCAAGGTCCTGCCGGAGACCGTTCGCCGCGTCTTGGTGGGTCACCCGTCGGTGCGCGACGCCGCCGTCGTCGGCGTGCCCGATCCCCGGCTCGGCGAGGTGCCGTTCGCGGCGGTGGAGGCGGTTCCCGGCGCCCCGGCACCCGACCCTGCCGACCTCGTGGCCTTGGTCCGCGATGCGCTGCCCAAGCATCATGTGCCCGTCGAGGTGGTTGTCGTCGCCGAACTTCCGCGCAACCAGTCGCTCAAAGTTTCGCTTCGTGACATAGCCGCGATGTACTCCGGCGGTGCGGGGTAGGCGGGGGCCGAACCGCGGCATTGCCAGCACGCACGACAGTGCGCCGACACCCGGGCGGTGGCCGGTTCACGCCGCCGGCGGCCTGCTGCAAAATCGCAAATCCGCTACCTGAACTTTCGGATGCCTGTGACCTGGGATAAATGTCGGAGCAGTCAGTAAGAGCAAACTAACATGCGTTCGCGCGTATGCCGACTTGTGACCTCAGTTGCTGAGCGAATTGCCCTATTCGGCACTTGGCGCACCATTTGCCGCCAATGCGGTTTTCATTGACGGCGCCTGATCTGGCGGTATGTCCAAAGTGGATAGCGGAACCGATGTTCGCGATTCATTTGCCTGCGCGATCAAGAATTTTTGCTGTATTGCGTCGTCTCAGCTTGCTCTCAGCTAGTTTTTGCGGTGTGATGGGCATTACGCCAGGGGAATGAGGAGGCAAGGGGGAGCATTGGCCCCTCCCGTATGGGAGGGGCCGATTGCCGTCAAGGGGCCTTAACTCCTCCGACCGGACCGGGATAGCTGCGCCGGGTGCACGTCATCGTCACGGACACGACCGAGCCCTCCCGGTTGCCGCCGATTGCGCTCTGGTCGGGTGGCGCGCTCGTCCGTAGAGTCGGGCCCATGCGCTTCGGACTGTTCATCCCGCAGGGCTGGCGACTGGATCTGGCCGGCATTCCCACTGAAAAGCACTGGCAGGTAATGCGTGATCTGGCCGATCATGCCGATGCGGGTCCATGGGATTCGCTCTGGGTCTACGACCACTTTCATACCGTGCCGATCCCGACCGATGAGGCCACCCACGAGGCGTGGACGCTGATGGCGGCCTACGCGGCGACCACTTCCCGGATCAAGCTCGGCCAGATGTGCACGGCGATGAGCTATCGCAACCCCGTCTACCTGGCCAAAGTCGCCGCCACCACCGACATCATCTCCGGCGGCCGCGTGCAGATGGGCATCGGCGGCGGCTGGTACGAGCATGAATGGCGGGCCTACGGCTACGGCTTCCCCTCCGCCGGCGTGCGGTTGGCCCGGCTCGACGAGGGTGTCCAGATCATGCGAGACGCGTGGCGGGACGGGAAAGTGAGCTTCGCGGGCAAGCAGTATCAGGTCGACGGGGCGATCGTTGCGCCGAAGCCCTTGCAGGAGAGCGGGATTCCGCTGTGGATCGCCGGCGGTGGCGAGAAGGTGACGCTCAAGATCGCGGCGAAGTACGCGCAGTACACCAACTTCACCTCCGAGCCGGACGGGTTCGCGCACAAGTCGCAGGTGCTCGCCGAGCACTGCCGCGAGGTTGGAACGGACTTCGGCGCCATCGTCCGCTCGGCCAACGTCAACGCGATCCTCGGCACGTCGGCCGACGACGTCACGGCGCGGGTCAAGCGAGTCCGCGACCGGCTGGCCGGGGTCTGCGGTGATGCGGCCGCCGACGCGATGATGACGACGGTCAGTGCGCCGGGATCGGCTGCGGGTACGCCCGAGCAGGTCATCGAGAGCCTGACGGCGCTGCGCGACCTGGGCTGCGAGTACGCCATCTGCTACTTCCCGGAGGCGGCCTACGACCGGTCCGGCATTGAACTGTTCGAGCGTGAGGTGATGCCCGCGCTCATGTGAGCCCGGGGTGTCCGAGAAGGGCGTGCATTCAAATGAGAATGCGGTTTCCATTCGTGGCCAACAGTGTTGTACGATCCGGCTACCGATTTGGACTACGAAGGATGCCGCTATGCAAAAGGCCCTGGCGCCCGAAATCTCCACTTGGCCCGCTGACAACCCGCAGCTGATCGGCAGTGAATGTGCCAGCTGTTCGGCCGTGGTCTTTCCGAGCCAGGACCGGTGCCCGCGGTGCAGCGCGGGCGGCATGAACGAGGTCAAGCTGCCGCGGCGGGGCACCTTGGTCGCCTGGACCACGCAGGGCTTCCCGCCCGGTGCCCCCTACATCGGCCCCACCGGCAAGGATTTCGTGCCGTTCGGCGTCGGCCTGGTGCAACTCGGCCAGGGGGACGATGCCGTGGTGCGCGTCGAAGCTCGGCTCACCGAGAACGACCCGGAGAAATTGAAGTGGGGCATGGACGTCGAACTCACGATGATCCCGTTCGCGACCGACGCCGACGGCAATGAGGTCGTCACGTTCGCCTTCGCACCGGTGGGGGCGTGAGCGGCATGAGCAATGACGTTGCGATCATCGGTGTCGGCCTGCATCCGTTCGGCCGATTCGACAAGACCGCCATGCAGATGGGTGCCGAGGCGATCGAGCTGGCACTGCAGGATTCGGGTGCGCAGTGGAAGGACATCCAGTTCGGTTTCGGCGGCAGCTATGAGGTGTCCAATCCCGATGCCGTGACCCGCCTGGTCGGCCTGACCGGCATCACGTTCACCAACGTCTTCAATGCCTGCGCCACCGCGGCAAGCGCGATCCAGCAGACCGCGGACACGATCCGGCTCGGCAAATACGACATCGGCATCGCGGTGGGCCTGGACAAGCACCCTCGCGGCGCGTTCACCGACGACCCGGCCAAGCTGGCGCTGCCGCAGTGGTATGCCGAGAACGGGCAGTTCGTCACCACGAAGTTCTTCGGTATCAAGGCCAACCGGTACATCCACGATCACGGCATCTCCGAGGAGACGCTGGCACGGGTGGCCAACAAGAACTTCCGCAACGGTGCAATGAATCCGAATGCCTTCCGTCGCAAGGAGATCTCCGTGGAGGAGATCATGGCGTCGCCGGTGCTGAACTACCCGCTGCGGCAGTACATGTTCTGCGCTCCCGACGAGGGCGCCGCCGCGGTCATCATGTGCCGGGCCGACATCGCGCACCGCTTCACCGACAAGCCGGTCTACGTGCGCGCCAGTGAGATTCGTACCCGGACCTTCGGCGCCTACGAGGTGCACGGCACCTCGGCCCCGCTCGACGAGGACGTGTCGCCGACCGTCTATGCCGCCAAGGCGGCCTACGAGGAGGCCGGGATCGGTCCCGAGGACATCGACATCGCGCAGCTGCAGGACACCGATGCCGGTGCGGAGATCATCCACATGGCCGAGACCGGTCTGTGCGCCGACGGCGAGCAGGAGAAGCTGCTGGCCGACGGGGCCACCGAGATCCACGGCTCGCTGCCGATCAACACCGATGGTGGCCTGATCGCCAACGGTGAGCCGATCGGGGCGTCGGGTCTGCGGCAGATGCACGAGCTGGTGCGCCAGCTGCGCGGCGAGGCGGGCGAGCGTCAGGTGCCGGGCAACCCGCGGGTGGGCTTGGCGCAGGTGTACGGCGCGCCCGGAACCGCCTCGGCGACAATACTTTCGCTCTAGCAGGCGCCTACACGTCGGTTTGCTTGCCGAAGGCGCCTTCGACGGCCTGCAAGATCACCAGCACCTCGATCAGGCCGGCCGTGGTGATGAGGCCGACGTTCGCCGCGAGTGGCCGGCCGATGGCGTTGATCAGCCCGGTGATCGGATCACCGCTGATCGACTGCTTGATCCCGTCCAGGAACAGGTTCACGTCGTAGGCGGGCAGCATGGTCGTCAGCGCGTTGACGATGTCGGCGGTCGGAAGCAGAGCCGCATACCCTGACGCCGCGGCATTCGAAATGACCGCGGCGAGAGTGGAAATGGCCTTCTGCACATCGGTGATGACGTCCGTGGGGGTGGGCAGAGCCGCCGGGGTGAGCGTCGGCATCCGCAGGGCCGCGAGTTCGGAATGCATCACACCGCCCGGGCTGACGTCGGCCACGAAGTCGGTGATGCCTTGTGCGATACCGGCCATGAAGAGTTGTCCGACTTCAGCCCAGTTGACGTTCGGAATGAACCCGAACGGCGCAGCCACGTTGGCATACCCCTCGTTGGACCAGCCGTACTTGGGGTCGCCGTAGCCGAGATTGACGATGACCTTCAACGCGGGCTGCAGCAGATCGGCGATGGGTGTGCCGATCACCGGCAACAGCCGAAGAGGTTCCAGCAGCGGCAGGTTCTCGGTCGGGATGATGTAGTACTTCTGGCTCGGATCGGTGGTCGGCAACGCGATCGCCGCATCGACCTGCGCTTGGGTGAGTTGAGCGTATTTGGTGTGGACGAACACGATGCCGAGGCCGGCGTTGAGGTCGGCCAAGAAGTTGAGCGGGTACCGCGGGAAATCGGCGAACCCGTCGTATTCCAGCGTGTAATTGGTCAGCGGGAAGGCGTTTTCGGGTGTTGCGCCATAGAAGTCCAGTCCGAGGCTGGGCAGCTTCAACCCAGGGAACCGCGACAGAAAGCCTCCGTTGGGGTTCATCTCGTTGCCGACCAGCACGAAGTTCACCGGCGTATTCGACGGCAGCTGACTCATGATCAGCGAGGAGATGATCGCGCTCTGCGAGTAACCGAACACCGTCGCGGTGTTGCCGGCCGCGACCTGCTCGGCGATTGTGGCGGCGAGTATTTGAATACCTTGCTGCACAGACACATTCAACGGCAGGCTCTTCACCCCGGTGATCGGGTACAACCCTTCGGGGGTGTCCAATTGGAACGGGATGGAACCCGGGTACGACGGCGCGATGTAAAGATTGAAGACGCTCTGGATGTAGCTCGGCTTGGGGATCGGAACACCGCTGGGCCCCATGATCACCGCGGTGTTCTGCGCGGCGGCGGCCTGCACCAAGCCTTCCGGCGCCAGCGACGTCGCCGCGGCTGGGCGGGCCGAGATGCCGGTGTCGCGACGGGTGTAGGCCAACGCCGCCAGCTCCAGCGGCGAACCGGCCGGCGGCGTCTGTGGTGCCGACGGATCCGACTGCGCCGTTGGTGTCGCGGTGGCGGTCGGCACCGAGGTGATCGATTGGGCCCGAACGATCGACGATGGCCGCGACCGCCCGGACGCGGCCTTCGGGGCAGTGCGCTTGGCGGGGCCCGTGGCGGTCTGACTGGACCCGGACCGGGCGGAGCCGGCATGGGCCGAGGAGCCCCCCGAGTCGGTACCGTCCGCCCAGGCTGTCGCACCACCGAAAGCCGCGGCACCCACTCCCAACGCAACCGCCAACCCGCCAACTCGCCCGATGAAGCCCGCTGCGCGCACGCTCTACCCCTTGTTTGTCACCCGACCACGTGTCCTGGCGAAGACTAACCCGTCGCCGCGAGGTTCGCTGTCACATTCGTTTCGCGAACGCAGCGCGCAGGTCAACGGACGACGAATTGTTGCTGTCGGGTATGACGGGCAACGTTTGGTGAAGCGCTCAGAGGGCCGGGCCGAGCAAGTCGTCGGCGTCCTTGATGATGTAGCCGTAGCCCTGCTCGGCCAGGAACCGCTGCCGGTGCGCGGCGTACTCGGCATCCAGGCTGTCGCGGGAGACCACGGAATAGAACACCGCCCCGCCGCCGTCGTGCTTGGGACGAAGCAGCCGGCCCAGCCGCTGGGCCTCTTCCTGGCGTGAACCGAATGTTCCCGAAACCTGAACGGCCACTGAGGCTTCCGGCAGGTCGATGGAGAAGTTTGCCACCTTGGACACCACCAGGGTCTTGACCTCGCCGCGGCGGAAGGCGTCGAAGAGCTCTTCGCGCTCGGCGTTCTTCGTCGAACCCTGGATCACCGGAGCACCCAACTCGGTGCCGAGCTCGTCGAGCTGGTCCAGGTAGGCACCGATTACCAGCGTCGGCTCTCCGTCATGCTTGGCCAGGATGGACTTCACCACCGCGATCTTCGAGTGCGCGGTCGAGCAGAGCTTGTAGCGCTCGTCCGGTTCGGCGACCGCGTACAACATCCGCTCGTTGTCGGTCATCGTCACGCGCACCTCGATGCACTCCGCCGGGGCGATCCAGCCCTGAGCCTCGATGTCCTTCCACGGTGCGTCGTAGCGCTTGGGACCGATCAGGCTGAACACGTCGCCCTCCCGGCCGTCCTCGCGGATCAGCGTCGCCGTCAGACCCAGCCGGCGGCGGGACTGCAGATCGGCCGTCATCCGGAACACCGGTGCGGGCAGCAGGTGGACCTCGTCGTAGATGATCAGGCCCCAGTCCCGGCTGTCGAACAGCTCCAGATGTTTGTACTCGCCCTTGGTACGGCGGGTGATCACCTGATACGTGGCGATGGTGACGGGCCGGATCTCCTTGCGCTCCCCGGAGTACTCGCCGATCTCCTCCTCGGTCAGCGACGTCCGCGCGATCAGCTCACGCTTCCACTGCCGGCCCGCGACAGTGTTGGTGACCAGGATCAGGGTCGTCGCACCGGCTTTGGCCATCGCCGCCGCGCCCACCAGCGTCTTACCCGCGCCGCACGGCAGGACCACCACACCCGAGCCGCCGTCCCAGAACGAATCGGCGGCCATCTGCTGGTAGTCGCGCAGTTCCCAGCCGTCCTGGTCGAGGTCGATCGGGTGGGCCTCGCCGTCGACGTAGCCGGCCAGGTCCTCGGCCGGCCAACCGATTTTGAGCAGCATCTGCTTGATCCGGCCGCGCTCACTGGGATGGACGATCACGGTGTCGTCATCGATCCGCGCGCCGAGCATCGGGTTGATCTTCTTGTTGCGCAACACCTCTTCGAGCACCGCCCGGTCGAGGCTGACCAGCGTCAGGCCGTGCGCGGGATGCTTCACCAGCTGCAGTCGGCCGTACCGTGCCATCGTGTCGACGATGTCCACCAGCAGCGGCTGCGGCACGGCATAACGCGAGAAGCTGACCAGCGCATCGACCACCTGCTCGGCGTCATGACCGGCGGCGCGGGCATTCCACAACGCCAGCGGAGTGATGCGGTAGGTGTGGATGTGCTCCGGGGCGCGTTCGAGCTCCGCGAACGGGGCGATCGCGGACCGGGCCGCACCGGCAAGCTCGTGGTCGACTTCGAGCAGCACGGTCTTGTCGGACTGCACGATGAGGGGGCCGTCTGTCATAACGCTCCATTATCCAGCGTCGGCCGACATCACCGACGTCACGCGATGCACCGCGAACTCCCGCGGGCGGCCCTGAGCGGGATCCCAGGCCATCAGCTGACCTCCGCTGACGGTGAGCGGGCGCACCACCCGCTGGGTGGCCACCCCGGCCGCGTCGACATAACCGATCACCACGTCTTTTTGTTCCATGGCTGCCTGCTGCAACAGGGCCATCGACACCGCCGGATCCAGGCGGACGTTGGCGAACGGGGTGGTCGAATCCATTCGCCGCAGCACGGCCACCACCGAGGCCAGGGTGTCCGTGCTCGGCTTGGGCAACGCGCGGAACGGCCGACGGTGTTGCGGTGTGGCCACCCGCGCACCGCGCTGCCGCAGATCGACGATCGCCCCCGAGGAGTCCTCGGCGGCCGGCGCGAAACCCGCCGCACGCAACGCCGCGAGCACATCGCCGATCGGGGCCTGTGACACCGCCACCGTGGGCGCCAGCAGTCGCACCTCGAGGTGTTCCAAAGCCGGCGCGGCGACCGCATGGGCGAGCAGTGTCGGGTCCTCGCAGCGCAGGAACGACGACGCCATCCCGACCCGCAGCTGGCCGTGCCGACGGGCGACATCGTTGATCAGATACGTCAAGCCCTGGGGGACAGGTGTTTTCGAGTGCCGCTCGAAGAAGGTGTGAAGTCCACCCGCGGTGCGCCCGGTGTCCAGGGCGTGCCGGATCGAGGCTTCGCTGACCCGGTACACCATGGCGGCACCGGCCGATTCCACCGCGGCCACCGCCGCCAGCTCATCGGCAAGGTCGCGCTGCAGCGGCCCGGGCACCACAACGGTGAGGTCGGCCTGCACCAGGAAATGGTCGATCGGTGCGGGCAGCGCCATGCTCATCGCGTCGATCGCGGCGTCCTCATCGCCTGCGAGCAGCACCCGCGCCGGCGTGCTCAGCGCGCCTCGGCCGATCAGGCCCACGGCGTGCGCCTCGTCGAGCAGATGCGCGACGGGTTCGGGCTGCAACCGGGCGGCCCACCGCGGCCGGCGCCAGATCAGGGCCCGCGAGGCGTGCGGCGCGTCCACGCCGGAGCCCGGTGGCAGCTCGGCGAGCAGTTCCAGCAGCAGTCGGCGATCCAGCGGGGCGGCCGTCGAGTACAGCGAATCAGACAGTGCGGCATAGGGTTTGCCATCGGGGCCGCGGCTGCCGATCAGGCCCGGGCGCGACGGCAGGTCCAGCCAGCTGCTGGCCAGCAGATACCAGCGGGCAGCGGTGGGCGTCTCCATGAATCGGTCCGCGGCCACCGTCGGCGTCCAGTACGGGCTCGCGCCATCCTGGGGTTCCGGGTCGGGTGTCCCGCTGGCGATCAGGCCGGCCGCCGAGCTGATCTCGAGGACCAGCCCGAGGCGTTGTTCGTCGATTCCGGTCAGTTTGGTCAGCCGCTTGGCTTCGCGCACCCCCAGCCCGCCGCTACGCAGCTCGGGAACCGGTGCAGCAGAGAGGGTTTCGATGACCAGTTCGATCTCGCGGATCAAGTCGAGGACGGCGCCTGCCGCGGCGGCGTCGACATCGGCGATGGTGGTGGTGCCGGACACCGGGTCGGGTGCGGTCAGACTCACCGGACCCGGCTCCTCACCGCGCAGCACCTGACCGACCTGCCGCGGCAGGATCACCGTCTCGGCGTCGAGCTGCCGCAGCAGTCCGGCCGCCAGCAGCCGCGGCACGGGCCGGTCGGCCGGTGCGCCCGGTGCGGCGTCACGGGTTCGGCCCACCGGGGACCCCATCAGCAGCCGGTCCAGCAATTCGAGCTGGGGGTCGTCGAGGGCGTCGATCGCGGCGGAGATCTCCGCGGCCGTGCGGGAGGAGTCCTCGCCGATCGCCTGGCCGGGATACCAGGGCAGTCCCGCGGCCGCCTCGGCCGACACCCGCACCTCGCTGTCGCCCCACACCAGCGCGCGCTCACGCAGGTCGTCAAGGGCGGACAAGATCGACTTCTCGTCGGCGCGATCGCCGACGAGGGCGACCAATTTGGCCACCGGAGTGGCCGCGGTCTCGGCGTGCAGCACGATCAGGGCGTCGAGAACGGCGAGCCGGAGGTAGTCCAGCTCGTCGGTGGCGGCCTTGACCGATTGCCGGGCCACCGCGCGGGCCGCCAGCGCGGCGATGCTGCCGGGGGCCGGCTGGGCAAGATCCGGTCGCAGTTCCAGCAGGCGGATCAACCGGTCGTCAGGCAGATCGGCCAGCCAGGCGCCGAGCGGCACACCAGGGCTGTCTTCCCGGGTCGCTTCGCTCCTGCTCGCCGGCCGCCCGGACTGTGCACTCATTGTTGACCAGCGTAAAACAGCCGCCTGTGTGCACAAGCCGGGCCGGTAGATGACAGAATGTTGCCGTGGCTGAGAAGAAGACAAGGTATGTCGACAATGGCTGGCCAACCAGCGACCCCGACGACCACGCCGTGAGCGAGCTGGCTGCCGACCGGACCGGCGCGCTGTCCCCGTTCGGCGACATCACGTTCCCGTTGCCGGCCTCTGACCTGCCGTACCTGCACCCGGTCACCGTCGTCAACAAGTAACCGGTGACCGACGGACCGCAGCGCCGCCTCTCGCACCTCGACGAGCACGGTGCGGCGCATATGGTCGATGTCACCGACAAGGCCGCCACCACGCGCACCGCGGTGGCGGCCGGATCCGTTCACACCACCGCCGAGGTGGTCGAGCTGATCACGGCGGGCGGCCTGCCCAAGGGCGACGCCCTCGCGACCGCGCGGGTGGCCGGGATCCTGGCCGCCAAGCGCACATCCGATCTGATCCCGCTGTGCCACCACCTCGCCCTGACCGGGGTCGACATCGAGTTCGCGATCGGTGACACCGTCGTCGGCGTGACCGCCTCGGTGCGCACCACCGACCGCACCGGGGTCGAGATGGAGGCCCTGACCGCCGTGAGCGTCGCCGCCCTGACGCTGTACGACATGATCAAGGCCGTCGACCCCGCCGCGCGCCTCGAGGACATCCGGGTGCTGCGCAAGGAGGGCGGTAAGACCGGCCTGTGGGTGCGCGAGCCATGACGCGGTCCGCACGGGTCGTGATCGCCTCCACCCGGGCGGCGACCGGTGTCTACGAAGACCGGACCGGCCCAATCGTCGTCGCCTGGCTCGCCGAGCGCGGCTTCGACGTACCCGACGCCAGCGTGGTGGTGGACGGGAGCGCCGTCGGGGACGCGTTGCGCATGGCGATCGACGCGGGAGCCGACGTCGTCATCACCTCCGGTGGCACCGGAATTTCACCGACCGACGCCACCCCGGAGGCGACCCTCGGCGTTCTCGACTACCAGATCCCCGGCCTGGCCGACGCCATCCGCCGGTCCGGTCTGCCGACGGTGCCGACATCGGTGCTGTCTCGCGGGGTGTGCGGTGTCGCGGGCCGCACACTGGTGATCAACCTGCCCGGCTCGACGGGCGGGGTGCGCGACGGCCTGTCGGTGCTCGCCGATGTGCTCGACCACGCGTTGGACCAACTGTCCGGAGGGGACCACCGCTGATGACACGCATTCTGCGGGCCGCGCTCGTCGAGGGTCCGATCTCGCTTACCGAGCACGAAGAGCTGGTCGCCGACGAGGCCGCCGGCGCGGTGGTGGGCTTCTCCGGGGTGGTGCGAAACCACGACGGCGGCCGCGACGTGGTGCGGCTGGAGTACTCCGCGCACCCGCTGGCCGAGCAGACCTTGTTCGAGGCGGTTGCCGAGGTGGCCGGGAAAGCCACCGGCGTGCGGGCGATCGCCGCCAGCCACCGGGTCGGCGTGCTGCACATCGGAGACGCCGCGCTGGTAGCCGCCGTGGCGGCCGACCACCGGCAGGCGGCGTTCCAGGCGTGCGCCCTGCTCGTCGACACCGTCAAAGAGCGGCTACCGGTGTGGAAGCACCAGTTTTTCGCCGACGGAACCGACGAGTGGGTGAACTCGGCGTGATCGCTTACTGAGCCGGAGCCGGTGCGGGGGCAGCCGGAACCAGCGGCGCGTTCGGATCGGCCGGTGCCGGCGCCGGGGCCGGCGCGGGCGCGTTCGGATCACCGGGCGGGGTGCCCATGCTCGGATCGTTGGTCACCGGGGTGTTCATCGGACGCTGGGTCAGGGCCAGGAGCGCGTCGCCCTTGCTGACCTGCTGCGTCTGGATGGCGTGCCACAGTTCCTTGAGGTACGTGACATTCGGGCCGTCCTGCGGGCCTTCCGGCTGATCGCTGGTGCCCGGCGGCAGGTTCTCCGGGCTCGACAGGTGCGGCACACCGTCAGGCAGCTGTCCTGTCGGGCTGGCGGCAACCGCGTCGGTGCCCGGGGCGGGCGCCGACGCGGGATCGGCCGGCGCTGGGGCGGGGGCAGGGGCCGGCGGCAGGGTCGGCGGAACCGCGGGATCGGCCGGAGCCTGCGGGACGAAGTGAATCGACGCCGCCTGGACGGTGACGGTCTGCTCGTCAGGGTTTGCCGGCGCCTCGGGGGCGGGCGCCTGCAGGGCGGTGTCGATCACCGGCGCGGCGGCCGGCGGGGCGACATCCTGAGCGGCCGGGACGACGTCCGGTTGCGGAGCAGGCGGCAGATCGGCGGGTGCCGGC
Organism: Mycobacterium sp. SA01; assembly: GCF_041287105.1. Classification (NCBI taxonomy): domain Bacteria; kingdom Bacillati; phylum Actinomycetota; class Actinomycetes; order Mycobacteriales; family Mycobacteriaceae; genus Mycobacterium; species Mycobacterium sp. SA01. The sequence goes on along the minus strand of NZ_JBGGNO010000017.1, from coordinate 148,137 downwards.
GGCAGATCTTGGGGTGCCGGCGGGAGATCGGCGGGTGCCGGGGGCAGATCTTGCGGGGCCGGCGGGAGATCGGCGGGTGCCGGAGGCAGATCCTGCGGCGCCGGCGGCATGTCCTGCGGGGCCGGTGGGAGATCCTGCGGGGCCGGGGGCAGATCGGCGGGTGCCGGCGGGAGATCCTGCGGTGCCGGGGGCAGATCGGCGGGTGCCGGGGGGAGGTCCTGCGGGGCCGGGGGCATGTCCTGCGGCGCGGGCGGCATGTCCTGGGGTGCCGGCGGGAGATCTGCCGGAGCATCCGGTGCCGGAGCGTCCGGCGCGGGGGCCTCGAAACCGGCGGGCTGAATCTGAGCGTCTTCGGGAGTGGGCTCGTTCACCACATTGCGCGGGGTCGCACCCGACAAGCCGCGTCCGCACACCGGCCAGGCGCCGCGGCCCTGGCTCGCCAGGACGCGCTCGGCGATGGCGATCTGCTGGTCCTTGCTGGCCATGTTCGCGGCGGGGGCGTACTGACCGCCGCCGTGCGCGGACCAGGTGCTGGGGGAGAACTGCAGGCCACCCTGGTAACCGTTGCCGGTGTTGATGCCCCAGTTTCCGCCGGACTCACAACGGGCAACCTGATCCCATTCGGCATCCGGGGCCGCTTGGGCCTGGCTGGCGAAGGCGAGGCTGCCGCCTCCGATCACCGCACCGGTGACCGCGATCTTGGCGACGCTGACTGACGATGAAGTGGGCTTGCGATGCCGTCCACTCATATGGCGAAGTGTTCCTCTCTTCAATGCGCCTGCGAGGTCAGCTGTCGGGTTCGGGCTGGAGAGGTCGCCCGGCCGTCGTCGTCTCTGGTGGAAACGATTTCGGCTTCACCCCAAGGAGCTTTGTGGCTCCGAGTCCTATCGGTGGACCGGTGGGTCCCCCGCCTCCATCCATGGTGTTCGTTGGTCTCTCCGCTCCTTGGATGGAGCTCAGCGCTAAGAGCGAAGAGGGTCTGCCCGGGTTGAGGGGGCTGACCTTCGAGAGACGGTAATGGGATCGGCGAGACCCGTCATCTTTTGCAAATCCGGGCGTTTCTGGTACTGGCAAACCTTAAAAAAGGTTAAAGCGCCTAGACGGCCCGACGTTCGCCCAGGTAGTTACAGCACTAAACCGCACCGTGGCCATCTCGTTACCTGATCGTGATGTGACGTAAATCACGCTCAACCGCCGGCAAACGGGGGTAACACGTCGAGGGTCTGGCCGGATTGCAGGGCTGTCGCCTTGTTTCGCACCGCGATTCCGTCGCGCAGATATGAGCAGCGCTGTAACACGCGCGCTAATTCCGCGTTGCGACAAGCTAATTCGTCGACCACATCGGCGACTGTCGCTCCGGCCGGCACGCTGAGCAGATCTGACTCGGTGCCCGCGGCGGCGCGTGCCGCAGCGAAGAAACGCACAGTCACCTGTACTGATTCGGCCACCTCAGCCCCCGATCGCACTCATCGGCCGTTGGGGTTGGACGAAATCTGGATCGTTGATGCCGTGGCCGGCCGCCTTGCGCCACATCGCGGCACGCCATGCCGACTCCAGCACCGCATCGTCGGCGCCGGTGCGCAGCAGCGCCCGCAGATCGGTCTCCTCGGCCGCGAACAGGCAGTTGCGGATCTGCCCATCGGCGGTCAGGCGGGTCCGGTCGCAGGCCGCGCAGAACGCGTGCGAGACCGAGGCGATGATCCCGACCGTCGCCGGGCCACCGTTGACCTGCCAGAGCTGGGCCGGAGCCGACCCCCGCGGTGCCGGATCCGTGGTGAGGGTGAAGCGCTCGGCCAGTGCCGCGTAGATCTCGTCGGCGCTCAGGTTGGCGTCCCGACGCCACAGGTGACCGGCGTCGAGCGGCATCTGCTCGATGATGCGTAATTGGTAGCCGTAGCGCAGGCAGTACTCCAACAGATCGACGGCGTCGTCGAGGCCGCTCACGGCATCCAGGACCGCGTTGACCTTGACCGGCCCCAGACCGGCCTCGGATGCCGCGGACAGACCGTCGAGAACATCGGAGAGGCGGTCCCGCCGGGTGATGGCCGCGAACTGCTCCGCGTCGAGGCTGTCGAGCGACACGTTGACCCGGTTCACGCCGGCATCGGCCAGCGCCCGGGCGCGACGGGCCAGACCCACCCCGTTGGTGGTCAGCGCGATCTCAGGACGCGGGCGCAGAGTGGCCACCGCGGACACCACGTCTTCGAGCCCGCGATACAGCAGAGGCTCGCCACCGGTGAATCGGACGCTGGTGATGCCGAGCCGGGTCACCGCCAGCGTGAGCAGCCGCACCAGCTCGTCGCGGGTCAGCAGGTCGTCGCCGGGCAGCCAGTCCAGTCCCTCGGCGGGCATGCAATAGGTACAGCGCAGATTGCACCGGTCGGTCAGCGAGACCCGCAGATCGGTGGCCACCCGGCCGAACGTGTCGACCAGCGGTCCGCTGCGCGGCATGTCCGCCGCCGGTACGTCGTCGCGGCGGATCGCGGGCACTCCCAGCCCGACGACGGTCATGCCGCCACCCGCGCGCTATCGGCGGGCACGATCTCCTTGCCCAGCGGCATCAGGGAGACCGGGATGAGTTTGAGGTTGGCCAGCGCCAGCGGGATCCCGATGATCGTGATCGCCATCGCCACCGCGCTCACCAGGTGACCGATGGCGAGCCATACGCCGAACAGCACGATCCAGATGACGTTGCCGATCAGTGCGCCAGGGCGTGGGCCCGGCTTGTCGACGATGGTCCGCCCGAACGGCCACAGCGCGTAGTTGGCGATCCGCAACGAGGCGAAGCCGAACGGAATGGTGATGATCAGAACGAAACTGACCAGCGCGGCCAGCAGATAGCCCAGGGCAAGCCAGAGCCCGCCGAACAGCAACCAGACGACGTTCAGGATCAGGCGCATGTCTCCTCCAGCGGTTTGCCCAGCCTACCGAACTAAACTCTGGTGCTGGCCGTAGGTCATCCCGAGTAGGATCACCGGCACGCGTCCTGCACCGGCGGGACGCTTCGTCATGTTGTCATGAACCCCGTCAGACAAGCAGGTGAGACCAGTGCCGACCGGCAAGGTGAAGTGGTACGACGCCGAGAAGGGATTCGGCTTCCTGTCCCAGGAGGAAGGCGAGGACGTCTACGTCCGTGCGTCGGCACTGCCTGAGGGCGTCGAAGGTCTGAAGGCCGGCCAGCGGGTGGAGTTCGGGCTGGCGTCCGGCCGCCGTGGCCCACAGGCGTTGAGCGTCAAGCTGATCGATCCGCCGCCGAGTCTGACCCGGACCCGGCGTGAGGCCACGCCCATCGAGCGCAAGCACACTCCCGACGAACTGCACGGCATGGTCGAGGACATGATCACCTTGCTCGAGGGCGCGGTTCAGCCCGAGCTGCGCAAAGGTCGCTACCCGGACCGAAAGGTGGCCCGGCGGGTGTCCGAAGTGGTCAAGGCGGTCGCGCGGGAGCTCGACGCGTAACTGGCGCACACTGGAGTCGTGGGTGCCTATGTCGCCGGAGGCGGCGAGTTCAATCGCGATACCAACTACATCACCACCAGGATCACCGCCGACGGTGCTGACGGATATCCCGTCGAGCCCGGCCGCTACCGGCTGATCGTCGCGCGCGCCTGCCCGTGGGCGAACCGGACGATCATCGTGCGCCGCCTGCTGGGCCTGGAGGACGCGCTGTCCATCGGGTTCTGTGGGCCGACGCACGACCAACGCAGCTGGACCTTCGATCTGGATCCCGGTGGCGTGGACCCGGTGCTGAAGATCCCGCGGCTGCAGGACGCCTACTTCGCGAGGTTCCCGGATTATCCGAAGGGCATCACGGTCCCGGCGATCGTCGACGTACCCACCGGTCAGGTGGTCACCAACGATTTCGCCCAGATCACGCTCGACTTCTCCACGGAATGGACCGCCTACCACCGCGAGGGTGCGCCGCAGCTGTACCCCGAGCCGCTGCGCGACGAGATCGACGAGGTCGCCCAGCGGATTTACACCGAGGTGAACAACGGGGTGTACCGCTGCGGGTTCGCCGGCTCGCAGGAATCCTACGGACGCGCCTACGACCGGTTGTTCACCGCACTGGACTGGCTGTCCGAGCGGCTGGCCGATCAGCGGTATCTGGTGGGGGACACCATCACCGAGGCCGACGTGCGGCTTTTCACCACGCTGGCGCGTTTTGATCCGGTCTACCACGGCCACTTCAAGTGCAACCGGTCCAAGCTGTCCGAGATGCCGGTGCTGTGGGCCTACGCCCGAGATCTGTTCCAGACGCCGGGATTCGGCGATACCACCGACTTGGTCCAGATCAAGCAGCACTACTACATCGTGCATTCGGACATCAATCCGACCGGTGTGGTGCCGAAGGGTCCGGACCTGTCGAACTGGTTGACGCCGCACGGTCGAGAAGAATTGGGGGGCAGACCGTTTGGTGACGGAACGCCGCCGGGGCCGACGCGGGAGGGGGAGCGGGTCCCTGCCGGGCACGGCGCGGGTTAGCGCGCGAAGACGGTCTCCACGGCAGCCCGGTCGCCGTCGATATCCACTTGCACCGCAACATCATCGAGGGTCAGCAGTCCGGTCGCGAGGCCGAGGACGATCGGTGCCTCGGTGGTCAGGACGGCATCGTATGAGCGGCCATCGGGCAGACTTACCGCCACGCCGGATCGGTTGGCGCGCAGCTGAAGTGTGTCGCCGCCGATGTCGATCCCCACAGTGGCCGATCGGGTCGGCGGCCGCCGGCCGGTGAACAGTGCGGGAAGGGCCACCAGTAGCCACTCGATGCGGAACTCGTCGCCCTGGGCACCGCGGATCATCAGCGGCGTGGACCACCGGACGAGCCCCTCGATGGGTTCCCGAAGTTGCGCGCCCCAATCGGTGAGCGCGTAGGTGATCGCGTTGCCGTCCTCGGCCAGTCGCCGCTCGACGACGCCGGCGTGCTCCAGTTCGCGGAGGCGGTCGGTCAGCAGGTTGGTCGCGATACCCGGCAGCCCGTCGCGCAGTTCGCGGTAGCGGGCGGGCGCGACCAGAAGCTGACGGACGATCAGCAGATTCCACCGATCGCCGATCACATCCAGGGCCCGGGCCAGTCCGCAGTACTGGCCGTAGTCTCGACTCATCACGGTCTCCACTTGCAAAAGTAATGTCTGCTTGATTATATCAAGTGACCCTGGAGGAGGGGATCGACATGACGCTGGCGCAGCGGCCCGGGTGGGTCGACGACAAGTTGTTTCCATTCGTGAGCCGGTTCGTCGACATCGACGGCCACACCGTTCACTACGTCGACGAAGGCTCGGGACCCACGTTGCTGTTCTTGCACGGCAACCCGACCTGGTCGTTCGTCTACCGCGATGTCATCAAGGCGCTGCGAAGCGAATTTCGTTGCGTAGCAATTGATTACCCCGGATTCGGACTGTCGACGGCGGCGGCGGGTTACCGGTATCTGCCCAGCGAGCACGCCAAGGTCGTCGGTGCGTTCGTCGATGCTCTCGAACTGACCCACGTGACGCTGGTGGTGCACGACTGGGGCGGCCCGATCGGGCTGTCGGTGATCGAGAAACACCCCGAAGCCTTCGACCGGCTGGTCGTGGGCAACACCTGGGCCTGGCCGACGGATGCCCCGCACGTGCAGATCATGTCGCATGTCATGGGCGGACCGCTCGGCCGTCTGCTGATCCGGCAGTTCAATCTGTTCGTCAACCTGATGATTCCCGCGGGGCACCGACTGGCCAAGCCCAGCCGGGACGAGATGGCCCACTATCAGAAGGCTCTCGACAGCCCGGCGCGGCGCGATGCGTCGGCCATCTTCCCCCGCGAGCTGACCGCCAGCCGCGCGTTCCTCGCCGAGGTGGAAGCCGGCCAACCGGCGATCGCGGACATCCCCACGCTCATCATCTGGGGTGACGCCGACATCGCGTTCAGGGAGAGCGATCTACGGCGCTGGGAGCGGACCTTTCCCAACCACCGGACTGTGATTGCCGACGGAGCAGGACATTTCGTGCAATCGGATGCCCCCGAGCAGTTCGCTTCCGCGATCCGGGACTGGTGTTCGCAGCCGTCGTCGTCGACGCTAGGGCCAGGCCAGACGGACTGACCACTCCGCATGCGGGGCATCGCGCAGCTCGCCGTTCTGGTCCTGGACCAGGGTGACCAACTGCACGACAACGCCGGTGAGCCGGCCGCGTTGCGGATCGACCGTCGGAATCGTCACTGCCAGTTCGGTATTGGGCCGATACATGGTGGTCGTGGAATTCCGCTCGTCTTCGTACACGCGCAGCAACTGCCATGGCGCCCGCCCGATCGCGGTGGGAACGGAGAGCTGCACCGGGTAGCGCTCGGTGACCGAAAGCTGGCCCTGGGTCTGCGGGTTCTGGCAATCGTTGAGGTTCACCACGTTGCAGTACACGTATGGTCCGACGCGCACCGCCTGACCGTGCGAATAGGCGCTGATCTCGGGGAAGGCCGATTCGGTGCCGCGGGTCAATGCCCACGCGGCCACGCCGGCACCGGCCGACGCCAGCACGACGATGATCGCCAAAAGCCATCGGGTCCAACGGTTCATTGGTACGTCACCGCCGATGCGCCCTCCGGTTCGGCCAGCACCGGGCGGTTGCCGCCGAAACCGGGGATCAGTGAATTGCCGCGGTAGCTGACGATGGTCTGGGCGAGGCCGAGAATCAGCAGCGCGCTGATCGCGGTGAAGCCAACCCACAACTCGGTGTACACCAGCACTCCGATCGCGCCGCCCATCACCCACGCCAGCTGCAGGACCGATTCGGAGCGTCCGAACGCCGACGCTCGCGACTCCTCAGGCAAGTCGTCCTGCAGCGAGGCGTCCAGTGAGGCCTTGGCGATCGCAGTCGCACCCGAGGTGACCAGCGTGGCCACCGCCGCGACGATCAGGTTGCCGGTGACCGCGGCCACCATCGCCATGACGGTCACCGCGACCGTGCATCGCACCACCAGCATCGCCGGCCGGCCCAGCCGCATCCGGGCCGCGGTGAAATTACCCGCGAAGTTGCCGATGCCCGCGGCGGCGCCGAGCATGCCGAGCATGCCGAGCTGTACCCAGCCGCTGGCCTGGTGCGCCTTGGCGACGAACGCCGGATACAAGAACAGGAATCCGACCATCGCTTTGATCGTGCAGTTGCCCCACAGCGAGGTGATGATGTTGCGGCCCAGCGGTTGTCGTGGTCTGCCGGTCTTCGCGGCCGGCTCGTCTATCCAGCCTTGCGGCCCGCTTTCGCCGTGATAGGTCAAGGTGGCCGGCACCTCGCCTTCGGTGACCTCCACCCAGCGCGGGATCCGCATCGACAACGAGGCGCCCGCCACGGCGACGAAGACGACGACGAACAGCGCGCCGGGCAGCTTGAACACGCTGGTGAGCAGGTATTCCGCCCCGGCCGCGATACCGCCGCCGACGATGGTGCCCCCGATCAGACCGAACATCGTCAGCCGCGAATTGACCCGCACCAGGTCGATCGTCGGTGGCATGACCCGGGGGGTCACCGCGCTGCGCAGCACGCTGAAGGACTTGGACAGCACCATCATTCCGAGCGCGCAGGGGTAGAGCACCCACGACGGGTAACTGCCGGTGGCGCCGTCGTAGTCCATGATCAGCACGAACGCCAGCGCAGCGCGAAGGATGAACGACATCGCGAGCGCCGCACGCCTGCCGTGCTGGACGCGATCCAGCGCGGGCCCGATCAGCGGTGCGATCACCGCGAACGGCGCGATCGTGATCAGCAGGTACAGCGCGACCTTGCCCTTGCTCTCGCCGGAGGCGGCGGCGAAGAACAGCGTGTTGGCCAGTGCGACGGCCATCGCCGAGTCCACCGCGAAGTTCGCGACCACCGGCCAGGTCAGCGCCGTCAGACCGGACTTGTCGGCACCGTCGGCCGTGGCCGCGCGGTGCACCATCGAATACACCTTCGTGCCCATCTCGCGGCTGCGGTTCGCGGCGCCGCGACCGCGGGTCACCCGTTCGTCGGCGCTGGGCGATCCTGGCGGCGGCCAGGGTTTCTGGGTGCGCTGCTCGCCCAACGGCGGCAGATAACGGTTGGAGCTGGGCGTGGGGTTGGACCGGCGGGTGGCCTCCGAGCGCCGGTAGCCGTCCGGGTCGCTGGGATAGTTGGCCATGCCCGGGTGTTCTCCGGATGTGCCCGCCGAATAGCGGCGATCGGGTCCGAACGCCGGATTCGCGCGGGTTTCGTCACGCCGGCTCTCAGACACCTCACGATTGTCCCCTATCCCGGCATGCCGGGCGCGCACGTGACCGGTGTGGCTGCACACATAGACCGTGAGGCAAGATTGGTGACGATGGACAGCACCCTTGACGCGAAAGAAGCCACGGCACCGGCGCAGGCCGCCGCGCCGTCGGACGCGGTTGCCGCCGTACTGAGCGGTGCGGTGGAGCAGGCACGGCAGGCCATCGTCGAACACAGCGGCGACACGGTGGGCGAATACCTCGGCGTCAGCTTCGAGGACGAGACCGCGGCGACGCACCGCTTCTTGGCGAACATGCCCGGTTATCAGGGCTGGCAGTGGGCGGTGGTGGTCGCGGCCTACGAAGGCGCCGATCATGCCACCCTCAGCGAGGTCGTGCTGGTGCCCGGCCCGACCGCGTTGCTGGCTCCGGCCTGGGTGCCGTGGGACGAACGCATCAAGCCTGGCGACTTGAGCCCCGGTGACCTGCTGGCTCCCGGCAAGGATGACCCGCGCCTGGCTCCCGGCTACACCGCCACCGGGGATCCGCTGATCGACGACACCGCTTTCGAGGTCGGCTTCGGCCGTCGCCAGGTGCTCAGCGCGCTGGGTCGCGACGAGACCGCGCAGCGCTGGCACGACGGCGATCATGGCCCCGATTCGCCGATGGCCCGCGCGACGAAGCGGGTGTGCCGCGATTGCGGCTTCATGGTTCCGTTGGCCGGCGCACTCGGCACGATGTTCGGGGTGTGCTGCAACGAGATGGCCGCCGATTCCCACGTCGTCGATTTCGAGTACGGCTGCGGCGCGCACTCGGACACCCCGCGGCCGGCGGGCACGGGATCGCCGCTGTATGACCCGTACGACGACGGTGTGCTCGAGGTGGTCGAGGTCGTCGCGACCGTCGCCGAAACCCCGGCGACCGCCGCGCCCCCGGAAGAGCGGGGAGTTCCGGAGACCCCGGAGACCCCGGACGTCTCGGAGACACCGGAGGTCTCGGAAACGCCGCAGGTACCCGAAAGCCCGGCGGCTCCCGAAACCCCGGAGGCACCCGAGGCGTCCGAACCGGGCGAGCAGGCCTAACCTTCGGCGGCGGCCTTGATCCGCGCCAGCGACAGGTTCATCCCGTCGACCAGTTCTTTCTCGAAGTTGGGCACGCCGCCCATCACCGCGTTCACCGTCATCGTCGACACGGCCTTGACGCCGTTCTCGGCGTGCCGGGTCTCCACCACCCTGGTGCCGGTGGCGGTCGGCTCGAGCTCATAGCTCCAGACGGTGTTGTTGGCGTTGACCCGGAACGCCAGCTTCTGTTCCGGAATCAGTTCGGTGATCGTCGACGTCGTCGGCCAGAACAGGTTGTTGCGCCGATTGAGGTTGAAAGTGCGGGTGCCCGGTTTGACCGCACCGAGCGGCTTCATCAGCCGGCACTGCGGGCTCCACTTGGGCATGTTGCCCAAATCCGACAGCAAGGTCCAGACCTTGCCGACCGGGGCGTTGATCTCGATTTCTGCTTGCAACAGCGGCGCTGCCATTGTTTTCCCTTCGTCGTGGACTGGTTATTGTCCGCGTGGCTCGATGCCCGTCTGCGCGCCTCGGGCCCCGCGCCGTGCCGCGGTGCGCTGCCACAGGAATACCGACGTGCCCACGACGCCGGTACCCAGGCCGGCGAGCGCGATCGGCCGCCAGGACTCGCACGCTGCGACGGTGAACGCCGCGATCGTCACCAACGCCCACAGCGCGGCCCCGACGATGATCACCGGCCACGGATCCAGCAACGCCGCGGGCAGGGCGGGCGGCTCGGGTTCGGCCACCGGCTCTCGACCTGGTTCGCGCTGATCGGATGGCATTGTCGTTCAAGGTAGTCGATGGGCCGGCGAGCCCGGTGTGCGGTTGCCGGAGTTGGCCGGTTCATCATGGATCGGGTGTTGTCGTGTCGTACTGTTTGCGTCGTGAAAGACGGTGACCTGCGGCTGGCCAGTGATTTGTCGCTGGCCGTCATGCGTCTGGCGCGTCAGTTGCGCTTCCGCAGGCCCGAATCACCGGTCACGCTGTCGCAGCTGTCCGCTCTGGCGACCCTGGCCAAGGACGGCGCGATGACGCCGGGGGCGCTGGCGGTCCGGGAACGGGTCCGGCCGCCGTCGATGACCCGGGTGATCGCATCACTGGCCGATCTCGGGCTGGTGGTGCGCACGTCGCATCCCTCCGACGGGCGCCAGGTTCTGGTGGCCGTTTCCGACGCCGGTGCGGCGCTGGTCGACAGTGAGCGCAGGGCCAGTCAGGAATGGCTGCGCAATCGGCTGGCGACACTGGACAGCGACGACCGCGCCATCCTGCTGCGGGCCGCGGACCTGATGACCGTCCTCGTCGACGAAGACGCGTGAGCGAGAAGGCTTTTGGCGCGATAGAGGTCGTCGATATCACCGATCCGGGTGATCCCCGCGTCGACGACTTCCGCGACCTCAACAGCGTCGACCGCCGACCGGACCTTCCCAGCGGCAAGGGATTGGTGATCGCCGAAGGCGTGCTGGTGGCCCAGCGGATGATCGCCTCACGGTTCACACCGCACGCGTTCCTCGGTACCGACCGCCGGCTGGCCGAACTCGGTGACGACCTGTCCGGGGTGCCGGCGCCGTTCTACCGCGCCACCGCCGAGGTGATGGCCGAGGTGGTCGGGTTCCACCTCAACCGCGGTGTGCTCGCGGCGGCTCGCCGGCCACCGGCGCTGACGTTGGCAGAAGTGCTCGACGACGCGCGCACGGTCGCGGTGCTCGAAGGCGTCAACGATCACGAGAACCTCGGCTCGATCTTCCGCAACGCTGCCGGGCTCGGCGTGGACGCGGTCATCTTCGGTTCCGGGTGCGCCGACCCGCTGTATCGGCGTGCGGTGCGGGTGTCGATGGGGCACGCCCTGCTGGTGCCGTTCGCTCGCGCCGAGCGGTGGCCGGCCGATATCGCCGAGTTGCGTGAGCGTGGATTCCGGCTGCTGGCCATGACGCCCGATCCGGCGGCGCAGACCCTGGCCGAGGCGATGGCCGGGTTGGCGGAGGACCGGGTCGCGGTGCTGGTCGGCGCCGAGGGGCCCGGGCTGACCGAGACGGCGATGCGGGCCAGCGATGTCCGGGTCCGCATCCCGATGTCGCGGGGCACCGATTCGCTGAATGTTGCGACCGCTGCGGCGCTGGCGTTCTACGAGCGGGCGCGGTGACTAAAGTTCACCCGGTGGGCAGGAGCGAAGCGACCCGGGGAGTTGACCCGGTGGGCAGGAGCGAAGCGACCCGGGAAGTTCACCCGGTGGGCAGGAGCGAAGCGACCCGGGGAGTTGATTCGGTGAACGAAGAGACGACGCCGTGGGGAACCGGTCTGACCGTGGCAGCTTTCGTCGCCGCGGTGACGGGCGCCGCGATCGTTGTGCTCAGCCTCGGCATGGTGCGGGTGCATCCGCTGGTGGCGATCGTGCTGAACCTGATCGCGGTCGGCGGACTGGCGCCGACGTTATGGGGCTGGCGGCGCATTCCGGTCCGACGGTGGTTCGTCCTGGGTGCCGGTCTCGGCGTCGCAGGCGGGTGGATCACCCTGCTGGCGATGGCCGCCGCTCAGTAGTCGGTCAGCGCTCGCCGCTGGAACGCACCCCGAGCAGCACGTCCTCCCAGCCGGGGACCGACGGCTTGGCCTTGGCGCGTTTGGCCCTCGGCGCCGCGGCGGGAGCCGGGGCCGGAGCGGGTGCCTGCTTTTCCTCGACCGGGGCCGGAGCCGGTTGCGGCTGCTGCTCCTCGAACTCCAGTTGCGCCACGACGGCCACCGGGCGCAGCGGACGCTCGAATGTCGGGTCGATCAGCTCGCTGGCCGCGTCGTCCAGAGCCGACACGGTTCCACCGTGGGCGCCGGGGCTGAAGCGGAAGTGCGCGACGTTGTCGGAGAGCCCGGCCTGCCACGCCATCTGCACCACCCAGCGGCCGTCTTCACCGCGCCAGGCGTCCCACGACGTCGACTCGAGGCTGTGCCCCCGTGCCACCAGGGCGGTGGTGACGGTGTCCAGCAGCGTGGTCACCGCGGGTCCGTCGGCCAGCACCGGATGCGCGGCGCCGGCCAGCTCGGCCGCCCGGGAGCGCTCCAAGAGCACCGGGTGGGCGAATCGCTCGACCTTGCTGATGTCCATGCCGGATGACGCGGCAACTTGCTCGACGGACGCACCCGCACGGATGCGCGCCTGAATATCCCTTGGCCGCAACACGCCTTTGACCTCTTTGTCCCTCAGGGTCTGGCCCAGCGACCGGTCACCGCGAACCGCGGCACGCAGTCGGTCGTCGACCTGCAGGGTGAACTTGTCGGCCGGGTCGGGACCTTCGCAAATAATGTGCCTGCCGTCGACATCGAGTCCGATCACCCTGAGTTCTCGCATGTCGACCTCCTTCGCCCGGACTTTAACTCAGCCCCGGCTTGATTACGGTTAGGACACGCGGGGATGACGACGAAGTCAGCCGAGGCGTTCGACGACCCAGTCGACGCACTGCGTCAGCGCGGAGACGTCGTCGGGTTCGATCGCCGGGAACATCGCGATCCGCAGCTGGTTGCGGCCCAGCTTGCGGTACGGCTCGGTATCGACGATGCCGTTGGCCCGCAGCACCTTGGCCACCGCGGCGGCGTCGACTTCGTCGGTGAAATCGATCGTGCCGACGACCTGCGACCGCAGCGCGGGATCGCTGACGAACGGGGTGGCATACGACGACGCCTCGGCCCAGGAGTACAGCCGCTGCGACGAGTCGGCGGTGCGCTTGACCGCCCAGTCCAGCCCGCCGTTGCTGTTCATCCAGTCGACCTGCTCGGCCATCAGCACCAGCGTGCCGATCGCCGGGGTGTTGTACGTCTGGTTCTTGAGGCTGTTGTCGACCGCGATCGGCAGTGACAAGAAGTCGGGCACCCAACGGCCCGACCCGGCGATGGCCTCGATGCGGGACAGCGCGGCGGGGGAGACGACGGCCAGCCACAGGCCACCGTCGCTGGCGAAGTTCTTCTGCGGCGCGAAGTAGTAGGCGTCGACGTCGCTGACGTCGACCGGCAGCCCGCCGGCCCCGGAGGTCGCGTCGATCAGGATCAGGGCGTTCTCCGAACCCTCCGGGCGGCGAACCGGCACGGCCACCCCGGTCGAGGTCTCGTTGTGCGCCCAGGCGATCGCGTCGACCGACGGGTCGGACTGCGGCTCGGGTGCGCTGCCCGCGTCCGCCTTGATGACGATCGGGTCGTCGATGAACGGGTTGGCGGTGGCGGCCGAGGCGAACTTCGAGGAGAACTCGCCGTACGTGAGGTGCAGAGAGCGTTTCTCGATCAGCCCGAACGCAGCGGCGTCCCAGAACGCGGTCGCACCGCCATTGCCCAGGATGACCTCGTAGCCGTCGGGCACCGAGAAGAACTCACGCAGACCGTCGCGGACCCGGCCGACCAGGTTCTTCACCGGCGCCTGGCGGTGCGAGGTGCCGAACAAGGCGGCCGATGCGGCCAGCGCGTCGAGCTGCGCGGGGCGCACCTTCGAGGGGCCACAGCCGAAGCGACCGTCGCCGGGCTTGAGATCGGCGGGGATTGTCAACTCATCAGCCATGCCCCCAAGCCTAGGAGGCCGTGCGTTCGCCCATGAAACAGAGGGTGCACACCGAGGCGTTGAGCGAGCCCGAAACCGGGTATGGACATGTATGCGATACCTGCGGTACCGTTTGTACAACAACCGCCCAAATGTAAACCTCTATTGAGGAGACTGTCATGGCGAGAACCAAGATCATCCAGCGCTGGCGCCGCAATATGGACGTGCTGGACGACACCGCCTATGTCGAGAAGCTGATGACGCTGTCCGAAGGCTCAGTTCGGCGGAACTTCAACCCGTATACCGACATCGACTGGGATTCGCCCGAGTTCGCTGTCGTACCCAACGATGAGCGTTGGATCCTGCCCGCGACCGACCCGATCGGGCAGCACCCCTGGTATCAGTCGCAGTCCAAAGAGCGGCAGATCGAGATCGGCATGTGGCGTCAGTCCAATGTGGCCAAGGTCGGGCTGCACTTCGAGTCGATTCTCATCAGGGGCCTGATGGAGTACGCGTTCTGGGCGCCCAACGGCTCACCGGAATACCGGTACTGCCTGCATGAGGCGGTCGAAGAGTGCAACCACACGATGATGTTCCAGGAGATGGTCAACCACATCGGCGCTGACGTGCCGGGTATGCCGCGCCTGCTCAAGTGGGTCCAGCCGGCGATCCCATTGGTGGCCGGCCCGCTGCCGATCCCGTTCTGGTTCGGCATCCTCGCCGGTGAGGAGCCCATCGACCACACCCAGAAAAACGTTCTGCGCGAAGGCAAGACGCTGCACCCGATCATGGAGCGCGTGATGGCGATCCACGTCGCCGAGGAAGCCCGGCACATCTCGTTCGCGCACGAGTACCTGCGCAAGCGGGTGCCGCACCTGCCGCGCCGCAAGCGGTTCTGGCTGTCGTTGTATGTGCCGGTGGTGATGCGGGTGCTGTGCTCGGCGATCATCGTGCCGCCGAAGGCGTTCTGGAAGGAATTCGACATCCCGCGCTCGGTGCGCAAGGACATCTTCTTCTCCTCGCCTCAGTCCCGGCAGATGTTGCGCGACATGTTCGGCGATGTCCGGATGCTGTGCCAGGACACCGGTCTGATGAACCCGCTGGCGAAGCTGGTGTGGCGGATCTGCCGGATCGACGGCACGCCGAGCCGCTTCCGCAGCGAGCCGGCCCGTCAGCACGTGGTTGCTGCCGCGTAAATCGAAGGACTCACGCCTGTGCCCCATGTGATCACCCAGTCGTGCTGCAGCGACGGGTCCTGCGTCTACGCCTGCCCGGTCAACTGCATCCACCCCAGCCCCGACGAGCCGGGCTTCGCGACCGCCGAGATGCTCTACATCGATCCGGTCGCATGCGTGGACTGCGGGGCGTGCGTCAGCGCCTGCCCGGTCGGTGCCATCGCGCCGGCCAGCAAACTGACCGACCAGCAGCTGCCGTTCGTCGAACTCAACGCGGCGTTCTATCCCGAGCGGCCCGCGGGGGTGAAAGTGCCGCCGACCTCCAAGCTCGCCCCGGTGCTGCCCGCGCCGCAGGTGCGCCGTGGCGGTGGGGATCTGACGGTGGCCGTCGTCGGGTCCGGGCCCGCGGGCATCTACGCCGCCGACGAGCTGCTGACGCAGAAGGGCGTGCGGGTCAACGTCTTCGACAAACTGCCCACCCCGTTCGGTCTCGTCCGCGCCGGCGTCGCACCCGATCATCAGCACACCAAGGGAGTGACGCGGCTCTTCGAGCGGATCAGCAGTCACCCACGCTTCACGTTCTACCTCAATGTCGAAGTGGGACAACACATCCGTCACGAAGAGTTGCTACAGCACCACCACGCGGTGCTGTACACCGTCGGCGCTCCGAACGACCGCAGGCTCGACATCCCCGGCATGGAGCTGCCCGGGGCAGGCACCGCCACCGAGACGGTGGCCTGGATCAACGGTCACCCGGATTTTGCCGGGCTGCCCGTCGACCTGCGCCACGAACGGGTCGTGGTGATCGGCAACGGCAATGTGGCACTCGACGTCGCTCGGATCCTGACCGCCGACCCCGACGGCCTGGCCCGCACCGACATCTCGGACGCCGCGCTGAGTGCCCTGCGAAGCTCGGGCGTGCGCGAGGTCGTCATCGCGGCGCGGCGGCGTCCGGTCGACTCGGCGTTCACCCTGCCGGAGCTGATCGGGCTGACGTCGACGGCCGAGGTCGTCCTCGACGCCGCCGACCACGCCCTGGTGCAGGAGGACCTGGCCACCGCCACCGATGCGGTCACGGTCGCCAAACTCGAGATCTTGGCCAAACTACCGGTCGCGTCCGACCGCATCGACCGCAGGCGCATTCGGCTGGCCTACCGGCTCACGCCCCACCGGGTGCTCGGTACCGAGCGGGTCGACGGAGTCGAATTCCGTTGCACCGGAACCGAAGACCCGGTGCAGATCGAGGCCGGACTGCTGCTCACCTCGATCGGATACCGCGGCGCGCCGATCGCCGGCCTGCCGTTCGACGAGGCTTCCGCTGTCGTCCCCAACCGGGACGGGCGTGTCATCGATCCCGTCACCGGCTCGCCCATCGCCGGCGCGTACGTGGCGGGCTGGATCAAACGCGGACCGACCGGCTTCATCGGCACCAACAAATCCTGTTCCATGCAGACTGTCTCGAACCTGGTGGACGACTTCAACGCCGGCTTGCTCGGCAACCCCGATGCGCGACCGGCGTCGCTGGACAAGCTGGTGCGCTCCCGTCAGCCCGATGTGGTCGACGCCCGCGGCTGGCGTGCCATCGACGCAGCGGAGACGGCCCGCGGCGACGCCGAGGGACGGGCGCGGGTGAAGTTCACCGACGTGTCCGAGATGGTCGCGGTGGCCGCCGCGGCGCCGGAGCCGCCGCTGGCCAGGCGGCTGCTCGCCGGGCTGTTGCGTTAAGCCTTGTCCCGCAGGTAGTTCAGCACGGCATTCCAGTCCGGGAAGCGCTCGGAGCCGTACGGGATCCACTCACCCTCGAAGTGCTCGGCACCGTTGTTGGGCCGGTCGTCGACGAGGAAGTCACCGCGGTTGAGGTCCTTGTGGTGAGTGAGGATGAGCCGCTTGTACGCGGGTGAATCCTCCTCGGCCCCAAGGTGTTCGTGCACCCATTCGATCTTGTGCTGCCACCCCGACGGGTTGCGCCACGGCGCGGTGGACAGCAGGTAGGTGTCGAACAGCTCCGACAACTCGGTGTACGCCTCGATCGCGCCGGGCATCGAACGCATCAATGCGAAGATGCCCGGCGCCTCGTCCATCCGGCCGCGGTACTTGTCCACCACGACCTGATCGAGGCCCTCGATCCGATGGCCGAAGTCGACCATCGTGTTGTCGAGGTCGATGTAGAGGATCTTGCGGCGAGCCTGGGTCACGTCGCCATCATGCCTGGCTCATCGCCCGCTGGATCTCGTCGTAGCTGACCTCACGCACCGGTTGTCCGAGCGACCACTGATGCCCGAACGGGTCCCGGATCATGCCGTACCGATCACCCCAGAACTGGTCGTCGAGCGGCATCACCACCGTCGCGCCGGCGTCGAGCGCACGCTGGAACTTCTCGTCCACGTCGGTGACGGTCAGATGGATGGTCACCGGGGAGCCGCCCAGCGCCGGCGGCGTCATCGACTTGCCGCCGGACGCCTCCGGAAAGTCGTCGTTGAGCATGATCATGGCACCGTTGATCTGCAGCGCGGCATGGATCAGTTTCCCGTCGGGCCGGGGCACCCGACCGATCTCGGTGGCGCCGAACGCCTTGATGTAGAAGTCGATTGCCGCGGGCGCGTCGTCGACGACCAGGTGCGGGGACAGTGCGGGTTGGAACTCGATCGCCATAGAAGCCTCCTGTGGTGTGAAGCGGCCGGCCGGGCCGCCACCGATGTAGACACTGCGGCCGGGGGAAACTCATCGGCCGCCTCGAATGCAACCACCGGGTACCGACAGAAATCACCAGCGGTGGAGTACGGTTCGGGCTGACACAGGGAGGCCGACGATGACCACCACGACAGTGCCGCGGTCGAGCGCCGCCCAGACCCGGCGGGCGATCTGGAACACGATCCGAGGGTCGTCGGGCAACTTGGTCGAGTGGTACGACGTCTACGTCTACACCGTGTTCGCAACGTATTTCGAGGGCCAGTTCTTCGATGAGTCCGAGAAGAACTCGACGGTGTACGTGTACGCGATATTCGCGATCACCTTCGTGATGCGTCCCGTCGGGTCCTGGTTCTTCGGCCGGTACGCCGACCGGCATGGCCGGCGCGCCGCGCTGACGGTGAGTGTGTCGCTGATGGCACTGTGCTCGTTGATGATCGCGGTGGTCCCGTCGCAAGCGTTGATCGGGATGGCGGCGCCGATCGTCCTGATCGTCGCCAGGCTGGTGCAGGGCTTCGCGACCGGCGGTGAGTACGGCACGTCGGCGACGTACATGTCGGAGGCGGCGACGCGAGAGCGGCGCGGATTCTTCTCGTCGTTCCAATACGTGACGCTGATCGGTGGGCACGTGCTGGCGCAGTTCACGCTGCTGATCCTGCAGTCGTTCCTCAACGACGACCAGATGCGCGAATTCGGTTGGCGCATCGCGTTCGCCATCGGTGGCGTCGCCGCGGTGGTGGTGTTCTGGCTGCGGCGCACCATGGACGAGTCGCTCTCCGAGGAGGTCATCGAAGCGGCCAAGGCCGGGCAGGACAGCGGCGCCGGGTCCATGCGGACTTTGTTGACGCAGTACCGGCGGCCGTTGCTGCTGTGCTTCCTCATCACTCTCGGCGGCACGGTGGCGTTCTACACCTACAGCGTCAATGCGCCGGCGATCGTCAAGACCGCGTACAAGGGCGAGGGTATGACGGCGACGTGGGTGAATCTGACCGGGCTGATCTTCTTGATGGTGCTTCAGCCGGTGGGCGGGATCATCAGCGACCGGATCGGCCGCAAGCCGATGTTGGTGTTCTTCGGTGTCGGCGGTGTGCTCTACACCTATGTCCTCATCACGTTCCTGCCCCAAACACGTTCGCCACTGGCGTCTTTCGGGTTGGTCGCGGTCGGCTACGTGATCCTGACGGGATACACGTCGATCAACGCGCTGGTGAAGTCGGAGCTGTTCCCGGCCCAGGTGCGGGCGCTCGGGGTGGGGGTCGGGTACGCGCTGGCGAACTCGATCTTCGGCGGGACGGCGCCGCTGATCTACCAGGCGGCCAAGGAACAGGGCCAGGTACCGCTGTTCATCGGCTATGTCACCGTCTGCATCGCGGTGTCGCTGGTGGTGTACGTGTTCTTCCTGCGCAACAAGGCCGACACGTATCTGGACCGGGAGCGGGGTTCGGCGTTCCGGGCCTGACTAGACAGGTCGGTGCGCGATCTCGTCCCAGCCCTGCACCGCGTCCGGCGGCCTGGGGGCCGGACCGACGTAGATCGCCGAGGGGCGGACCAGCTTGCCGAGCTGCTTCTGCTCCAGGATGTGGGCGCACCACCCGGCGGTGCGACCGCAGGTGAACATCGCGGGCATCATTTTGGCGGGCACCTGGGCGAAGTCCAGGATGACCGCGGCCCAGAACTCCACGTTGGTCTCGATCGCCCGGTCCGGACGCCGTTCGCGCAGCTCGGCCAGCGCCGCCTGCTCGAGTGCGACAGCCACCTCGTACCGCGGTGCCTGCAGCCGCTTGGCGGTTGCCCGCAGCACCCGTGCCCGCGGGTCCTCGGCCCGGTAGACCCGGTGGCCGAAACCCATCAGCTTCTCGTTGCGGTCCAAGACGCCTTTGACCACCGCGCGGGCGTCCCCGGTGCGTTCGACGTCCTCGATCATCGGTAGCACTCGGGCGGGAGCGCCGCCGTGCAGCGGGCCGCTCATCGCGCCGATCGCGCCCGACATCGCGGCCGCGACATCCGCTCCGGTCGAGGCGATCACGCGCGCGGTGAACGTGGAGGCGTTCATCCCGTGTTCGGCTGCCGACACCCAGTAGGCGTCGATGGCCGCCACGTGCCGCGGATCCGGCTCACCCTGCCAGCGGGTCATGAAACGTTCTGTGACAGTGGCGCATTCGTCGATCACGCGCTGAGGCACCGCCGGCCGGTAGATACCGCGGGCGGACTGGGCGACGTAGGACAGCGCCATCACCGACGCCCTCGCGAGATGATCGCGGGCAGTTTCGCCATCGATGTCGAGCAGCGGCGCGTAGCCCCAGATCGGTGCCAGCATCGCCAGGCCGGCCTGAACGTCGACCCGGACGTCGCCGGTGTGAATGGGTAGCGGGAACGGCTCGGCGGGGCGCAGACCGTTGCCGAACCTGCCGTCGACCAGCAGCGCCCACACGTCGCCGAAGGTCACGCCATTGCCGACCAGATCCTCGATGTCCACACCGCGATAGCGCAGTGCGCCGCCGTCCCGATCAGGTTCGGCGATCTCGGTGGTGAAGGCCACCACCCCTTCGAGGCCGGGCACGAAGTCGTCGGGTACCACCGTCATGGGTGGATTCTCCCACTCGGCAATCGGACCGTCGCTGCCGGTCGGTAACCGGCAGCCGAATGTTTGCGGCGTACCGTTGGGCCGTGGAGACGCCCAGGGACGATCGCCTCGCGGCGATGCGCGTTGAGTACGGCTCGGTCGAGAAGGACGGCAGCAGCGACCTCGATGTCGACTGGCTCGCCGACGGCTGGCTTGCCCTGTTGCACAGGTGGATCGCCGACGCCGAATCGGCCGGTATCGCCGAGCCCAACGCCATGGTGCTGGCCACCATCGGCACGGGATCAGACGCGGGAAGACCCGTCAGCCGCACGGTGTTGTGCAAAAGCGTGGACGAGACCGGGATCACCTTCTACACCAACTACGACTCGGCCAAGGGCGATGAGCTCGCGGCGACTCCGTATGCCGCCGTGACGTTCCCCTGGTACGCGCTGGGACGACAGGTGCACATCCGCGGCGCGGTGACCAAGGTCAGCGCCCAGGAGACCGCAGAGTATTGGTCCAAACGCCCGCGCGGTTCCCAGCTGGGGGCCTGGGCGTCGGCGCAGTCGCGCCCGATCGGCTCCCGCGCCGAGCTGCTCGCTCAGCTCGCCGAGGTGACCGAACGCTTCGCCGCCGACGAGACGGTGCCGGTGCCGCCGCACTGGGGTGGCTACCGGATCGCCCCCGAGGTGGTCGAGTTCTGGCAGGGCCGGGAGAACCGGGTACACAACCGAATTCGTGTGAGCAACGGCTCCATCGAGCGTCTGCAGCCGTAGGTGGCGCGGCTCTTTGCCGACACCACCCCACTGAGAACGCCGGACTTCCGCCGGCTGTGGGTGGCCGGCGTCATCACGGTCATCGGGGCCAACCTCACCATCTTCGCCGTCCCCGTCCAGCTGTACGCACTGACCCACAACTCGGCGTACGTCGGGCTGTCCGGGGTGTTCGCGCTCGTGCCGCTGGTGGTGTTCGGGCTGCTCGGCGGGGCCTGGGCCGACGCCATGGACCGTCGGGTGTTGCTGATCATCACCTCCAGCGGCTTGACGGTGTCCTCGCTGCTGCTGTGGCTGCAGGCCGCCCTTGGCCTGAACAACGTGTGGGCGGTGCTGTGCCTGCTGGCCGTGCAGCAGGTGTTCTACGCCATCGACAGCCCCACCCGGGCGGCCGCCATCCCGCGGATGTTGCCCGGCGCGCAGTTGCCCGCGGCCAACTCGTTGAACTTCACGGTGTTCCAGTTCGGCGCGATCGTCGGCCCGCTGATGGCCGGCGTGATGCTGCACTGGGTCGATCTGTCCACCCTCTACCTGATCGACACGCTCACCTGTGTGGTGCCGGTTCTGGTGGCGTTCCGCCTCGCGCCGATCCCGCCTGCCGTCGGCGGTAGGGGCATGGGTTTCGACGCCCTGCGCTCGGTCGTCGAGGGTTTCCGATTCCTGTCCGGAAACAAGGTCGTGCTGATGTCGTTCGTGGTCGACCTGATCGCGATGATCCTGGGCATGCCGCGGGCGTTGTTCCCGGAGATGGCGCACCAGAGTTTCGGCGCCCCGATCGAAGGTGGCACCACGATCGCGCTGCTGGCGGCCGCGATGTCGGTCGGTGCGGTGGCGGGCGGGGTGTTCTCCGGCTGGTTTCCCCGCATCCAGCGTCAGGGCCTTGCCGTCGTGATCTCGATCGTGGTCTGGGGTGCGGCCATGGTCGGCTTCGGCGTCGCCGGTGGCCTCGCGCATGGTCATACCGGCACGATGCTCTGGATTGCGTTGGTGTTCTTGGCGATTGGTGGCGCAGCGGACATGGTGTCGGCGGCGTTCCGCTCGACGATCCTGCAGCAGGTGGCGTCCGACGACCTGCGCGGCCGGCTGCAGGGGGTGTTCACGGTGGTCGTGGCGGGCGGTCCGCGGCTGGCCGCCGCCCTGCACGGCGCGGCCGCCGCGGTGGTCGGCACCACGATCGCCGCGGCCGGTGGCGGAGCGCTGGTGGTGGTCGGCGTGCTGATCGCGGCAGCGGCCGTCCCGATTTTCGTTCGCTATCGGGTGCCTGCCGCGAACCCGTGAATCGGCACGTTACGGCTACGATCGAGGGGTGGCCGACGTGATCGCGCAGCCCCCTGCGGGACTGCGCGAACGGAAGAAGCAACGCACGCGCGCCATGCTCGTGGACGCGGCCGTCACGCTCTGCATCGAGCGCGGTTACCACAACACCACCGTCGAGCAGATCGCCGCCGCAGCCGAGGTGTCACCGCGAACCTTCAGTCGGTATTTCCCCACCAAAGATGCGGTGATGATGACCGTGCTCGACGACCTCGTCGACGCCGCAGTCGCCGCTCTCGCCACGATCGATTCGGGAGTCCCGCCGTTGACGGCGCTGGCGCGCGCCCACACCATGGCGCTGCGCGGCGTCACCTCCGGTGCGGTGAGCCCGCTGACCACGCACCGCCTGGTGTTGATGGTCAACGTCATCTCGTCGTCGAGTGCGTTGCGGCTGGCGGCGGCCGCGACACGGCTGCGTCCACTGGTGGTGGCGGTGGCCGCGCGGATGGGCGCCGAGCCGACGGACCAGCGGGTGGCGCTGATCGTGTCGGTGTGGGGTGCGATCACCGCCGCGGCCTGGGGACAGTTGGTGATCGGGCCGGGCGACTACGACAACTGTGGCGAGATCATGGCCGACCGGCTGCACCTCGCCTTCACCGAATTCGCCGATATCGCCGCGCTGGAAGCGGGTTCGGCGCTACCCTCTACGGTTTGACCTCGGGGGGCGCCGGGACGGCGCGGGGGGGAGGCGCGGCATGGCCCCAGTCGCGAGAGTTTCCGTTCCCGGCCTGCGTGAACTCAAGAAGCAGCGAACCAGGGCGACGCTGATCGATGCGGCCGTCCGGCTGTGTATCGACCAGGGTTACGACAACACCACCGTCGAGCAGATCGCCGCCGCCGCCGAGGTCGCCCCGCGCACCTTCAGCCGGTACTTCTCGAACAAGGAGGCCGTGCTGGTCGCGATCATGGACGAGGTCGCAGGCGATGTGGCCGCCGCCCTCGCCCGTCAGCCCCTCGACATGACCCAATACGACGCACTGGCGCGCGCGCACCTCGAGACGTTCAGCACCGAGCAGTACGGGTCTACGGCATCGTTCGAACGGATGAGGTTGTTGCTGACGATCGTGAATTCAGCCCCGGCGCTCGGGCTCGCGCCGTTCATGTTCCGCGCGGGCGACGTCCACCACCGGGCGATGGACGTCGCGGCGCAGCGGATGGGTGTGACAGCCGATCACCCGTCGATCCGCATCCTGTTCGACACCTGGGCAGTGGTGATGGGAGTGGCCTGTAACGGGCTGGGGACCGCCGACGGTCCGCCGATCGAGCCGGACGTGGTGTGCCGCCGAATCGAGTCGGTGTACGGGCTTTTCACCCGGCTCTGGGCGCCGTGGGTGACCCCGGGCTCAAGCCCCGCGGGCGTATCGGCACAATAGCGACTACCTTCACCTACATACGGACGCCTCGCAGGCGTCGACGAGCTCAGAAGGGGTTCATGTGGCCGCAACCGACGAGACCGCCTCCCTGAAGTACCCGGGCGGCGAGTTGGACCTGGACATCGTGAAAGCGACGGAGGGGTCTGACGGGTTCGCGCTGGGCTCGTTGCTGGCCAAGACTGGCTACACGACGTTCGACCAGGGTTTCGTGAACACGGCGTCGACCAAGAGCGCGATCACCTACATCGACGGTGACGCCGGCATCCTGCGTTATCGCGGCTACCCGATCGAGCAGCTCGCCGAGAAGTCCACCTTCATCGAGGTGAGCTACCTGCTGATCTATGGTGAGCTGCCCACCACCGAGCAGCTGGAGAAGTTCACCACCCAGATCCAGCGGCACACCCTGCTGCACGAGGACCTCAAGCGGTTCTTCGACGGTTTCCCCCGCGATGCGCACCCGATGCCCGTGCTGTCCAGCACGGTCAACGCGTTGAGCGCCTACTACCCCGACTCGCTGGATCCGCTGAACAAAAAGCAGGTGGAGCTCTCGACGATCCGGCTGTTGGCCAAGCTGCCGACGATCGCGGCGTACGCGTACAAGAAGTCCGAGGGTCAGCCGTTCCTGTACCCGGACAACTCTCTGACGCTGGTGGAGAACTTCCTGCGGATGACGTTCGGTTTCCCGGCCGAGCCGTATGAGGTGGATCCCGAAATTGTTCGCGCCTTGGACATGCTTTTGATCCTGCACGCCGACCACGAGCAGAACTGCTCGACCTCGACCGTGCGCCTGGTGGGCTCGTCGCAGGCCAACCTGTTCACCTCGATCTCCGGCGGTATCAACGCGCTGTGGGGCCCGCTGCACGGCGGCGCCAACCAGGCCGTGCTGGAGATGCTGGAGAAGATTCGCGTCGGCCAGGACGACGTGCAGACCTTCGTCAAGAAGGTCAAGAACAAGGAAGACGGTGTGAAGCTGATGGGCTTCGGGCACCGCGTCTACAAGAACTACGATCCGCGGGCGCGCATCGTCAAGGAGCAGGCCGACAAGATCCTGGGCAAGCTCGGTGGTGACGACGAGCTGCTCGACATCGCCAAGCAGCTCGAAGAGATCGCGTTGACCGACGACTTCTTCATCGAGCGCAAGCTGTACCCGAATGTCGACTACTACACCGGCGTGATCTACCGCGCGATGGGCTTCCCGACCCGGATGTTCACCGTGCTGTTCGCGCTGGGCCGGCTCCCGGGCTGGATCGCGCACTGGCGGGAGATGCACGACGAGGGCAGCAGCAAGATCGGCCGGCCGCGTCAGATCTACACCGGCTACACCGAGCGCGACTACGCCACCATCGACACCCGCGGCTGAATCTCCCTTCCGCCCAAACCGACATTTGGGCGTAGAAGTGCGAGTGATCTTCATCATTTCGTCGATTTCGGTGCAGCACCGGCTTGACCCGTCAACGGTTGTAGTTTCACAATGATTGTGTGATTACAACTGTTGGCGAGCTGAGCGCGCGGCGCAAGACGATCATTCTGGCGTCCTGCTGCCTGAGCCTGCTGATCGTGTCGATGGACTCGACGATCGTCAACGTCGCGATCCCGGCGATCCGCGCCGACCTGCACGCCACCCCGTCGCAGATGCAATGGGTCATCGACATCTACACCCTCGTGCTGGCGTCGCTGCTGATGCTCTCCGGCGCCACCGGCGACCGCTTCGGGCGCCGTCGCGTCTTCCAGATCGGGCTGGCCACCTTTGCGGTCGGCTCGCTGCTGTGCAGCCTGGCTCCTGACATCGACACCCTGATCGGCGCCAGGCTGATCCAGGGTTTTGGCGGCTCGATGATGAATCCCGTTGCGCTGTCCATCATTTCGCAAGTCTTCGTCGGGCGGGTGGAGCGCGCCCGCGCGCTGGGTCTGTGGGGCGCGGTGGTCGGGATCTCGATGGCGCTTGGCCCGATCGTCGGCGGTTTCCTGATTCAGGCGATCAGCTGGCGCGCGGTGTTCTGGATCAACCTGCCCATCTGTGCGGCCGCCATCATCCTCACCGCGATCTTCGTGCCCGAGAGCAAGTCGGCCACCATGCGCGACATCGATCCGGTCGGCCAGCTGCTCGCCGTGCTCGCCCTGTTCGGCATCGTTTTCGTCCTGATCGAAGGACCGGGGATGGGGTGGTCCAACCCGCGCATCATCGCGATCGCCGCCGGCGCGGCAGTGGCGCTGCTGGCCTTCCTGCGTTACGAATCACGCCGCCACGACCCCTTCATCGATCTGCGGTTCTTCCGCAGCGTGCCGTTCTCGTCGGCTACGGTCACCGCCGTGTGCGCCTTCGCCGCCTGGGGGGCCTTCCTGTTCATGATGTCGCTGTACTTGCAGGGCGAGCGCGGCTATTCGGCCGCCCACACCGGCCTGATCTATCTGCCGATCGCGATCGGCGCGCTGTTCTTCTCGCCGCTCTCGGGCCGGCTGGTGGGCCGCTTCGGTGCCCGCCCGTCGTTGCTGGTGTCCGGTGTCCTGATGACCGCGGCGTCGGTGATGCTGACGTTCCTCACCGCCACGACGCCGGTGTGGGCGCTGTTGGTGATCTTCACGGTGTACGGCATCGGGTTCGGCATGGTCAACGCGCCGATCACCAATGCCGCGGTCAGCGGGATGCCGCGTGACCGGGCCGGCGCGGCCTCGGCGGTGACCTCCACCAGCAGGCAGGTCGGCGTGAGTATCGGTGTGGCACTGTGCGGTTCGGTGGCCGGCTCGGCGCTGGCGGTCGCGGGTGTGGACTTCACCGCAGCCGCACGGCCGCTGTGGTGGATGAACTTGGGCCTCGGCGTGGTGATCGTGGTGCTCGCCATCGTGTCCACTTCGGCCCGGGCCAGGCTGTCGGCACAGCGGCTGGCTCCGCTGATCGAGGACCACCGAAGTGAGGCGGCTCATGTCGGGTAATCCGCTCGCCGATCAGGTGTGGCGATCGATGTCGAGCCTGGTACTGGACAACAAGGACCGCTGGCGTCGCGCGGTTGTCGACCGAACGGGATTGCCGTTCAGCAGAATTCGAATACTGCGCCGGCTCGCGTCGCAGCCGATGACGGTCAAGCAGGTCGCCGAGGCGGCCACCATCGACGCGCCGGCCGCCACTGTCGCGGTGAACGATCTCGAGGCTCGCGGCCTGGTGGTCCGCCAACCGCATCCGGACAACCGGCGCTGCAAGCTGGTGTCACTGACTGACGCGGGCCGCGACGTCATCGCCGTACTCGACGACACCGACGACCCGGCGCCGGAGGTCTTGGCCGCGCTCGATGAACAGGATCTTCAGGCGTTGTTGGCGATCCTGGCCCGGGTGATCAGCTGAGGTAGCCCTCGACTTCATCGCCTGGCCGCACGCTGGCCTGATTCGGGTCGCCGCCCGTCTCGCGCAGTGCGCGACGCTGGCGAAGCAGGTCCCAGCACTGATCGAGTTCGGTTTCGATGGCCCGCAGGCGGGTGTGCTCCTCAGCGGGGTCGAGTTGTCCGTTCACCACCCGCTCACGCAGTTCGCGCTCTTGGGCGACCAGGTCGTGGATGCGGGAAAGGGTTTCGTTGTCTTCAGCCACTGCTCCAGTGTGCCCGACGGAAGCGAGTCAGAACGGCGAAGCGAGGGCACCGGCGAACTCGGTGCAGAACCAGTCCACATCGGTGCTCGAGAACACCATCGGCGGACGGATCTTCAGCACGTTCCCGTCGCGCCCACACACCGAGATCAGCACCCGCCGCTCGCGCATGGCGTTGACCAATGCCCGCGCGCCGGCCCGGTCGGGTGCGCCGGTCTCGTCGATCATCTCGACTCCGACGTACAGCCCGGTGCCGCGGACGTCGCCGATGCGCGGATGATCGGCGCCCAGGCGCGTCAACTCGGTGCGCAGTTGCGTGCCGACTTCGGCGGCGTTGCGCATCAGCTTCTCGTCCTCGATGACGTCCAGGACGGCGGCCGCCGCGGCCACCGTCACGGGATTGCCGCCGAAGGTGTTGAAGTACGGGACCTCGCGGGCGAAGGCGTCGAGCACCTCCGAGCGAGCCGCCATCGCCGCGATCGGCATGCCGTTGCCCATCGGCTTGCCCATCGTGACCAGGTCCGGCACGACGCCGTGGCGCATGAAGCCCCACATCGCGTCACCGGTGCGGCCGAAGCCGGGCTGCACCTCATCGGCGATGAATACGCCGCCGGCGCGATGCACCGCCGCCACCGCGGGCGCCAGCACCGAGGGGTCCGGGTAGATGCCGTCGGAGGAGAAGATCGTGTCGACGATCAGGGCGGAGAACCCTGCGCCGCTGGCGACCAGCTTGTCGATGGCGGTGACGACGTCGGCGGTGAACCGGTCGGCGAGTTCGTCCGCGGGCAGCCGGTAGCTGTCCGGTGGCGGGACCGTGCGGACGTGCTCACCGAGCACGGTGGCCCCGCCGATGGACGGCGAGATCGCCGTGACGGCGGCGGTGTTGCCGTGATAGGCGTCGGTGGTCACGATGACACCCTTTGCGCCGGTGTACATTTCGGCGACGCGCAGGGCCAGGTCGTTGACCTCGGAGCCGGTACAGGCGTACATCACCTGGTCGATCTCGTGGGGTCCCTCGGAC
Organism: Mycobacterium sp. SA01; assembly: GCF_041287105.1. Lineage (NCBI taxonomy): Bacteria > Bacillati > Actinomycetota > Actinomycetes > Mycobacteriales > Mycobacteriaceae > Mycobacterium > Mycobacterium sp. SA01. The sequence goes on along the minus strand of NZ_JBGGNO010000017.1, from coordinate 119,893 downwards.
CGCAGAGTGTCCAGCAGGCGCTGGCTGTAGTCGACGATGCCGCCGTGCAGATAGCGGGTGTGGGTGTTGAGGGTGGACAGCTGGCGGGTGACGGCCTCCACCACATGCGGGTGGCAGTGCCCGACGCTGGCGACGTTGTTGTAGGCGTCCAGGTAGCAGGCGCCGTCGGAGTCGTAGAGCCGGGTGCCCTCACCGCGGACCAGGTGCACCGGGCGTTGGTAGAACAGCCGGTAGGCCGGGCCCAGGATGCGGTCACGGGCCGCGATCAACGATTCGGTGGCGGGATCGACCGGATGGTCCGCCGAGTAGCTGTTGGAATCCATGATGTTGGAAAAGCTCATAGCGCTACTTTCTCGTTGTCGCGGCCCGTGACTGCACTCACTGGCGCTCGTGCGCCTCTTCGAGCACTGTCCGGCCGAGCTCCGAATAGCGCTGCGGCGATGTGTATTTCAGCACCACCGCCAGCACGATGCCACCGATGCCGACGACACCCACCACGTAGGGGATGATCTCGAACACCCAGTCGCTGGACGCCGTGCCGGCCGCGAATGATGCGTTCTTGGCCAGCAGGTAGATCACGTAGAGCATGCCCAGGCCGCCGAGCAGGGGAGCCAGGAACGTCCGGAACCAGTTGGCTGTCTCCGGATGGTTCTTGCCGACGTGGAAGTAGGCGATCACCGAGAAGGCGGCCAGCGCCTGGACGATCATGATCGCGGTGGTGCCGAGCAGAGCCATCAACCCGTACAGACCGGTGTACGGATCACGGCCGGTGAGCGCGAAGAACAGCACGACGACGGTCGCGAAGATGGTCTGGACCAGCCCGGCGATATGCGGCGATCCGTGCGTCGGGTGGGTGGCGCCCAGTGTCTTGCGCATGCCCGGGATGACGTTCTCGCGACCGATCGCGTAGATGTAGCGGGCAGCGCAGTTGTGGAATGCCATGCCGCAGGCGAACGAACCGGTCATCAACAGGATCTTGAACAGGTCGACAGCCCAGGTGCCCAGGTGCGCACCGACCGGCCCGAAGAAGATGTCACCGGCGGTCGCCGAATCCTGCGCCAGCGCAATGGCGTTCTGCGGACCGGTGCCCACGATCGCCAGCCAGGAGATGAGGACGTAGAACACGCCGATCCCGACCACCGAGCTGATCACCGCGATCGGGATGATCTTCTTCGGGTTCTTGGACTCCTCGCCGTACATCGCACTGGACTCGAAGCCGACCCAGGACCAGAACGCGAAGAACAGGCCGATGCCTGCCGAGCCGGCCACCGTGAGCATGCTGCCGTCGGCTCCGGCCACCGAGCCGCTCAGGTTCTGAAAAGCGTTGAGCGGGTTGAGCGATCCCCATGACCAGCCCTGCGGGCCGCCACCGGTGAACAGCACCGAGAGTGCCATCAACGACAGCATGACGATCTCGGTGATCAGGAAGACCCCGAGCACCCTGGCGGCGACGTTGATGTCGAAGTAGGTCAGGACCAGATTGACCACCAGCATGCCGATGGCGAACACGATCCACGGGATGTTCACGTGGAACAGTGAATTGAAGGTGTCGTTGCCGAAGAAGGCGAAGATACCGATCAGCGACGCTTCGAACACCATGTAGGCCATGGCGGTCAGGAAGCCTGCGCCCAACCCGACGATCCGGCCCAGCCCGTGTGAGATGTAGCCGTAGAAGGCGCCGGTTGCGGTGATGTGCTTGCTCATCGCGGCATACCCGATCGCGAACAACGTCAGCACGATCGTGGCGACGAAGTAGCCGGCCGGGGCATAGGCGCCGTTACCGAATCCGACCGCGATCGGCACGTTGCCCACCATGGCGGTGATCGGCGCGGCGGTCGCGACGGCCATGAACAGGACGCCGATCAGACCGACCGCGTTGGGCTTGAGCCGCTGGACGGTTTCGGATTTGGCTTCGCTTCCGGCCGGGGCCGGCGGATCGATGGTGTCGCTCATTGTGTGGATTCCCATCTCGACTGTGACTGGGGTCGTGCCATTTATTTGGTCTGGTATTTCCCGGTTGCAACTGAGGCCGGGGGGTGATGACGATGTCGGCACGGCTTTGTGGTGCGACGACGACATTGTTACCCCCGCCAGATGACCTGGTCAACAGGAACTTACGGGCAATACGCAAGTGATGTTTCCTGTGTGTTTCCCAAAACCCTGCCACGAAACAAGGACGTTAAATATGCGGATTTGGTCTGCTCGACCCCCCGTTATGGTCCACACTGGTGCCATGCCGGGACTGCCGCCGACTCATGAGTTCTTCGCGCGTGCAGCACTGCCCGCTTACGGTCGCGCAGACACCACGCCGCTGCGGCTGCTCAGCCTGTCCGAGAACGCCACCTACCTGGTCGAGGACGACGAGCCGATCGTCTTGCGGGTACACCGGCCGGGCTATCACTCGCTGGAGGCGATCCGCTCCGAGCTGGCATGGATGCAGGCTCTGCGCCGGGAGACGTCGGTGCTGACGCCGGAGCTGATCGCCGCCCGCGACGGAACCGACGTCGTGGCCGCCGAGGTCGACGGCGATGTCCTGCACGTCGACGCCGTGACCTTTGTCGCGGGCTGTACTGCGGAGGACGATCCCGACGTCATCGGCTTCGAGCAGCTCGGCAGGCTCACCGCCGTCATGCACGAGCACGCCAGGAACTGGACGTTCCCCCACTCGTTCACCCGGTTCCGCTGGGACCTCGACACCATTCTCGGTCCGGACGCCCGATGGGGTAATTGGCGTCTGGCGCCCGGCCTCACCGACGATGACCGGGCTGTGATCCAGCGCGCCGCCGACGACATCGCGGCAAAGCTCACCGATTTCGGTTCGGCGCCCGACCGATTCGGACTTGTTCACGCCGATCTGCGGTTGGCCAATCTGATGGTCGATCCGACCGATGCGAGCGCAGGCATCACGGTGATCGACTTCGACGACTGCGGGTGGTCGTGGTACCTGGCCGATCTGGGCGCCGCGGTGTCGTTCATCGAGGACACCCCGGCGGGTGAGCGGATCATCGCCGAGTGGCTCACCGGCTACTTCGAAGCCGGATCGCTGCCTGCCGACCACTTGGCGCTCGTTCCCACGTTCGTGATGCTGCGCCGGATCAACCTGACCGCCTGGATCGCCTCGCACGCCGACGCCGATGCGGCGGCTGAGCTCGGCGACGACTTCGCCCCCAACACCGCCCGGCTGGCGCAACGGTATCTGGAGGACCGCACCTGGTTGCAGGATGCGATCTTCGGATCCCGGGTTTGAAACCCTTTCTAGGCAAGGAGATACGCGTGTTTGATCTGCAGTCGACGTCCGTGGTGGTCACCGGTGGCAGCAAGGGCATCGGGCGCGGCATCGCCTCGGTGTTCGCCACGGCAGGCGCCGATGTCGCGATCGCCGCGCGTTCGACCACCGAACTGGACTCGGCGGTCGCGGAGTTGGACGCGCTGGGCAGCGGAAAGGTGTTGGGAATCCAGACCGATGTCACCGATCCGGTGGCGTGCGCTGACCTGGCCGCCTCGGTCATCGACGCATTCGGCGGCATCGACGTCGTCTGCGCCAACGCCGGGATCTTCCCCGAGGCGCCGTTGGCCACGATGACGCCGGCCCAACTGACCGAGGTCCTCGACATCAACGTCAAGGGCAATGTCTTCACCGTGCAGGCCTGCCTGGACGCCCTGATCGCCTCCGGACGCGGTCGGGTGATTCTGACATCGTCGATCACCGGTCCGATCACCGGCTTTCCGGGATGGTCGCACTATGGGGCGTCGAAGGCCGCTCAGCTCGGCTTCATGCGCACTGCCGCAATCGAATTGGCGCCGCACGGGATCACCGTCAATGCCGTGCTGCCGGGCAACATCTTCACCGAGGGTCTGGCGGACATGGGCGAGGACTACATCGCCGGGATGACCAAGGCGATCCCGGCGGGGGCCCTGGGCACGCCGGAGGACATCGGCCATCTGGCCGCCTTCCTGGCCACCGTGGAGGCCGGTTACATCACCGGTCAGGCGATCGCCGTGGACGGCGGTCAGGTTCTGCCCGAATCGCCGGATGCCCTGAACAGCTAGTCCGATGGAGGAGTCGGAGGGGGGCCCGATCGCGGAGGATGTGCGACGGCGCATCCTGTCGATGCTCGCCCAGGGCACCCTGCGGCCCGGCTCCCGGCTGGGCACCGAACGCGAGATGGCCGATCGCTTCGAGGTGTCCCGCTCCACGCTGCGCAGCGCGCTGCTGCCGTTGAGCCGTGCCGGGGTGCTGGAACGGCGGACCGGGCGCAACGGCGGAACGTTCGTGCGCGCCGACGTCGTGCAACGCAACGCCGCCGAGCTGGCGGGCCTGCCCGCGCGGTTGCGCAGCGGCGGGCACACCAGTGCGACCCGGGTGCTGGCCACCGACCGCAGGCCGCCCACTGCCGCCGAGGCCACCGCGCTGGAAATCGGGCCCGGCGAAGACGTTTTCGCGATCCGGCGGCTCCGCTTCGCCGACGGGGTGCCGCTGTCGGTGGACTTCTCGTGCTTCGTCGCCGAGCACGTGATCGATCTGCTGGAGCAGCCGCTCGGCGGCTCGCTGTACGAGTTGTTCGCCGTTCGCTACGGCCTGGTACCCGCGACGTCCAGCGAGACCATCGAGGTGGTCAGCGCCAGCCCGCGCGAAGCGGACTGGCTCGGCATCGCGCACCGGCGACCGCTGGTGGCGATCACCCGGATCACCCGGGACGCCGCCGACCGGCCGTTCGAATACGCCTATGACCTGTTCCGCGCCGACCGGGTGCGGTTGACGGCCACGACGTCGACGGTCACCGCGCGGGAGCGTCGCGGTACGGACGGGCGGGTGGAACGCTCGGTCAGCAGCGCGTGAGCGACTACTGTGTGAGCGGTGACGAGCAAACCCGAGATCGAATTCCCCGACGGCCCGGCGCCCACCGAACTGGTCATCAAGGATCTGGTGGTCGGCGACGGCGATGAGGCCAAGGCCGGCGCCGTCGTCGATGTCCACTATGTCGGGGTCGAGTACGACACCGGTGCCGAGTTCGACAGTTCGTGGAACCGCGGGGAGTCCATCTCGTTCCCGCTGCGCGGGCTGATCCAGGGCTGGCAGGACGGCATCCCCGGCATGAAGGTGGGCGGCCGCCGTCAGCTGACGATCCCGCCCGAGCAGGCCTACGGCCCGGCCGGCGGCGGACACCAATTGTCCGGCAAGACGCTCATTTTCGTCATCGACCTGCTGGCCACCCGCTAGCCGCATACCCGGCGTCGTCGGCGTCGTCTGCCCGCGCTCGAAGGGCGGGCAGCGTCGATGGGTCGCGCAGCAGGCCGCGCACCAGCAGGGCGGCCAGTTCCTCGGCGATGTGCTCACGCGAGTAGTTCGGGTGCCGGAACGGGCTGGTGCCGTCGGGTGCGTGGGCCGCGGAGTTCCGGTAGCGGCGCTGCACACCCTCTTCGGCGGCGCAGATGTTGAGTGCGGCGAATTCCGGGTCGCAGTCGATGAATTCGCCGCAGGCGATGCCCTCGCCGATGAGCGTGGCCATCTGCTCGTGCAGCTCCGCGGTGTCGGCCCAGAACTCGGCGAATACCTCGGGCTGCGCTTCGGCGAGCACCTCGACCTCGCAGATGTCGACCGCTGCCGAACACAGCTCGCCGATGTCCAATCGCAGCAGGCGCAACAGCCGCACCGCGGGTGAGCCCGTCGCAGCCACCATCTGCCGGGCGAAGTCCAGCGAGACCCGGTTGAGGGCGAGCAGGCCCAGCAGGATGTCTTCCTTCTGCCGGAACCAGTAATACAGCGACGACTGCCCGAGTCCGCAGGCGCGGGCGATCTCGGTCATCGTGGTGTTGAGATACCCGCGCTCGGCGAACAGCCGGGCCGCGACGACGAGAATGTCGCCTCGCCGGTCGAATTCGCTTCTCACGACATCAACATCCCCCCGTTGATCTGTACGCACTCGCCGGTGAACGATCGCGTGCCGGCCAGGAAGCGCACCACGTCGGCCACCTCGCCGGGCTGGATCAGCCGTCCGATCGGCATGTCGGCGCTGTACTCGCGGTGCATCTGCGGCAGGCTGACCCCGCGAAACTCGGCGTCGCGCTGAAGTTGTTCGGTGTCGGTGGGGCCCGGGGCGACCGCGTTGACCCGCACGTCCGGGGCCAGTTCGCGGGCCAGCGAACGGGTCATCCCGAGCAGGCCGGCTTTACTGGCCGCGTAGGCGCTGAAGCCCGGTTCGCCGCGCAGCCCGGAGATGCTGCACATGTTCACCACCTGCCCGCCGGCCTCTCGCAGCGCCGGCGCCGCGGCCTGGGTCAGCCACAGCGGCGAGGACAGGTTCACCTCGATATCGCGCCACCACAGCTCCATCGTGGCGGGAGTCGGTTCGACGACCGTCATCGTGGCGGCGTTGTTCACCAGCAGGTCGAGCCGGCCGAATCCGGCGATGACGGCGTCCACCAGTGCGTGGCATGCGGCCCGGCCGCGCAGATCGACGGGGATTGTCGTTGCGGCGCCGGGGATCTCGCCGGTATCGGGGAGGTCCGTGGCGACGACGGTCCAGCCCGCGTCGGCCAGCGCCGCCACGATCGCGCGGCCGATTCCGCCCGCGGCACCGGTCACCAATGCAATCTGCCCGCTCACTGGATCACCACGCCGCCGTTGGGCGAGATCACCTGGCCGGTCAGCCAGGTCCACTCGGCGACGTCGACGATCGCGCGGGCCAGTTCGTCGGGCGTGCCGAATCGGTTGAGCGCGATGCTGTTCCGGTAGTCCTCGCCTCGCCACCGCTCGGTGAGCATCGCGGTGTCGGTGGGACCCGGGCACACGATGTTGACGCGCACCTGATCCGGGCCGTACTCGCGGGCGATCGAGCGAACCAGCCCGATCATGGCCGACTTCGCCGTCACGTACGGCACATGGTTCTCGTCGCCGAGCAGGGCCAGCTCCGAGGAGATCCCGACTATGGAGCCCCGTCGTCGCGCCCGCATCCGTGGCCCGACGGTCGCGATCACATTGGCGCAGCCGCCGAGCATCACCTCGAGGCTGCGGTGCCACAGGTCTTCGGTGACCTCCGCCAGCGGGACGTCGACGTCGAAACCCGCGCAGGCCACCGCGACGTCGATCGGGCCGAGATCAGACTCGACCGCGCAGACGAGTGCCTCGACGGCCCCGATGTCGGCGACGTCGGCCTCGTAGGCGATGCCGCCGATGTCGCCGGCGACCTGTTCGGCCTGGGCCGCGGAACCGAGATGGTCGATGGCCACCCGGTATCCGCGCGCGGCGAGCAGATACGCCGTGGCCCGGCCCATCCCGGTGGCGCCGCCGGTGACCAGGGCTGTGCCTGTCATGTCAGCTGTCCCGGTCGGCGGTCAGCAGCATCGCGTCGCGCTCGATCGGCTCGAACTCGGCGTCCAGGATGGACACGATGTGGTCGACGATCCGCTCGGCCAGCAACTCACCCTTGGCGGCAGTGGCCTGGGTCGCCGACGCGAGCACCCCGGTGGCGGTCGACATCGACTCCTCGATCGGCAGGACGTCCCACGGCACGTTTCTGGCCGGTGCGTCGTCGACGATGCGATCCATTCGCACGGTGGCGGGTCGGAGGTATTCGAACAGGGACGTCTCGATCACCGCGGCGTGTTCGAGCGCGAGGCCGGGAAAGCCGTCGGGGAACAGCACACCCAGGTCGGCCGCCCCGAACTCGGGCATCGCGTTCTCGACGACGACGATCTTCACGCCGGGGGAGCGGCCTGACACCAGGTAGGCCGGTTCGTAGACGAAGTTCGTGTTCTCGAAGTGCCAGTTGTACAACATGATTCGGCGGAATCCGGTGCGGATCAACTCGTCGAGCAGGTCTTCGATCATCGCGATGAAGGTGGTGGCGCGCAACGACAGCGTGCCGGGGAACTGCTGCCCGCCGCCGCTGGCCGGCCGGGACCGGTAGCCGAGCCGCAGTGCCGGGCCCACCACGAACGGACGTTTGGCCGCCGCCAGCCGAAGCAGCGTCTGTGGGATCACCCAGTCCGCGCTCACCGGCAGGTGCGGCCCGTGTTGTTCGGTGGAACCCACCGCGATGACGACCGGCGCGTCGGCGGCAGCGGCTGCCGCGATCTCGGGCCAGGTCATCCACTCGTATTCGGTGGTGCCCGCGCCGATGACGGGTCGCATCAGGTCGTCGATCATCGCTCACCTTTATTCATTCGGAGACGGACAATTGATAACACGACGGAGCGATACCGGCTGTTTCGATACATTATCGAAACAGCGGATTATCCCATCCGAAACACCGTCAGCCCCGCACGTATCCGACGCCCGGATCGACGATGTTGCGCAGCTCCTCGCCGCGCAGCCAGCGCCCGAGGTTGTCGACGAACACGTCCATCATGTCGATCTCGAACCCCACGTAATCGCCGGACATGTGGGGTGACACCAGGACGCCGGGCATCGACCACAGCGGCGAGTCCGCGGGCAGCGGCTCGACCTCGAACACGTCGAGCGCGGCCCCGGCGATGGCGCCCGTCCGCAACGCCTCGACGAGCTCGGCCTCGACCACGGTGGGTCCCCGCCCGACGTTGACCACGAAGCCGGCCGGCCCCAGCGCGGCCAGCACCTCCGCGTCGATCAGCCCGGTGGTGGCCGCGGTCAGCGGCACCGCGGCGACCAGGATGTCGACGTCGGCCGCCACCGCGCTCAGGTCGCCGGATCCGCGGATCGCGCCGAAGCGCGGGTCCTCACCCGAGGTGCGGCCGACCAGTGTCACCTCAACATCGAGCCTGCTCAGACGGTCGGCGATGGCTCGCCCGATCGAACCGCTGCCGATGACGGCGGCTCGCTTGCCGGCCAGCCGGCCGGTGGTGCGGTAGTGCCAGGTGTGCTCGCGCTGCAGCGCGAGCGTGTGCGGAAGGCCTTTGACGAAGCTGAGCACGGCGGCGAGCACCCACTCGGCAATCGAGGTGTCGAAGACGCCGCGCGAGCTGGTCAGCGTGACCTGGCTCTGGGCGAGCTCAGGGCAGATCAGCCGGTTGACCCCCACCGACGCGGCGTGCACCCAGCGCAGCCGGTCGGCGCCGCGCAACACCGGCGCCAGATCGGCGAAGCGGTGGTCCCACACGTACAGCACGTCGGCATCGGCGAGCTGTTCTGTAGTGGGTGTCCCGTGCACCTCGACGACGTCGACGTCGGGCGGGATCAGGGCGAGCGGCGGGGGTGGCAGCTCGGGGTCGGGTTCGGCGATGACCAGGACCAGCGGACGGCTCGACACACTCTGCTCCGTTCGGCTCACCGCGACGCCGGCGAACAATTTCGATATCGTATTTGGACACCATTGAACAGGACCATCGTGACTGACCCGAGCGATTTTCTCGACCCGTACGCCGGCGAACCGGTGATCACCGATCCCGTCGAATTGCGCGAGCACCGCAAGCGGCGTCTGGCGCTGGCGTACCGGGTGTTCGGCGCCATGGGCTGGGGTTCGCTGGGCGACGGCCACATCTCGGCTCGCGACCCGGAGCAGCCCGAGTCTTTCTGGCTCGGCCGCTACGGGGTGCCGTTCCGGTTCATGACCCCCGACGATCTGGTGCTGGTGCACGCCGACGGGACGGTCGACGGGGGCCAGATCAATGTGGCCGCCTACTACATCCACGCCCCGCTGCACGAGGCCCGCCCCGACGTCGTTGCCGCCGCGCATTGCCACACCCCTTACGGCACACCATTTTCCGCGGAAGTCACCAAGCTGACCCCGATCTCGCAGGAAGCCTGTGCGTTCTTCGACGATCACGAGATCTTCGACGACGAGGAGGTCAACATCGGCTCGACCGACGGGGGCAAGCGCATCGCCGCTGCCATCGGCGGCGCCCGGGCGGCGATTCTGCGCAACCACGGACTGCTGACCGTCGGCGGCAGCGTCGATGCGGCGGTCGGGTACTTCCTGATGATGGAGCGCAGCGCTGAGGTTCAGGTGAAGGCGCGCGACGCCAAGCCGATCGGGGCCGAGGCCGCCCGGCGGGTGCACGACATGTTCGACGAGGTCGCTGCCTGGCAGGTATTCCAGTGGGCGCAAAGAACTTACGTTCCAGACTTTGTTTGACGCTCAGCTGTTGGCGACGATCAGACTCAACAGATCGAAGACCACCGTCGCGGCGGCGATCGAGGTGATCTCGGCGTGGTCGTAGGCGGGTGCGACTTCCACGACATCCGCCCCGACCACGTTGATCCCGTTGAGACGGCGCAGCATTCGCAGGAGTTCGCGGGAGGTCAGCCCGCCGGATTCGGGAGTGCCGGTGCCGGGCGCGAAGGCGGGATCGAGGACATCGATGTCGATCGACAGGTACACCGGCAGGTCGTCGACACGCCGGGCGACGACGTCGACGGCAGTCTCGACGCCCATCACGTCGAGGTCGCCGGCCCGGATGATCCGGAATCCCATCCGGGCGTCGTCCTCGAGGTCCATCCGGTCATAGATCGGGCCGCGGATGCCGACGTGGATCGAGTGGTCCTCGATGAGCAGGCCCTCCTCGAACGCCCGGCGGAACGGGGTGCCGTGGGTGACCGGCGCCTTGAAGTAGGTGTCCCAGGTGTCGAGGTGGGCGTCGAAATGCACGAGTGCCAGCGGCCCGTGGACGGCGTGCAGCGCGCGAAGATTCGGCAGTGCGACGGTGTGGTCACCGCCGATCGCGACGAACCTGCGCTCCCGCCGGCCGATGATGTCGCGCATACCGTTCTCGATCTGCGTGCAGGCTTCCGCGATGTCGAACGGCGTGATCGTCACGTCTCCGGCGTCGACGATCTGCACCTCTTCCAGCGGGGCGACACCGAATTCGACGTGATAGCCGGGACGCAGGGTACGCGCCGCCTGGCGCACCGCCATCGGGCCGAACCGCGCCCCCGGCCGGTAGGAGGTGCCGCCGTCGAACGGCAGACCCACCACCGCGATGTCGTAGTCGGCCACCTCGCGGATGTCGGCGATCCGCGCGAAGGTGCCCTTGCCCGCGTAGCGGGGGACCTGGGTCGACGGCGTGGCGCCGACGGGTGTCTCGGACATCAGTGGTGGTGATGTGGTCGGGCCCCGCCGTCACCGCGGCGGCGAGCTTGCTCGCCCTCGGTGATCAGCCGGAGCTGTTCGTCCGCCTCGCGTCCGGCGAGCAGCGGTTGCATCGGATCCCAGGTGGTGCCGCTCGCCTTGTCCTTGCGGCGGCGGGCGATCGCGGAGATGACCTCCAGGACAACACGATTGCCGAGCAATGCGGTGATGTCGGCGTGGTCGTAGGGTGGCGCCACCTCCACCACGTCCACCCCGACGACGGGCAACTCGTAGCAGATGCGCCGAACGGCGTCGAGTAGTTCGCGGGCCGAGAAGCCGCCAGGCTCAGGTGTCCCCGTACCGGGGGCGTGGCCGGGATCGCACACGTCGATGTCGACGGAGATGAACACGCCCTCGCAGTCGGTGGTGGCGATCTCGAACGCCTCGGTCAGGCAGGGCTCCAGGCCCCGGGCGACGATCTCGGTCATCTCATAGGACCGCAGGCCGTTCGCGGCCATCCACTGCAGTACGGGCTCGTCTGGCCAGTATCCGCGCAATCCCAGCTGCAGGAACCGATCTCCCCGCAGCGCGCCGGATTCGATGAGCCTGCGCATCGGGGTGCCGTGGCCGACGAGAGAGCCGTTGAGAATGTCGCCGGTGTCGGCATGGGCGTCGAAATGGATCATCGAGACGTTGCCGAACCCGTAGTGGCGCGCGACCCCGGTATGGTCGGGCCAGGCGATGGTGTGGTCACCGCCGAGGACGATCGGAATCGCGCCTGCGGCGGTGATCTTGTAGACGTCCTCCTCGATCATCTTCACGGCCTGCTCGATGTCGCCGCTGTAGAGCATCACGTCGCCTGCGTCGTAGACGCGCAGGTCTTTGAGGCCGTCGACGCGCAGCGCGAGGCTGGGCCGGGAGCCGTCCTGCGGCAGGTAACACGCCTGGCGCAGCGCTGACGGGCCGAACCGGGCGCCGGAGCGGTAGCTGGTGCCGCCGTCCAGTGGGGCGCCGAGGATGACGATATCGGCGTCGGCATAACTGGATTCGTCGGTGAGGTCGCATCGGGGGACGCCGAGAAAGGTGATGTCCGGACCGAACAGGACGCCTGCCATAGGTGCTGCCTTTCGTTGCTCAGGTCTTGTGCAGTGCGATCACTGCAGTGAATACGTGGCGCAGGGTCGCCCGGATCCGGCGCTTGTCCACCGGGCCCAGCGGGCGGTAGAGGTTGTCGATCTCCAGGCCGGCCATCACCGCCATCACGGTGCGCGAGTCGAGTTCAGGTTGTCCCGAGCCGATGTCCCGGAAGAGCCTGCTGAGCGCGGGAATCATTGCCGCGTACCAGGCTTCGAACATCGGGCGCAGGCGCTCGTCGCGGCTGGCCTCGGTGACCAGTTCGTAGCGGGTGACGATCGCCCCGGGTGGCGAACTGAACCCGTCGATGATCATGTCGGCGACCAGATCGGCGAGCCGCTCGGCGGGCATGGACGGCTCGAGCCGCTCCGCGGTGGCGACGACCCGGTCGATCTCGCGGTCCGACAACTGGGCGAACGCCTGCGCGATCAGGTCGGACTTGTCGTCGAAGTAGTAGCTCAGCGCGCCCAGCGGGATCTGGGCCTGGTTGGCCACCAGGCGCATCGAGAGCCCGGCCAGGCCGACCTGTGCCATCACTTCGATTGCGGCGTCGATGATCTCGGTTCGGCGCGCCGCACCGCGAGCGGTGGTGCCAGCCGTCATCCCTGGTGCTTGAGGGTGGAGAAGTCGGTGTCCCACATCCAGGCCGGCTGGCTCTGCCACCCGGAGTAACCCTTGCGGGCGGCCACCGTGTTGTGCAGATCGGTCAGGTTGATCCAGCACAGCGAGTCGCGGTAGGCCTTGGCTGCCTCGACATACAGCGCCTGTGATTTCGCCGGGTCGGGTTCGGCGCTACCGGCGTCGAGGAGCTTGTCGGCCTCCGGCACCGAACAGCCCTGGATGTTCACCGGCGCGTTGGTGTACTGGTAGATGCGCGAGAAGGTATCGGGGTGCGCGGCATCAGGATTCCACGACTCCGCGAACAGGTCAGGGCGCTGGTCCGGGTTTTGGGGCAGTGCGAACAGCTGTGCCGACGGGAAGTCGCGGACCGTCGCCTTGAAGCCCGCGGTCTGCAGGATCACCTGGGTCTGGTTGGCCAGGTCCTGCAGGCTGCTGTCGCCGGACGGATAGCCGATCGAGACGTCACCGCCATTCTTGCCGAGTGCGGCCAGCTTCGACGGGTCGTAGACGTGCGTGTCGGGCACTGCCCCGTCCGGCATCATCCCGGTCGGGTAGAACTGCGTGGACGGCGATCCCTGCGCACCGAAAACCTGTGTGGTCAAGGCATTCTGGTCGAGTGCGGCGGACAGTGCCGCTCGGGCGTCCTTCGAGGCGAAGACCGCCGACGCCGGATTCACCATGACCATGGTCTTGATCAGCGCATTCTGCTGCAGCACCTCGGTGTCGGGACCGGTGGCCAGGGCTTCGTAATCACCTTTGGACAGCCCGTGCAGGATCATGTCGAGCTCGCCGTTGCCGAGCTGGAGCCGCTGTACCGCGGAAGCGGTCACCACCGGCATCTGCACCGAGGTGATCTCCGGCGCCGGGCCCCAGTAGTTCTTGTTCGCGCTCATCGTGTAGTGGCTGGCCTGCACGGCGTCGGTCAGCTCGTAGGGGCCGGTCCCGGCGGTGTGCGAGGCCAGCCACGCCGAGGCATGATCGCCGCCGCTGGCGTGCTGCGCGACGGCGGTCGGGCTGGTCATCAATGGGCCGTACGGGGACGCGAGGTAATCCAGAAAGGGCGCAACGGGTTTGGTGAGGGTGACCACGAAGGTGTGCGGGTCCGGCGTCTGCATGTCCTTGACGTCGGCGAGCATGTAGGCCGGACCGGCGTTCATGTCGATCCGTCGCTGGAAGCTGGCTTTGGCGGCCGCGGAGTCGAACGGGGTGCCGTCGGCGAATTTGACGCCGTCGCGCAGGGTGAAGGTATACGTCAGGCCGTCCGGGGTGACGTCCCACTTGGTGGCCAGCAAGGGCTCGATCTTCGTCGTCCCGGGGGCGTACTGGAGCAGCCCCTGGTAGGTCGAGGTCATGATCAGCAAGCCCTCGGGCTGGTAGAACGTGTCGGGGTCCAGCGGCGGCGGGTCGGACATCAGCGGAGTGCGCACCGTCGACGCCTCGGCGGCAGTGTTGTTGGGGCTGTTGGTCTTTCCTGAGCATGCCGTCCCGGCGAACAGCAGCGCGACGAGCGCCAGCGGTGCGATTCCCGACGTGAGTTTCATCGGGCAAGTCTCAGGTCGGCTGATTTCGACTGTGTGACATGACGGTTACCACCTTGTACGAACGTCCAAGTTTTGGACGTTCGACCTAGAAACGTGCGCGGTGACGCCCTAGTGTCGGCGTCGTACAGCTGAACTACAGAGGGAGTAAGCGCAATGCCCGCTACGCCAAGCGCGTTCGATCTGAGCGGTCAGGTGGCTCTGGTCACCGGATCGAGCAGTGAGCTCGGTATCGGCTTCGCCTCGGCGCGGCTGCTGGGTCAACTGGGGGCGGCGGTGATGGTGACCGGTACCACGGATCGGGTGCACCAGCGAGCCGAGGAGCTCGCCGCCGAGGGTATCCGGGCGCAGGCCCACATCGCCGACCTGTTCGACCGCGATGCGGCGGACGGTCTGGTCGAGGCCACCGAAGTCGCGTTCGGCAAGCTCGACATCCTGGTGAACAACGCCGGTCTGGCCTCGGTGAACAGCCCCGAGGAGCCGAATTCGCTGATGGTGATGACCGACGAGGAATGGTCACTTGCCTTGCGGCGCAATCTCGACAGTGCGTTCTTCGTCACCCGGGCGGCCTTGCCCGGAATGGTCGAACGCGGCTACGGCCGGGTGGTCCATGTCGGTTCGACGGCCGGCGTGCTGACCGCCTACACCGGCGACGTCGGATATCACACCGCGAAAGCCGCGATGCTGGGGATGACACGTTCGATGAGTGTCGACTACGCCAAGAACGGCATCACCGCCAACCTCGTGCTGCCCGGGTGGATCGCGACGGCCGCCCAGCTGCCATCGGAGGTCGCCGCCGGGAACGCGACCCCGATCGGACGCTCGGCCAGCGCCGACGAGGTGGCGGCCGGCGTCGCCTTCCTGGCCACCCCCGGGGCGTCCTACGTCACCGGCACCACCCTGATCATCGACGGTGGCAACGCGATCTGCGGGGCCACCCCGGCGACCTAGGAGGGTGCGGGCAGCCGCAGCGTCAGGCGCGCACCGCCGAGCGGACTGTCATCCAACACGGCTGTGCCGCCATGGATTTCGGCTTGCTGTGCAACCAAGGCCAGGCCGAGTCCGGACCCGGAGTGCGACGCTGTCGACCCGCGGGCGAAGCGTTCGAACACCGCCGTGCGTTCCGCCTCCGGGAGGCCGGAACCGTTGTCGTCGATCGCGATGTCCACGCCGTCGCGCGAGCTGACCGCCGAGAGCTGCACCCGCGTCGCGCCACCGTGTTTGACCGCGTTCGCGATCGCGTTGTCCACCGCCAGGCGAAGGCCGGCGGGCAGGCCGATGATGATGCACGTCGGTGACGGCACCAGCGTCACCTCGAGGTCGGGGTACACCCGCATGGCGTCGTGTGCGGCGCGGTCGAGCAGCTCGGTGATGTCGACCGGGACCTGGTCGGCTTCGGTCGAAAGTTCGCCCTGGGCAAGGCGTTCCAGCGCACCGAGGGTCGCCTCGATCCGGGTCTGGGTACGCACGACATCGCTGAGCACTTCCTCGCGCTGCTCGTCGGTCATGTCCAGGGTGGCCAGCACCTCGAGGTTGGTGCGCATCGCGGTCAGGGGTGTCCGCAGCTCGTGGGCCGACACCGCGGCGAAGTCCCGCGCCGAGGCGAGCGCCGCCTGCGTCCGGTCCTGTTCGGTCCAGATCCGTTCCAGCAGACCCTTGATCGCCTCGCCGATCTCCACCGCCTCGGTGGCGCCGCCGATCTCGACGTCGGGTGCCTTATCGCCGGCCTGGATCTCCCGGGTCTGGGCGGCCAGCCGCCGCAGCGGCCGCACCGCGAAGGTCGCCAGTGCCCAGCCCAGCAGCGCTGCGGCGCAGACGGCGAACACACAGATGATCAGCACCCGGCGGTGCAGATTGTTGGTGTCGGCGATGGTGTCGTCGAAGGTGGCGCCCACCTCCAGGCTGGTGGCCTCCGGGTAGGAGAGTTCGACAGTGCGCACCCGGTAGCGCACCCCGTCGACCTCGGCGGTGCCGTAGTCGGAGTTCAGCCGCGGCAACACGACATCGGAGTTGGACCGGACCTGATCGCCGCGACGGACGGTGATCACCACGTCCTGGTCGTTGGGTGACGGCGGGATCTGGTCGAGGCCGCGGGGCACGAACGGGACGGCGAAGCCCGCCGCCTCGTCGAGTCGTCGGTCGAGTCGCTCCAGGCGGTCGTTGGTGATCCCGACCCAGACGATCGCGCCGACGATCGTGACGACGATCGCCGCACCGATCGCCGTCGCGAACGCGACCCGGGTGCGAAGCGATGGCGTGCGGCGGAAGATGCGCGGCAGCGTCACGAGCCGGTCACTGGGTGCGCAACACGAAACCGACGCCGCGCACGGTGTGCAGCAGTCGGGGTGCGCCGCCCGCCTCGAGCTTGCGGCGCAGGTAACCGATGAAGACGTCCACCACATTGGTGTCGGCGGCGAAGTCGTAGCCCCACACCAGCTCGAGCAGTTGCGCGCGGGACAGCACCGCGGTCTTGTGCTCGGCGAGGACGGCCAGCAGGTCGAACTCGCGCTTGGTGAGGTCGACGTCGACGCCGTTGACCCTGGCGCGCCGGCCGGGGATGTCGACTTCGAGCGGGCCCACCTGGATCGTCTCGGAGGAGAACGTGGCGGTGGCGCCCCGGCGGCGCAGCAGTGCCTTGACCCTGGCCACCAGCTCGGCCAGCACGAACGGCTTGACCAGGTAGTCGTCCGCGCCGGCCTCCAAGCCGGCGACCCGGTCGTCGACCGAGCTGCGGGCCGAGAGCACGCAGACCGGCACGTCGTTGTCCATCGCGCGCAGGGCGGTCACCACGCTCACACCGTCCAGTACCGGCATGTTGATGTCGAGGATGATCGCGTCCGGTTTGGTTTCGGTGGCCGAGCGAAGGGCTTCGGCGCCGTCGACGGCGGTGGAGACCTCGAATCCGGAGAGCCGCAGACCGCGGTCGAGCGAGGCGAGCACGTCGGGATCGTCGTCGACCACCAGTACTCGGGGTGCGGCTGAACTACTGTCCATGGGCACTATCTTGCCTGATCGACGCCCGTATCAGTGGGAGGCCGACGCGACACGGTGACCTGCGCCGGAAGGGTTTGACCTCAATCGTTGTTGAGGTTCTAGCGTTGAAAAATCACGTCCGATAACCAATTGCACTCCCATGGGATCATCGAATGCAGGGGAGTCATGTCGGATGTGCCGCATAAGTTCGGCGGTGATCGGTGTCAAGGGAAATGGTGGGGTGGACGAGGTGACTTCCGAAATCGTGTCCGAACCGGCCATCGCCGCGCCGCGCACGTCCGGGCGGTCCGCCTCCGATCTGTTCCGGTTGCTGCCATATCTGATGCCGTACCGCGCGCGGTGGATCGCGATGCTCGTCATCGCGATCAGCAGCCTGGCGGCCACCGTAGCGATCCCGTTGATGACCAAAGCGGTGATCGACGGACCGGTCCGCCACCAGGACCAGCGGGGACTGTGGGTGGTCGGCGCCGCCGCGATGGCGGTCGGCGTCACCGAGGCGGTGCTGTGGTTCATCCGCCGCTGGCTGGTCTCGCGGGCCACCATGGGTGTCGAGGCCGACATCCGCAAGGACCTCTACGCCCGGCTACAGATCCTGCCGATGTCGTTTCACGGCCGCTGGCAATCGGGCCAGCTGCTGTCGCGAATCATGAACGACCTGAACGTGATTCGACGGTTGCTGTCGTTCGGTCTGGTGTTCCTGATCCTCAACATCCTGCAGATCACCGTCGTCACCATCATCCTGCTGGCGATGTACTGGCCGCTCGGTGTCGTGGTGCTGGTCTCGATCGCGCCGATCACCCTGATCGTGCTGCACTTCGAGCGCACCTTCACCCAACTGGCCCGGCAAGCCCAGGACCAGGCCGGCCATGTCGCCACCCACGTCGAGGAGTCGGCGCTGGGGCTGCGCGCGGTGAAGTCCTTCGGTCGCGAGGACTACGTCTACGACCGCTTCGACGCCCAAGCCAGCACGCTGTACGACACCCAGATCCAGAAGGTCGCGGTGTCGGCGAAGTTCTGGACGTTGCTGGAGGTCATCCCCAACCTCACGTTGATCGTGGTGCTCGGCTTCGGCGCGTATGCCGCCGGGCACGGCCTGGTCACCATGGGCACGCTGGTCGCGTTCATCACGATGATGCTGTCGCTGGTGTGGCCGATCGCGTCGCTGGGTTTCCTGCTGTCGATGACGCAGGAGGCGATGACGGCGGCCAACCGGATCGCCGAGATCTTCGATGCACCCCGAGAGATCACCGACGGTCCCCGCACTCATCCGCCGCGCGGCGGGCGGTTGGAATTGGACGATGTGGGGTTTCGGTTCGCTGACAGTGACACGTTCGCACTGCGGCATGTCACCGTGACCGTCGAACCGGGGGAGACGCTGGCGCTCGTCGGCGCCACAGGTTCGGGCAAGTCGGTGCTGGCCGGCCTGCTGCCGCGGCTCTACGACGTCACCGAAGGTGCGATCCGCATCGACGGCACCGACATCCGGGAGCTGTCGCTGGACGCGCTGCGCACCACCGTCGCCACCGCGTTCGAGGATCCGACGCTGTTCTCCATGTCGGTTGCCGAGAATCTCAAGCTGGGCCGCCCGGACGCCACCGAGGACGAGCTGCGCAGCGCTGTCGAGATCGCCGCCGCGCAATTCGTCTACGACCTGCCGTACGGTCTGCAGACCCGGATCGGGGAACAGGGCATGAGCCTGTCCGGCGGTCAGCGGCAACGGCTTTCGCTGGCCCGCGCCATCCTGGCCGCACCACGGGTCCTGGTGCTCGACGACACGCTGTCCGCGCTCGACGTGCACACCGAGGCTGTGGTCACCGAGGCTCTCGGGCGGGTGCTGGCCGGTGTCACGGCCGTCGTGGTCGCGCACCGCGCCTCGACGGTCCTGCTGGCCGACAAGGTCGCGCTGCTCGACACCGTCGACGGCGCGGGCACGATCACGCATATCGGCACCCACGCGGAACTGCTCGCCACCGTTCCGCGCTACCGCTTCCTGCTCGCCGCCGACGACGAGCTCGACGACGGGAGCGAGGTGCGCTGCGACTGGGAGGACGACGACGAGCGCCACCGGCTGGATCACGCCTATGAGGAGGCGTGCGAGCAGCGGGGCGCCACCCGGCGTACGTCCGACTACCTGGCGTCGGAGGGCCGGCAGCGATGACCGCCACCGAATGGCGGGGGCGGCTCGACGAGGAACCCGACGACCTGCCGATCGACGAGGCCACGCCGCGTAAACGTGAGGCCCGTGCGCTGCTGGGCTCGTTGCTCGCGCCGTTCAAGGCGACGGTCGCGCTGCTCGCGCTCGTCGTCGTGGTGGAAAACGCTGCGCGGCTGTCGGTTCCGCTTCTGGTCCAGCGCGGTATCGATCACGCCATCCCGCCGCTGCTTGCCGGTGGTCCGGCGCGCGAACTGATCATCGTCGTCGCGGTGCTCTGCGGTGTGGTGTGCGTGCAGGCGATCAGCCGGATGACGTTCCTGAAGCGCTCCGGCCGCATCGGCCAGAGTGTGCTGCTGGAGGTGCGCCGCCGGGTGTTCCGGCACTTCCAGCGCCTCGACGTGGCCTTCCACGACCGCTACACCTCCGGCCGGGTGGTCAGCCGGTTGACCAACGATGTCGACGCCATCCAGGACATGCTGGAGACCGGCTTCGACAGCCTGATCACCGCGGTGTTGACGTTGTTCGGCACCGCGATCCTGCTGGTCACCCTCGACGTGAAGCTGGGCCTGATGTGCCTGGCCGCCTTCCCGATCCTCGTGGCGCTGGTGTGGTGGTTCTCGACCGAGTCGGCCAAGACCTATCGCCGCGTGCGGGAGAGCGCCGCGCTGGTGATCGTGCAGTTCGTCGAGACGATGACGGGCATCAAAGCGGTCCAGGCCTACCGGCGCGGGCCGCGCAATCAGGAGATCTTCGATGACGTCGCCGACCGGTACCGCTTCGACAACGAACGGACCTTCCGGCTGCTGGCGATCTTCATGCCCGCGGTCAAGCTGGTCGGCAACCTGACCACCGGCGTGGTGTTGCTCTACGGCGGCTACCGGGTGCTGCACGGCGAGATGACGATCGGCACCCTTGCGGCGTTCCTGCTGTACCTGCGGATGTTCTTCGAGCCGATGCAGGAGATCTCGCAGTTCTTCAACACCTTTCAGTCGGCGTCCAGTGCGTTGGAGAAACTTGCCGGCGTGCTGGCCGAGAAGCCCGCGATAGCCGACCCGCCGGAGCCGGTGCACCTCGACCGGATCAACGGCGAAATCGCCTTCCGCGACGTGCAATTCAACTATGTACCGGCCCGGCCGGTGCTGCCCGGGCTGTCGCTGGTCGTGCCGGCCGGGCAGACCGTCGCGCTGGTCGGCACCACCGGTGCGGGTAAGACCACGATCGCCAAGCTGATCGCCCGGTTCTACGACCCGACCTCGGGTGCGGTCACCCTCGACGGTGTCGATCTGCGGGACTTCGCGCAAAGCGACCTGCGCCGCCACGTCGTGATGGTGACCCAGGAGAACTTCCTGTTCTCCGGGACCGTCGCCGACAACATCCGGTTCGGCCGCCCGTCGGCGTCGGACGCCGAGGTGCACGCCGCCGCGGTCGCGGTCGGGGCCGACGAGTTCATCGACGCGCTGCCCGACGGCTACGACACCGACGTCGCCACCCGCGGGGGGCGGCTGTCGGCCGGGCAGCGGCAGCTGATCGCGTTCGCTCGGGCGTTCCTCGCCGACCCCGCGGTGCTGATCCTCGACGAGGCGACGTCGTCGCTGGACATCCCCAGCGAGCGGCTGGTCCAGCGCGCGCTGCGGACCGTGCTGGCCGACCGGACGGCGCTGATCATCGCCCACCGGTTGTCGACCGTCGAAATCGCCGACCGGGTGTTGGTGCTGGAGCACGGGCGCATCGTCGAGGACGGACCGCCCAGTGAGCTGATCGACGCGGAAGGCCGCTACGCCGCGTTGCACCGAGCCTGGCTGGAATCGCTGGCGTGATCGCCCGAACCGCCAGCACGCCGCGGCATACGACGCACTATCTCGAAAGTGGACCCGCCGACGGCCCGTTGATGATCTTCCTGCACGGCTGGCCGAGCATCGGGCTGATCTGGCACGCCCAACTGGACGCGTTCGCCGCTGACGGGTGGCGCTGCGTCGCCCCTGATCTGCGGGGCTACGGGGGCTCATCGGCGCCTGCGGCCACCGACGCCTATGCCATGGAAGAGATTGTTGCCGACATGGTGGAATTGCACGATCACCTCGGTGGTGACGCGGCGATCTGGGTCGGCCACGACTGGGGAAGCATCGTGGCGGGCGCGCTGACCGCGCACGAACCCGAGCGGAGCCGCGGAGTCGTGTTGACATCGTGGGCGTACTTCCCGGACGCGAACAGTCTGGCCACCCTGGTACCGCTCGTTGATCGGGAGATCTACCCGGTCGAGCAGTACCCCGACGGTCAATGGGACTACTACCGTTACTACACAACGCATTTCGAGGCGGCGGTCGCCGATCTGGACGCAGACCACGCGGCCACGTTGGCCTCGGTGTACCGGCGCGGCAGCCCTGACGCGATCGGAAAGGTTTCGCCGACGGCGGTGGTCACCCGTAACGGGGGACGTTTCGGGTCCGCGCACCGCGCCCCGCCGACGGCCGCCGACCCGGCGCTGTGGCCACCTGACGATTTCGACGTGCTGGTCCAGGCATTCGAAGCGCACGGGTTCCGCGGACCGTGCGCCTGGTACACCAACGACGAGGCCAACATCGCCTATGCCCGTAGGGCACCCGACGGCGGCCGACTGTCGCAACCGGTGCTGTTCGTCAACGGCGAGTGGGATCCCATCTGCAGCATCACCGGCAATCGCCAGGGCGACCCGATGCGGGCCGCGTGCTCGGACCTCACGGTGACGAATCTGACCGGCGGACACTGGCTGCCGGTGGAATGCAAGGACGAGCTCACCGAAACCATTCGGCCCTGGCTCCGGAGCAAGGATCTCGGACTCTAGCCTGATCACGCCCGCGCGCCGATACTCGACGGTATGCAGCGCTACGCCGATCGGGCAGAAGCGGGCCGTCGGCTCGCCACATGTCTGACGGCGTACCGCGGGCGCGACGTCCTGGTGTTGGGGCTGCCCCGCGGCGGCGTGCCGGTGGCCTTCGAGGTCGCCAAGGCCCTGGCCGCCCCGCTCGACGTGCTGGTCGTGCGCAAGCTCGGTGTGCCCGGCCAGCCCGAGTTGGCCTTCGGTGCGATCGGTGAGGACGGCGTGCGGGTGATCAACGAGTCGGTGCTGCGGCACGTGGTGATCAGCGACGCCGAGATCGGCGAGGTGGAGGCCGAGCAGCGCACCGAGCTGGCCCGCCGCGTCGCGCGCTACCGGGGCGGCCGGACTCCGCAGCCGCTGGCCGGGCGGGTGGTGCTGATCGTCGACGACGGCTTCGCCACCGGCTCCACCGCGCGGGCGGCGTGCCTGGTGGCTCGCGCGCGAGGCGCGGCGAAGGTGGTGTTGGCCGCCCCGATCGGCGCGCCGGACACCGTCGCCGAGCTGCGTTCCTACGCCGACGACGTGGTATGTCCCTGCGCACCAAGGTATTTCAGCGCTGTCGGGCAGGGCTACGACGACTTCCGGCAGACCTCCGACGAGCAGGTGACCGCGTTGTTGGACTGCGCCGAACGTTGACATCGCACCGAGAGCGATGATTCGGCGAGAAGTTCGCTCTCCGTGCGATGTCAGCACGACTCGAGGCCGATTCGCCGGTACCGCGCAAGCCGGGCGGCGTACCGCTGCTCTGCGGGGGTCTCGCGCAGATCATGGATCTCGCGTGCGATCGCCACGGACAGTCGGCGCGCGAACTCCACCGGCTCGTCGGCGGCGTCCGGATGCTCGGGCACGATCGCGTCGACGATGCCGTTGCGCAGCAGGTCCAGCGACCGGACACCCTGTGCCGCAGCCAGTTCCGGGGCATGGTCGGTGTCGCGGAAGACGATGGCGCTGGCACCTTCCGGCGGCAGCGGGGCCAGCCAGCCGTGCTGGGCGGCCAGCACCCGGTCCGCGGGCACCATCGCCAGCGCGGGGCCGCCGCTGCCCTGGCCGAGCAGCACCGACACCGTCGGGGTGTCCAGCATGACCAGATCCGACAGGCAGCGGGCGATCTCACCGGCCAGCCCGTCCTGTTCGGCCTCCGCCGACAGCGCGGGCCCGGCGGTGTCGATCACCAGCACCAGCGGCAGCCGCAGCCCAGCGGCCAGCGCCATGCCGCGGCGGGCTTCCCGCAGCGCTGCCGGGCCGACCACACCGCCCACCACGCGTTGCTGGCCGACGACGACGGCAGGCTGATCACCGAACCGGGCCAGTGCCAGTGCCGTGGTGGCCGCATCGCCGTGCGTGCCGGACAGCAGCACCCGGTCCGTCGCGCCTTCGCGCAGCAGCCAGCTCACCCCCGGCCGGTCCGGTCGCCGTGATGCGACGACGGACTCCCACGCCGGGACATCCGGGATCGGCTCGTCGGGCAGCGCCGCCGGCGAGGAGCCAGGGGCGTCGGTGATGACCTTCAGGGCACGGTTCAACGTCGGGCGCAGCGCTTCGATGCCGACGACCGCGTCAATGACGCCGTGCCGCAACAGGTTCTCCGCGGTCTGCACGCCGGCGGGGAACGGTTCGCCGTAGAGCTGCTCGTACACCCGGGGCCCGAGAAATCCGATCAGCGCACCGGGCTGCGCGGCGGTGATGTGGCCCAATGAACCCCAGGATGCGAACACCCCGCCGGTCGTCGGGTGCCGCAGATACACCAGGTACGGCAGATGGGCGCGCTTGTGCGCAGTGACGGCCGCGGCGATCTTCACCATCTGGAGGAACGCGACGGTGCCCTCCTGCATGCGGGTGCCACCCGAACTCGGTGACGCCAGCAGCGGCAGCTTCTCGGCGGTCGCGCGTTCGATCGCCGCTGTGACGCGTTCGGCGGCGGCCACCCCGATGGATCCGGCCAGGAAGTCGAACTCGCAGGCCACCACCGCAACCCGACGGCCGTAGATCGTGCCTTCGCCGGTCAGCACCGCCTCGTCGAAGCCGCTCTTGGTGCGCGCTTGCTCCAGCTCAGCGGCGTACGCGTCGTCGGCTCCGACATCCAGCGGCGCACTGTCCCAGCTCCGGAAGGAACCAGGGTCCAGCGCGGCGTCGCGTAGTTCGGCAGCCCCGATCCGGGTCACGTGACGACATTATCGGGCCAGTACCCTCGAACCATGATCGGTATCAACCGCGTGGGGGATGTGACCACCATCGAGCTGCAGCGTCCGGAACGACGCAACGCGCTCAACTCCGAACTCGTCGACACGCTGCGGGAAACGGTGGAGAAGGCCGCTGCCGAGGACGTCCGCGTGATCGTGCTGACCGGCCAGGGCACCGTATTTTGTGCGGGCGCAGATCTGTCCGGAGACGTGTTCGCCGCCGATTTCCCCGACAAGGCCATCGCGCTGAACAAGGCGATCGACGCCGCGCCGATGCCGGTGATCGCCGCGATCAACGGGCCCGCGATCGGCGCGGGCGTGCAACTGGCCATGATCTGTGACCTGCGCGTGGTGGCCCCCGGTGCCTACTTCCAGTTCCCGATCGCGAAGTACGGTCTGGCGCTGGATAACTGGAGCGTACGGCGACTGTCCTCGCTGGCCGGTTACGGGCGGGCCCGCGGCATGCTGCTGGGCGCGGAAAAGCTGGACGCCGACACCGCGTTGATGACCGGAATGGCCAACCGGCTCGGCGACCTGGCCGACGCGCAGGCCTGGGCACAGGAGATCGCCGGGCTGGCGCCACTGTCGCTGCAGGCGTCCAAGCGGGTGCTCAACGACGACGGTGCATACGAGGAACAGTGGCCCACCCACAAGGAACTGTTCGACAAGGCGTGGGGCAGTCAGGACGTCATCGAGGCCCAGGTGGCGCGCATCGAGAAGCGCGCCGCCGAGTTCAAGGGGGCCTGACTTGTTGAGGGCCGCTCTTCGGCTGGCCGCCGGCACCGCATCGCTGGCCGGCGGCGGGTGGCTGCTGCGTGCCCTCAACGACGCCCCCGCCTCGCTGGGGGCCGGGCCCGCCGACATCCGGCCGGTCGCCGACGCCTCGCCCAACTACCGCGAGGGAGTGTTCCACAACCTGGAGCCCGCCTCCGCGCTGCGGCTGGACTCCGAGGAAAGCCGCCTCGTGCTGTTCGACATGTTGTCCAGCCGCTCGGCCAGCCGCCCCGACGGCACCGTGCCGCTGGTCACCCCGGCGGCCACCGAGTCCGAACCGCTGGCGGTCAGCTGGCTGGGCCATTCGACGGCGCTGCTGGAGATCGACGGCTACCGGGTGCTCACCGACCCGGTGTGGAGTGAGCGCTGCTCGCCCTCGCGCACCGTCGGGCCCCAGCGGCTGCACCCGGTGCCCGCCCCGCTGGAGGCGCTACCCGCGCTGGATGCGGTCGTGATCAGCCACGACCACTACGACCATCTCGACATGGACACCGTGCTCGGGCTGGTCCGCACCCAGCGGGCGCCGTTCGTCGTGCCGCTCGGCGTCGGCGCTCACCTGCGCCAGTGGCGTGTCCCGCCGGAGCGCATCATCGAACTCGACTGGAACGCCGACGTCCGCGTCGGGGACCTCACCCTGGTGTGCACGCCCGCG
The DNA here is from genome assembly GCF_041287105.1 of Mycobacterium sp. SA01. Taxonomy (NCBI): domain Bacteria; kingdom Bacillati; phylum Actinomycetota; class Actinomycetes; order Mycobacteriales; family Mycobacteriaceae; genus Mycobacterium; species Mycobacterium sp. SA01. The sequence goes on along the minus strand of NZ_JBGGNO010000017.1, from coordinate 94,003 downwards.
CGGCACTTCTCCGGCCGGTTCCTGTCCCGCAACACCACGCTGTGGGCGTCGTGGGCGATCATCGGCCCGCAGCACCGCGCCTACTTCGGCGGCGACACCGGGTACACCCGCAGCTTTGCCGACATCGGCGCCCAGCACGGCCCCTTCGACCTCACGTTGATGCCGATCGGGGCGTACAACAAGTCCTGGCCGGACATCCACATGAACCCGGAGGAGGCGGTGCGCGCCCACCGCGATGTCACCGACGCCGGGCTGCTGGTCCCGATCCACTGGTGCACGTTCCGGCTGGCTCCCCATCCGTGGGCCGAGCCGGTCGAGCGCATGCTGGCGGCCGCCGACGATGCCGGCGTACAGGCGGCGGTGCCGAGACCCGGTGGCCGGGTCGTCGCGGGCGCGGCGGAAGCAATAGACAAGTGGTGGCAACTGTGAGCCACTACGGTGCAACCCATGACCGCTCTGGCAGCACGCGCCGCGATCGTCGCCCTGGTCGCCGCGCTCACCGCGTGTAGCGGCCCGGCATCCAAGCCCGAGGCGCGCCCGTCGCTGTCCGACCAGCCACCGCCGCTGGTGCCCGCCATGGCGCTGCCGGACAACGCCGTTGACAACGCCGTCGCCAAACTCGACGGGATCGCCGCCGACCTGATGAAGTCCGCGGGCATCCCCGGGATGGCGGTTGCGGTGGTGCACGGCGGTAAAACCGTGTACGCCAAGGGCTTTGGCGTCAAGGACGGCACCCGGACCGCCGACGACCCCGCCAACAAGGTCGATCCGGACACGGTGTTCCAGCTCGCGTCGGTGTCCAAACCGATCGGTGCCACCGTGGTCGCCCATCAGGTCAGCCAGAACGCCATCGGCTGGAACACCCCGGTGATCGACAAGCTGCCGTGGTTCGCGCTGTCGGACCCGGCCGCCACCCGGATGGTCACCGTGGGCGACCTGTATTCGCACCGCTCCGGATTGCCCGACCACGCCGGGGATCAGCTGGAGGACCTCGGCTACGACCGGCGCTACATCCTGGAACGCCTGCGCCAGCTTCCACTGGCGCCGTTCCGAATCTCCTACGCATACACAAACTTCGGGTTGACCGCAGCCGCCGAGGCGGTGGCGGTGGCGGCCGGCAAGTCCTGGGAGGACCTCAGCGACGAGGTGCTCTACCGGCCGCTGGGCATGGCGTCGACCAGCTCCCGGTTCGCCGACTACGAGGCCAGGGCGGACAAGGCGGTCGGGCATATCCGGATCGACGGGGCCTACAAGCCGCTCTACAAGCGCGACGCCGACCCCGAAGCGCCCGCCGGTGGGGTGAGTTCCTCGGTGAACGACCTCACCCACTGGCTGACGATGATGCTGGCCGACGGAAAGTACAACGGCCGGCAGATCGTCGACCCCGCCGCGCTGCTGCCCGCGGTGTCCCCGCAGATCGTGTCGAACCCGCCGACGGAGCCGGCGATGCGCTCCGGCTTCTACGGGTACGGGTTCAACGTCGGTACCACGTCCGCGGCCCGGGTGCAGCTGAGCCATTCCGGGGCGTTCGACCTCGGCGCCGCAACCAACTTCGTGATCATCCCGTCGGCCGACGTCGCGATCGTCGCGCTGACCAACGCCACCCCGACGGGCATCCCGGAGACGCTGACCGCCGAATTCGCCGACCTTGTCCAGTTCGGCGAGGTGCGACAGGACTGGCGCGCGCTGTACGCGCATGCGTTCGCCGACATGGACAAGCCGTTCGGCACGCTGGCAGGCAAGACACCGCCGGCCAACCCGGCCCCGGCCCAGCCCGCCGCCAGGTATGCCGGCACCTATCGCAATGACTACTGGGGTGCGGCCGTGGTCGCCGAAAAGGACGGCAAGCTCACGCTGTCGCTGGGGCCGCGGCCGGACACCCTCGAACTCAGCCACTGGGACGGCGACGTCTTCACGTTCACGTTCCCCTCCGAGAACTTCCCGCCCGGAAGCATTTCCACGGCGACCTTCGACGGCGACAAGCTGACCCTCGAGTACTACGACGAGGACAAGATGGGAACCTTTACCCGATGACCGCCGCCGTCGCGGCAGGCCTGTCCGCAGACGACGTCGCTGCCCGGATCGCCGCCGGCCAGACCAACGACGTCCCCACCCGCGCCTCGCGCAGTGTCGCGGAGGTGGTGCGGGCCAACGTGTTCACCCGCATCAACGCCATCCTCGGGGTGCTGCTGCTGATCGTGCTGTCCACCGGGTCGCTGATCAACGGGATGTTCGGGCTGCTGATCATCGCCAACAGCGGCATCGGCATCATCCAGGAACTGCGCGCCAAGAAAACGCTGGACAACCTCGCCATCGTCGGACAGGCCAGACCCACCGTGCGCCGCCAGACGGGCACAAAACCGTTGCCGCCCAACGAGGTGGTGCTCGACGACATCATCGAACTCGGCCCGGGAGACCAGATCGTCGTCGACGGCGAACTGCTCGAGGCCGCCAACCTCGAGGTCGACGAGTCGCTGCTCACCGGCGAGGCGGACCCGATCGCCAAACACACCGGCGACACCGTCATGTCGGGCAGCTTCGTGGTCGCCGGCACCGGCGCCTACCGCGCCACCAAGGTCGGCCGGGAAGCCTACGCCGCCAAGCTCGCCGAGGAGGCCAGCAAGTTCACCCTGGTCAAATCCGAACTGCGCAGCGGCATCAACAAGATCCTTCAGTTCATCACCTACCTGCTGTGGCCCACCGGGCTGCTGGTCATCTACACCCAGCTGTTCACGACGGACGTGGGCTGGCGGGAGTCGGTGCTGCGGATGGTCGGTGCCCTGGTGCCGATGGTTCCCGAAGGCCTGGTGCTGATGACGTCGATCGCGTTCGCGGTCGGGGTTATCCGGTTGGGGCGCAGGCAATGTCTGGTGCAGGAACTGCCCGCCATCGAAGGGCTGGCCCGCGTCGACGTGGTCTGCGCGGACAAGACCGGCACCCTGACCGAGAACGGCATGCGGCTGGCCGAGGTCACCGCGCTGAGCCAGGACGACCAGCGGGTGGCCGACGTGCTGGCCGCACTGGCCGCCGACGACCCCAAGCCCAACGCCAGTATGCAGGCGATCGCCGAGGCCTATCCGCACGCGCCGGGCTGGACCGCAACGGCCGCAGCCCCGTTCAAGTCCGCCACGAAGTGGAGCGGGGTGTCCTACGCCGAGCAGGGGAACTGGCTGATCGGTGCCCCTGACGTCCTGCTGGACCCTGACTCGCCGGCCGCCGCGCAGGCCGAGGAGATCGGCGCGCGCGGCATGCGGGTACTACTGCTCGGCGCCAGCAACCTGCCCGTGGACAGTCCGGATGCGCCCGGGCAGCTCACCCCGGTGGCGCTGGTGGTGCTCGAGCAGCGGGTCCGCCCAGACGCCCGGGATACGCTGGAATACTTTGCCTCGCAGCATGTCTCGGTCAAGGTGATCTCGGGCGACAACGCGGTGTCGGTGGCGGCGGTGGCCGGGGCGCTGGGCCTGCACGGCGAGACGATGGACGCCCGCCGGCTGCCGACGGACACCGACGCCCTGGCCGAAACGATGGCCACCTACACCACGTTCGGCCGGGTGCGCCCCGACCAGAAACGGGCCATGGTGCACGCCCTGCAGTCGCGCGACCACACCGTCGCGATGACCGGCGACGGCGTCAACGACGTGCTGGCGCTCAAGGATGCCGACATCGGGGTGGCGATGGGATCGGGCTCCCCGGCGTCGCGCGCGGTGGCGCAGATCGTGCTGCTGGACAACAAATTCGCCACCCTGCCCTACGTGGTCGGCGAGGGTCGGCGCGTCATCGGGAACATCGAGCGGGTCTCCAACCTGTTCCTCACCAAGACCGTCTACTCGGTCCTGCTCGCCCTGCTGGTGGGATTGGCCGGGTTGTCCCACAAGCTGTTCGGCACGCCCTCGCTGCTCTACCCGTTCCAGCCGATCCACGTGACGATCGCGGCGTGGTTCACCATCGGCATCCCGGCCTTCATCCTGTCCCTGGCGCCCAACAACGAACGGGCCCACACCGGGTTCGTCCGGCGCGTGATGACCTCGGCACTGCCGTCCGGGGTGGTGATCGGCGTCATGACCTACGCGTCCTACCTGATCGCCAATCACAAGACCGACGCGACGGTGACCGAGCAGACCCAGGCCTCGACCGCCGCGCTGATCACCCTGCTGATGGGGGCGGTCTGGGTGCTCGCGGTGGTCGCCCGGCCCTACCAGTGGTGGCGGGTGGCACTGGTGGCCGCCTCCGGACTGGCCTATGTGGTGATCTTCGCCATACCGGCGGCGCGTAAGGCGTTCATGCTCGACCCGTCCAATCTGGAGATCACCTCGACAGGTCTGGCTATGGGTTTGCTCGCCGCCGGTCTGGTCGAGGTGGCCTGGTGGGTGCAGGGCCGGGTGCTGGGCGAACGGCGGATGTTGTGGCGGACCGAGCCCGCGGTGCAAGATTGACCGATGGGATTCCTCGACAAAGCCCTCGGCAAGACCAAGGAAGTCTTGGGTGAGAATGCCGACAAGGTGGGCCAGGCCATCGACAAGGCCGGCGACATCATCGACCAGAAGACGCAGGGCAAGTACTCCGGCACCGTCGACAAGGTGCAGGATGCCGCCAAGAACTACGTCGACTCCAACCGCACCGACAAGGGCGACGAACCAAGCTGACCTATGGCGAAACTCTCTGTATCCGTAGACGTTCCATTACCGCCCGAGCAGGCGTGGCAGCACGCTTCCGACCTCTCGCGCTACAAGGACTGGCTGACCATCCACCGGGTGTGGCGCTCGAAGCTGCCCGAGACGCTCGAAAAGGGCACCGTCGTGGAATCCATCGTCGAGGTCAAGGGCATGCCCAACCGGGTGAAGTGGGAGATCGTCCACTTCAAGGCGCCGGAGGCCATGACGCTCAACGGCGCCGGTGTGGGCGGGGTCAAGGTCAAGCTGATCGGCAAGGTGCGGGCGAACGACAAGGACGCCAGCACCTCGGTGGTGACCATGGACGTGCACCTGGGCGGCGCGGCACTGTTCGGCCCGATCGGCATGGTCGTGGCCGGCGCGCTGAAGGGCGACATCAAGGAGTCGCTGAACCGCTTTGTGGCCGTCTTTGCTCCGTCGTAGCCTTCGCGTCCGTCCGAGCGCTAGTTCCTGATGACCCGGTGCGGGGTCGGGTAGGGATGCACGCGTGGCGCGCTCTGGCGGGCGGCGCCCAGGCCGGGGATGCGCCGGGCCTGCTCGCCGCGAGCGGTCTCCGTGACCAGGAACCGGCACTCCAGCCCGGTGATCAGATCCTGCACCGAGCGACGCTCGCGTTCGGCAGCGCGGATCATGCCGCGAATACGCCGCGCCTGCGTCTGCTCACCGCGCCGCTGGTAACGCTCGAGCGCCAAGCCGTAGGTGGCGAGGTCAGCGTCGAGTTGCTCGCACTGGGCCAACAGCATCTCCCGGAGATGTTCGGCCTGAAGGCGATTCGCGGACTCGGGCGTCTGGTCGCCCGCGTCCACATTGCTCGGTGAGGTCACGGCCGAACTGTATCCGACCGGATGACGGCGCGCGCACCGGGTGGAACGACACAACTGTCACCGCTCGCTGTTCATCAACCCGCTATCAACCCGCCATCCGCCGTGGTGCCGATAGTTGCGCAAACCGCGTATTTCGTCCGATGATGTCCGGCGTGGAACGTGCTGAAGAGCAGCGCCAGATCGATCAGGTGGTCAGCCGCCTGACCGAATCGTTCCCGTATGTGCCGGACCACATCATCACCGAGACGGTGGACAGTACCTACCGCCGGTTCGACGACGCCAGGATCCGGGAATTCGTGCCGCTGTTCGTCGAACGCTCCTGCCGCGCGACGTTCGTCCTGCAACCCGCCGTCGAGATCTCCGTCTGACCTAGGGCGCGATCACCGGGCCGGGCTCGTGGCGGCCCAGATTCTCGGCGGCGAACAGCGCCGCCTGGGTGCGCCCGGCGAAGCCGAGCTTGAGCAGCAGCCGCGACACATAGTTCTTCACGGTCTTCTCGGCCAGGAACATCCGCTGGCCGATCTCCCGGTTGGTCAGGCCCTCGCCCAACAGCTGCAGCAGGGTGCGTTCGGTGGACGACAAATCCCGCAACCGCTCGTCCTGCTCGGTGTCCCGGCGCAGGCGTGACATCAGGGCGGCCGCGGCGCGGTTGTCCAACAACGACTTTCCACTTCCGACGGTCTTGATCGCCTCGGCCAGGGCCATCCCGCGGATGTCCTTGACCACGTAGCCGCTGGCGCCGGCCAGGATCGCGTCGAGCATGGACTGCTCGTCGGTGAACGCCGTCAGGATGAGGCAGCGCAGGTCGTCGTTGGCGGCCAGCAGATCCCGGCACAGATCGATCCCGCTGCCGTCGGGCAGCCGGACGTCGAGCACCGCGACATCGGGCGCGGCGGCCGGGATACGGGCCAGTGCCTCAGCCACGGTCGCAGCCTCGCCGACCACCGTCAGTTCGGCATCGGCGCCGAGAAGGTCCGCCAAACCGCGGCGCACGACTTCGTGGTCGTCGACCAGGAACACCTTGAGCACACAGCAGTGAAGCCCGGGAGGGTTACCGGCCGGTAGGGACTTTGGTCCTGAAATCCACGGAGGAGCGCCGAGCTCTCCTAGACTGCGTCGGTGACGGTCAGGTACGAACCCGCGATCGACCTCTCGGCAGTGGACGCCATCGACTTCCACACCCATGTCGAGGTCGACTCGAGCGGCCACTGCGCCTACGACGACGAGCTGGCCGAGGCCACCGGCCGGTACTTCAAGCTCGGTGCCGACTACTTCACCCGCGTCGACGACCTCGCCGCGCACTACCGCCAGCACAACACCGCCGCGGTGGTGTTCACCATCGACGCCCACACGGTGTCGGGGCGCCGGCCCAACTCGGTCGAGGAGCTGATCGAGGGGACGGTGCGCAATAACGACGTCCTGATCCCGTTCGGGTCCGTCGACCCATGGGATTCCGACGCGGTGCGGCGGGTGGCCGAGCTGACCGGCGACTATGGGGTCAAGGGCTTCAAGTTCCACCCCAGCCTGCAGGGCTTCGAACCCAACGATCGCCGGTGCTATCCGATCTACGAGGCGATCGCCGCTGCGGGCGTGCCCGCACTGTTTCACACCGGCCAGACCGGACTGGGGTCGGCGCTGCCCGGCGGGCACGGAATCAAGCTGCGCTACTCCGATCCGATGCTGCTCGACGACGTCGCCGCCGACTTCCCCGAGCTCACCGTCGTGATGGCCCACCCGGCGGTGCCGTGGGTCGACTCGCAGATCGCGATCGCGTCGCACAAAGCCAACGTGTACATCGACCTGTCCGGGTGGTCGCCCAAATACTTCCCGCCGCAACTCGTTTCGGCCCTGAAGCGGCAGCTCGGCACCAAGGCCCTGTTCGGCACCGATCACCCCTACATCGCGCTGGACCGCTGGCGGCAGGACTTCGAGGCGCTCGGCATCGACCCCGCGGTGGCGCGCAAGATCCTCAAGGAGAACGCCCTACGCGTGCTGCGACTGGCCTAGGCGATCTGGGAATCGACCACCATCTTCGAAGGTGCGTTGCGTTCCCACAGCACCGCACCCACGCAGGCCGTCAGCACCCAGCCGGTGCCCACCGCGCCGCACCAGATCAGCAGGGCCATCGCCACGCCGATCGGGCCGAACCCATCCCAGTCGTGCAGCAGCGAGGGGAATACCAGGCGGGAGCCCAGCGGGATCACGACGCCGTCGATGACCACGCCGGCCAGGCCGGCCAGGGCCAGCGGACGCAAGCCCCGGCCGCCGTCGCGCACCAGCAGGGCCGGGGTGAGCGACCAGAACAGCCACACCGGCAACAGTCCCACGACGAACAACAGTGCGCGGGGGAGACCGTGGTGGTGATGGCCGAACATGATCCGCTCCCGCACCGCGATGGTGACGAGATACAACGCGAACCATGCTGTGCCGCGCAGTAACCGGGTCATCACGCTGTACTGCTCGCGGCGCCAGGCCTTGCCGAAGATCGTCGCGACCGAGGCCGCCATCGGGATGCCCCAGACGAGGAAGCTCGCGACCCCGATCAACGTCCAATCCGCCCGCAGCCCCGCCGAATTGCCGAACGCTTCCCGCAACCGGTCGGACAGCGGATGTTCGAGGCCGAACTGGCGGGTGAAGATGGTGCCGGGACTGGCGTTGTCGGCGAACCCGTGTAGGTAGCTGAAGCCGATGATCATCAACGGAATGACCGTGGTGAACAGCTGGGTGGACACCACGGCTCCCTGGGTGCCGCCGTCGATGTCGTTGTACCGCGCAACCAGCGCCGTGATCGGGCTCAGGCGGCGGGACTCCGCGAGGCGCCGGTAGCGCTCCTCGAGGCGGCGACGGATGTCGTCGCGCCTCGTCACCTGCTCACCCGACTGCGTCATGAGCAGAGGGTAGGTGATCAACCTGTCTGTATCGGCCCGTTGATCGTCCCCGGGTGCGACGCCTGTTGCCCCTTGCGCAGGGTGGCGATCAACTCGCGGTAGGGGCCGACGAGGTAGGCGGTGTCGCCGGCGATCAGCTGGGTGTCGCGGCGCGGATGCAGCCGCAGCGGGGTCTCCGCCCGCGCGATGGCGATGACCCGGGTCTGGGTCGACAGCTCGAACATCCGGATGCCGTCCAGTTCGCTGCCGGGCTGAACCTGCACCGCACCCACCATGAACGACCGCTGCCCGACCGAGAACGTCCCCAGCACATCGAGGCCCATCGCTTCACCGATGAACCACGGCGTGGCCAGGTCGACGGTCGAACGGACGTACTCGAACTGGAACCGCGTGCCGACCGCCGATCCGAGCGCCCGGTCGTAGATCCGCAGCACGATCGGAACGTCAGGGCGCTGGATCTCGGGAAGTGCTCGCGGACCGAGCATCTCGCGCACCACGATGCCCGTCTCGATGTTGACCACGTCGTCCTGGGTGAGCACCGCGACCGCGCGGGCGTCGTCGATACGGGCGGCCTCCAGCGTCTGGCGCAAGGTGGCGTCACCGAAGATCACCGGCACACCCAGTTCGGCCGCGGCAGACAGGTAGCGGTTGTCCTCGTCGCGTTCGATCACGGCCACGTCGTGCCCGGCCGCTTTGAGCACCGCCGCCACCCCGATCCCGAACGACCCGAGGCCCACCACCACGATGTGGCGCTGCAGGTGACGCACCTTCTGCTTACTGGCGGCCTGCGAAATACGATGCGAGAGAAGCACATCGGCCACGAACGCGACCACGATGGCGGTGGTGGCGACGCCGGCGAACATCATCACGACGCCCCACAAGCGCAGCCAGTCGGGTTGATCGAGGAAGTTGAAGTCGCCGTACCCGACGGTCGCGATGGTCTCCGCGGAGAAGTACAGCGCGTCGATCCAATCCATCCCTGGCTGCTTATAGGCGAAGCGCAACATGATCGTCGAGCCGACCAGCAAGGTGGCGGACACCGCGAGCGCGCGGTAGAACATCGGGTTCAAGTCGTCGGCGAACGCCCGGACCGCGTCGGAGATCCGGACGAACAGCGGCCGCGCCCGCGGCGACGCCGGTATCGGCTTGGCGACTTCGATACCCCGGTCGGCGAGTTCGTCGACGGTGCCGATCATCGCCGTCCAGTCACCCGCGCGAACCTGTATGTCGCGGCCCGGACACGCGATGACCTCGCCGGGATTGTCCGATCCTTCGCCGCGGATCACCGCGACCGGGGCGAGGTCGCCGAAGATCTCCCGCAGGCTGCCGTCCTGGCGCGCGGTGGCCCCGGTGACGACGAAGTCCACCCCGGCCACCGAGATGGTGTGGGTGGTCCGCTTCAACAGCGCTTCGACCACTGACGGCGCTGCCAGGTCGGCGACGTCGAGGATGGCGCCGGGCCCGTTCCCGTCGGCCATGGCCTCACGCAGTACCGCATTCGACAGCCGAGCCACGATGCGCGCCCTCGGGTTGGCCTGCCGTGCGAGCAGCGCGATCTCCAGATTGAGCGCATCGTCGTCGTCAGCGCAGATCACCGCATCGGCGGTGGCGATCCCGGCGCCCTCGAGATCCTCAGGTGCCTGCGAGATCGCGACACCGACCCCGGCATTGTTCAGCTCGTCGATGATCCGCAACCCGAGCGCGTCGTCACCGCAGACGATGGTGTGGCCCCGCATAGGGGAACGCTACTTCGGAAAGTCTCGCCATGGCGGGTGAGAATGACGTCATGGCCTCCGTACCCCCTGCCCCCTACGTCAAAGCCTGCATCAACGGCGCTCGCACCCCCGACCAGCACGCCGGACTCCCGGTGTCGCCGCAGCAACTGGCCGCCGCCGCCGTTGCCGCGCACACTGCCGGAGCCATGGCGGTGCATCTGCACCCCAAGACCGCCGACGGGGTCGACTCGCTCGAACCGGAGACGGTGGGCGCGGCGGTCAGCGCTGTCCGGCACGCGGTGCCGGGGCTGCCGCTGGGAGTGACGACAGGATTCTGGGCGCTGCCCGATCCGCAGCGCCGGTTGCGCGCCGTCGAGTCCTGGACCGTGCTGCCGGACTTCGCCTCCGTCAACTGGCATGAGCCCGGCGCCCAGGATCTGGCGGAGCTGCTGCTGAGCCGGGGCATCGGGGTGGAGGCGGGCATCTTTCATGCCGACGCCGCCGAATCCTGGGCGAGTTCGCCCCTGGCCCCGCACTGCCTTCGGGTGATGGTGGAACTCCCGGCCGACGGGGACACCGCGACCGCCGACGACCTGCTGGCGAGGATCCGGCGGGCCGAGTCGCCGGCGCCGGCGTTGTTGCACGGCCTGGACGACAGCTGCTGGCCGCTGCTGGCCCACGCGGGACTGCGCGGCGTGCAGACCCGCATCGGGCTGGAAGACACCGTGACGCTGCCGGACGGGTCACCGGCCCCGGGCAACGCCGAACTCGTCGCCGCCGCGTTCGACGTGCTGCGGAGCGTCAGTCGGTAGGTGGGGCCAATGCGAAGTCGGCGAAGTCGAAGCCCGGCACCACCACACAGCTGACCAACGTCGGCTCGTCGTCGCGCGGACGGGCGCGCTGCCAGTGGCCGGGCGGCACCAGTACCTGCGGCTGTTCACCGGCGACGATATCGGGGCCCAGCAGAACCGTTGTGGCGCTGTCCTTTTCCGGACCGATATCGAGCAGCAGCGGGCTGCCGCGGTGATAGAACCACAATTCGGCGCTGCGCACCGTGTGCCAGGCGGACTGCTGGCCGGGCAGCAGCACGAAGTAGATCGCGGTACCGGCGTTACGCGGTCCGTTGTAGTCCGGCGGCAGGGCGGATTCGCCGATAATCAGGTCACTGCGCCAGGTCTCGCGGAAGAAGCCACCTTCGGGATGGGGTCCCAGCTCGAGCTCGCGAACCCAGTCGGGGAGATCCGTCATGGGCACAGCGTAGGGATAAATCGGTTGCCGGCGTCGGTGTTGGGCCATTACCGTGGCGCCCGTTGACGTCTTCTGAAGTCTTTCGTCCAGTGAGGAGGGTCCCCGTCGTGGATCACAGCGCAGCTCACCTGCTCGCCGACCACCACTGGGAGACCCATGCCTACCGACTTCGCCATCACACTGATCGACCTCGACTTCGCCTGGCCGGACGGAACCGTCGCGCTTGACGGCCTGAGCGCCACTCTGCCCGCCGGCCGCACCGGCCTGGTCGGCGCCAACGGCAGCGGCAAGTCGACGCTGCTGCGGCTGATCGCCGGTGACCTCACTCCGACGGCGGGCCGGATCCGCACCGGCGGTGACGTCGCCTACCTGCCGCAGACGCTGACGCTCGACGTCGCCGTGTCGATCGCCGACGTACTCGGTGTCGGAGCGCAACTGGCCGCGCTGCGGGCGATCGAATCCGGCTCGGCGACCGAACGCGACTTCGAGGTGATCGGCGAGGACTGGGACGTCGCGGACCGGGCCGCCGAGTTGCTGGGCGTCATCGGCATGGGGCCTGACGATCTGGACCGGACCGTCGGGCAGCTCTCCGGCGGGGAGGCGATGTTGTTGGCGGTCACCGCACTTCGGCTGCAGGCCGCGGCGATCACGCTGCTCGACGAACCGACGAACAACCTCGACCGTGACGCCAGGGCCAGGTTGTTCGACCTGATCGCGGACTGGCCGGGAACGCTGGTGATCGTCAGTCATGATGTCGCGCTGCTGAACCGGATGGACCACACCGCCGAGTTGCACAACCACCGGCTCACCTCCTTCGGCGGTCCCTACCGCGAATTCCGCGCCCAGCTGGACACCGAGCAGGCCGCGGCGGCGCAGGCGGTATCCGCCGCCGAGCAGAGCGTGCGCGCGCAGAAGCGTCAGCGCGCCGCCGCCGAGACCAAGCTTGCACGTCGAAATCGCAAGGCGCATAAGGATTATGCCAACAAGCGCGCACCGAAGATCGTGATGAACAATTGGGCCTCGTCCGCCGAGGTGGCGGCGGGCAAATTACGCACCGGGCTCGACGCCTCGGCGGCCGAGGCCGCCGACGCGCTGCAGGCGGCCGAAGCGAGGCTGCGCAGCGACGAGCACATTCGCGTCGACCTGCCCGATCCCGATGTGCCGGCCAGCCGCCGGATCGCCGAATTACCGGGTGTACGTGGTCCATTGGTGGTGATGGGTCCGGAGCGTATCGCCGTCGTCGGCCGCAACGGCATCGGCAAGACCCGGCTGCTGGAGGGTCTGATCGCCGGCACCGCGGGTCGCGTGCTGACCGACCGGATCGGCTACCTGCCGCAGCGCATCGACGGCCTGGACGAGCAGGCCAGCGTCCTGGACAACGTGCGTGCCGGGGCGCCAGACGCCGACACCGCCCTGGTGCGCACTCGGCTGGCCCGGTTCCTGCTGCGTGGTGACTCGGTGTACCGGCCGGTGGCGGCCCTGTCCGGCGGAGAACGCTTCCGGGTGGCGCTGGCGCGGTTGCTGCTGGCCGATCCGCCGCCGCAGCTGATCGTGCTCGACGAGCCGACGAACAATCTCGACCTGGCCAGCGTGGACCAGCTGGTCGACGCGCTGCGCGCCTACCGCGGCGCGGTGATCGTGGTCAGCCACGACGACGAGTTCTTGTCCCGGCTGGATCTGGACCGGACGTTGTCGATGCGGCACCCCGGCGTGTTGGATGCGGCGGGTTAGGGTCGGACCATGGCACACCTGCGCGCGGGCTGGTTCGTCGCGCTCTGCGCGGCGGTCCTGGCCGTCAGCGCCTGGCTGCCGTGGTTGACGACCTCGGTCGCGGGCGGTGGCCGGGCCAGCGCCATCGGCGGCACCGTCGGCAGCATCGTGCTGCCGCCACGATTCGGCGCCGGTCAGTTGATCGTGCTGCTGGCCTCGGCGCTGATCGTCACCGGTGCGATGGTGGCGCGCAACCTGTCCCCGCGCCTGGCCGCCGCGGCGGCGTTGGTGATCTCGATGCTGCTCGGCGTGCTGACCTACTGGTACTACCACCTCAACGTCAGCGGATCGGTGTCGGCGGCGTACGGCTTCTACATCGGGGCGGTGTGCGCGGCGGGCGCAGTGATCTGCTCGGTGTGGGCGTTGATCACCGCATTGGTGCGCCGCAGATGAGCCGATTCGTCGAACCGGTCACTTTGACCGGCGCGCAATGGGTTTCCCTCGAGCCGCTGCACGAATCCCACGTTCCCGAGATCGCCGCCGCCGCGGCCGACGTCGGCGAGTTGTGGTTCACCAGCGCGCCGACGCCGGAGACCGCCGCGGCGTGGGTGAGCCGGATGCGGGCGATGCAGGACGCCGACGAAGGCGTGACCTATGTGATCCGCAGACGCACCGACGGGGTGGTCGTCGGCTCGTCGAGTCTGTTCCACGTCGACGCCGCCAACCGCAGGCTCGAGATCGGCCACACCTGGCACTCGGCGGCGGCGCGGCGGACCGGGGTCAACACCGAGGCGAAACTGGTGCTGCTCACCCATGCGTTCGACGAACTCGGTTGCGTTGCGGTGGAATTCCGCACCCACTTTTTCAATCAGGTCAGCAGGGCGGCGATCGAGCGCCTCGGCGCCAAGCTCGACGGCGTGCTGCGCAGCCATCAACTGCTGCCCGACGGATCCCGCCGGGACACCGTGGTCTACTCCATCCTGGACATCGAATGGCCTGCGGTGCGCAACAACCTGACGTTCCGGCTCAGCCGCCATTCTTGACGGATATCACCCGTCCACCCAGTACTGTCGTGCATGGACTGAGAAATACGCCTCACGGCGCCATGGCCTCCAGCGGCGCGGAGATGGGGGTGCTGTGGAGCGACTGGTTCGGGCACTGACCGCCTCGATGGACCCGGCGCAGTTGGTCGGTCGTGTCGCCGAACAGGTGAGCGCGTTCATGCATGCCGCCGACGGCGCCGCCGTCACGCTGCTCCGCGGCTCTGATGACGCGTACGTGACCGTGTCCGCGCACGGCGTGCTCGCGGCGACGACGGGTTTCGTGGTGCCCAGGGACACCAGTTTTCAGGGCCTTGCGGCACGGGAAAACCATCCGATGTTGATCCACGATGCGCTGATCGACGATCGGCTGTCGGCACGCGTCCGCGCGACCAACAAGCAGTGGGGCACCCGGTCATGGGCGGTGATTCCGCTGAAGTACAACGGCGACCCGATCGGTTCACTGCTGCTGGCGGCCACCACCGTCGGTGCATTCACTGACTCCGACGTCGACGCGCTACTGGCGATCAGCGAGTTCGTTTCGGCCCTCGTCGGCGCCCAGCTGCAACTGTCGGAGCTGTTGACTCAGGTGATGACCGACGGCGACGAGCGGGGGCAACGCGCGCTCACGGCGCGGTTCGTCGCCTCGGTGATGGTTCCCGAAGCGGTGGAGACCGCGAGTCTGCAAGAACGGCTCGACGCAGTTCTGGCTCAGCCGGATGCGCTCCGGGCGGTCTTCCAGCCCATCGTCCGTCTGGAAGACGGCACCACCGCCGCCTACGAGGGGCTGATGAGGTTTCCCGAGTCATCGGATCTGACGCCGATGCACTGGTTCGGCGCTGCCCGGCGACTCGGCCGCGGCGTCGACCTGGAATATGCCGCGCTGTGCACGATCTTGAAGGCGGCGCATCCGATCCCCGATGACTGTCCGGTAGCCGTCAACCTGAGTCCGAGCGCGGCGCTGGAGCCGGCGATTCACGACACGCTCGCGGCCCAGGACCGGGCGTTGATCGTCGAGATCACCGAGCACGAGCCATTTCCCGCTGATCTCGAGTCCGGTTTGAAACCGTTGCGGGACCGCGGCGTATCGATCGCGGTCGACGATGCCGGCGCCGGATACGCCAACTTCACCCAGTTGTTGCGGCTACGTCCCGACATCATCAAGATCGACGGAGAGTTGATCGCCGGCATCGACGACGATCCGGTCAAGCGGGCAATGGCGACGGCACTGAAATCCCTTGCCTCCGAATTACGGGCGAAGACAGTGGCCGAGGCGATCGAGACGCCGAGCCAGCTCGAGACGCTGATCGGCCTCGGCATCGAATACGGCCAGGGGTTCTATCTCGGCCGACCCTCAGATGTCCTCGATCTCGCCGGCTGAACCATGATGTGCCGCCAGAATACGACGTGTCCGTGCTCAGCCGCCGAAGCTGGCGGCTGAGCACGGAACGTCACGGAATCGGTTGGGCCTCAGCCCGCTTCGATGGTCGTCGGCTCGATCGGCTTGTTTTCGCCGGAGCGAGTGACCTCGATGCGGCGTGGCTTGGCGCGCTCGGCCAGCGGGATCGTCACCGTCAGAACACCGTTCTCGTAGGTGGCCGAGATCTTGGCGGTGTCGATACCTTCGCCGAGTGCCAACTGGCGACGGTAGGTGCCGAAGAACCGCTCGCTGGTCAGCCACTGCACCGAGTCCTCGGAGCGGGCCGAGCGGTGCGCCGTCAGCGTGAGCGTGCCGTTGTCGACGTTGACGTCGATCGAACCGGGATCCACACCGGGAAGGTCGGCGGTCAGGACGTAATGGTCCTCGACCTTGTAGAGGTCCATCGGCATGAATCGGGGGCTGCGATCGGTTCCGGTTTGGCTGGGCAGCAGTCCCCGGGTCATGGCTTCAAGTTCATTGAACGGATCGAAGCGGAGCACAGTACTCACCTCCTGCATCGCTGAACGCAAGCCCACCACCCTGGCGGGCAGCTTTACTGTGCACGGCCAGATTAGCACTCGATGGTGGCGAGTGCTAATACTTTCCGACCGGATTTTCCCCCGCCACCGGTAGGCTGGGCCGGGCTTTCGAAGGGATGACTTTGCGCAAGGCGACGGGAATTGTGTCGGCCGTACTGGCGGCCGCACTGGCGGTGACGATCACGGGCTGTTCCGACGACAACAAGCCGGTCGCGGCCAAATGCGCCGAGGTGTCGGCGCCGCTCGTCGACGTCCCCACCCGAACCGACCAGGAGCCGAGGCTACGGCTGCCGCAGCCACAGGGCTGGGAACGCACCGACAAATTGGACTCCGAATCCATCCGGTTCGCCATCCGCAACCCGGCGCTGGCCGAGGACGGATTCACGCCGAACGCGGTCGTCACCCTGCAGAAGGTGGCCGCCAAGGAGGGCAACGCCCAGCAGATCCTCGACATTCAGAACAAGCAGCTGGTGGCGCGGTTGAAGGTGACGGACCTCAAGACCAGTTCGGCGACGATCTGCGGGTCGACGGCCCAGTCCACGACGTACACCGCCCCGGCGATGGGCAAGATCCCGGCCCGCACCGCGACCTCGCTGGCGGTGGTCTTCAACGACGGTGACGTGAACTACGTCAGCACATTGACCGTGCAGACGATTAAGCCCGACAACCCCACGTACGCAGCCGATTCGGCGATGATCCTCAAGGGATTCCAGATAATCCCGGCTAAATAGCGACGGTGCCGACCTCGGCCCCGGTGAGCCGTTCGGTGCACCGGTCGCAGGCCAGTTCACCGGTGAACTCGGCCCCGCAGTCGTGGTGGGTCATCACCACGGCCGGACCCTCTGGCGCCTGGAACCACCATTGCGCCCACTGCAGTGCGGCGGTCAACACCGGGAAGAACGCCCGACCCTTGTCGGTCAGCAGGTAGGCGGCCCGCTCCGGTCCGGACCGGTCCGCAGGCGACGTGGTGAACACGCCAAGGGCGCAGAACGTCTGGAGCCGTTCGGCCAGCAGGCTGGGCGGGGCCCCGAGCTGGGTCTGGAAATCGGTGAAGCGGGAGGTGCCGAGAAATGCCGCCACCAAAAGCGCTGCGGCCCAACGATTGCCGAAGACGCTCATGGTCTCGGGGAACAGCCCGGCCTGGCGCGCGCTGCCGTCCGATTCCGAGCGGCGCCGCGTCGAGGCGGCCGGCGCGGACCGGGCCCAGTCGCCACTCGGTCCGAGGGCCAACTCCACCTCGGATCCGGTGACGACGGCGTGACAGGTGTTGCAGCGCAACAACGGTGCGAAATCCGACCCGCACGGCGCGTGGCGCATCGCGGGCAAGGTCTCCCGATGTTCGGTGACCCAGTTGCGTTCCCACTCCCAGATCGCCAGCATCGTCGGCCACAGTGAGCGACCGCGGCCGGTGATCAGGTACTCGGTGCGCGCCCGGGTCGAGGCATGCACCTTGCGGGTCAGCAGGCAGTCGCCGACCAGTGTGCGGAGCCGGTTGGTCAGCACCGAGTTCGAGATCGGCAGCCGCGACATGAACTGGCTGTAGCGGCTGGCGCCGAGCAGCGCCTGCTGGATGATCAACAGGTTCCACTCGTCGCCGAGCAGCCCCAGCATCCGCCCGATGGCGTTGGGACTGTCAGGCGCCAAGACGGTGGGCGTCTCGGCGGAATGCACTGCGGTCACTACAAACCGATCGCATCGGCCGCCGATTCGGCGGTATGCCACCGGCGCAGCGCGGAGCCGGCCACCCAGGTGGAGTGGGTGCCACTCGAGATCCGTTCGGGCAGTTTGAGCTTGCACACCGGGCCGTCGGCCAGCCGAGCCGCGTCGAAGACCAGGCAGTAGGAGGCGTCTGCGGTCATATCGGTGGTCAGGGTGACCAGGTAGCCGTCGTCCTCGCCCCGGCTGCCGACGCGGGGCGCCATCGCGGTTTCGCTGCCGTAGACCCCGTCATCGAAGGAATAGCGTTCCTCGGCGCCGGTGCGGACGTCGTGACGGACCAGGCCGTCGAACAGGAACCAGCCCGGCTTGCCGCTGGCCGCCCAGGTGTAGCGGTACGGCTCGCCGAGGTGGCCGGTGTTGATCATGCCGAACTCGGTGATGCTGTCCGACAACGGTTCTTCGGTGAGTCCGCCGGTGACGAGGTTGAGCCGCCAGCGGTGTAGCCGGGCCTGCATGCGGTCCAGCGCGAGGAACCGGAACGCCCGCTGCCACTTGGTGCCGGTACCGTTGTCGGTCGGCTCGGGATCGCCCTGGAAGAAGCCGTCCAGCACGATCTCGTCGCCGTCCTCGTAGGCGTTGACGAAGTGCAGCACAAACGTCGGGTCGGCCTCGAACCACTGGATCTGGCTACTCGTGCCTCGCCGGGGCAGCACCGCGAACCGCGACGGTATGTCGCGGTGGAACCGGGCCATGTGCACGTCGCGCTGCAGCAGCTCCGGATCCCAGAACAGCGGGAAGTCGTTGAGGATCACGTAGTTTCGGGTGAACGCCATGTCGTGCGGTAGCCGCGGGCCGGGCAGCGGCACGTCGGTGTAGTGCACCAGGTCGTTGTTGGCGTCGACGACGCCGTAGTGCATGTACGGCGCATTCTTGGAGTAATTGAAGAACAGCATCTCGTCGGTGCGGTCGTCGACCTTCGGATGGGCTGAGACACCCCAGTCGCCCGGGAACCCACCGTTGAATGTCTCCTTGCCGAGCGTCTCGGCGGAGTACGGGTCCACGCGGTACAGGTCTCCGCACTGATAGAAGCTCGTCAGCGCGGTGCCGCGGTGCACTACGACGTCGGTGCTGGAGGCGTCCTTCATCAGGGTGCGTGCGCCCCAGCCGTAGTCGACCTTCGCCAGCGACAACGGTTCGGCCAGGCCGGGCCAGAGCGGACCGCCCGCGGCGTTCTCCGCCTCGAACCCGTCGGTGCGGATGAACCGGTTGCGGTAGAACGCTTTTCCGTCGCGGAAGCCGACGATGTGCAGCATGCCGTCACCATCGAAGGGGTGATACGCCTTCAGCGCCGGGTGCAGCGGGTTCTCGGTGTTGCGCAGGTACACCCCGTCCAGGTCGGTGGGGATCTCGCCGTCGACGATGGTGAGGTCGTCGTCGCGCCACTCCGTGGTCTGCGGCCGCCAGGGGCCGGTGCGGTAGGGGTGGTCGTCGTCCTCGGGTAGCGTCGACAGGAACTTGCCGACGATCTCAGTGTCCATCGTCTGCCGATCTGATCACGAAACTGACTGTGGTTGCGGTACTTCCGCCGAAATTGAGCGTGCCGAAGCGGCGCGCGCCGTCAACCTGGTAGCCGCCGGCGAGATCGCTGACCTGTTTGGCGGCGTCGAGCATCATCCGGATGCCGGACGCGCCCACCGGGTGGCCGCCACCGATCAGACCGCCGCTGGGGTTGATCGGAAGCCGGCCGCCGATCTCGATCTCGCCGTTCTCGATCGCCTTCCAGGACTCGCCCGGCCCGGTCAGGCCGATGTGGTCGATGGCCAGGTACTCACTGGGGGTGAAGCAGTCGTGCACCTCGATGCCGTCGAGATCGTCGAGGCCGACGCCGGCGCGGCCGAACGCGTCGTGCACGGCACCCCGAACATGGGGCAGTACATAGGGGTTGGCCGCGTCGCGGTCGAGCTTCTGTTGCAGCCCCAAGCCGACGGTGCGGTGACCCCAGCCCTCGATCAGCCCGATTGGGCGCACGCCGGGGTGGTCGCGCAGGAAGTCGTCGTTGACCAGGACGACGCCCGCGCCGCCGTCGGTCATCTGGCTGCAGTCGTAGCGGCGGATCCGGCCCTCGGTGGGCGGGTTGACCGCGTCGTCGCTGCCGCCGGTGACCAGATCGGGGACCGCCCAGTCGCGGGTCTGGGCGTTGGGGTTGCGCTTGGCGTTGGCGAAATTCAGCGCCGCGATCGCGTGCAAGTGGGCGTCGTCGAGGCCGAAGCGACGGTCGTATTCGTCGGCGACGCGGGAGAACATCGACGGCCACACGTACGTGGCGTCCCCGGCCTCATGGCCGGTCCATGCGGCGGCGCCGAGGTGGGCGGCCGCGACGTCGCCGGGCACCGTCTTCTCGAGCTCAACGCCGACCACCAGTGCGGTGCGGTAGTTGCCGGCCCGCAGATCGGCCATCGCCGCCAGGGCGGCGACGCTACCGGAGGCGCACGCCGCCTCGTGCCGGGTCGCGGGGGTGTCCCACAGTCCGTCGTGGACGGTGGCGGGCATCGCGCCGAGGTGACCCTGGCGGGCGAACATCTCGCCGAACGCATTGGCGACGTGCACGACGTCGATGTCCGCGGCGTCGATCATCGCCGCGGACAGAGTCAGGTCGACGACCTCGGCGGTGAGATCGGCGAAATCGCGGCTCTCCCGCGTGAGGTTGCGGGCGAAGTCGCTCTGATAGCCGCCAAGAATCCAGACATTGCTCGCCACAGCGCCGAAATTACTACAGCTAAGAGAGTGCCGGGCCGGATTGCGCAGAGCACGCGATAACGAGGGGCGGCCCCGTCGGCTCGCGGTCTGAACCGACAGGACCTCGCGGACGTGGGTGTCGACCACCGCGTCCGCTTGCTGCGCAGCATGCCCTCGTTGAGAATCCGCAAACGTCTCGATTTGCCAGGCGCGTTCGTCAATCCGGCAATCGTGAGTAAGACTTGCCTCATGTCTGTGCCCAACCACGATCTTGCGCTGCGGATGGCGGAGTTGGCCCGAGCGACCGCGCCGCCCCGCAATGTCGACGAGGTACTGGCCGGGGTGACTGCCGCGGCGACGGAGATGATTCCCGGGACCGACACCTGTGGCGTGCTGCTGATCGGCAAGGGCGGCAAGTTCGAGTCCCTGTTCGGGACGTCGGAATTGATCTACCAACTCGACGCACTGCAGGAGGCCTGCGGGGAAGGACCGTGCATCCAGGCCGCCGTCGACGAGCTGATCGTGCGCACCGACGACTTCACCACCGAGCGGCGCTGGCCGAAGTACAGCGCCGCGGTCACCGAACTCGGGGTGCGCAGCGGCTTGTCGTTCAAGCTGTACACCGGAAAAACCACCGCGGGCGCATTGAATCTGTTCGGCATGCAGCCGCACGCCTTCGACGGGCAGTCCGAGGCGATCGGGTCGGTGCTGGCCGCTCACGCCGCGTCAGCGATTCTGGCCAGCAAGCACGGAGAGCAACTCGAGTCCGCGCTGACCACCCGCGACGTCATCGGGCAGGCCAAGGGCGTGATCATGGAACGGTTCAACGTCGACGCCATGCGCGCGTTCGAGATGCTGCGCGAGCTGTCGCAGACCTCCAACACCAGGTTGGTCGACATCGCGAATCGGGTAATCGCGACCAGGGGCACGTAGTCGGCACGAGCGTCCCCGAACCGGCGGTATCGTTGGTCCGAAGTTCTTGGTGCTCGTGGGGGTCGCTCAATGGTGAGGGATGCGCTCAGGCGTTGGTGGCAGCAATCGACCCATTACGAATGGTTGAGCGGCTACCTCGCTGACCGTGGTATGCGCGGTCCGGCGCGCGCGCTGATGGCATTCCTTGCGGTATCGATGGTCGCGTGTCTGGTGGGCATGCTGCATTCGCCGGACGGTCCGGTCGGAACCGTCCCCAGAGCGATGACGTGGCTGGCCATTGGCGGCGGGGTGGTCGGGGCTGCCCTTTTCACGGCCAAGTGGCCGACGCGGCGTGAGTCGCTGGTGTTCGTGTTGATCACCAACGCGTCGATGGCGTTGGCCTGCGTGGCCAATCCGAGTCCACTGCACTCCCTGGTCGGCTGTATTTCGTTCGCGACGATCGGCGCCTACATCGCGTTCTTCCACACCACCCTCCTGGTGCTGTACAACTTCTCGGTCGCAGCCACCGTGGCCACCTGGGGTGCGGTGCGCATGGCCGCGAACGGGCAGCTGATCATCGCCGGCGTGGACTGGTGGCTGATCATCCAGGTCAATATCGCCTTGCCGCTGGCCATCCAGATCCTGGTGAACGCGCTCGGCGTCGATCTTCTTCGCGCCGAACGTGATCCGCTGACCGGCTTACTCAACCGGCGACTTTTCCACACTCAGACGTTTGGGCTGATCGAGTCGGGACGTCATGCCGACGCTCACCTGGCGGTGGCCCTGATCGATCTGGACAAGTTCAAGTCGGTCAACGACCGCTACGGCCACGCCGCAGGCGACGAGGCGCTGGTGCATGTCGCCCGTGCCATCGAGGATGCTGCCGGCGCCGAGGCGGTGGTCGCCCGCAGCGGAGGCGAGGAGTTCGTGGTCGCGACCGCGTTGCCCAGCGCGGACTGCAACGAGTTGGCGCAACGGATCTGCACCGCGATCGCGGAGTCGCCGGCCGGTGTCACCGCCAGCGTCGGGACCACCGCGGTCCGGTTGTCCGACACCTACGGTGACCACAAGGTGCTCATCGACCGGCTGGTCGGCAACGCCGACTGGGCGATGTACCGAGCCAAGCGCGCCGGCGGCAACGGCTGCCGGCACCAGAACACCGACCCGATCGACCGGCGTCGACCGGACGTCGGCGGCGACGCCAGCCAGTCGATCGCCTAGCGGCAGAGAGTGCCCCCGGCAGGATTCGAACCTGCGACACCGGCTTTAGGAGAGCCGTGCTCTATCCCCTGAGCTACGGGGGCGCAACGGCTGGCAGCTTACCGCCTGACGGCAACGCGCCCGTCATTCCAGCGGGTCAGCGCACCGCCCCGCGGCGCGCGTACAGCGCAACCAGGGCGCTGTGGCCCTGCGTCGGGGCGGCCTTGGGATAGTCCTGGCGAACCCAGGCGACGAACCGGCGAATCATGATCGTCGGCCTCCCGCCAGCAGCGCACCCCACTCGAAGCGCGCAACGGCCGTCGCATTGCTGTCGGCCTCGGGTTCGACGTTTTGGGCCAGCCGGACCAGAGCCTGGGCCACCCGCCTACCGTCCAGGCGATACCGTCGCGACACCTGGTCGATCTCACCGCAGGCCGCATCCACCGAGCAGCGCCTCAAACCCACCAGCACGCCCTCGGCGTGCTGCATTCTCCCGTCGTCAAACCCGTCGTGTCCCGTCGAATAGCTCGGTATTACCGCCATGCTGCGCCTCCAATCGTGGAGCCATAGCCAGTCCGACGGCCTCGCAAACCCGTCAGCGCAGTTCCGCTATGACTTTCGCGAAATACTCAGCGTGGTAGTCCTGCACGGTGAAGTAGGTGATGCCGTAGTCGTCGCGCCGTGCCCGCAGGGTGTCGGCGATGTCCCGCGGCGTTCCCGTCAGCACGGTCGGCAGCGCCAGCAGTTGCTCCTCGGTGGCGTCTGGGGCGTACCCGCGGGTCAGTGCCAGGTCCGGGATGCCCGACGAATCCGTCGGCACACCGGTGATCGCGATGTTCAGCTCAAGGTCGGCGAACCGGTCGCCGGCCGCATCCCGCACGAATTCGATGCGCTCGGCCAGCGGGTCATGGCCGGGGTACTCCGGCACCCCGCCCCCGGTCAGGCCGATGATGTCGGCGTGCTGGGCGGCGATACGCAGCACCCGGTCGCCGTTACCCGCGATCAGGATCGGGATCGTCGGCGCGGTCTGCTTGAGGTACTGCGTGGTGTGCCGCAGATGATCGACCCGCTCACCGGCGCTCGGATACGGCATCTCGGCGGCCTCGAACTCTTCACGCACGTACCCGGTGCCCAAGCCGAGGTCGAGCCGGCCCTCACTGAGGACGTCGACGGCGACGGCGTCGCGAGCCAGTAGCGCCGGCTTGTAGAACGCCGCATTGATCACGAACGTCCCCACCCGCATGGTCTTGGCAGCCCCGGCCGCGGCCACCATGGTGGGGAACGGCGCGGGCACCCCGAAGCGGCCGAGATGGTCCGGGACATGCAGGACGTCGAAGCCCAGATCTTCGAACCTGCGCACGGTTTCGCGCAGCCGCTGTGCCGACTTGACCGACCGCACACCGATGCCGAAGCGAAAGTCTTTGACCATCCCGGCATGCTATGGCCGGGTTCACCGCGATCGACAGCGTCGGTCTCGGTATGTGGCACGGTTGACCTGCGATTCGGGTTTGGCCACCCGGTGGCGTGGGCATGTCTGTGCTTCGTGAATCCGCCCAGCGTCGGCGTGGAGGAGGAATTCCTCCTCGTCGATCCCAGCACCGGTGAACCGGTCGCCCGCAACACCCAGGTCGCCGAGTACGCGGCCGAACGCGGGGTCGACCTGCAACTGGAGCTGACGTCCTGTCAGGTCGAAACCGCCACCGAGGTGGCGCAGACGAGTTCGCAACTGCGCCAACAGATCAACGAGCTCCGGGCGGTCGCAGCCGAGTCCGCCGAGAAGGCGGGCGCACGACTGCTGGCCGTCGGCCTGCCGCCCACGGTGCCACACAGCTTTCCGCTGACCGACACCCCGCGCTACCGGAAGATCGGTGAGCGGTTCGGCATGATCGCCCACGAGCAAGGCATCTGCGGATGCCATGTCCACGTCGAGGTGCCCGACCGCGATGCGGCTATCGCCGTCAGCAATTGGCTGCGTCCGTGGCTGCCGATGCTGCTGGCTTTGACCGCGAACTCGGCGATCTACCGCAACGCCGACAGTGGCCATGCCAGTTGGCGCAGCGTGCTGTGGGGCCGCTGGCCCAGCGCAGGGCCGCCGCCGCACTTCGATTCCGCCGAGCACTACGACGCGATCGTCGCGCTGATGAATGACTCGGGCGCCATGCTCGACGAGGGCATGGTCTATTGGGATGTGCGGCCGTCCGAGAAGTTCCCGACGGTCGAGATCCGGGTCGCCGACGTCCCGGCCACCTCGGCCGAGACCGTGCTGCTGGCGACACTGAGCCGGGCCGCGGTGATGACGGCGCTCGCGGCCGACCGCGGCGGCGAGAAGGCGCCCAAGGTCGACGACCACATCCTGCGCGCCGCCTATTGGAAGGCCGCGCACGACGGGTTGGACGGCCAGACCATCGACGTGATCGAGGGGTGGGCTACCGCCCCGACGTCACGGGTGCTGGGCGAGTGGCTGGGCCTGCTCCAGCCGGCACTGGACGAACTCGGTGACAGCGAATGGGTGCACGCCGAGCTGGGCCGCCTGCTGCGGGACGGGAACGGGGCGATGCGGCAGCGTGCCGCATGGCGGGAACGGCACGAGATCGCCGACGTCATCGCCGTCGCCGCCGAAGCGACGCTGGAACGCTAGACCAGCGGAAGTTCGGCCACGACCTGGCCCGTCGGCTGGGTGGAGCCGGTGCCGGGTTCGACGGTGAATTTCAGTGCCGTGGAGCCGCCGAGATCCGGCAGCACCGCCGTCGTCGACGGTGTCACCGCGTTGTCGTCCATCGTCCCGGCGGATGTGGCGCCGCTGTTGCCGACCAGCCACATCTGATACACCGTGCCCGGCGCCGGTTTCGGCACGTCGTTCATCACCAGCACGCCGGCGTTCTTCTCGCGGGAGAACACCACCGTCGCGGTGCCACCACCCGGGATCGCACCGGAGACGGTGTGCACGTCTGGCGCGCCGAAGACCTGCTGAGCGGTCGACACTTTCGCCGGTGCCGGGCGCAGCGCGATGCCGACGCCGACGGCGCCCAGGCCGATCACCAGCGCCGCCGCCACCGCCAACACCGGGCCCCGCCAGCGATTGCCCGTCGAATCAGGTTGAGCCACAGGCAGACTGCGCACGTTGTCATCGGCCACCGCGGACAACAGGCGGCGCCGCAGGTCGGCGGGCGGTTCACTGGCGCTGACCGCCGAGACGACGGCCATGGTCTCGCGGACGGCCCGCACCTCGTCGTAGAAGGCGTCGGCTTCGGGCCGCGCCAGCTGTGCCAGGCGGTCCTCGATCTCGTCACGCTCAGCGTTGGACACCGCATGCAGCGCATACGGCACCGCCAACTCCAGCAGGTCGGTTTCGTGTGGTTCAGTCATCGCACACCCAAACAATTACGCAGGCCACGAAGCGCATCGCGCATTCGGGACTTCACCGTAGCCAGGTTGGCGGCCAACCGCTCCGACACCTGCACGTAAGTCATTCCTTGGTAATAGGCCAGTTCGATGCACTCGCGCTGTACGTCGGTGAGCCCGTCCAGGCAGGCGGTCACCTGTCGCCGCTCGTCCTCGGTGATCACCGCGTCGGCGACGTGGTCCAGCGGCGGCTCGACACTGGCCGCGCCATACCTGGACTCGCGCTGCGTGGCGGCCTGCTCGGAGCGCACCCGGTCCACGGCGCGGCGGTGCGCCAGTGTCAGCAGCCACGCGACCGCGCTGCCCGAGGCAGGGTCGTAGCTTTCCGCGGTCCGCCACACCTGCAGGTAGACGTCCTGGGTCGTCTCTTCGCTGTAGCCCTGGTCCCGCAGTACGCGGGTGACCAGTCCGTACACCCGCGCGCGGGTGGCGTCGTAAAAGGAGGCAAAGGCATCGGCGTCGCGCTGAGCCACTCGGCGCAGAAGTGCGTCGAGTTCAGCGGCCGCGGTTGTCAACGCGGCCATCCACATGTTGCTGGCATCGTCGCGTAGCCTAACGGCCCCTCCGGCCGCACATGTCACGATGGCATCCACGAACATTTCTGCGCGGTCCAACCCGGACGGACGGCCACGGTGTGCGGCGAGCGTTCCAGCTGCTCGGCCGGTCGCGGCATCGCCGGGACACCGCGCAGCCGCAGCACGAAGTCGTGGACCCGCATACTCAGCGCGGTCATCTGCGGAGCGAGCGGCGCCGTCACCTGCAGTCGCAGGATCTCTGCGACAGTGGCCGGACGACGAGTGCCACGGACGGTGGCGACCACGGCGGCCTCGTGGTCGCGGAACAGCGACATCCGCAGGTCCACTTCCTCGTCGGGCAAGGGCGCGCGGATCACGTACTGGCCGCCCGACCCGTCGAAAGGGGTGGCGTACTCACCCGGTGGCAGCAGGTAGGCATGCCGACGCCCGCCGTGCTGCATCTCGGCGAGCACACAGCGCAGGACGCCCTGGGCGTCGTGACACCAGAACAGGCTCAGCGGGTTGCAGGCCCGGCCCAGCACGCGCGGCAGCAGCAGTGCGGTGATCCGGCCACCCGGCAGGTGGACGCCGTGGTCGGCCAGAACGGCGTCGACCCGCTGACGCAGGGTGTCGTCGGGCGCCCCGTGGAAGTGGTCGGCACCCTCGAAGCGGGCGAAAGGCTGCAGCCACCGGGGCAGCCGCGGCAGGTCGTCGATGTCGACGTACCAGCTGTAGCTGCAGCGCTCGGTGTGGTGGTGCACCGGTGACCTGCGTAGTTGCGTGATGCGGGTCCGGTACAGCGCGGTCGTCGGGCGGCCTGTGAGGGTGCTTGTCGGTTCCACATCCGGTATTCGGAGCACCCGAAGGCTTGGATGGGTGCGGCCCCGGTGATCATCCGCGGCGGACGAACCCCTTCGTGCGCATCAGGAAATCGGCCAGGAAACCGTCGTGGGGCAGCCCGGTCGCCGTGTAGTAGGTGGGCACCGGGCCGCGGTAGACGTTGGCGATCGTGGGCTCCTCGAGCAGTGCGGTCACCAGGCTGTCGTCCTCGGTGAACGCGCCGACCACCAGTGAGTTGCGCAGCACTGCGACGCCGGCAGCACGTGCCCATGGGGCGACCCAGACGCAGGGGAACGGCAGCTCGGTGCCGAGCTTCGCGGGATCCGGGCCGGCAAGCAGGTGCACGGCCGGGCGCAGCGCTGCCCGGCCGTCACCGAGGTCAGCCACGATCTGGTCGGCGCCGAGCAGGGCGACGGTGCCCGCCGCCCGCGTGGCGACACGTCTCGCGATGGCCTCGGCACCCGCCAGCGGCTGGGTGGGCAGGACCGCGCGCTCGTCGTCGGCGGGCAGCGCGTCGATGGTGCGCAGCCGCTGCGCGATCGCTGCGGCGATCCCCGCCGCGTCACCCTCGACCAGCACGGCGGTGGTGTTGACACACGCCATGCCGCCCAGCCGGGCGATCGAGTCGACGATGACGTCCAGGCGCGCGCGCCAGTCCTGCTCGGCCGTCAGCACGATCTTGGTGCGGCCCGGACCGTTGACGAAGACCGTCGGGTCGCTGCCGTACTTGGCGACCACGTCATCGCCGCCGTACACCAGGGCGAGGTCGGCGGAGCTGATGATCTCGTCGGCTCCGGCGTGATCGGTGGGAAGGTAGGTGACGTCGCCGTCGCGGAATCCGTTGTTCCGCAACGCGGTGACGAGCCGGTGCGCGGTGAACGGCTCACGACGCGACGGCCGGATCGCCACCCGGTACCCCAACGCGAGGGCCTGCGGCCACAGCCCATGGACGCCGGGCGCATTGCCGGAGGCGTGCACCCCGAACACCTCACCGCGCCGAGACCAGATCGCGCCGGCCTGCCCGGGTTGGACCGCCGCCCAATCCGGAACCGCACCGACCGGCCGGGCCGGCCGCACCGAGTCGAACGCGACGCCGACGGCCTCGCTCACCTCGATGGCCTGGGTACGCGCCACCGCGATCGGCAGCCCCGAAACCCGGCTTGCCAGTTGCACATACGACTCGAAGTCCAGCCCGGCAACCGTCGAGTCGACGAAAGCCGCGCCGGCCCTGGCCAGCGCGACACGTCGCAGGTCGGCGGGCAGTGGCGTGGTCGTGCGCTGCGCCGCGATGGTCCGCGCGATGTACAGCGGCGGGGCCAGGCTCAGTTCGGCGACCGGCACGCCGGCGGTGTCGGTGATGATTTCGCGCCTGCGGGAACGGTATTCGCCGTTCGGTACCAGACCGGGCAGGTCGATCACGATCAGTACACGCCCTCGATCACGGTCTCGCCGTCGAGGGTGGCGACGGGTGCGATCTCGGCGACCGAGTCGCCGACGTGGCCGTCGGGTCCGGGCAGTCTGATTGCCGTGTCCCGCTCGAGATTGTTGGGAATGAACATGCCTTTGCTGATGTGGTTCATCACCACCTGGCCGCGTTCGCCGTAGCCGACCTGCTCGCCGGTGTCCGGATCGACCACCCGGAAAACAACGTAGGGGCTGCGCGGGTCGAACACGAATTGCTCACCACTGGTTCGAGTTTGGGCCTGCGACAGGATCATCGTGCTGCCGAACACCATCGCGATCTCGCTGGCCGGGAACACGTCACGCAACACGTCGAGGGTGTCGGGATCCACGTGCGCACCGCTGAGCATGATGAAGCGAACCGTGTCACCGACCAGCCGGGTGAGGGTGTCGTCACGCGCGATCGCGTCCAGCAGTGGGGGCGTGGTGTGCAGGTTGACGATGTGCTGGCTGCGCAGAACATGACCGGCTTGTTCGAGCAGGTGGCTCAGGTAGGCCGACATCTCGGCCGCGGCGCCACGCGCGACGAGTTTCTTGACCCAGCGGGGGTCGAGATCGACCGTGTGACAGATCGAACCGAGCCGAGCGGACACCGCCCTGGAGAAGTAGCCGACGCCGTGCGGGCCGCTGGGCATGAGGCACAGGAAGCCGCCACCGGGGACGAACCCGGCGGAAGAGAAATCGTCGGTCTGCCAGTTGACCACCTGCGCCACCCAGTCGGGCAGCTGCGCTGTGCGTTTGGGTGCGCCTGTCGTGCCACCGGATTCGAAGATGAGCGGGACCGGGGCGGGTGTGCCGTAGCCGCGCGGGATCAGGTCGTGCGCCGGGACGTCGCGTAATTCATTGACCAGATTCGGGAACCGGTGCAGGTCGGCGAAAGTCCGGACGTCGGTGAGCGGATCGAAGTCCAGGCGCTGTGCGGTGCGCAGCCAGTACGGGGAGCCGGTGTCGGCGCCGAAGTGCCAGGCCATCGCCGCGCGCAGATATGCGTCCGGTTCCGGCGGTGGGGTCTCGCGGGGCAGGTCCAGCAGCGAGAAGTCGACGTCGGCCACACGGTGGATCCTCGCGTAACGCCGGGTCGATATGCGGCGGACGGGGGCGTCGTTAACCGATTCGACTGCTGGAGTTCGTATTCCGGACGGTTAGAGCGTCCAGGCGTGCGCTGCGGCGACCAGGCCTTGCACCAATGCGGAGGTGGCGGGGGACAGGCCGTCGGCATTCGGCGGCTGACTACGCGGGCTGATGCCGCGCACTCGCGTCGGCAATTCCAGCTGCGTGCCGCCGCCGCTGACCCGGTTGACCGGGTTGTTCGGGTGCAGGCCGCGCAGTTCGGCGGGGATCGCGCCGAGGTCGGTGACGATGCGGTAGCCCGGCAGCTCGATGTGAGCGGCCAGATGGTCGGCCAGTTCCCGATTGCCGCCACCGGCCAGCAGCTCGGTGCTGCGGCCGATGCGCCCGTATCCGTGCAGGGAGACCGCCACCTCGACGTGGTCGAGAAACGCGGCAAGACGGTCTGATTCGGCGCCCAGATAGCGTGCCGACGGCAGGTGATGCGGGTAGTCCTTCGGGTGGCGCAGCAGATACAGCGACGCCCCGGCGGCGTCGGCGGCTCGTTCGGCGATGACGTCGGTCATCTGTTCCAGGCCGCCGCCGTGGATCGCCAGGAACCCGAACCGCGACCGCAGCCGGCTCACCTCGACGACCGACGGATCGGCAAGCAGTTCCGAAAGCGATTGTGGTCCAGTCTTGTTCGACGCCAGCGGTCGCGGCCAGTGTGCGGGGTCCCAACGGCGCAGGAAGTCGACCCACCGCTGCGGCAGACCGTGGTGCTGCGCGCCGTCGATGATGCGTTCCAGATAACCCGGCCGGGGCGGGCCGGGTTCGGTGCGGTGATCGATGTACACCCACGCCGGAGCGGGCCCGTCGGCGGTCTGCACGGTCAGCCGGTCGCGGCGGTACCGCACCGGCACCCCTTCGGCGCTGTCCAGGGTGGCGAGATCGTGGTCGGTCAGCCACCACAGCACCCCGTGCACCTCGCTGCCCGCGAAGGGCTCGACGGTCGCGACGCCGCGCTCGTTGATCAGCCAGTCGTGGTCGGCCAGGGTCGCAGGCCGGGGGTCGGCGGCCCCGGGACAGCGCCGGGCCATCTGCTGCACGCAGAGGTTGGACCCGTAGGCGAAGTACGGGTGTCGGCGGAGCCGGGGGGTCGGCGACATCGAGCCGAGTTTCAGTGCGCGAAGGTCAGATAGATCAGTACCACGTTCAGCAGCGTAATCACCGCCGCGACCGCCCAGCCGAACGCCGTGGTCACCCGGCTGTTCACGTCGGCTCCCATCAGGGTGGACTTGCTGGTCAGCCGGATCAGCGGCACCAGCGCGAACGGGATCCCGAACGACAGCACCACCTGGGAGATGACCAGCGCGCGGCTGGGATCGATGCCCGTGCCCAGCACCACCAGCGCCGGGATCAGCGTGACGAGCCTGCGCACCAGCAGCGGGAACGTCTTGCGCAGCAGCCCCTGCATGATCATCGCCCCGGCGTACGCACCGACCGACGTCGACGCCAGCCCCGAGGCCAGCAGCCCGATCGCGAAGAGCAGTGCTACTCCTGGCCCCAGCGCGTCGCGGACGGCCGCGTGCGCCCCTTCGATCGAGTCGGTGTCATCGCGGCCCTGCAGGTTGGTCGCCGCGATTAACAGCATCGACATGTTGACCGCCCCCGCGACCAGCATGGCGATGCTGACGTCCCACCGCGTGATCCGCAGCAGCCGGGCGCGCGGGGCGCCAGCCTCGGGGTGTCCGTGCCGGTCGCGGGCGAGGCCGGAATGCAGGTAGACCGCGTGCGGCATCACGGTGGCGCCGAGCATCGCGGTGGCCAGCAGCACGCTCTCCGGGCCGTCGAACCGGGGCAGCAGGCCGCCCACCACCTCGGCGGCCGGCGGCGTCCGAACGAAGAGGCTGGACAGGAAGCCGATCGCGATCACCAGCAGCAGGCCGGTGATCACCCGCTCGAACACCCGCTGGCCCCGGCGGTCCTGCACGGCCAGCAGTATCAGCGACACCACTCCGGTGATGACCCCGCCGACCAGGAACGGCAGGCCGAACAGCAGTCGCAGCGCGATGGCACCGCCGACCACCTCGGCGACGTCGGTGGCGATCGCCACCAGCTCGGCTTGCAGCCAGTACCCGACCCGGGTCGGTGTGCGGGTGTGGTCCCGAACGGCTTCGGGCAAGGTGCGCCCGGTGACCAGACCGAGTTTGGCGGACAGGTACTGGACCAGTCCGGCCATCACGTTGGCCATGACGATCACCCACACCAGCAGATACCCGAACTGGGCGCCGGCGCTGATGTTGGCCGCGACATTGCCCGGATCGACGTAGGCGATCGCCGCGACAAAGGCGGGGCCGAGCAGATACCAGCCCGCAGTGCGGGCCCGCGTCACCTGTGCCAACCGCCGAGCTTTCTCTCCGGTCACTCAAACTGAAAAGTTAGGGTAACCGAAAAGGTTGGTCACAAACCGATGAAAATCCCGCCCAGCCCAATACCGAAGCCGCCGTAGCCCCAGCCGGCCAGCGGGTTCTGCAGGGCCGGGTTGGGCGAGGTGACAATCGCGGCATGGCCCGGCGTCTCGCAGACCGTCGTGCT
Organism: Mycobacterium sp. SA01; assembly: GCF_041287105.1. Lineage (NCBI taxonomy): Bacteria > Bacillati > Actinomycetota > Actinomycetes > Mycobacteriales > Mycobacteriaceae > Mycobacterium > Mycobacterium sp. SA01. The sequence continues at coordinate 61,579 of NZ_JBGGNO010000017.1, read as the reverse complement.
CGGGCCGGTGTCGGTGCACTGTGCCGGGCGGGCGGCCGCCGGGACGGCCAGCACCACGCTCGCGACCGCAATCAGTAGGGGAGCGCCAAGAACGATCTTGGTACGCATGGTGGCCTCCTTCGTGGCCGTGCTTCGAAGTCAGCGGCCTCCGCCGCCGTGGCCTCCGCCGCCGCCGTTGTCGGCGGGGCCGGGGCCACCGAAGATCAGTGCGGGACCGTAGAACTCGTCACCCCAGGGGTAGGCGAAATCCTCCGGAACTTCCGGGGTGGAATTGAGCTCGACGTTGCCGGGCGTGGCGCACTCCGTGTTCTGGCCGCCGATGACGGTGCTGCCGCCGGTGTCGACACAGGTGGGGAGCGTCGGGTTGATCAGCGTGGTGTCGGCGACCGCCACCGGCGCGAGCGCACCGGCGGCCGCTCCGGCCGCGATGATGATCGGAAACACATAGCGGAGCCTTTGCCGCATGGACATCTCCTCCTGACCCTTCGTGGCATTTTCCCTACCTAGGGAGCGTACAGCCCTTTGCCAGTGACGAGCGGCAAGTCGATCGTGGTCCGAATGCCTGCCGGTGCGGCCACCACTGCGGGAATGGCGTTGACGAGTCGCATGGCGGTGGCCACCAGTCCGGCGTGGTTGTGGTCGCCGTTCGGCGATCCCAGGCACACGTCCACCGCATACGACGGTTCGCCGGTGATCTCGATGCGGTAGTTGCCGCCGGGCTGAGCCGGCTGCGGCCACTCCGGATACAGGTCCTCGCGCAGTCGGGTGACGTGTTCGACGACGATCACCGGAGCGCCGCCGACCAAGCCGATCACCTCGAAGCGCAGTCCCGCCGCGGTGCCTTTCGCGATCGTGCCTGCCGCGATCTCGATGTCCTCCGGTGCGGGCTCGCGGACATACATGTCCTCGATGCCGTCCAGTTCGAGTCCGAGCCCGGCAGCGATCTGGCGGATCACCGAACCCCAGGCCAGGCTCAGCACGCCGGGCTGCAGCAGCATCGGGATGTCGTCGAGCGGCTTGCCGAAGCCCATCACGTCGAACATCACGGTGGCGCTGTCGTAGGTGGCGTAGTCGAGGATCTCCATGCACCGGATCTGCTCGATGCTCTGGCAGGTGCCGGCCAGCGCCAGCGGCAGCAGGTCGTTGGCGAAGCCGGGGTCGATGCCGTTGACAAACAGGCTCGAATTACCTTGCTGGGCAGCATCTTCCAGCGGCTTGATCATCTCCTCGGGAATCACCTCCCACGGCCACTGCAGGAACACCGGGCCGCTGCCGACCACGTTGACGCCGGCCGCCAGGATGCGACGGTAGTCCTCGAGCGCCTCGGGCAGCCGGTTGTCGGCCAGCGCGTTGTAGACCACACAATCCGGCTTGGCGGCCAGGATCTCGTCGAGGTCGGTGGTGGCGGCGACGCCGGTGGCCTGGGAGAGCCCGGCCAGTTCGGCGGCGTCCTTGCCGGCCTTGGAGTCCGAGGAAACCCAGACCCCGGTGAGTTCGAACTCCGGATTGCTGATCAATCCTTTGAGCGCGTGGATACCGACATTGCCGGTGCCGACTTGTGCGACGCGAATGGGCATGGTGCTCCTCAGGTCGGATCTACAGGTCTGGAATGGGAAGGTCGAGGTTCGGCACGATGAGGCCACCGTCGACCTCGATCATCTTGCCGGTCAGATAACTGGCGGCCGGCGACGCGAGATAGACCGCGGCCGCGGCGATATCGAGCGGATCGCCGAGCCGTTTCATCGGCGTCGCTTTCTCCATCGGGTCGCGCAGTGCGTCGTTGGAGGCGACGATCTCCAGCGCCGACGTCAGGATCGAGCCCGGCGCGATCGCGTTGACCCGGATCTTCGGGGACAGGTCCAGCGACGTGAGCCGGGTGTAGTGCGCGAGGGCGGCCTTGGCCGTGCTGTAGGCGGCGAATCCGCGCCCGGCCAGCCGGCCCATCGTCGAGGTGATGTTGATGATGTTGCCGCCGCCGGAGTGCTCGATCATCAGCGGCACGGCGGCCAGCGTGAGGGCGTGCGCGGTGAGGACATTGAACGTGAACGCGTCCTTCATGTCCTTGACGCTGGTGTTGAGTAGCGCATTGGGCATGGTGCCGCCGACGTTGTTGACGACGATGTCGAGCTTGCCGAACGCCTCCACGGCCTTGCCGGCCAACTCGCCGGTGGTCTCGGGGTGCGAGAGGTCGCCGACGACGATGTGGGCGCGACGGCCCACTGCCTCGATCTGCTTGGCCACCGACTCCAATTCGGACTGGGTGCGCGAGCCGATGACGACGTCGGCGCCGACTTCGGCGAATGCGACGGCGATCGCCGCCCCCAGGCCGCGGCCCGCGCCGGTGACCACTGCAACTTGACCGTCAAGTCTGAACTTGTCGAGTATCACGTGTCTCTCTTCCCTTGTCGGCGAACACCGTAACAAGACCGCTTCGGTTGATGACGCTCCTTTCGGAACGTAACTGAAACACGTTCTACTTTGGTGCCGAGTTCGAAGAATCGGCAGAAAAATTCACATCCTGAACGGGTCAGGACTTCTTGGCGGCTTTCTTGGCGGGCGCCTTCTTCGCGGCGGTTTTCTTGGCGGGTGCCTTCTTCGCGCTGCCTGATGTCGCCGGCCGAGCGGCTCCGGCGGCTTTCTTCGCGGGAGCCTTCTTGGCCTCGCCGTCGTCGCCGCCGTCGTCGTCACCGGACCCACCGCGGCGACGTTTGACGCTGGCCTCCAGCTTGGCCAGCAGATCGGAGACGTCCTCGGTCTCGTCGAGTTCGGCGGGCTGGTCCTCGGTGGTGAACGCCTCTCCACCTTCGAGCTTGGCGGTGACGAGTTCCCGAAGCTGCTCCTGATAGGTGTCGCGGAACTCGTCGGGGCGGAAGTCGTCGGCCATCGACTCGACGACCTGGCCGGCCATCTTCAATTCGGCCGGTTTGATCTCGACCTCCTTGTCGAGCACCGGGAAGTCGGGGTCGCGGATCTCGTCGGGCCAGAGCAGCGTGTGGATGACCATCACATCGCGCTTGGAGAAATCCTTGACCCGCAGTGCCGCCAGCCGCGTCTTGCTGCGCAGCGCGAAATGCACGATGGCAACCCGGTCGGTATCGGCAAGCGTTTTGGCCAGCAGCACATAGGACTTCGACGATTTCCCGTCGGGCTCCAGGAAATAACTGCGGTCGTACATCAGTGGGTCGATCTCACTGGCGGGCACGAACTCCACCACTTCGATCTCGTGGCTGCGTTCCTCGGGCAGTGTGGCGATGTCCTCGTCGGTGATCACCACGGTCTGGCCGTCGTCGGATTCGAAGGCCTTGGCGATGTCGCGGTACTCGACGACCTCACCGCACACTTCGCAGACGCGCTTGTAGCGGATGCGGCCGTTGTCCTTGGCGTGCACCTGATGGAACTTCAGATCGTGGTCTTCGGTGGCGCTGTACACCTTGACAGGGACGTTCACCAGACCGAATGCGATCGAGCCTTTCCAGATGGAACGCATCTGTCCAGTATGCCGGGCCGATCGCCGATACCGAGGCTAGATGGCGGGTTCGTCCAGCGGCGTCAGCCCGAGCGGGGTATCGGGGTTGGCGCCCGGCGCACCGCTCATGTAGCCCTGCTCGGGGGCGTACTGGCAGTTGTTGTTCATCGGGGTCTGATCACCCGAGCAGTACGGCACGTGATCCTCCGGATCGGCAGCCGCCTGCGGAGCACCGACCAATGCGGGCAGCACCAGAAAAGCGGCAGCCAGCATTTTGATCACTAGTCCACGGTAACAGCGGGTAATACCGTGGGATGGTGAATGACGTGTGGCCGCCGGGGGCGACGCGAGGACCGCGCGTGGTGCTCACCAACGCCGACAAGGTGCTCTACCCGGCCACCGGCACCACCAAGGCCGACGTGTTCGGCTATTACACGACCATCGCCGACGTGATGTTGCCGCACATCGCGGGCCGGGCCGTTACCCGGAAACGCTGGCCCAACGGCGTCGACGAACCCGCATTCTTCGAAAAGCAGCTGGCCAGTTCGGCGCCGGGATGGCTCGAGCGCGCGACCGTGGAGCACCGGTCCGGCAAGACCACCTACCCGATCATCGAGACTGCGACGGGGCTGGCGTGGATTGCGCAGCAGGCATCGCTGGAAGTCCATGTGCCGCAATGGCGATTCACCGCGGACGGAAAGATAGGTCCGGCAACACGTTTGGTGTTCGATCTCGACCCGGGCGAAGGCGTGACCATGCCGCAGCTTTGCGAGGTGGCCAACGCCGTGCGCGAGCTGATGGACGACATCGGGTTGACGGTCTACCCACTCACCAGCGGTAGCAAGGGGCTGCATCTGTATGCCCCGCTTGCCGATCCGGTCAGCAGCAGCGGGGCGGTCGTGGTGGCGCGCCGGGTGGCCGAACAGCTCGAGAAGAGCATGCCCAAGCTCGTCACCGCGACGATGACGAAGAGTCTGCGGGCCGGCAAGATCTTCCTGGACTGGAGCCAGAACAACGGCTCCAAGACCACGATCGCGCCGTATTCGCTTCGCGGCCGGGATACTCCGACGGTGGCCGCCCCTCGGACGTGGGATGAGATCGGCGATCCCGCGCTGCGGCACCTGGAGTATCACGAGGTGCTGGCGCGGGTCGCCGAGCAGGGCGACCTGCTGGCCGGGCTGGACGACGACATGCCCAAACATGACCGGCTGACCACGTATCGCAACATGCGCGATGCGACGAAGACACCGGAGCCGGTGCCCAAAGCGACGCCTGCGGTCGGGCAGAACAACACATTCGTCATCCAGGAACACCATGCGCGGCGGCTGCACTACGACTTCCGGTTGGAGCACGACGGAGTACTGGTGTCGTGGGCGGTGCCGAAGAATCTGCCGGACACCCCGGCCGTCAATCACCTAGCCGTGCACACCGAGGATCACCCGCTGGAGTACGGGACGTTCGAGGGTGACATTCCGAAAGGCGAGTACGGCGGCGGCAAGGTGATCATCTGGGATTCCGGGACGTATGAGGCCGAGAAGTTCCGGGACTCCGGCGCGGAGAAGGGCGGCGAGGTGATCGTCGACCTCCACGGCCAACGAATCTCGGGACGCTACGCCCTGATTCAGACCAAGGGCGACCAATGGCTGGCGCACCGGATGAAAGAACAGCCACGGAGCCGCTCGGCCGGCGACAAAGCGCCGGAGTCGCGGTTGCAGGACTACTCGCCGATGCTTGCCACGCTGGGGTCGGTGGAGAAGCTGACCGCCGCTCAGTACGCATTCGAGGGCAAGTTCGACGGGTATCGGTTGCTGGTCGAGATCGCTGGCGGACAGCTGCGGGCGCACTCGCGCAGCGGACGCGACCTGACGGCCGACTATCCGCAACTACGCTCGCTGGCCAAGGATCTCGCCGATCACGACGTGATCCTCGACGGCGAGGTGGTGGCGCTGGACGCTGACGGGGTGCCGAACTTCGGCGAGATGCAGAATCGGGTGCGCGCCACCCGGATCGAATTCTGGGCGTTCGACATTCTGCGGCTCGACGGGCGCTCGCTGCTCAAGGCCAAATATCGCGATCGTCGCAAGTTACTCGAAACCTTCGCCGAGGGAACGGATCTCATCGTGCCACCATTGCTCGACGGTGACGGTCCGGAGGCGCTGGAGCTCTCCCGAAAGAAGAAGTGGGAGGGTGTGGTCGCCAAGAAGTGGGATTCGACGTATCAGCCGGGCCGTCGGTCGGCGGCGTGGATCAAGGACAAGAACTGGAACACGCAGGAGGCCGTCATCGGCGGATGGCGCGAGGGCAATGGCGGACGCTCCAGCGGTATCGGGGCGCTGCTGCTGGGTATCCCCGACGACGGTGGATTGCGGTTCATCGGCCGGGTGGGCACCGGGTTCTCGGACAAGGAGCTGGCGCGCCTGAAGAAGATTCTGGCGCCGCTGCACACCGACGAATCGCCCTTCTCCACAGCACTTCCCAGATTGGACGCCAAGGGTGTGACCTATGTGCGTCCCGAGCTGGTCGGTGAGGTGCGCTTCGGCGAGTGGACGTCCGACGGCCGGCTGCGTCACCCGAGCTGGCGTGGCCTGCGACCTGACAAGGCGCCGGGCGACGTCGAGCTCGAGGCGCCGAGTTAGGCCGCATCGTCGTCCGCCCCGTCGGGCGGCCGGTCGTCGCCCAAGAGCCGCTCGGGGTGGTGGTAGTCGTTGACTCCGCCGCGCAGCATGGGAAGTCCGGGTGGCGGTATCCATTCGGTGTCGCCGTTGGGCAGTTGCCGGGTGGTCCAGCCGCCGGATTCAACGAGTTCGTTGTCGGGTGGGCAAGCCAGCGTGAGGTCATCGATGTCGGTGTTGCCGCCCGTCTTCCAGTCTTGGGCGGCGTGATGGACATCGCTGTGGTAGCCGGGTGCGTCACAGCCCGGTCTGCTGCAGCCGCGATACTTGGCGTGCAACATGATTCGCTGATCGGCCGAGGCAATCCGTTTGGTGCGGCCCAGCCACAGCGCGCGGCCATCGACACCGTCGAACAGAGCCAGATAATGGTACGCGTGGCTGGCCATCCGGATCAGGTCTGGGATTGGCAGCAGCGTGCCTCCAGCGGTGACCGCGTGTCCACTTTGGGCTTGCAGGTCCTGGATGGTGGCGGTGGCGATCACAGTGACAGGAAGACCTTTGTGCTGACCGAGTCTCGGATCCCCGAGCTGTCCGCGCATCATTGCTTTGAGCGCGTCGTGTTGGCGCTGACCCCGGGTGCGGGAATCCCGTTGCCGTGCGTAGTCGGTGGGCTCGTCGAGCACGGTGGGGGTCTCGTCGGCCGGATTGCACATGCCCGGTGCGGCGAACTTGGCGAACGCGGCGTCGATCAATGCCCGTGTTTCGGGGTCGGCGACCAGCTTGCCTTCACTCATGCCGTCGGTGCGTTGCCGGCGGCTCCAGGTGAAGCTGCGTTGCCGTGCACGGTCTTCGTCGGAGAACAGGCCATCGGGATTCAGGTGCAGGGCAAGGCGTTCGGCAACGCTCTCCAACTGATCGGGCCGCAGCACTGCCGCCTTCTCGGCTAGCGACTTTTCCGCTGCTTCGACCACAGTCGGCGGCACGTGGCTCGGCAGCTGGCGGAAGAACTTCTGGATCACCTGCAGATGCTCAACGTCGAGTTCACCCGCTGCCCAGGCCTGCGCGGTCTGCGGCAACACGGGCGGCAACGGCTCACCGGTCAACGCTCGCCGCGGCGCCAACTGCTCGGCATCGCGGATGCGGCGCTTGGCTTCCCGTGGACTGATCCGCAGCACATCGGCCAGCGTGATCGGTACCGGCGGGCAGCCCTCGAACCGCTCCAACTTGCTGACCAGCGCATACGACACCGCCACCTGACGACGCCGTGCGGTCTCCAGTCGCTCCATGACCACAAATCGCTCCGGCGGCGACAAGACATCGAGATCGACCGTGGCCAACGCCCCGACAGCATCGTCGAGCGCCTCCAATACCACATCGATCGAACTCATGTTCGAAAGACTACTCCGACACGCCGACAAGTTTTGGTTGATGCGAAGGTGAACATTGATGGACGTGACGACCCTGGCTGTCCAGGAGCGCGATGAGTTCGGCGATCTGCTCCGCGGCCTGACCGATGAGCAATGGGACACCCCGAGTCTGTGCGGAAGTTGGCGCGTCCGCGATGTTGCCGCCCACGTGATCGCCTACCTCGATCGCAGTCGAGTCGCCTTCGCCACCGCCCTCGTGAGGCACCGCTTCCATCTCGACCGGCTCAACAACGCCGACGTGTGCAGTCGCTTGACCCGCTCAAAGGCGGAACTCGCCGATGCCATGCGCGAACGTGCTGCACCGTGGGGCGTCGGATCCGGCTTCGGAGGGCGAATCGCGCTGGTGGAGTGCATGATCCATCAGCAAGACATCCGTCGCCCCCTCGGGCTGCCGCGTGTCATCCCGGCCGACCGCCTCCGTGCCGCGCTGGACTTCACCAAGATCGCGCCGCTGATCCGCGGTGGCTGGTATGCCCGTGGAGTCCGGCTGGTTGCGACCGATCTCGACTGGTCCAGCGGACGCGGCCCCGAAGTCCGCGGCCACGGTGAAGCCCTACTCATGACCATGGCCCGTCGCCGCAGTGCCTTGCCGGAACTGACCGGACCCGGGGTCGTCGCCCTTTCCCGACGACTCGAGCCCTAAAGCGCCAACGCCGCCGCAGCGACCGCCTCTTCCAATCCCCGCGTGGCCAACTGGTCCGCCAACTCGTTGTCGGCGACACCAGAATGGCCCTTCACCCAGAACCATTCGACTCGGTGCTGTGAACAGGCGAGCTGCAGCCGCTGCCACAGGTCGACGTTCTTCACCGGCTGCTTGGCCGACGTCATCCAGCCGTTACGCTCCCAGCCGAGCACCCACTTGGTGATGCCGTTGCGGACATACGTGCTGTCGGTGTAGAGGTGAACCGACACCGGCCGGGTCAGGGCCTCCAGCGCCATGATCGGCGCGGTCAGCTCCATCCGATTGTTGCTCGTCGCGCCAGGCTCGCCGCCGCACATCTCGCGGACGTGTTCGCGCATGCGCAGCACCGCACCCCAGCCGCCGGGGCCGGGGTTGGGCCGGCAGCCGCCGTCGGTGTGGATGACAACCGTCTCGCTGACCTCCGAGCTCATGCGCCGAGAATAGGCGGCGAGATCATCGCGGTGCGCACCGACATGCCCAGATCGCGATGCTTCAGGGTGGTGATCCGGCGACCCGGCTGCACGGCATCTTTCACTCGCAGCGCGCGGCCGCCGAAGAACGCCGCCGTCGCGTCGATGTCCGTGACGACGTACGTGATGCCCCACAACGACGACGGACCGCCGTCGGTCGCACCGGGTGAGCCGACGACCTCCAGGATGACGGGCCCCAACCGGAAGAAGATCTGCCGCATCGGCTGACCGCCGAGTTCGGCGTCGCGTTCTCGGCGTGGTTTCAGCCCGACGTCCGACAACGACGAGACGGTCCGGGAAAGGTTGGGAGACAACAGCACGACGTGGTCGATCCCGGTCACGCCGTTGGGGTGCACGGCCGGCTCGGGAACGTCGGTTCCGGACGACGTCGTCGGGATCCCGTCGACGTGGCCGTCCACCGGCAGGCCTCGCAAAGACCAACCAACGATGCCGGATCCCTGCCCGGCCAGGCGCACCCGCACGTCGCCGATTCGGGCGACCGAGTCCGGATCCACGCTGAACCCGGCGTCCCGCCACGCTGAGGCGGGGTCGCCGACGTGGATCTCATCGATCGTGACGATCATGGCCCCTGAAGGATCGGCTTCAACGTCTCCAGCACTGCCGGGTCTTCAATGGTCGACGGCACCGGCTCGTCCTTGCCGTGCGCGATACCGCGCATCGTCTTGCGCAGGATCTTGCCCGAGCGCGTCTTCGGCAGCGCCGGAACCACATCGACCAACCGGAAGCACGCCACCGCACCGATCTCCTCGCGGACCGCGGCCACCAACTCCTCGGCCAGCCCGTCGGCCGAGGCGCCCGCCTTCAGCACCACGAAGCCGCGCGGCACCTGGCCCTTGATCTCGTCGGCCACCCCGATCACCGCGCACTCAGCGACCGCGGGATGCCCGGCCAGCACCGCTTCGATCGATCCGGTCGACAACCGATGTCCCGCAACGTTGATCACATCGTCGATGCGACCCATCACGAACAGGTAGCCGTCGGAGTCGAGGTAGCCGCCGTCGCCGGTCAGGTAGTAGCCCGGGTGTTCGCACAGATACGACGCCTCGTACCGTGCGTCGTCACCCCACAGCGTGGGCAGCGTTCCCGGCGGAAGCGGCAGGCTGATGCAGATGGCGCCTTCCTCGTTCGGCTCGCACCGGCTGCCGTCCACCCGCAGGATCTGTACGTCGTAACCCGGCATCGGTACCGTAGGCGAGCCTGGCTTGAGCGGAAGGTGTTCCACCCCCATCGGATTGGCGGCGATCGCCCATCCCGTCTCGGTCTGCCACCAGTGATCGACAACGGGCACACCGAGTTTCGCCGATGCCCAGGCGTAGGTGTCCGGGTCCAGCCGTTCACCGGCCTGGAACAGATACTTCAGACACGACAGGTCGTAGCGATCGGCGTGCGAGGCCTGCGGATCCTCCTTGCGGATCGCACGGATCGCGGTCGGGGCGGTGAACAAGGCTTTCACCCCGTGCTCGGACACCACCCGCCAGAACGCGCCGGGATCCGGTGTGCCGATGGGCTTTCCCTCGTAGAGCACCGTCGTGGCGCCGGCCAGCAGCGGCCCGTACACGATGTAGGAGTGGCCAACCACCCACCCGACGTCGGAGGCCGCCCAGAACACGTCGCCGGGGTCGATGTCGTAGATGTGCCGCATGCTCCACAGCAGAGCGACGGCATGGCCGCCGTTGTCGCGGACGATCCCCTTGGGCTTGCCCGTCGTGCCGGAGGTGTAGAGCACGTACAACGGATCGGTCGCGGCCACCGGCACGGGATCGGCGGGAACAGCGGCCGCCATCGCGGCGGACCAGTCGACGTCGCGGCCGTCGACCAGATCGCAGGCGTGCTTGTCCCGCTGCACGATTACGCAGGCATCAGGCTTGTGCGACGCAAGCTCCAGCGCGTGGTCGAGCATCGGCTTGTAGTGCACCACCCGGGTCGGCTCGACGCCGCACGACGCCGAGACGATCACGACGGGCGCCGCGTCGTCGATCCGGGTGGCCAACTCGTGCGCCGCGAACCCACCGAACACCACCGAGTGCACCGCACCCAGGCGGGCGCACGCCAGCATCGCGATCACCGCTTCGGGGATCATCGGCATGTAGAGCACCACGCGGTCACCCTTGCCGACCCCGAGGTTACCCAGCACGCCCGCGAATCGTGCTGTCTCGTCGAGCAATTCGCGGTAGGTGTAGACCCGCTGATTGCCGGTGACCGGGGAATCGTAGATCAGTGCGGCCTGGTCGCCACGCTCCGCGATGTGCCGGTCGAGCGCGTTGGCGCACGTGTTCAGCTCGGCGTCGGGGAACCACCGGTAGAACGGCGGGTTGCTGTCATCGAGAATGCGCTGCGGCGCGCGAGTCCACGTGACCGCACCCGCGGCCTGCGCCCAGAACTCTCCCGCGTCAGCCACGCTGGCCTCGAACAGTTGGCGATACCCGCCCATCCCGGCTTCCTCCCGTCATTGGGTGTAAGCACGGTAGCGCGGCAAGGTGACGCAGGCCTCACCTGTCAGGGGTTTGTCGCCGAACGCACCCGCATCTGCGCCGAGCGGTACGCCGTCAGGCCAGCTCGGCCAGATTCGACACCGATTTGCGCACATCGGACTCCAGCACACGAGCCACCAGACGCCCGACCGCTCCATTGAGCACCCCGCCGGAGATGTCGGCGATCAGGTGAAAGCAGGTCCGTTGATCGATTTCGGCCACGTTCATGGTGATGCAGATCCGGACGGCGGGCCAGCCGGTGCCGCGCAGCTCGATCGTGCGCGGCTCGTCGTACTTCGTCACCCGCCAGTGAATGGTGTTGCGGAACCCCTTGACCTTGATCAGCGACGAGACCTCGGTGCCCTCGCCGATCTGTTCCGGGACCGACCCGCGCCAGCCCGCGAAGATCGTCATCCACTCGCCGAAGCGGTTCAGATCCGAGGCCAGCTTCCAAGCCTGCTGCGGTGCCACGTCAGAGGGCACGGATACGTCAACAGTCGCCATGGGGCGCCTGTACCCGCTCCTGCGGCACCGCTAACGTGCAGCACATGTCTGCGGTGGAATTCGACGAGCTCGAAGACGGAATTGCTCAGGTCACGCTGAACCGGCCGAACCTGCTCAACGCGATCGACGGTGCGCTGATGGACGGGGTGGACGACGCCCTCGACCAGCTGAGTTCGTGGAAGTACCGGGTTGCGATCCTGACCGGGGCGGGGCGGGGATTCTGCGCGGGCGCCGACCTCAGCGGCACCGGGAAGCCGTGGACCGAGCCGGCCGCCGCGGAGTTCAAGACCACCTACGACGCACAGGTGCGGCTGGCCGACCAGCTGACCCGGCTCTACGAGCTGCCCATCCCCGTGGTCGCGGCGGTCAACGGGGTGGCCGTGGGTGGGGGACTGGCCTACGCGCTGCACTGCGACATCCGGATCGCGTCGCAAACCGCGCGCTTCGGTTCGGTGTTCATCAAGGCCGGGTTTTCGTCGCTGGACATGGGCACCAGTTACCTGTTGCCGAAGATCGTCGGCGCGGGTGCGGCCCGGGAGATGATGCTCACCGGACGGATCGTCGACGCCGACGAGGCCTACCGGATCGGGCTGGCGCACGAGGTGGTCGCCGACGACGCACTCGCCGACGCGGCCCTGGCGATGGCCCGCAGCATCGCCGCCAACAACGCGTTCGGCGTCTGGCAGACGAAGACCGGCTTGAATGCAGCCCTGGATGCCCCAAGTCTGCGGCATGCCAAGGAGATCGAGAACCGGACGCAAATCCTGACCGGGTTCACCAACAACCCGCGCGAGGCCGCGATGGCGCATCGCGAGAAGCGGGCTCCGAACTGGGATGCGCTCTAGCCGTTGACTTTTGCGATCACTCGCTCGGCGAACATCTCGAGATTGCGGATCTTGTCGTCCAACGGCTCGGTGTCGGGTCCCTTGGTGTAGGGCAGCCGGAATCCGACCATCACGTCGGTGATTCCCTTGTCCTCCAAGCGTTTCACGCCGTCGACGGTGAACGCGTCGAGTGAGATCACGTGGATTTCGAAAGGCCGGTCGGTCGTGCCTTCTTCCTCCCGGTACCGGTTGAGCTTGACCAGCAGGTCGTCGAGATCATCGGTGCCGCCACCGTGCATCCAGCCGTCATTGCGGGCGGCCCGGCGCAGCGCGGCGTCGGCATGCCCGCCGATCAGGATGGGCAGCGGCTCGGACGGCGCAGGCGTCATCTTGGTCTTGGGGATGTCGTAGAACTCGCCGTGGAACTCGAAGTAGTCGCCGCTGGTGAGGCCACGGATGATCTCGATGCATTCGTCCATCCGCTTGCCCCGCTTGGCGAACGGCACCCCCATCAGTTCGTAGTCCTCCGGCCACGGACTGGTCCCCACCCCGAGGCCGACGCGGTTTCCGATCAGCGCGGCCAGCGACCCGGCCTGCTTGGCAACCAGGGCCGGCGGGCGGATCGGAAGTTTGAGCACGAAGAAGTTGAACTTGAGCCGTTCGGTGACCGCACCCAGGGCCGCGGTCAGCAGGAACGTCTCGATGAACGGCTTGCCGTCCAGGAACTCGCGGTTGCCGTCCGGGGTGTACGGATAGGTGGAGTCCGACTCGTACGGATAGGCCACGCTGTCCGGAATCGTCATCCCGTCGTACCCGGCGGCCTCGACAGCCTTCGCGAGCGGGATGTAGAAGGACGGATCGATCATCGCCTCGGCGTAGGTGAATCGCATGCGGCGATAGTAGAACGTGTTCTACCTATCGTGGTCGGAGATCCTGATGGTCGGGAGCTCAACGTCGCCGATGTCGAGCCTGCTCGGAGTACCCTCGATTCCACGAGCTGAGCCCACGCTCATTCATGGTCATCCACAGCGTGCACCCCGCGATCTGCGGTTACCGTCTTGATGGCTCAAGCGTTCATGTGAAGTCAGGAAGAACGATCACAGCTCGTATCACTGTGCTCCCGCAGCACAGCACCTGTAGCACCGGCGATCCCGATACGGCCGCCGCCTTCATCGCGAGCGCGTGGGGCGCGCACGGCCGCGTCGACGGGCTCGATCCCGGTCATCCGATCCGGATAGCGCGGTTGGAGATCGACCGCGTCAGCGTCACCGAGGCAGAGTTTCCGGGAGTCCTGCACTTCGACACCGACCAGTGGCCCTGCTATCTCGTCACCGAGGTGAAGGCAGGCGCAGTGCGGATCGGCTCTGCAGCCCGGGGTGAGCGATGCACCGCCGGTGACGTGGCGCTCGCGGCGCGTCCGGGTCGATCGTGCTCGGCGGAGACCGAAGACGCCCAGGTGTCCCTGACGGCGCTGCCGCCGGAGGCGCTGCAGCGGATCATCGGCGACCCCGCGACCCATGGGGCATCCGGGGTTCGCTTCACCTCCACCCGCCCTCGGTCGGATGCGGCGGCCGCGCAATGGGAAACGACCGTCGACTACGTGACGTCGACTCTGACGAGTGTCCTGTGCCCGGAGGACGCCACGCTGGTGGTCGGCGGTGCCGTCTCGCTGCTTGCGTCGACGCTGTTGTATGTCTTCCCGAACACCTTCGCCGACGCCAAACACGTCGAGCACCCGCAGGTCTCGGCTCCGCTGGTGCGCCAGGCGATCGACTTCATCCAGGCCAACTGCGCACGGGATATCTCGATGGCCGATATCGCCTCCGCCATCAACGTCACCCCAAGAGCTGTGCAATACATGTTCCGGCGGCACCTCGACACCACCCCGATGGCATATCTGCGCCGGGTCCGCCTAGACCACGCGCACCGGGATCTTCTGGCCGCGGACCCATCCCACGACACGGTCTCGGCTATCGCGATCCGCTGGGGCTTCGCCCATACCGGACGGTTCAGCCAGGTCTACCGCGCCGAGTTCGGAGAGTCGCCCAGCGCCACCCTGCACGGCTGACCGGTGTCGGGCACCGCTGAAATCCCGGTGAGTCAGACTTTTTGGCTCCAGGTGGCCTGCGCCCCCGAGTCGCCGATCCGGTAGACCTGCACGATCGTCGCGACACCGACCACCACCACGAACACCGCGATGCCGGCTGTGAAGACCGTCGACAGCGACCGGCCACGGGCGGCGCTGACATGCACGACCGCCAACAGCACCGCCGCGACCAACAGCGCCAGCGAGAAGAAGATCATCGTGTCGCCCAGCTCGGCGTGAGTGTGCACAAGGGGCGACTTGCCGACCTGGTGCTCGAGCCACTCGCCGGCCTCGGTGGTCAACGGGGTCAACACCGTGACGATCAGCGACAACGCGAGCACCAGCCACACCAGGCGTTGCCGGGCCGCGGGCCACACCGCGCACAGGATGGCCAAGACCGCGGTGAGCGGCGCGAGAACCACGATGAAATGGACGAACAGGACGTGAGCGGGCAAGCCGTTGAACGTCGACACTGGGCGAATACTACTGTGCGGGTGGTACATAATCGGCCGTAATGACTGCGTGGCTGACCCGCAATGTGCGGGTGCTCTCGGCGGTGTCGTTTCTGCAGGATGCCGCGAGTGAACTGCTCTATCCGCTGCTCCCGATCTATCTGACCGCGGTGCTGGGCGCGCCGCCTTCGGTCGTGGGTGCCATCGAGGGTGCCGCGGAGGGCGCGGCGTCGATGACCAAGCTCGCGGTGGGACCGCTCGGTGACCGGTTCGCCAAACGGCCTTTGATCGCAACGGGATACGGGATGGCGGCGCTCGGCAAGGTGATCATCGCCGTCGCCGGGGCCTGGCCCGGGGTGCTCGCCGGACGTGTCGTCGACCGGCTCGGTAAAGGGATCCGAGGAGCGCCGCGCGATGCGCTCCTGGTCGACGGAATCGATAAACCATTGCGCGGCAGGGTGTTCGGCTTCCACCGCACGATGGACACTCTGGGTGCGGTGGTCGGGCCGCTGCTCGGGCTGGCGGGCTACGAGCTACTCGATCATCACATCGCCCCGCTGCTGTACATCGCGATCGTGCCCGCGGTGCTGTCGGTGCTGTTGGTCGTGCTGGTCCGCGAACCCCGGCGCGCCGAGCCCCGAGTCGCACGGCCGCCGATCTTCGCGGGGTTGCGGGAATTGCCGCGCAGGTACTGGCGGGTCACCGCGCTGCTGGTCGGCTTCGGCGTGGTCAACTTCCCCGACGCCTTACTGCTGTTGCGGCTCAACGAGATCGGCTTCGGGGTAGTGCAGGTAATCCTTGCCTATGTCGGCTACAACCTGGTCTACGCGCTCGGAAGCTTCCCGGCGGGCGTGCTGGCCGACCGGTTGCCGCGTTCGGCGGTGTTCGGTTTCGGGCTGGTCTTCTTCGCCGTCGGCTACATCGGGCTGGGGTTGACCACCAATTCCACTGCGGCGTGGCTGCTGATCGCGTCGTACGGGATGTTCACCGCATGCACCGACGGCGTCGGCAAGGCCTGGATCTCCTCGCTCGTCGGTGCGGACCGGCAGGGCAGTGCGCAGGGGGTGTTCCAGGGCGCCACCGGATTCGCGGTGCTGGCCGCGGGACTGTGGGCGGGGTTTCTGTGGGGCGGCGACGGCCGGCTGCCCCTGCTGATCTCGGGCGCTGTCGGCGCCTGCTTTGCGACTGTGCTGCTGGTGCCGCTGGCAGTGCGGCGCTTTCGTTAGGCTGCCCCGGTGCGCACCATCCACGTCATCGGTGTCGGAGCCGGCGACCCCGACTACGTGACAGCGCAGGCGATCCGCGCGCTCAACGACACCGACGTGTTCTTCGCGATGGACAAAGGCGAGGCGAAGAGCGACCTCGTCGCCCTGCGCCGCGAGATCTGTGCCCGGTACATCGACGGGCCGGGCTACCGTTTCGTCGAACTGCCCGACCCGAAACGCGCGGCCGACGGCGACTACACCCAGGCCGTCGCCGACTGGCATTCCGCCCGCGCCGAGCTGTGGGCCCGGGCCATCGACACCGAACTCGGGCCCGACGGCGTCGGCGCCTTCCTGGCGTGGGGGGACCCGTCGCTCTACGACAGCACCCTGCGGATCCTCGACGAGGTCGCCAGACACATCGAAATCGACTACGACGTCATCCCCGGCATCACCGCGATCCAGGCGCTGACCGCGCGGCATCGGATCCCGCTCAACGACGTGGGTGAACCCGTGTTGATCACCACCGGGCGGCAACTGCGCAAGACCGGCCTGAGCGGCTCGGCGGTGGTGATGCTCGACGGCGACTGCGCATTCCTCGGCTGCCCGCCGCAGACCCGGATGTGGTGGGGCGCCTACCTCGGCACCGCAGACGAACTGTTGATGTCGGGCACCGTCGGCGATGTCGGCGAGCGCACCGCCGCGCTGCGCGCCGAGGCCCGCGCGCAACACGGCTGGATCATGGACATCTATCTCTTGCGGGCGTAGTCCGGATTGCCCGGCTTCTGGGAGAATCCCCGCATGGGATCGTTTCTCCTCCGCGCCGCGGTGACCGGGCTTGCGCTGTGGGTTGTGACGCTGATCGTGCCCGGCATCAGCTTCGTGGGCGGTGACACCACGCTGCAGCGGGCCGGCATCATTCTGGTCGTCGCGATCGTCTTCGGCGTGGTGAACGCGATCATCAAACCGGTCGTGCAGATCTTGTCGATACCGCTGTACATCCTCACACTCGGGCTGTTTCACGTCGTGATCAATGCGCTGATGTTGTGGATCACCGCCTGGATCACCGACCACACCACGCACTGGGGACTGCAGATCGACCAGTTCTGGTGGACCGCCATCTGGGCGGCGATCGCGCTGTCGATCGTGGGATGGCTGTTCTCGCTGCCGTTGCGTGACGCCGACCGCCGCTAACCTGAACGTATGCCCGAACTGCCCGAAGTCGAGGCCCTGGCCGACCACCTGCGTCGGCACGCAGTCGGCCGGACGGTCGGGCGCATCGACGTCGCCGCGCTGTCGGTGCTCAAGACGTTCGACCCGCCGCCGACGGCGCTGCACGGCCAACCCGTGACGGGCGCGGCCCGCTGGGGCAAGTACCTCGGGATGCAAGCCGGTGGGCTGTGGCTGATCACCCATCTGTCCAGGGCGGGCTGGCTGAAGTGGAGCGACAAGCTCGCGGCCGCCCCGCTCAAGCCGGGTAAGGGCCCGATCGGCCTGCGGGTGCACCTCGGAACACCCGGCGAGGCGCCCGGTTTCGACCTGACCGAGGCAGGCACCCAGAAGCGACTCGCGGTGTGGATCGTCGCCGACCCGGCCACGGTGCCCGGCATCGCAACGCTGGGGCCCGACGCGCTGGAGATCGGCCCCGAACAACTCGCGGACATCCTCAAGCCGCACACCGGGCGGATCAAGACGGTGATCACCGACCAGAAGGTGATCGCCGGAATCGGCAACGCCTACAGCGACGAGATCCTGCACGTCGCGAAACTGTCGCCGTTCGCGACGGCCAACAAACTCACCGCCGCACAACTCGGCGCCCTGCACAACGCGATGATCACCGTGCTGACCGACGCCGTGCAGCGCTCGGTGGGGCAGCAGGCGGCAACCCTCAAGGGGGAGAAGCGATCCGGACTGCGGGTGCATGCCCGTACCGGGTTGCCCTGCCCGGTGTGCGGTGACACCGTGCGCGAGGTGTCCTTCGTCGACAAGTCGTTTCAGTACTGCCCGACGTGTCAGACCGGGGGCAAGGTGCTGGCCGACCGGCGGATGTCGAAGCTGCTCAAGTAGATAAGCTGCCCCGGTGAGACGCCAGAAGATCCTCATCACCGGGGCGAGTTCCGGACTCGGGGCCGGGATGGCCCGGGCGTTCGCGGCCAAGGGTCGCGATCTGGCGTTGTGCGCGCGCCGTCTGGACCGCCTCGACGAGCTGAAGGCCGAACTGGTCGGGCGACACCCGGACATCACGGTTGCCGTCGCCGCCCTCGACGTCGACGACCACGACCGGGTGCCCGCCGTGTTCGCCGAACTCTCCGATCAACTCGGCGGCATCGACCGGGTCATCGTCAACGCCGGGATCGGCAAGGGCGCCCCACTCGGCGCCGGCAAAGTGTGGGCCAACAAGGCCACCATCGAAACCAACCTGGTGTCGGCGCTGGTGCAGATCGAAGCGGCGCTGGCGATGTTCAAGGCGGCGGGCTCGGGGCATCTGGTGTTGATGTCGAGCGTGATGGGCAACCGGGGGGTTCCCGGCGTCAAGGCCGCCTACGCGGCGAGCAAGGCCGGGCTCAGCTCGCTGGGTGAGTCTCTGCGGGCCGAATATACCTCTGGCCCAATCAAAGTCACCGTGATCGAGCCTGGTTACATCGAGTCGGAGATGACCGCGAAGTCGACAACCACCATGCTGATGGTCGACACCGACACCGGCGTGCGCCAGATCGTCGCCGCCATCGAGCGGGAACCCGGACGGGCGATCGTGCCCGGGTGGCCGTGGATTCCGCTGGTGGCGCTGATGAAGGTCGTGCCGACCCGATTCGCCAAGCTGTTCGCCTAGCGAACCCGGCTCAGCGAGTCCGGCCTCGTTCGGCTCGGTAGCGGCGCACCAGCTCGTCGGTCGAGCTGTCGGTCTGCTTGGGCGGCGAGCCGTCACTGGTGATCACCCCGAGCAGCGCCTTCGCCTGCGTCTTGCCCAACTCGACGCCCCACTGATCGAACGAGTCGATACCCCAGATCACGCCTTCGGTGAACACCTGATGTTCGTAGAGCGCGATCAGCTGGCCGACCACCGACGGGGTCAGCCGGTCCGCCAGGATCGACGTGCTCGGCCGGTTGCCTGGCATCACCTTGTGTGGCACCACGTTTTCCGGGGTGCCTTCGGCCGCGATCTCCTCGGCGGTCTTGCCGAACGCCAGCACCTGGGTCTGGGCGAAGAAGTTGCTCATCAGCAGGTCGTGCATGCTGCCCGAACCGTCGGCGGTCGGCAGGTCGTCGGTGGGCTGGGAGAACCCGATGAAGTCGGCGGGCACCAGCCGGGTGCCCTGGTGCAGCAGTTGGTAGAACGCGTGCTGGCCGTTGGTTCCCGGTTCACCCCAGAAGATCTCACCGGTGGGGGTCGTTACCGGGGTCCCGTCCGATTTGACCGATTTGCCGTTGGACTCCATCGTCAGCTGCTGCAGATACGCCGCGAACCGGGACAGGTCGTTGGAGTACGGCAGCACCGCGCGGGTCTCGGCACCGAAGAAGTCGGAGTACCACAGCCCGATCAGCCCGAGCAGTGCCGGCGCGTTGGATTCCAAAGGGGCAGTGGCGAAGTGGCGGTCGACGAGGTGGAATCCGGACAGGAAGTCGGCGAACGCCTCGCGGCCGATCACCGCCATCACCGACAGTCCGATCGCCGAATCCACCGAGTAGCGGCCGCCCACCCAGTCCCAGAAGCCGAACATGTTGGCGGTGTTGATGCCAAAGCTGTCCACCAGCTTCTTGTTCGTCGACACCGCCACGAAGTGCTTCGACACCGCGGCGTCACCGAGTGCATCGGTGAGCCAGCGCCTGGCGGCGGTCGCGTTGGTCAGTGTCTCCAGCGTCGAGAACGTCTTGGAGGCGATGATGAAAAGCGTTGTGGCAGGGTCGAGTCCGTCGAGCTTGGCGACCAGGTCGGCCGGGTCGACGTTGGAGACGAACCGCGCCGAGATGCCGGCATCGGCGTAGTGCCGCAAGGCCTGATACACCATCACCGGCCCCAGATCCGAGCCGCCGATGCCGATGTTGACGACGGTCTTGATCCGCTCGCCGGTGGCGCCGGTCCACTCGCCGCTGCGCAGCCGGTCGGTGAAGTCGCCCATCGCGTCGAGCACCTGGTGCACGTCGGCGACCACGTTCTGACCGTCGACCTCCAGCGTGGCGTCACGCGGCAGACGCAGCGCGGTGTGCAGCACCGCGCGGTCCTCGGAGGTATTGATGTGCTCGCCGGACAGCATGGCGTCGCGGTGCTGTTCGAGGTTCGCGGCGCGGGCGAGATCGACCAGCAGAGACAGTGTCTCCCGGGTGACGCGGTGCTTGCTGTAGTCGATGTACAGGTCGCCGACGGTCAGCGTGAGTTCGCGGCCGCGGGCGGGATCCTCGTCGAAAAACTCGCGCAGGTGTTTCCCGGCGATCTGGTCGTGGTGGCGACTCAGCGCGTTCCATTGCGGCGTAGCGGAAATGTCTCCAGTCATTCCCTCGACCCTAGTGCGGAGAAGTGTCCAAGGGAGTAGATGATGGAGGGTATGAGTTCTCCAGACATTGAACGGCTGTTGGCCTCGGTCCCCACCGGACTGTGGATCGGTGGAGAAGAGCGGCCGGGGTCGTCCACCTTCGAGGTCTTCGACCCGTCGAACGACGAAGTCATCGCGACGGTGGCCGACGCCGGCGCCGAGGACGCCGTCGCCGCGCTCGACGCCGCGTGCGCGGTGCAGTCGCAGTGGGCGGCCACCCCACCCCGGGATCGCGGCGAGATCCTGCGTTCGGTGTTCGAGACGATCATCGACCGCGCCGACGATCTGGCCGCGCTGATGACCCTGGAGATGGGCAAGGTCGTCGCCGAGAGCATGGGTGAGGTCAAGTACGGCGCCGAATTCTTCCGCTGGTTCGCCGAGGAGGCGGTGCGCATCGGCGGCCGGTACACCCCGTCGCCGGCCGGCACCGGTCGGATCATCGTCACCAAGCAGCCCGTCGGCCCGTGTTACGCCATCACGCCGTGGAACTTCCCGCTGGCCATGGGAACCCGCAAGATCGGCCCCGCGTTCGCGGCCGGCTGCACCATGATCATCAAGCCGGCCCAGGAGACCCCGCTGACCATGCTGCTGCTGGCCAAGCTGATGGCCGAGGCCGGTCTGCCCAAGGGTGTGCTGTCGATCCTGCCCACGAGCCGGCCGGGCGAGGTCACCAAGGCGCTGATCGACGACGGCCGGCTGCGCAAGCTGACCTTCACCGGCTCCACCGGGGTCGGCAAGGCGTTGGTCGCGCAGTCCGCCGACAAGCTGCTGCGCACCTCGATGGAGCTCGGCGGCAACGCTCCGTTCGTGGTCTTCGACGACGCCGACGTCGATGCCGCGGTCGAGGGCGCGATGCTGGCCAAGATGCGCAACGGCGGCGAGGCGTGCACCGCGGCCAACCGCATCCACGTCGCCAACGCGGTGATCGAGGAATTCACCGACAAGTTCGTCAAGCGCATGGCCGAGGTGAACCTGGGCAACGGGCTGGACCCGTCGAGCAAGCTGGGTCCGCTGATCAACACCAAGCAGCTGAACAAGGTTCAGGAACTCGTCAACGACGCCGTCGAGAAGGGGGCGAAGGTCGCCCTCGGCGGCGAGGCCCCCGGCGGGCCGGGCAACTTCTACCCGGCCACCGTCCTCACCGACATCCCGCCGACCGCGCGGATCCTCACCGAGGAGGTGTTCGGGCCCGTCGCGCCGATCATCGGCTTCGACACCGAGGAGGACGGCGTCGCCGCCGCCAACAACACCGAATACGGGCTGGCGGCCTACATCTACACCGAGTCGCTGGACCGGGCGCTGCGGGTCGCCGAGGCGATCGAATCCGGCATGGTCGGGGTGAACCGGGGCGTGATCTCCGATCCGGCCGCGCCGTTCGGTGGCGTCAAGGAATCCGGCTTCGGTCGCGAGGGCGGCACCGAAGGCATCGACGAATACCTGGACACCAAGTACATCGCGCTGACCAAGTAGTGCTAACTGTGGCGCGCTTCACGCTTGCAATTGCAAGCGCGGGGTAACCAAGCGCCATGAAGATCGGCCTTCCTCAGGCTCCTGCGCGTCGAGGGGTGTCTGAGCTCGTCACCGCGCAACTCTCCGGCGCCGTCGCCGGCCTGATGCTGACCCTCGACCAGTTGCTGCCCGAGGCTCCGCAGCGCCCCAAGATCGTCGACCGGGACCTGACGCGCTGCTGAATCTCAGCCGACCGGGCCACCCGGTCGGCCGCGTCCCCCCGCAACGCCCGAGGTGAACCCTCGGCCGACGTGTGTATGCCGGGTGCGGCGAGGAATTGACGTAAACGACCGCGCGCCTGCGCTGATCAGCGGTGCCTGCGAACTAGATTTCACAGCACCGAAGAACTAGGAGGGCATGGTGTGACGGCGCGCGTCTTTGCGCAAAGTCCCTGGGTTGATCCCGTCTCGCAACCGAGCCAATTGCGCAGGCCACGGCCCCGCGGCTCGGGCATTCCCGCGCTCAACGGGATCCGCGGGGTCGCCGTCGCACTCGTTCTGATCGGACACAGCGGAATCCCTGGTGTCGCAGGCGGATTCATCGGCGTCGACGTCTTCTTCGTGCTCAGCGGCTTCCTCATCACCTCGCTGCTGCTCGACGAGATCGGTCGTACCGGCCAGCTCGACCTCGGCGCGTTCTGGGTACGACGGGCCCGCAGGCTGCTACCCGCGCTGCTGTTGATGGTGCTGGCGGTGATCGCTGCGCGGCTGCTGTTCCCGCCCGACGCCGTCAGCGGCTTGCGCAACGATGCGGTCGCCGCGTTCCTGTGGATGGCGAACTGGGCGTTCGTGTCGCACCAGACCGACTACTTCAGCCAGGGCGCTCCGCCCTCACCGCTGCAACACACCTGGTCGCTGGGCGTCGAGGAGCAGTACTACCTGATCTGGCCGGTGCTCATCGCGGCGGTGGCGGTGTTGCTGGCCGTGATCGCCCGCCGTCGCAAGAAGACGCCGAGCATCACCGCGGTCCGGTGGGCTGTGCTGGTCCTCGCCCTCGTCGGAACGGCGGCGTCGGCCACCGAGGCCATCCTGATGGCCGACGACGACTCGCTCAACCGCGTGTACTTCGGCACCGACACCCGTGCGCAGGCGCTGCTGATCGGGGCCGCGGCCGCCGCACTGCTGGTGCGGGACTGGCCGGCGATGATGGCGGGCTGGCCGCTGATCCGGTCGCGGTGGGGCCGCTGGCTGGCCGCGGGGGTGCCGGTGGCCGGAGTGGCGGTCCTTGCCGCGATCACGCACGTCGCGACCGGCAGCGCCGCCGAATTCCGCAACGGCCTGCTGATCGTCGTCGCCGTGGCCGCCGTCTCGGTGATCGCGGGTGTCGCGCTCGAACAGAACGGTCCGGTGGCGTGGGTGCTGGCCACCCCGCCGCTGGTGGCGCTCGGCGTCGTCTCCTACGGCGTGTACCTCTGGCACTGGCCGGTGTTCCTGGTGCTCACCGGGGAGCGCACCGGGTGGACCGGATACCCGCTGTTCGCCGCGCGCTGCGCGATCACGCTGCTCGCGGCGGTCGGGTCCTGGTGGCTCATCGAACGTCCCGTTCGACGCTGGCGACCCGTGCACGTTCCCCAGCTTCGGCTGGCGGCCGCGACGATGGCCACGGCCGTCGCCGTCGCAGTCGTCGTCGTGCCGGTGGGAACCCGCATCGACGCGTCGAGCCCCGACGTCACCCAGGCCGCGCTGGTCTCCCCGGTCGAGACGGTGCGACTGGCCGCGCCGGTGCAGGTCGGGCCGCGCCCGCACACCGTGTCGGTGTTCGGTGACTCCATCGGGTGGACGATGATGCGGTATCTGCCGCCCACCCCCGGCATCAATTTCCTGGACCGCACCACGATCGGCTGCGGCCTGGTCCGAGGCGGCCCGTACCGCTACTCCGGGCAGAGCCTGGAACAGAAGCCGGAATGCGACGCCTGGCCGGAACGCTGGGCGCAGCGCATCGGCCACGACCGGCCCGATGTGGTGCTGATGATGGTCGGCCGCTGGGAGGTGGTGGACCGCAAGTGGAATGGCAAGTGGGCCCACATCGGCCAGCCCGATTTCGACAAGTACCTGGAGAGCGAACTGCGGCACGCGCTCGACATCCTCGGTTCCACGGGGGCGCTGGTGGTGGTGGCGACCGAGCCGTACAGCCGGCACGGTGAGCAGACGAACGGCAACCTGTACCCCGAGGATCAGCCCAGCCGGGTCGACCAGTGGAATGCCTTGCTGCGCAGAGTCGTAGCCGATCGCAAGAACGTGACCGTGCTCGATCTGAACAAGAAGCTCGCGCCGAACGGCGGCTACACCAACAAGATCAACGGTGTTCAGGTCCGCATCGACGGCGTGCACCCCACGCCGAACGCGGTCAAGTGGATGACGCCCTGGCTCTTGGACGCCGTGCGCTAGGAGTGCCCGAGCCGGCCGCGGCCCATGCGCAGCAGCAGCATCGCCAGATCCTTGCCGTCCTGGCCCAGCTCGCTGTAGCGCTCGATGACCTTCATCTCACGGCTGTGCACCAGCCGGGTGCCGCCGGAGGCCATCCGGGCCCGGCCGATCGCCTGGGACACCTCGGTGCGGCGCTTGACCGCCGCCAGGATCTCGGCGTCCAGGCGGTCGATCTCGCCGCGCAGGCTGTCGATGTTGTTCTCGGCTTCAGGAACCATTTCCAGAGTCATCGCTTCGTTCTCCTCGTGTGTGGGTCTGGTCTCATTCGATCCCGGGCCTCACACAAGAGACGAGCCCCGGGTCCGGATGCGGACCGCGGGGCTCTCGGGTTGAGCAGCTAGATACCCACGGGCACCGCGGACCGGTACCCGTAGAAAAATCGACGCTGCGGAGAAAGCACGTTGACGAGTGTGCCACTCCGAAGCCCGGCTTCGCAAAAAAACTGTCGACATACAGCGGTAAGTTGGGTCGGACATGAGTGTGCACGTGACAGATTTCAAACCCCCGGCCGATGCGGCCGAACTCCTCGAGGGCCTCAACCCCCAGCAGCGCCAGGCGGTGCTGCACGAGGGGCCCCCGCTGTTGATCGTGGCCGGCGCCGGGTCGGGCAAGACCGCGGTCCTCACCCGCCGGATCGCGTACCTGCTGGCCGCCCGCGACGTCGGCCCGGGCCAGGTGCTGGCGATCACGTTCACCAATAAGGCCGCCGCCGAGATGCGCGAGCGGGTGGTCGCGCTGGTGGGTCCGCGGGCGCGGAACATGTGGGTGTCCACGTTTCACTCCACCTGCGTGCGGATCCTGCGCAACCAGGCCTCGCTGCTGCCGGGGCTGAACTCGAACTTCTCGATCTACGACGCCGACGATTCGCGGCGCCTGCTGCTGATGATCGCCAAGGACATGGGTCTGGACACCAAGCGGTACACGCCGCGACTGCTGTCCAACGCGATCTCGAACCTGAAGAACGAACTGATCGTGCCGGAAGATGCAGTCGCCGCACTCGAGCCCGGATCCGACGACCTGGCCCGCACGGTGGCCAGCGTCTACGGCGAATACCAGCGACGGCTGCGCGCGGCCAACGCGCTGGACTTCGACGACCTGATCGGCGAGACCGTCGCCGTCCTGCAGAACTTCCCGCAGATCGCCCAGTACTACCGCAGGCGGTTCCGGCACGTCCTGGTCGACGAGTATCAGGACACCAACCACGCCCAGTACGTGCTGGTGCGCGAACTCGTCGGAGTGGGCGCACCCGATACCGACACCGTGCCGCCCAGTGAGCTGTGCGTGGTCGGCGACGCCGACCAGTCGATCTATGCGTTCCGCGGCGCGACGATCCGCAACATCGAGGACTTCGAGCGCGACTTTCCCAACGCCACCACGATCCTGCTCGAGCAGAACTACCGGTCGACCCAGAACATCCTGACGGCGGCCAACTCCGTCATCTCCCGCAACGCCAACCGCCGTGAGAAGCGGCTGTGGACCGACGAAGGTGACGGGGAGCTGATCGTCGGCTATGTCGCCGACAACGAGCATGACGAGGCCAGGTTCGTCGCAAGCGAGATCGATGCACTCGCCGACGGTGCTCATGGGGCTGGCGGGTTCTCCTACAACGACTTCGCGGTGTTCTACCGGACCAACAACTCGTCGCGCTCGCTGGAAGAGGTGTTCATCCGGGCCGGCATCCCGTACAAGGTCGTCGGCGGCGTTCGGTTCTACGAGCGCAAGGAGATTCGCGACATCGTCGCCTACCTGCGCGTGCTGGACAACCCCGGTGACGCCGTCAGCCTGCGGCGCATCCTGAACACCCCGCGCCGCGGTATCGGCGACCGCGCCGAGGCCTGCGTGGCGGTGTACGCCGAGAACACCGGCAGCACCTTCGCCGACGCGCTGACCGCCGCGGCCGCCGGCAAGGTACCGATGCTGAACACCCGCTCGGAGAAGGCGATCGCGAGCTTCGTCAACCTGATCGACGACCTGCGCGGCAAGCTGGACGACGAGCTCGGGGACTTGGTCGAGGCCGTGCTGGACCGCACCGGCTACCGCAACGAGCTGGAATCCTCCAGCGATCCGCAGGACCTGGCCCGGCTGGACAACCTCAACGAATTGGTCAGCGTCGCACACGAATTCAGCATCGACCGGGCCAATGCCGCCGCACTGGCGGCAGAGCAGGACGACGCCGATGAGGACGTGCCGCAGACCGGCATACTCGCCGAGTTCCTGGAGCGGGTGTCGCTGGTCGCCGACTCCGACGAGTTGCCCGAGCACGGCTCCGGGGTGGTCACGATGATGACCTTGCACACCGCCAAGGGCCTGGAGTTCCCGGTCGTCTTCGTCACCGGCTGGGAGGACGGCATGTTCCCGCACATGCGGGCGCTGGGGGATCCGGCCGAGCTCTCCGAAGAACGCCGGCTGGCCTATGTGGGCATAACCCGTGCGCGCCAACGGCTTTACCTCAGCCGCGCGAAGGTCCGCTCCTCGTGGGGGCAGCCGATGCTGAACCCCGAATCCCGGTTCCTGCGCGAGATTCCGGAGCATCTGCTCGACTGGCGCCGAACCGATCCCGCGCCGTCCTATAGTGCGCCGGGCCGATTTTCTCCTGGAGCGGGTGGGTTGGTCGGCACCCCGCGACCGTCACCGGCGCGTCCCGCAGGCGGCGGTAAGCGTGCGCTGGTGGTGCTCGCACCCGGTGACCGGGTCAACCACGACAAGTACGGTCTCGGCCGCGTCGAGGAGGTGTCCGGGATGGGGGAGTCGGCGATGTCGCTGATCGACTTCGGCAGCGCCGGCCGGGTGAAGCTGATGCACAACCACGCACCCATCCAGAAGCTCTGACCGCGACCGTGCGATCGTGACTGCCTTCGTGGTGGCCGCGCTCCTGGCCTGGTGCCTGGTGTGCATCTGGGTGGCGCGTCATCAGGAGTTCTTCCTGGCCGCGATGGCTCGCGTGCGGGACACACCCATCGCGGTCACCGTGCGGTCGTGGGCGGTCCGACGCCTCGGCGGATCCGCGACCAGGTTGGCGCAGTGGCTGTCGGTGGACGTGACCGCGGTCTTGGCGCTGGTGTCGGGCATCGTGTTGGTCGCGCTGTTGGCGGCGGGCTTCACCGAGTTGCTCGACGACGTCCTGGAGGGCGAGATCGACTCGTATGTCGATCGACCGGTCAGTCAATGGTTTGTCGGCCATCGTGACGCGGAGCTGACCGCGGTGTTGAAAGTGCTCACCCACGTTGCTGATCCGTTGTCATTGGTGGTGATCACCGTCATCGTCAGTGCATGGGTCTGCTGGCGGATCCGGTCCTGGTTGCCCGCGGTGCTCGGGTTGTCCGGGTTGATCGGCGTCGGGGTGGTGCTGGTGGTGGCCAAATGGATGGTCGGGCGCAGTCGTCCGCCGTCGTGGACCGCCGTCATCGTCGAAGACGGTTTCTCGTTCCCCTCCGGTCACGCCACCGGCGGTGTCGCCGTCGCGGTGCTGCTCGCCTGGATGGCAGGCTGGGTCATCCGGGGTTGGACGGCTCGAGTGGCGCTGTGGGCGAGCGCATCAGCCGTCGCCGGGATGGTCGGCTTCTCCCGGGTCTATCTGGGTGTGCACTACGTCAGCGACGTCGTCGCCGGGGCTTTCCTTGGTGCGGCGTGGGCGATCGGCGTGATCGTCGTCGGGGCGTGGTGGGAAAGCCGAAGGCACTCAGCGCAGCCGGCACCAGCGTCGGGTTGACGGGTGCAACGCCAGGATCAGACTGGCCAGCGGTAACACTGGAATCACATACACCGCCAACGGAATTCGCGCTCCGGCGACGAACACACTGCCGAATGTCAGCAGCGCGATGACGGCGCCGAACGCGATCAGGTAGCGGCCGACGGAGCGGCGCAGCAGTAATGCGACCACCCCGGCGATACTGGTGACCGCGAACAGCAGGGTCAGGAATCCGACCGCAACGCAGAACAGTCGATCGGTGCCCCACCATCCGGTGATCAGGTCGGTGGCGACGACGCCGGTGGCCCAGCCGCTGACGATGCTGACCGCACTGGCCGCGATCGCGGTTCGCCCGGTGGAGACGTCGACCGCGCCCGGCCGGGCCGGAACCGCGACCGGGGTGGCGCGCCGGATCAGTCCGGTCGGCGCCTCGTCGGCAGGCGGACGAGGAATGTTGACGGTGCGATCGTCGGGCACCGCGGGGATCGGCCCGGTGGGCGCGCGCCGGATGATGCTGGTGCGCGGCTCTTCGGGTTGGGGAATCGGTCCGGACGGCTGACGCCGGATGATGCGGGTGTGCGGCTCGTTCGGCTCGGACACCAGGTCAGCCGACGTAGGGGCCGACCGAGAGGCCCCGCTTCGCCAGCCACGGCACCGGATCGGTCCGGTTGGTGCCGCCCAGCAGAACTTCGAAATGCAGATGCGGGCCGGTCGAATTGCCCCGGTTGCCCACAGTGGCGATCTGATCGCCGGCGAAGACTCGCTGGCCGATCTGGACCGTCCAGGTGTTCACGTGGCCGTAGAGGGTGACCGTGCCGTCGGAATGCCGGATCTTCACCCAGGCGCCGTACCCGGCCGTCGGCCCGGCGTCGACGACGACACCGTCGGAGGCGGCAACGATGGGCGTCCCGATCGGAGCCGCCAGGTCGACGCCGCCGTGCAGCGCGCCCCAGCGGTAACCGAAGCCGGAGGTGAACACGCCCTTGGTCGGCATGACGAACAGCGGCCGCTGCAACCGGGCTTCGCGCTCGGCGCGTTCCTGGGCGAAGGCCTGTCCGTTGGCCAGTTCCTCGCCGTGCACGGCGGCGTCGGCGACCGGCTTCACCGCGATCAGCTGCACGCCGCGCGGCGTGGTCACCGAGCCGTCCATCGGGGTCTTGTCGGCGGCCAGCACGGTCTGGGTGGTGGTGTCGGTGGCGGGCTTGACCGCGGTGTAGGCCGCGGCGGCGGCGGCGCCCGCGGCCATGGCCGCGATCATCACGCGGCCCTTGACGGCGCCAGTGGGCTGCCTGCGGTGCTGCGGCGTGCGGGGCAGCACGTCGGTGTTGTCGTCGTTGACGTAGCGCGGGACCTCAGCGCGTTCGGGGCGCGGCGCGGCGAACTCGGTGGGCACGGCCAGACGCAGCGGCTGGGGGTCGTCCGCGTCGTGCAGATCGTCGAGTTCAGGGCAGCGCGCCACCTGAAGGCTGGCGAAAGCGGTGCTCTCGCGGAAGTCGATATCGCAGAGATCGCCGAATTCGTTGAACGGGATGATGTCGGTGACGTCGAGCCGCTCCGGATCCAGGGCTCGCTTGGCGGGCGCTTGGCGATCGAAAGGCCTGGTCGAAGGCTGCGAGGCCGAAGAAGCTCCGATGGTGCTCGGTGCCGGCCGATGCTGCGTCAAAACTCGATGTCCCTTAGTCGTGACCAAAGCGTTATCTCAGACCCCGACGACGTTAACGAAGATCTAATACAGGTCGCAACCCAAGGCGTTATTCCACGGAGGATTGTGAGTTGAATCACTTCAACTCCGCGGTGAGATGTACCACATGAGCGGTACGCGAGGACGGAGTCCTCGGAGCGTCTAGATACAGTTCCCCCCGGAGCGACTTCCTTAACACCACTTCGTCAACAAAACAGTCAGCGCCGACCAGACAGTGAGCTCATGGATCTTTTCGAATATCAGGCGAAAGAACTGTTCGCCAAGCACAACGTTCCCACCACTCCCGGCCGGGTCACCGACTCGCCGGAGGACGCCAAGGCCATCGCCGAGGAAATCGGTAAGCCCGTCATGGTCAAGGCCCAGGTGAAGGTAGGCGGCCGCGGAAAGGCCGGTGGCGTCAAGTACGCCGCGACCCCCGACGACGCCTACACCCACGCCAAGAACATCCTCGGCCTGGACATCAAGGGCCACGTCGTGAAGAAGCTGCTGGTCGCCGAGGCCAGCGACATCGCCGAGGAGTACTACATCTCCTTCCTGCTCGATCGTTCCAATCGCACCTACCTGGCCATGTGCTCGGTCGAAGGCGGCGTGGAGATCGAAGAGGTCGCCGCCACCAAGCCGGACCGGCTGGCCAAGGTGCCGGTCGACGCCGTCAAGGGTGTCGACCTGGCCTTCGCTCGCGAGATCGCCGAGAAGGGCCACCTGCCCGCCGAGGTGCTCGACGCCGCAGCGGTGACCATCCAGAAGCTGTGGGAGGTCTTCACCGGCGAGGACGCCACCCTGGTGGAGGTCAACCCGCTGGTGCGCACGCCCGACGATCAGATCCTGGCGCTGGACGGCAAGGTCACCCTGGACGCGAACGCCGACTTCCGCCAGCCCGGCCACGCCGAGTTCGAGGACAAGGACGCCACCGATCCGCTCGAGCTGAAGGCGAAGGAGAACGACCTCAACTACGTCAAGCTCGACGGCGAGGTCGGCATCATCGGCAACGGCGCGGGTCTGGTCATGTCGACCCTGGACGTCGTCGCGTACGCCGGTGAGAAGCACGGCGGCGTGAAGCCCGCCAACTTCCTCGACATCGGCGGTGGCGCCTCGGCCGAGGTGATGGCCAACGGTCTCGACGTCATCCTGGGCGACAGCCAGGTCAAGAGCGTGTTCGTCAACGTGTTCGGCGGCATCACCGCGTGCGACGCGGTGGCCAACGGCATCGTCGGCGCGTTGAAGAAGCTCGGCGACAGTGCGAACAAGCCCCTCGTCGTGCGTCTCGACGGCAACAACGTCGAAGAGGGCCGCCGCATCCTCAACGAAGCCAACCACCCCCTGGTGATCCAGGCCGACACCATGGACGCCGGCGCCGACAAGGCCGCCGAGCTGGCCAACAAGTAGAAACGGAACAATGACTCATGTCTATTTTCCTTAACGCGGACAACAAGGTCATCGTCCAGGGCATCACCGGCGGTGAGGGCACCAAGCACACCGCGCTGATGCTCAAGGCCGGCACCCAGGTGGTCGGTGGCGTGAACGCGCGCAAGGCCGGTACTACGGTGTCGCACAAGGACAAAGAGGGCAACGACATCGAATTGCCGGTGTTCGGTTCGGTGGCCGAGGCCATGAAGGCGACCGGCGCCGACGTGTCGATCGCCTTCGTGCCGCCGGCGTTCTCCAAGGACGCCATCATCGAGGCGATCGACGCCGAGATCCCGCTGCTGGTGGTCATCACCGAGGGAATCCCGGTGCAGGACAGCGCCTATGCGTGGGCCTATAACGTCGAGAAGGGCGAGAAGACCCGCATCATCGGGCCGAACTGCCCCGGCATCATCACCCCCGGTGAGGCGCTGGTCGGCATCACGCCGAACAACATCACCGGCAAGGGCCCGATCGGCCTGGTGTCCAAGTCCGGCACGCTGACCTACCAGATGATGTACGAGCTGCGCGATCTCGGCTTCTCGACCGCCATCGGCATCGGCGGCGACCCGGTCATCGGCACCACCCACATCGACGCCATCGAGGCGTTCGAGAAAGATCCCGAGACCAAGATCATCGTGATGATCGGCGAGATCGGCGGCGACGCCGAGGAGAAGGCCGGCGCCTACATCAAGGCCAACGTCTCCAAGCCGGTCGTCGGCTACGTCGCCGGGTTCACCGCGCCTGAAGGCAAGACCATGGGCCACGCCGGTGCGATCGTCTCGGACGGCGCAGGCACGGCTCAGGGCAAGAAGGAGGCCCTCGAGGCCGCCGGGGTCAAGGTCGGCAAGACACCGTCGGAGACCGCGAACCTGGCCAGGGAGATCCTGCAGGGGCTGTAATTCGTCATCGAGTCCGCCGTCAGGGCTGTGATCCACACCGGATCGCAGCCCTGATGTCGTTTTCGGGCGGTAGCCACGCCCCCGGTTGGCAAAACGGGAACACGTTCTATTAGCCTGTCGAACTATGGTCGATCCGCGTACCCCCGTCATCGTCGGCGTCGGGCAGTTCACCGAGCGCATTGACGACCCGGACTACCGGGGTATGTCGGCGGTCGAGCTGGCCACCGAGGCCGTTCGCGCCGCGCTGGCGGACACCGGCGCGGACGTCGCTGCCGTCGCCGCGTCGATCGAGGTGTTCGCGGGCCTGCGGCAGTTCGAGATCTGCACGCCGTACGCGACAGCGCCGCTGGGGTGCTCGGACAACTACATCCGCTCGGTCGCCAATCGCGTCGGCGCAGACCCGAAGCGCGCCGTGCTCGAATCCATCGGCGGCAACGGCCCGCAGAAGCTGGTCACCGAGTTCGCCGGCGCCATCGCGGCCGGCGAGATCGAGGTGGCGTTGATCCTCGGCTCGGAGAACGGTTCGACGCTGAAGACGTTCGCGGGCAAGGACGACAAACCCGACCACAGCGAAACCGTTGGCGGCCAACTCGAGGACCGCGGCTACGGCTTCGAGCAGTACATGAGCGAGTACACCGCCAACCACGGGCTGACCGGCGCACCGGTGCAGTACGGGTTGTTGGACAACGCGCGGCGTGCCCGGCTGGGTCTCGATGTCGACTCCTACCGGCGCACGATGGCCGAGCTGTTCTCGCCGTTCTCGAAAGTCGCTGCCAAGAATCCGTTTTCGTCGTCACCGGTGGAGCGCTCGGTCGACGAGATCGCCACGGTCACCGCTGAGAACCGGATGATCTGCGACCCGTATCCCCGGCTGCTGGTGGCCCGCGACACCGTGAACCAGGGCGCGGCCGCGCTGCTCATGTCGGTGTCCGCCGCCCGCGAACTCGGTGTGCCCGAAGAGAAGTGGGTGTACCTGCACGGTCACGCGGATCAGCGCGAGCAGGATCTGCTGGACCGTGCCGACGTCGGCGTCAGTTACTCGTCGAAACAGGCTGTGGCAGAGGCACTTCGGGTGGCCGGCATCGGCATCGACGACGTGGCCACCTTCGACCTCTACAGCTGCTTCCCGTTCCCGGTCTTCGCGGTGTGCGACGACTTCGGGCTGGCCGCCGACGACCCGCGCGGGCTCACCCTCACCGGCGGCCTGCCGTACTTCGGCGGACCGGGCAACAGCTATTCGCTGCACGGCATCGCCGAGACCGTCGCCGCGATGCGCGACAAGCCAGGTGCATTCGGACTGGTGGGCGCCAACGGCGGTGTGATGAGCAAGTACTCGGTGGGGGTCTACTCCACCACGCCGATCGAGTGGACGCCCGACCGCAGCACGGAACTGCAGGCGGACATCGCCGCCCTGCCGAAGGTGCCGGTCACCCGGAACGCCAACGGCAGCGGCGTGATCGAGACGTACTCGGTGCGCTACGACTGGCCCGAGCGCACCGGGGTCATCATCGGCCGCCTCGACGCCGACCTCAGCCGGTTCATGGCCATCACCACCGACCCGGCCCTGGTGGCGTTGATGAGCGACGGCGACCCGCTGGGCGCCGCGATCAACGTCACCGCGGGCGAGGACGGCAAGAACCGCGCAACGCTGGCTTAGAGCTCCAGTGCGCTGAGTTTTCCGGCCAGTCGCTCCACATAGGCGGCGACCTCGTCGCCGGACTTGTCCGGCAGGCCGAACAGCACCTCGGTGACGCCAATGTCCTTCCAGTGCGCCAACTTCTCGGGCACCGGCTTGAAGTCGAGAGCCACGATCTGCGGCGCACCGTCGCGGCCTGCCGCTGCCCAGGTGTCCTGGAGCAGCTTCACCGGCTCGTCGATGTCGAAGTCGCGCGGCGTGGTGATCCAGCCGTCGGCGCTGCGGGCGATCCACTTGAAGTTCTTCTCGGTACCCGCCGCGCCGACGAGCACCGGGATGTGCGACTGAACCGGCTTGGGCCAGGCCCAGCTCGGACCGAACTTGACGAACTCGCCGTCGTATTCGGCCTCCTCCTTGGTCCAGAGTTCGCGCATGGCCTCGATGTACTCACGCAGCATCGTGCGACGCCGACCCGGTGGCACGTTGTGGTCCATCAGCTCGTCGGTGTTCCAGCCGAACCCGACACCCAGGCTGACCCGGCCGCCGGACAAATGATCAAGGGTGGCAATTGATTTCGCCAGAGTGATGCAATCGTGCTCGACCGGCAGCGCCACCGCGGTGGACAGCCGCACCGTGGAGGTCACCGCGGCCGCGGTGCCGAGACTCACCCACGGATCCAGGGTGCGCATGTAGCGGTCGTCGGGCAGCGACTCGTCACCGGTGGTGGGGTGCGCGGCCTCGCGCTTGACCGGGATGTGCGTGTGCTCGGGCACGTAGAACGTCGTGAAGCCGTGCTCATCGGCGAGCTTGGCGGCCGCCGCAGGGGCGATGCCGCGGTCACTGGTGAACAGAACGAGCCCGTAATCCATGGGCTGCATTAGAACGAGTTGCCCAACCCCCGGCAAGGTGGCGTCTCAGTGGGCGACATCTGCACTCTCGGCGAGTAAAAGGGGTGACCCCGCCGACGGTGGTCGCAACGATGCAAAGCATGACGACCGAACGCATCGCCGACCACGTGAAATTCGCCTACTGGGTGCCCAACGTCAGTGGTGGCCTGGTCACCAGCACCATCGAGCAACGCACCGACTGGAACTACGAATACAACGTCAAACTTGCACAGACCGCCGAGAACAACGGCTTCGAATACGCGCTGTCGCAGGTCCGCTACGAGGCCAGCTACGGTGCTGAATTCCAGCACGAATCGACCAGCTTCTCGCTGGCGCTGTTGCTGGCCACCGAGCGGCTCAAGCTCATCGCCGCCGTCCACCCCGGCCTGTGGCAACCCGGGGTGCTGGCCAAGCTCGGCGCGACCGCCGACCATCTGTCCGGTGGCCGGTTCGCCGTCAACGTGGTGTCCGGCTGGTTCAAGGACGAATTCACCCACCTGGGCGAACCATGGCTCGAGCACGACGAGCGCTACCGCCGGACAGCCGAATTCCTGCAGGTGCTGCGCAAGATCTGGACCGAGGACGACGTGGATTTCCGCGGTGACTTCTACCGCATCCACGACTTCACCCTGAAGCCCAAGCCGCTCAACACACCGCAACGGCCCAACCCGGAGATCTTCCAGGGCGGCAACTCCACCGCCGCACGGCGCAACGGCGGCCACTACGCCGACTGGTACTTCTCGAACGGCAAGGATTTCGACGGCGTCACCGAGCAACTCGTCGAGGTTCGCGACCACGCCCGCGACGCCCACCGGGAAGTCAAGTTCGGACTCAACGGCTTCATCATCGCGAGGGACACTGAGCGGGAAGCAAAAGAAGTCCTTCGAGAGATCATCGCCAAGGCCGACAAGCCGGCGGTCGAAGGGTTTCACGGCGCCGTGCAGCAAGCCGGCGCCTCGACCGCGGACAAGCGCGGGATGTGGGCCGACTCGACCTATGAAGACCTCGTCCAATACAACGACGGCTTCCGCACCCAGTTGATCGGCACCCCCGAGCAGGTCGCCGAGCGGATTTCCGCCTACCGTAAGCGCGGCGTGGACCTCATCCTCGGTGGCTTCCTGCATTTCCAGGAGGAGATCGAGTACTTCGGCGCGCGGGTGCTGCCGCTGGTGCGCGAAATCGAAGCGGCCGAGAGCGATTCGATCGCCGCGCCCCTTCAGGCCTCCGCCTGAGTCCTCACGGCCGGTTACCAACTGCCTGTGTGACACGCCGATGGTCGCGGCGGCCACGGCGCTGTGCGATAGCGTGGTGTGCGAACGCCGACCTGCGGGTCCGTTCGAGAGCCACAACCGACGCAGCGCCGCGGGGGATGCGCGGCGTGACAAGGCTGAAGGAGAGGCCATGACTTACCCGCCCACGAATCCGGGCTACCAACCGTCGCAGCCGAGCGGTCCCTATGGTGCGCCCACGTCGTCGTTCGCGCCGGCCGAGGCCGGACCGAGCAAGCTGCCGCAGTACCTGAACGTCGCCGCCATCGTGCTGGGCCTGGCGGCGTACCTCGCCAGCTTCGGGCCGATCCTCACCGTCCACGCCGACCTCGGCCCCTTCGGGGGCGCCGAGTTGACCGGCGGTGGCGGCGGTTACCCGGTGGTCGCGACGCTGATTGCCGCGCTGCTCGCGGCGGCGGCGCTGCTGCCCAAGGCCCGCGACTACGGCGGCGTCATCGCCACCGCATCGGTGATCGCGGTGCTGATGGCGATCGCTCAGGTCATCAGCAAGCCGACCGGCTTCTCCGTCGGCTGGGGGCTGTGGCTGCTGCTCGCGTTCACCCTGCTGCAGGCCATCGCCGCGGTGGCGGCGCTGCTGCTGGAGGCCGGCATCATCACCGCCCCGGCGCCCCGGCCCCGGTACGAACAGTTCGGTCAGTACGGTCCGCCTCCCGGCGGCTACTACGGCCAGCCCGGTCCGCAGGGCCCGCCGCAAGGAATCCCGCCGCGGCCGAATTACCCGTCCCAGTACGGCGGCGGCTACACGTCCGGCCCGTCGAACTTCGGCGGTGCGCAGAGCGGCCCGCCGACCCCGCCGACCGGATTCCCGAGCTTCAGCCCGCCGCCGTCGAGCGGCTCGGGCCAGCAGCAGCCCGCCGGACAGCCGGAACAGCAGCAGCCCCAGGCGCCGTCATCGTCGCCGTCGGGTCAGAGCCCGTCCTAACCGGGCGCTCTTCGCGCACCACGCCTGACCGGCGCGTCGAGTGACACGGATGGAGGACAAGCGGCCAGTCGGCGCGCGCCAGGCGCGCGACCTGGTCCGGGTTGCGTTCGGCCCGTCGGTGGTCGCCCTGGTGGTGATCGCCGCGGTGACCCTGCTGCAGCTCGTCATCGCCAACAGCGACATGACGGGCACCCTGGGTGCGATCGCCAGCATGTGGCTGGCCGTACACCAGGTGCCCATCTCGATCGCCGGCCACCAGCTCGCGGTGTTGCCGCTGCTGCCGGTGCTCCTGATGGTCGCGGGCACCGCACGCACATGCGCGCACGCGACCTCACCGCGCGCCTCCTGGTTCGTCACCCGGTGGATCGTCGCCTCGGCCATCGGCGGACCGCTGCTGTTCGCGGCGATCGCCTTGGCCGTTATCCACGACGCCTCCTCGGTGATCACCGAGTTGCAGACCCCGAGCGCGCTGCGCGCATTCTCCGGGGTGCTGGCCGTACACGGCATCGGAGCGCTGATCGGGGTCGGCTCGCAGGTGGGGTGGCGGGCGCTGACGGCCCTGCGGTTACCGCTGTGGCTCGGCGACACCGTGCGGGCCGCGCTGGCCGGGCTGCTGGCGCTGCTGGGACTGTCCGGTGCGGTCACCACGGTGTCGCTGGTCGTGCACTGGGGCACCATGCACGAGTTGTACGCGGTCACTGATTCGCTGTTCGGGCAGCTCAGCCTCACCTTGCTGTCCGCGCTGTATGTGCCCAATGTGATCGTCGGGACCTCGGCGATGGCGGTCGGATCGAGCGCCCACATCGGGTTCGCCACATTCAGCTCGTTCACCGTCTTCGGCGGCGACATCCCCGCGGTCCCGATCCTGGCCGCGGTGCCGACGCCACCGCTCGGGCCGGTGTGGGTTGCGCTGCTGATCATCGGTGCGGCGTCCGGGGTCGCGGTCGGCCAGCAGTGTGCGCGCAGACCGCTGCCCTGGCCGACGGCTCTGGCGAAGGTGGCGGTCGCGTCGCTGCTCGCGGCCGTCACGATGGCCGCCCTGGGTTACGCCGGCGGTGGGCAGCTCGGCAATTTCGGCGACGTCGGGGTGGACCAGAGCACCTTCGGCCCGGCGGTGTTCTTCTGGTTCTTCGCGATCGGTGCGTTGACCGTGGTGCTGACCGGCGGCGTGCGCCGCCGTCCGAAACGGGTGAAGCCGCCGGCTCCGGTGGCGCCGGTCGGGGACCCGCTCCTCGACGACCTGACTGACGACGACCTCGCCGACGATCTCGCCGACGACCTCGCCGACAACGAGGCGCTCACCACGCCCATCCCGGACATGACGGCCGAGCCGGCGCCGGTACCGGAGGTCGAACCGGAACCCGAGCCCGACCCCGCGCCGCCGCCGCAGGCGGTCCGGCCGGCACCTGATCTCGAAGACGTCGAGGACCTGATGGTCGTCGACGACGACATCGACACCGGGCGGCCTGAACGCTGAGGGTCCGTCGCCCCGCGGCGACGAGCTGCTATTCCTTCGGGCCGATGTTGTAGCTGATCCGGCCGTCCTCGATGTCGGTGACCGTCAAGGTGTACGTCTGCTTGTCGCTGTCGGCCAACACCGTGCAGTCGATGCTGCTGTCGATGACTCCGACGAGATCGCCGGAGCACTGCGCCCACGACTGGCCGGGGCCCGATGCGAGTTCGCTCACCAGTGATTGTTCTACGTTGGCCTTGGATACCCGGACCACCGCTGCTGCGGCCGCTCGGCCGGCGGGACTGGCGGCGGAGTTTCCCGGTACGCCGGGGCCCGCGAGCGGAGCGTTGCAGTTCAGCGCCAACAAGGCCTCTTGCCCGTCGGATGACTGGCGGTCCCCCTGCTGGGTCACGATGCAGTCGGCACGCTCTGTTCGTCCACCGAACGTGGCGACGACGACCGCCGTGTACCCGGCCGATCGCAGTATCGAGTTCGCCTCATCGAACGTCCTGCCGACGATATCGGGAGCCGCATTGCTCACCGCGGAGGTAGCGGTCGCCATCGCAATGGCAACCAGGGGCGCCGCTGCTGCGGCTCGCATGTTGATCACGTCGTAACTTCCCGGGCGGCGTTGCCCTGAGTCCGAAAATTGGTCATCGCGAACACCGAATCGGGTTACCCGATACATCGCAGCCGTTGCCGCTGGCCGGCGTTGCTCACCCACAGACGCTGTAATCCACGGGCTCACAGCAAACTAGCAGCTTCCTGGAGGTGATGCCATTGCCTCGCGAGGGCAGGTCGGTGCCGCGTGCGCACAGAGCCGTTCCCGCTAGGCTCATCGCCGTGCAGCATCCGATCCACATCCCGCCGAGTGCGCCGGCGCGGCTCGTCGTCCTGGCCTCGGGAACCGGATCGCTGCTGCAGTCGCTGCTGAGCGCCGCCGTCGGCGACTATCCCGCGCGGGTCGCGGCGGTCGGGGTGGACCGGGACTGTCGCGCCGTCGAGATGGCACAGGCCGCGTCGATCCCCACATTCTGCGTGCGTTTGAAGGACCA
Organism: Mycobacterium sp. SA01; assembly: GCF_041287105.1. Lineage (NCBI taxonomy): Bacteria > Bacillati > Actinomycetota > Actinomycetes > Mycobacteriales > Mycobacteriaceae > Mycobacterium > Mycobacterium sp. SA01. The sequence continues at coordinate 21,960 of NZ_JBGGNO010000017.1, read as the reverse complement.
CCCGAGCCGCGCCGACTGGGACACCGCGATCGCCGACGCCACCGAAGCGCACCGTCCCGACCTGATCGTGTCGGCCGGGTTCATGAAAATACTTGGGCCGGAATTTCTTTCGCGATTCCTGGGTCGCGTCGTCAACACCCACCCGGCGCTGCTTCCGGCGTTTCCGGGCGCTCACGCGGTGCCCGACGCGCTGGCCTACGGGGTCAAGGTCACCGGGTGCACGGTGCATCTGGTGGACTCCGGAGTCGACACCGGCCCGATCCTGGCTCAGGAACCCATCGAGATTCTCGATGATGACGACGAAGACACGTTGCACGAACGCATCAAGGTCACCGAACGGCGGCTGTTGGTGGATGTGCTGGCCGCGCTGGCTCAGCGCGGCGTGACCTGGAGTGGCAGAAAGGCGACCATAGGATGACCGCGGGGACTGTAGGCAAGAGGCCGATCCGGCGCGCGCTGATCAGCGTGTACGACAAGAGCGGACTGATCCCGCTCGCGCAGGGTCTGCACGAGGCGGGCGTGGCCATCGTCTCCACCGGTTCGACCGCCAAAACCATTGCCGACAAAGGCATCCCGGTCACCCCGGTGGAGTTCGTAACCGGCTTTCCCGAGATTCTCGACGGCCGGGTCAAGACGCTGCACCCGCACATCCACGCCGGTCTGCTTGCCGACACCCGCAAGCCGGAGCACCTCGCGGCTCTCGGGGAGCTGAAGATCGAGCCGTTCGACCTCGTCGTGGTCAACCTCTATCCGTTCACCGAGACCGTCGATTCGGGCGCCGAGGTGCAGGAGTGCGTCGAGCAGATCGACATCGGCGGTCCCTCAATGGTGCGCGCCTCCGCCAAGAACCATGCCAGCGTGGCTGTCGTCGTCGATCCACTCGGATACGACGGCGTTCTGGCCGCGGTCCGGTCCGGTGGCTTCACGCTCGCCGAGCGACAGAAGTTGGCGGCACTGGCTTTTCGGCACACCGCGGAGTACGACGTCGCGGTCGCCGGCTGGATGGGCTCGGTGCTCGCGCCTGAAGAGGGCGATCAGCCGGCGTTCCTGCCGCCGTGGTTCGGCCGCACCTGGCGGCGCACCTCGCAGCTGCGCTACGGCGAGAACCCCCATCAGCAGGCCGCGCTCTACAGCGACGAGTCCGGCTGGCCGGGTCTGGCCCAGGCCGAGCAGCTGCACGGAAAAGAGATGTCCTACAACAATTTCACCGATGCCGATGCGGCATGGCGGGCCGCGTTCGATCACGAGGAGATCTGCGTCGCCATCATCAAGCACGCCAACCCGTGCGGCATCGCGATCTCGTCGGTGTCGGTGGCCGATGCGCACCGCAAGGCCCACGAATGCGATCCGCTGAGCGCGTTCGGCGGGGTGATCGCGGCCAACACCGAGGTCACGGAGGAGATGGCCGAGTTCGTCTCGGAGATCTTCACCGAGGTCATCATCGCGCCGGCATATCAGCCCGGCGCGGTGGAGATCTTGGCCCGCAAGAAGAACATTCGCGTGCTCGTGGCCGCCCAGCCACCGGTCGGCGGAGCGGAGTTGCGCCAGATCAGCGGAGGTCTGCTGATCCAGGAGCGCGATGCGCTGGACGCACCCGGCGACGACCCGGCGAACTGGACCCTGGCGACCGGCACCCCGGCGGACGCGGCGACGCTGGCCGACCTGCGGTTCGCCTGGCGCACCTGCCGCGCGGTCAAGTCCAACGCGATCGTGGTGGCCGCCGATGGCGCCACGGTCGGGGTGGGCATGGGCCAGGTCAACCGTGTCGACGCGGCACGGCTGGCGGTGGAGCGTGGTGGCGAGCGGGTCCGCGGCGCGGTGGCGGCCAGCGACGCGTTCTTCCCGTTCCCGGACGGGCTGGAGACGCTGACGGCGGCGGGCGTCAAGGCCGTCGTGCACCCCGGCGGATCGATGCGCGACGAACTGGTCACCGAGGCCGCGGCGAAGGCCGGGATCACGCTCTACCTCACCGGGGCCCGGCACTTCGCGCACTGATCGCGCGTATTCCGGCCGGGCCAAATATGACTTTGCGCTGACCGCGTAATGCCCCGGTGGCGTGGCAGTCGTAGCGTGGAGAGGTGACTTCACCTGACAACCTTCCCCGCACTCTTGGCGAACTGCGCGCTTCCGGCCATCGGGAGCGCAGCGTCAAGCAGGAGATCCGGGAGAACCTCCTGACCGCGCTGGCCGAAGGAGATGAGGTCTGGCCTGGCATTTTCGGCTTCGAGGACACCGTCTTGCCGCAGCTGGAACGGGCGTTGATCGCCGGGCACGACTTCGTCCTGCTCGGCGAGCGCGGGCAGGGCAAGACCCGGCTGCTGCGCTCGTTGCAGAATCTGCTCGACGAGTGGACACCGGTGATCGCCGGGTCCGAACTCGGCGAGCATCCCTACACGCCGATCACCCCGGAGTCGATCCGGCGGGCAGGGGAGTCCGGTGACGATCTGCCCATCGAGTGGCGCCACCGCAGTGAGCGCTACACCGAGAAGCTGGCCACCCCGGATACCAGCGTGGCGGATCTGGTCGGTGACATCGACCCGATCAAGGTTGCCGAGGGTCGCAGTCTCGGTGACCCGGAGACCATCGCCTACGGCCTGATCCCGCGGGCGCATCGCGGCATCGTCGCGGTCAACGAGCTGCCCGATCTGGCCGAGCGCATCCAGGTCTCGATGCTCAATGTGATGGAGGAGCGCGACATCCAGGTGCGCGGCTACACGTTGCGGCTGCCGCTGGACGTGCTGGTGGTGGCCAGCGCCAACCCCGAGGACTACACCAACCGTGGGCGCATCATCACTCCGCTGAAGGACCGCTTCGGCGCCGAAATCCGCACGCACTATCCGCGTGAACTCGACGCCGAGGTCGGCGTGATCACCCAGGAGGCGCACCTGTCGGCGCAGGTTCCGACCTACCTGATGCAGATCATCGCCCGATTCGCGCGCTATCTGCGGGAGTCCAATTCGGTAGACCAGCGGTCCGGTGTGTCCGCGCGCTTCGCGATCGCCGCCGCCGAGACTGTTGCCGCCTCGGCCCGCCATCGCGGCGCGATCCTGGGCGAGGAGGAACCGGTGGCCCGCGTGGTCGACCTCGGCACGATCATCGACGTGCTGCGCGGAAAGCTGGAGTTCGAGTCCGGCGAGGAGGGGCGCGAGCAGGCGGTGCTCGAGCATCTGCTGCGTCGCGCCACCGCCGACACCGCACAGCGGGTGCTGGGCGGCATCGACGTCGGCACGCTGGTGGCGGCCGTCGAGGGTGGCTCTGCGGTGACCACCGGCGAGCAGGTCGCGGCCAAGGACGTGCTGGCGGCATTGCCGGACCTGCCGGTTATCGACGAGATCGCCAAGCGGCTGGACGCCGAAACCGAGGGGGAGCGGGCCGCAGCGCTCGAATTGGCCCTGGAGGCACTGTATCTCGCGAAGCGGATCGACAAGGTGACAGGAGAAGGCGAAACCGTCTATGGCTAAAGCGGATCGGGGACACTCACACGACTCCCGGTATTCGGCCTATACCGGGGGCCCTGATCCGCTTGCCCCGCCGGTGGATCTGCGCGACGCGCTCGAGCAGATCGGGCAGGACGTCATGGAGGGCACGTCGCCGCGGCGTGCCTTGTCCGAGCTCTTGCGACGGGGAACCAAGAACACCAAGGGTGCCGACAGGCTCGCCGCGGAGGTGAACTCTCGGCGCCGAGAGCTGTTGAACCGCAACAACCTTGACGGCACCCTGCAAGAGATCAAGAAGCTGCTCGACGACGCGGTGCTCTCTGAGCGCAAGGAACTGGCGCGCGCGCTGGACGACGACGCCCGATTCCAGGAGCTGCAGATCGAGTCGCTCTCGCCGTCGCCGGCCAAGGCCGTGCAAGAGCTGTCGGACTACAACTGGCGCAGCCCGGAGGCGCGCCAGAAGTACGAGCAGATCAAGGATCTGCTCGGCCGGGAGATGCTCGATCAGCGGTTCGCCGGCATGAAGCAGGCGCTGGAGAACGCCACCGATGAGGACCGGCAAGCGGTCAACGAGATGCTCGACGACCTGAACGATCTGCTGGACAAGCATTCTCGCGGCGAGGACAGCGCGCAAGATTTCGACGACTTCATGCGCAAGCACGGCCAGTACTTTCCGGAGAATCCCAAGAACGTCGAGGAACTACTCGATTCGCTGGCGCAGCGGGCCGCGGCCGCGCAGCGCTTCCGCAACAGTCTCACCCCGGACCAGCGCGCCGAGCTGGATGCGTTGGCGCAGCAGGCGTTCGGTTCACCGCAACTGATGAACGCGCTGAATCGGCTCGACTCGCACCTGCAGGCTGCCCGGCCGGGTGAGGACTGGACCGGTTCGTCGGAATTCTCCGGCGACAACCCGCTCGGGATGGGGGAGGGCGCCCAGGCGATGGCCGACATCGCCGAACTCGAGCAGCTTGCCGAGCAGCTGTCGCAGAGCTACGCCGGTGCCACCATGGATGACGTCGACCTCGACGCGCTGGCCCGTCAGCTCGGTGATCAGGCCGCCATCGATGCGCGGACGCTGGCCGAGCTGGAACGTGCGCTGATGAACCAGGGCTTCCTGGACCGCGGTTCCGACGGGCAGTGGCGGCTGTCGCCCAAGGCCATGCGCCAACTCGGGCAGACCGCGCTTCGCGATGTCGCCCAACAGCTTTCGGGCCGGCACGGTGAGCGCGACACTCGTCGTGCCGGCGCGGCAGGCGAACTCACCGGCGCCACCCGGCCGTGGGCGTTCGGCGACACCGAGCCCTGGAACGTCACCCGCACCCTGACCAATGCGGTGCTGCGGCGGGCCGGCGGGCCGGCCGAAGGGCCGTTGCGGATCAGTGTCGACGACGTCGAGGTGTCGGAAACCGAGACTCGCACGCAGTCGGCGGTGGCGCTACTGGTCGACACCTCGTTCTCGATGGTGATGGAGAACCGGTGGCTGCCGATGAAGCAGACCGCGCTGGCGCTCAACCATCTGGTGAGCACCAGGTTCCGCTCGGATGCGCTGCAGATCATCGCCTTCGGCCGCTACGCCCGCACCGTGACCGCGGCCGAGCTGACCGGGCTCGAGGGTGTCTACGAGCAGGGCACCAATCTGCACCACGCGCTGGCGCTGGCGGTACGGCATCTGCGCCGGCACCCCAACGCCCAACCGGTGGTACTGGTGGTCACCGACGGTGAGCCCACGGCGCACCTGGAGGATTTCGACGGTAGAGGTTCGTCGGTGTTCTTTGACTACCCGCCGCATCCGCGGACCATCGCGCATACTGTGCGCGGGTTCGACGAGGTCGCGCGACTCGGTGCGCAGGTGACGATCTTCCGACTCGGAAACGACCCCGGCCTGGCCCGATTCATCGATCAGGTCGCTCGCCGCGTCGAGGGCCGCGTGGTGGTGCCGGACCTGGACGGTCTGGGCGCGGCGGTCGTGGGCGACTACCTGCGGTCCCGCCGGCGCCGGCGCTGAGCTGAGAAGCTCTCAGGTATTCAGCAAATCTGGGGCACCCCTGCGCGGTGGCCCGGTCGACGCTGTGCACAGCAAAGCGCGTGGCAAACGAGTTTGTTATTGACGTCAAGGTTCTCGGGCGCACGGAGTTAGCGAACACGTGCAACACGTCGGTAACCCGAATGTTTCTCCACCGTCAATTGGCTACCGGACGCGCGTCAGTCCTGCGTGATTGGTGTGAAAAAAGCGAAGTACTTAAGTCCCCGAATTCCGTGGTACCGCTTGCCGAGGGGCAAACAGCCCCTTAGTATCTATCAGGATCTTCTAAGATTCGTATCAGCAAAGCACCGAGTTCGTCACGACCCTGGCGAACCGCACCAACAAGGGGAATTAGCAATGGCGTCACGGACTCGGCCTTTCCTGGTGACCGGCGCGGCACTGGCCAGTGCAGCTGCCATCGTCGCCGTCTCACCGGCGTACCTTCCAACTCACGACATCGCGCTGGGTGCCTCCACCCCCCTGCCGCTGTCGACGGCCAAGTACGAGCTGACGGCGATCACCGACATCACCATCCAGGGCATCAACGACGCCTACTGGTTCGGCTGGGGCGGCTACATCCAGACCGACAACACCTACTACCCGGGCGTGAGCGACATCTACGTCAGTGGCGCGCCGGGTGTGCTGTACTACCTCGTCGACAACGCCGCTGAGACCTTCATCCCCGGCTTCGACCTCGACAACTACTACTTCGAGATCGGCGCACCCTCGATCCCCTACGTGGGCGCCGGTGAGCTCTTCGGCACCAGCTCGCCGATCTTCCAGGCCGCGCAGGCGACGTTCTACTACGGCATCCCGAACGTCATCAACTCGATCGTCTCGTCGGCCGCACAGCTGGTCCCGACGTTCGACCTGGGCCCGATCAAGCTCGGTGGCGGGATCCTGGCCAGCCTGTACTTCTACGGACAGACCCCGGATTACGACCCCGAGGCCGGTACCGGCTTCAGCTACAGCACCAACGGCCTGTCGGCGATCCTGGCCTACGTGTCGACGTCGATCTCGGACAACCTGCCCGGTGCGCCCTCGGGAGCAGCGCTCAGCGGCGCCATCACTGCGGCAGCCACGACCATTCAGAACGACATCAAGGGTCTCGAGACCGCCGTCAAGTCCGCGGCCGGCATCACCACCACCGCGTCGTCCGCGGCGGCGAAGTCGACCGCCAAGGCGACGGCTGCCGAGGTCAAGACCGAGTCCGAGGGCACGACCGAGAGCGCCGGCTCGTCCACCGAGAGCGCCGGCTCGTCGACCGACACCACCACGTCGACCGACACCACCACGTCGACCGACGACAGCGCCACCACGCCCGCGAAGTCGACGGGCGCCGTGTCGCCCAAGGCTCCGGCGTCGTCGACCAAGCCCACCACCAAGCCGGCCAAGCCGCAGAACCCGCTCGCCAAGATCGGCAAGCGGATCTCGGACGCGCTCGGCGGTGGCAAGAAGACCAAGTCGGAGTCCAGCTCGTCGAGCGACTCGTCCTCGTCGTCGGGCTCGTCCTCGTCGTCGAGCAGCTCGAGCTCGGGCAAGAGCGCGAAGTAACACACCTGCACAAACAACTTCGGCCCCAACCGAATCGGTTGGGGCCGAAGTTGTGTGCGGACAGGTCAGCGTGATTCGGGTGTGTTGGGCTTGCGGTCCTTGCGTCTGATGCCGACACCGCCCCAGAACGAGAAGCCGCGGATGGTGACTTTCGGCGCCCCCGGTGTACCCGGGCCGTCGACGTCGTGGTCGAAGCCACCCATCACGCCCACTCCGTGGACCTCCACAGTGATCTCCGGCGGCAGCAGGATGGTCTGGCCGCCCATGATCGAATACGCGTGAATCTCCACGTTCGCCGACGTGAAGTCGGCGTAGCGCAAATCGATGACGCCGCCGCCGAACAGCGTGAAGGTCGTGATGCGGCCGGGAACGTTCCATCGGCCGCGGCGCTCGAATCCGCTGAGGATCGCCAACAAGAGCGTCTTGGGTGCGGGCTTCGAAGCGCCACGCCGGTTCGACGCGTCGGCGGCCTCCGGCAGGTCCTCGGTGAGCCGATCGAGGTCCTCATAGGTTTGCGCGGCGTATGCCTTCGCCAACCGTTGCTCGTATTCGGTGAGCGCCAGACGGCCCCGGGAGGCGGCCTCGGTGAGCAGTTGGGCAACCTGGATGCGGTCGGTGTCAGCGGCCCGCGTCGATGCGTCCCGCGGTGTCAAGTTGCTCATCGCTTACGAGGGTACGACTCTGGTCGGCAACCGCAAGAGTGTTCGCTGTTCTCTCACGCTTGTGTTATCGCACCCAGCGCGGCGGGCGTTTCTGCAGAAACGCGAGCATCCCTTCGTGAGCTTCCTCGGAGACGAACAGGCGGGCCGATTCCGTGGCCAAGTCCTCGGCATCGCGGTCGAAGCGGCCCAGAACATCAGCTGTGGTCAGTGCTTTCGATGCCGCCAGCCCCTGCGGCGAGCCACGCCCCAGGTCGGTCACGATGCCCGCGACCGCCGCGTCCACGTCGTCGGCGGCCAGCGTGATCACGCCGATCTCGGCGGCTGTCGCTGCGGTGAACGTCTCACCCGTGAGGTAGTAGCGGGCCGCCGCGCGCGCCGTCATCTTCGGCAGCAATGTCAGAGAAATGACAGCAGGAGCCACCCCGATGCGGGCCTCGGTCAGTGCGAACGTGCTGCGCGGGCCCGCGACCGCGATGTCGCACGCCCCCACCAGCCCGAGACCGCCGGCCCGGACGTGACCGTCGATGGCCGCCACCACGGGCATCGGTGATTCGACGATCGCCCGCAGCAGCGCCGACATCTCGCGACCCCGCGTGACGGTCATCTCGAACGGGTCGCCGTCCGACGCTTCGCTCAGGTCGGCACCGGCACAGAACGTGCCGCCGGTGTGGCCCAGCACCACGGTCCGCACCGCCGGGTCGGCCGCCGCCGCCCGAAGTCCGGCATGCAACTGCTCCACCAGTCGGGTGGACAGCGCGTTCCGGTTGTGCGGAGAGTCGAGCGTCAGCCGGGCGACGTGACCGTCGACGGCGTAGGAGACGAGCCGGTTCATCTCACTGCCCATATCGCTTCGCTCCTGCCCGCCGCGTCATCAGTACGACCGGGGCAGGCCGAGCGACGTCTGAGCGACGAAGTTGAGGATCATCTCCCGGCTGACCGGCGCGATACGCGCCAGCCGGGACGCGGTGAGCATCGACGCGACGCCGTACTCCTTGGTGAGCCCGTTGCCGCCGAGGGACTGCACAGCCTGATCGACAGCCTTGGTGGACGCCTCGCCCGCGGCGTACTTGGCCATGTTGGCGGCTTCGGCGGCGCCGAAGTCGTCGCCGGCGTCATACAGCGCGGCAGCCTTCTGCATCATCAGCTTCGCGAGTTCGATCTCGATGTAGTTCTGCGCCAACGGATGCGCGATGCCCTGGTGCGCGCCGATCGGCGTCTTCCACACCTGGCGGGTCTTGACGTACTCGGCCGCCTTGCCGAGCACGTGGCGTCCCGCACCGATCGCGTTGGCCGCACCCATGATTCGTTCCGGGTTCAGGCCGGCGAACAGCTGCGCGATCGCGGCGTCCTCCGAACCGACCAGCGCATCCGCGGGCAGCCGGACATCGTCGATGAACACCTGGAATTGGCTTTCCGGACTGACGATCTCCATGTCGATCTTGGTGAACGAGAAGCCCGGGGTGTCGGTCGGCACGATGAACAACGCCGGCTGGAGGTTGCCGGTCTTGGCTTCTTCGGTGCGGCCGACGACCAGCACCGCCTGGGCCTGGTCGACACCGGAGATGTAGACCTTCTGGCCGGACAGAACCCAGTCGCTGCCGTCGCGGCGTGCGGTGGTGGTGATCTTGTGGGAGTTCGAGCCCGCGTCGGGTTCGGTGATGGCGAAGGCCATGGTGATCGAACCGTCGGCAATACCGGGCAGCCAGCGCTTCTTCTGGTCGTCGGTGCCGAACTTGCTGATGATGGTCCCGTTGATCGCCGGTGACACCACCAGCATCAGCAGCGCGCAGCCGTGGGCGGCCATCTCCTCCATCACCAGGGACAGCTCGTACATGCCTGCGCCGCCGCCGCCGTACTCCTCCGGAAGGTTGACCCCGACGAAGCCGAGTTTGGCTGCCTCGGACCACAATTCGTCGGTGTGCTCGCCGGCGCGGGCCTTGGCCAGGTAGTAGTCCGAGCCGTAGCTCGCCGCCATCGCGCCGACGGCTTTGCGCAGCTCCTGGCGTTCGGCACTCTCGATGAAGCCGGTGTCCGTCATGTGTCTCCCTCTCCGGTGTCCGGGCTCTCCACCCGGGCTAGGACGGTCCCCACATCGACCTGCTGGCCGACGCTGACCTCCAGTTGGGTCACCACGCCATCGGCTGGCGCGGTGATCGTGTGTTCCATCTTCATCGCCTCCAGCCACACCAGCGGCTGACCGAGTGTGACCGTGTCACCCAGGCCCGCGCCCAGCCGGATCACCGCGCCCGGCATGGGAGCCAGCAACGATCCCTTCTCGACCCCTCTGCCCGGTTCGGGGAATCTGGGCACGGCAGCCAACGCGACCGGTCCCCGTGGCGAGTCGACGAATACCTCTGTGCCATAACGGCTCACACTGAAAGCGGTGGCGACCCCCGCGTCGTCGGCCAGCACGACCTGGCCGGGCTGCGCCGACAACACGGTCACCCCGGGATCGTCGGGCAGGACCACCCCGGCGCGGGTGAACCGATAGCTGACCCGGTGCTCCTGCTCGCCGGCCGAGTAGCTCTTGAGCTGATTGCCGGACACGACGTTGCGCCAGCCACTGGGAATCTCGCCCAATACCCGTGCGCCGGCGCGGTTGCCTGCGGCATCGGCCAGTGCGGCGGCGACAGCGGAAAGCCGCGTCGCACCGTCGTCGGCGAGCGGCCGGGCCAGATCGGCCAGGCCGTGGGTGTCGAAGAACGCGGTGTCGGTGGCTCCGTCCAGGAAGCTCTGGTGGCGAAGGACATTGACGAGCAGGTCGCGGTTGGTGCGGATGCCGTGCAGCCGGGCACCGGCAAGTGCGGCGGCGAGCACCCGGGCGGCGCGTTGCCGGGTGCGGGCGTACGAGATCACCTTGGCCAGCATGGGGTCGTAGTGGATCGACACCGTCGCCCGGTCGTCGATGCCGGAGTCCAGCCGGATACCGGTGTCGGCTATGAGGCCGAAAGTGGTTGTCACGCCGGGCACCTCGAACTGGTGAACCCGCCCGGCCTGGGGTTGCCAGTTCTTGGCGGGATCTTCGGCATAGATGCGGGCCTCGATCGAGTGGCCGCGGGCGGCCGGGGGTTGTGCGCCGAGCTGCTCGCCGTCGGCCACCGCCAGCTGAAGCTCGACGAGGTCCAGGCCGGTGGTGAGTTCGGTGACGGGATGTTCGACCTGAAGCCGGGTGTTCATCTCCAGGAAGTAGAACTCACCCTCGTCGTCGGCCAGGAACTCCACGGTGCCCGCACCGGTGTAGCCGATAGCGCCGGCCGCCAGCCGGGCGGCGTCGAACAACCTCTCCCGCATACCCGCAATGCGTTCGACCAACGGGGAGGGCGCTTCCTCGATGATCTTCTGGTGCCTGCGCTGGATGGAGCATTCCCGCTCGCCGACCGCCCAGACCGTGCCGTGCCGATCGGCGAGGACCTGCACTTCGACGTGGTGGCCTCCTGCCAGGTATCGCTCGCAGAACACCGTCGGATCGCCGAACGCCGACTGCGCCTCGCGCTGGGCCGCTTCCACCTGACCTGGCAGTTCGGCGAGGTCGGTCACCACCCGCATGCCGCGGCCGCCGCCGCCTGCCGACGCCTTCACGAGCACGGGCAGTTGTGCTGCGGTGACCGTCGACGGGTCGAGCTCCTCGAGAACCGGCACTCCCGCGGCGGCCATCATCTTCTTCGCCTCGATCTTCGAGCCCATCGACGCGACGGCGGCCACCGGCGGACCGATCCACGTCAACCCGGCGTCGATGACGGACTTCGCGAAATCAGCGTTCTCGGAGAGGAACCCGTAGCCGGGGTGGATCGCGTCGGCGCCCGACGTCTGCGCGGCCGCGATGATCTGCGCGGCGTGGAGGTAACCGTCGAGTCGCACCCGGGCGTCGGCTTCGGCGACGTGGGGCGCGTCGACGTCCGGGTCTGTGTAGACGGCCACCGTGCCGATGCCGAGCCGGCGGCAGGTGGCGAACACCCGGCGGGCGATTTCGCCGCGGTTGGCAACGAGAACTCGAGTGATCACTGTGGCCCTCTGCTCTTCGCGCAAGCGCTCATCGCTGCTCACATCCGGAAGACGCCGAAGTTCGACGTCCCCTCGATCGGTGCATTGGCTATGGCGGACAGACACATTCCCAAGACGGTGCGGGTGTCCCGCGGATCGATCACTCCGTCGTCGTAGATGCGGCCGGACAGGAACATCGGCAGCGATTCGGCTTCGATCTGCGCCTCGACCGCGGCCCGTAACGCGGCATCGGCGGCCTCGTCAACGACGCCGCCGCGGGCCTCGGTGGCCGCACGGTTCACGATGGACAGGACGCCGGCCAGCTGGGCACCGCCCATCACCGCGGATTTGGCGCTGGGCCAGGCGAACAGGAAGCGCGGGTCGTAGGCGCGGCCGCACATGCCGTAGTGGCCGGCCCCGTAGGAGGCGCCGATCAGCAGCGAGATGTGCGGGACGCGCGAGTTGGACACGGCGTTGATCATCATCGAGCCGTGCTTGATCATCCCGCCTTCCTCGTACGCCTTGCCGACCATGTACCCGGTTGTGTTGTGCAGGAACAGCAGTGGCGTGTTGGACCGGTTGGCCAGCTGGATGAACTGGGTGGCTTTCTGCGACTCCTCGCTGAACAGCACGCCGCGCGCGTTGGCCAGGATGCCCACCGGGTAGCCGTGCAGGGTCGCCCAGCCGGTCACCAGTGACGGGCCGTACATGGCTTTGAACTCGTCGAAGTCCGAGCCGTCGACGATGCGCGCGATCACCTCGCGCGGATCGAACGGGATTCGCAGATCGGCGGACACGATGCCCAGCAGTTCGTCGGGGTCGGCGAGCGGCGGGGTGACCGGGCGCGGTGCCGGGCCCTGCTTGGTCCAGTTCAGCCGGGCGACGATGCGCCGGCCGATCCGGATGGCATCGACTTCGTCGACGGCAAGGTAATCACCCAAACCCGATACCCTGGCGTGCATTTCGGCCCCACCGAGCGACTCATCGTCGGACTCCTCGCCGGTGGCCATCTTGACCAGCGGCGGCCCGGCCAGGAACACCTTCGAGCGTTCCTTGATCATCACCACGTGATCGGACATGCCGGGGATGTAGGCGCCGCCGGCGGTGGAGTTGCCGAACACGAGCGCGATCGTCGGGATGCCCGCCGCGGACAGTCGGGTCAGGTCGCGGAACATCTGACCGCCCGGGATGAAGATCTCTTTCTGCGTCGGTAGATCCGCACCGCCGGACTCCACCAGGGAGATCACCGGCAGCCGGTTCTCGAAGGCCACCTGGTTGGCCCGCAGGATCTTCTTCAGCGTCCAGGGGTTACTGGTGCCACCTTTGACGGTGGGGTCGTTGGCGACCAGCAGACACTCGACACCTTCCACCACGCCGATGCCGGTCACCAGGCTGGCGCCGACCTGAAAGTCGCTGCCGTATGCGGCCAGTGGGCACAGTTCGAGGAACGGCGAATCCGGGTCGACCAGCAACTCGATGCGCTCGCGGGCGGTGAGCTTCCCGCGCGCGTGGTGCCGGTCGACATACTTGGGACCGCCACCGGACAGTGCTTTCGCCAGCTCGCCGTCGATCTCGGCGAGCTTCGCGGTCATCGCCTCGGCTGCCTCCAGGTAGGTCGGTGCCGTCGGGTCGAGGGTCGAGTACAGGACGGTCATGCCTGGTATCCAAGTGCCTTGGCAGCCAGGCCGGTGAGGATTTCGGTGGTTCCACCGCCGATACCCAGGATTCGCATGTCCCGGTATTGGCGTTCGACCTCGCACTCGGTCATGTACCCCATCCCTCCGAAGAGCTGAACGGCTTGGTGGGCCACCCATTCGCCGGCCTCCACCGCGGTGTTCTTCGCGAAACACACTTCAGCGATGAGATTGGCCTCCCCGGCCAGTTGCCGTTCCACCACATGGCGCGAATACACCCGCGCCACGTCGATGCGCCGTGCCATCTCGGCCAGGGTGTTCTGCACGGCCTGTCGGGAGATCAGCGGCCTGCCGAACGTCTCGCGGTCCCGGCACCATTGCAGAGTCAGGTCCAGGCAACGTTGCGCCGACGAATAGGCCTGAGCCGCAAGGCCGATGCGCTCGGAGACGAAGGCCTGCGCGATCTGTGCGAAGCCGGTGTTCTCGGCGCCGACGAGGTTGGCCGCCGCGACCCGGGCGTCGGTATACGACAGCTCGGCGGTGTCGGAGGAGCGCCAGCCCATCTTGTCCAGCCGCCGGGTTACGTCGAAACCTGGTGTGCCCTTGTCCACGACCAGAAGCGAAACCCCGGCCGCTCCAGGAAGTTCCGGCCCGCCGGTGCGGACGGCGGTGACGACGTAATCGGCCCGCACTCCGGAGGTGATGTAGGTCTTCGCGCCGTTGACCACGTATTCGTCACCGGTCCGACTGGCCGTTGTCCGCAAGTGGCCGACATCGGAGCCGCCGCCGGGTTCGGTGATCGCCAGCGAGCCGATCAACTCACCGCGCAGGGTCGGGCGCACGTACGCCTCGATCAGCCGCTCGTCGCCGGTGGCGGCCATGTGCGGCACGGCGATACCGCAGGTGAAAAGCGAGGCGAAAACGCCTCCGGGAGTGCCGGATTCGTGCAGTTGCTCGCAGATGATCAGCGAGTCCGCGGCGTCTCCACCGCCGCCGCCGACCGACTCCGGGAGGTCGGCGCCCAGCAGACCCGCAGCCGCGGCGCGGCGGTGCAGGTCGCGGGGAAGTTCCCCGGCGCGCTCCCATTCCTCGATGTGCGGCAGGATCTCGCGTTCGGCAAAGCTGCGTACGGTTTTTCGCAGCTGCTGCCTTTCGGGGGTGTTCCAGATGTTCACAGAAGCTCTTCCGGGATGTCGATGTGCCGGCTTCGCAGCCACTCGCCGAGACCTTTCGCTTGCGGGTCGAATCGTGCTTGATAGGCGACGCCCTGCCCGAGGATGCCGTCGATGACGAAGTTCACCGCCCGCAGGTTCGGCAGCAGGTGCCGGGCAATCGGGAGATCTCTTGTCTCCGGGAGCAGTTCGCGCAGCCTGTCGACGGTCAGCGTGTGCGCCAGCCAGCGCCACTGCTCGTCGGTGCGTACCCACACACCGACATTGGCCGCGCCGCCCTTGTCGCCGCTGCGCGCTCCGGCGATCGCGCCGAGCGGCACCCGCCGGGTCGGTCCCGGTGCCGGTGGCTCAGGCAGCGGCGGAGTGTCGACGGCGGCCAGTTCCACGGTGGTCGCGGCGGGGGCGATGCCGGCGCGGCTGCCATCCGGTCTGACCGCAACCTGCTCGACCTCGGTCGCAGGCACGTAGCCGGCGGTGAACACGCCGTAGACCTGCCCGTCACCCGGCGGTGCGGTCGAGGTGAAGCCAGGATAGGACGCGAGCGCGAGTTCGACTGCGGCCGAGGAGAATTGACGACCGACTGTCGTGGGGTCGGGGTCGCGCACGACACAGCTCAGCAGCGCGCTGGCCGCCTCCTCGGTGTCGGCGTCGACATGGTCGGTGCGGGCCAGCGTCCAGCCCATCTCGGCGGGCTTCACGCGCAGGGCCGCCTCCAGTTGGCTGCGCACCAGGGCGGCCTTGGCCTCGATGTCCAGCCCGGTGAGCACGAACGTCACCGCGTTACGGAACCCGCCGATGCTGTTCAGCGAGACCTTCAGCGACGGGGGCGGCGGCTCGCCGCGGACGCCGCTGATGCGGACGCGGTCGGGGCCGTCGCCGGACAGCGCGATCGTGTCGAACCGGGCCGTGACGTCGGGGTTGGCGTAGCGGGCACCGCCGATTTCGTAGAGCAGCTGCGCGGTGACGGTGCCGACGCTGACCTGCCCGCCGGTCCCGGAGTGTTTGGTGATCACCGAGGACCCGTCGGCGTGGACTTCGGCCAGCGGGAAGCCGGCATGACCCAGGTCGGCGATCTCGGTGAAGAACGAGTAGTTGCCGCCGGTGGCCTGCGCTCCGCATTCGATGACGTGGCCCGCCACCACAGCGCCGGCCAGCCGGTCGTAGTCGGCGCGGCCCCAGCCGAAATGTGCCGCGGCCGGACCCACCACCACCGAGGCGTCGGTGACCCGGCCGGTCACCACGATGTCGGCCCCCGCGTGCAGGCAGTCGACGATGCCCCAGGCGCCCAGATAGGCGTTGGCGGTCAATGGCGAGCCCAGTCCCAGATCGCCGGCACGGGGGAGAAGATCGTCGCCTTCGACGTGGGCGACCTTTGCCGGAATGCCCAGCCGCTCGGCCAGCCCGCGAACTGCGTCGGCCAGTCCGGCCGGGTTGAGGCCGCCGGCGTTTGCGACGATGCGGACCCCGCGTTCGATGGCGAGTCCGAGGCATTCCTCGAGCTGGGTCAGGAAGGTCTTGGCGTAGCCACGATCGGGATTCTTCATCTTGTCCCGGCCGAGAATGAGCATCGTGAGCTCGGCCAGGTAGTCGCCGGTCAGGTAGTCGAGTTCGCCGCCGGTGAGCATCTCGCGCATGGCGCCGATGCGGTCACCATAGAAGCCCGAACAGTTACCGATCCGCACCGCATCTGCCACGCGCGCTGTCTTCCCTTCACTGGCACCCGATCCCGGGTCGCTCCGCTCCTGCCCGCCGAACCAACCAACCGGTAGGTTACTTGGGACCGCCGGTTCCCCGTCAAGGGTTCAGGGCACTCGTCCCGGGTGTTTTGGAGCCGACGCAGGTGAGCGGCTATCCTGAGATGCAATTGTTGGCCGCCGGCATGTCAGAGTCTCTGCGCGGCGACACCCCTGATCAAGGAGAAGCACGTCATGGCTGTGCCCAAGCGCAGAATGTCGCGCGCGAACACCCGCAGTCGGCGCGCGCAGTGGAAGGCCGAGGCCACCGGTCTGGTCAACGTTTCCGTCGGCGGTCGCCAGCACAAGGTTCCCCGCCGGTTGCTCAAGGCCGCGCGCCTCGGACTGATCGATCTCGACAAGCGCTGACGCCGTTCGCCGGCCGCGAATTGCCTGCTCGCGCGGCGTGCCTCTCAGGCCAATCTCAGGCGTTGGGTTGAGACTGTGGCTGTGCGAATACTTGTCGTTGATGATGATCGCGCTGTGCGCGAGTCCCTCCGCCGGTCTCTTTCCTTCAATGGATATTCGGTAGACCTGGCGCAGGACGGCGTCGAAGCTCTCGACGCGATCGCCAATGACCGCCCCGATGCGCTCGTGCTCGACGTGATGATGCCCCGGCTGGACGGCCTGGAGGTTTGTCGCCAGCTGCGCAGCACGGGCGACGATCTTCCGATCCTGGTTCTGACCGCTCGTGACTCGGTGTCCGAGCGGGTGGCCGGCCTGGACGCCGGTGCCGATGACTATCTGCCCAAGCCGTTCGCCCTCGAAGAGTTGCTGGCCCGGATGCGTGCGCTGCTGCGCCGGACCGGTCCCGAGGAGCAGTCCGATTCCGCGGTGATGACGTTCGGCGATCTGACGCTCGACCCGGTGACCCGCGAGGTGCATCGCGGCAAACGCGCCATCAGTTTGACCCGCACCGAGTTCGCGTTGCTGGAGATGTTGATCGCCAATCCGCGTCGGGTGCTCACCCGCAGCCGCATTCTCGAGGAGGTGTGGGGTTTCGACTTCCCGACCTCGGGCAATGCGCTGGAGGTATATGTCGGCTACCTACGCCGAAAGACTGAAGCGGAAGGAGAGCCGCGGCTGATCCACACCGTGCGGGGTGTGGGCTACGTGCTGCGTGAGACACCGCCCTGATGTCACCACTGAGGCGGCGCGCGCGGGCTGAGCGGGCGCCGGAAGAGCCGACGTCATCGTTGTCATTGCGATGGCGGGTGATGCTGCTGGCCATGTCCATGGTGGCGATGGTCGTGGTGCTGATGGCGGTCGCGGTGTACGCCGTGGTGTCCGCCGCGCTCTATACCGACATCGACAATCAGCTGCAGAGCCGCGCGAGCCTGCTGATCGCCAGCGGTTCCCTGCAAGCCGATCCTGGCAAGGCCATCGAGGGCACCGCGTATTCCGACGTCAACGCGATGCTGGTCAACCCGGGGCGGTCGACGTACACCGCGAATCAGCAGGGCCAGAAGCTGCCCGTCGGCGAGCCGGAGAAATCCGTCATCAACGGCGAGCTGTTGATGTCTCGCCGCACCGTCGGCAACCAGCGGGTGCTGGCGGTTCACCTGCCCGACAACAGATCACTGCTCATCTCCAAGAGCCTGGCTCCCACCAATGCGGTGATGACCAAACTGAAATGGGTCCTGCTGGCGGTGGGCGGCATCGGCGTCGTGGTCGCCGCGATCGCCGGCGGGATGGTGGCGCGCACCGGTCTGCGGCCGGTGGCCCGGCTCACCGAGGCCGCCGAACGGGTGGCGCGCACCGATGACCTGCGTCCCATCCCGGTGTTCGGCAGTGACGAACTCGCCAGGCTCACCGAGACGTTCAACACGATGCTGCGCGCGCTGACCGAATCCCGCGAGCGGCAGGCCCGCCTGGTTGCGGACGCCGGGCACGAGCTCCGCACGCCGCTGACCTCACTGCGAACCAACGTCGAACTGCTGATGGCGTCGATGAAACCGGGTGCTCCGCGGCTGCCGGAGAGCGAGATGGCCGACCTGCGCACCGATGTGATCGGGCAGATCGAGGAATTGTCCACTCTGGTAGGCGATCTCGTTGACCTGACCCGCGAGGATGCCGGCGGACTTGTCCACGAGGCGGTCGATCTGAGCGATATCGTCGACCGGAGTCTGGAGCGGGCGCGCAGGCGCCGCAACGATGTCCAGTTCGATGTCGACGTCGTCGGATGGCAGGTCTACGGCGACCCGGCCGGACTGTCCCGGGCGGTCGTCAATCTGCTTGACAATGCGGCGAAGTGGAGCCCGTCGGGCGCGCACGTCGGTGTCCGGCTCCGCCAGGTGGACGCCGCCCACGCCGAACTCGTGGTGTCCGATTACGGGCCAGGAATTCCCCCACAGGAACGCGGGCTGGTGTTCGAACGGTTCTACCGCTCGGCGTCGGCGCGGGCGATGCCCGGCTCCGGGCTGGGCCTGGCGATCGTCAAACAGGTCGTGGTCAAGCACGGTGGCATGATCCGCATCGGAGAGACGGTCCCCGGCGGGCAGCCGCCGGGCACGTCGTTCTTCGTCCTTCTGCCGGGTCTGCCGATCCCGGCTGACGCCTACGGAGACGACGATTCAGCCGAAAGCGAAAACACGGCCACAATCGCCAGGACCAATGGTGATCGACGCTTTCATGAGAAAAAACCCAACGTTGGACCGAGTGTTATCTCAGTCGATTCTCAGTAGTGCAAGGCAAGCTGTGGTCAGCATTTTTAGGCATTTTGCGAACAGGAAGAGCGACCTGACGACATGACCGACCACTCGAGGTACTCGCCGCCGCAGCAGCCCGGGCCCCCCGGGTCGAATCAGGCTGCGGCGCCGGGGTATTCACCCCAGCCGAGGTCAGCCGGTTATCAGCAGCCGTATGACTGGCGCTACGCCACCCAGCCCCACCAGCAGCAATACCGGCAACCGTATGACCCGTATCAGGCTGCGCGCCAAGGGAATACGCCGACGACGGTGGGTTACGCACCGATACCGCCGCGCCCTCGCTCACGCGCAGGCGCATTGGTGGCCGGCGCGCTGGCGATCGCCATCGTGTCGGCGGGAATCGGTGGCGGTGTGGTGCTGCTCGCACATCCGGACCATCAGACGGTGGGCTCCGGGCTCGGAGGTTCGCCCATCGGGGGATCCAACGTGCCCGCGGCGAACCTGCCGGTGGGATCGGTCGAGCAGGTGGCGGCCAAGGTGGTGCCCAGCGTCGTCAAGCTCGAGACCGAGTTCGGTCGCCAGTCCGAGGAGGGGTCGGGCATCATCCTGTCCTCCGACGGGCTCATCCTGACCAACAACCACGTCGTCGCCGCGGCCAAGGGTGGCGGGCCGCTGCCCGTCCCGGCCGCGCCGTCCATCCCCGGCCTGCCGGGGATCCCCCTGGCTCCGGGTGGCCCGGGCGCTCCACCGTCCGGCGGCCCCAGCGCCGGCCCGGGCGGGGCGCCGACGACCACGGTGACGTTCGCCGACGGTCGCACCGCACCCTTCACCGTGGTGGGCACCGACCCGGCCAGTGACATCGCCGTCGTCCGGGCTCAGGGAGTGTCCGGCCTGACGCCCATCAGCCTGGGTTCGTCGGCCAACCTGCGGGTCGGCCAGGACGTGGTGGCGGTCGGTTCGCCGCTCGGCCTGGAGGGCACCGTCACCACCGGCATCGTCAGCGCACTGAACCGTCCGGTCGCCACCGGCGGTGACACCAACAACCAGAACACGGTGCTCGACGCCATCCAGACCGACGCCGCGATCAATCCGGGTAACTCGGGTGGTGCGCTGGTGAATATGAGCGGCGAGCTGGTGGGTGTGAACTCCGCGATCGCGACGATGGGCGGCGACTCCCCTGACGCCCAGAGCGGTTCGATCGGCCTTGGCTTCGCGATCCCGGTCGACCAGGCCAAACGGATCGCCGACGAGCTGATCAGCACCGGCACCGCCACGCACGCGTCGCTGGGTGTCCAGGTCAGCAATGACACCACGACACATGGAGCGAAGATCGTCGATGTCACCAAGGGGGGCGCTGCCGCAGCCGCCGGGCTGCCCAACGGCGTGGTGGTGACCAAGGTCGACGACCGGGTGATCGGTAGCGCCGACGCACTGGTGGCCGCGGTCCGGTCACGGGCGCCCGGCGATCAGGTGACGCTGACGTACAAGGACCCGTCGGGCTCGGATCGCACCGTGCAGGTCACGCTCGGAAAGGCTGCCCAATGATCCGGGTGGTGGGTGAACATCCCATGACAGCCGGTGGTGCGGCTGCCGGGCTGTCACCGGGCAGATATACGGTGACATCCATGGAACAGCCAGGGGAGCTGGTGGGGCGCGCGCTCGTCGTCGTCGTCGACGACCGCACGGCCCACGGCGATGAGGAGGACCACAGCGGGCCGTTGGTCACCGAGCTGCTCGCCGAGGCGGGTTTCGTGGTGGACGGCGTTGTGGCGGTGTCCGCCGACGAGGTCGAGATCCGGAACGCGCTGAACACGGCAGTGATCGGTGGTGTCGATCTCGTGGTGTCGGTGGGCGGTACGGGTGTGACTCCGCGCGATGTGACGCCGGAGGCCACCAGGACGATCCTCGACCGTGAACTGCTGGGGATCTCCGAGGCGTTGCGTGCCTCCGGGCTGTCCGCGGGAATCACCGACGCGGGCTTGTCCCGCGGTCTGGCCGGGATTTCCGGCAGCACATTGGTCGTCAACATCGCCGGCTCGCGGTACGCGGTCCGCGACGGTATGGCGACGCTGAACCCGCTGGCGACCCATGTCATCGGCGAGCTGTCCAGCCTCGAGATCTAAGCAAGCTTCACCCGGGGCGCCGGCGAGGAATTATTTCCGCGGCGTAACGTCAATTATCAGCATCACCACCGGGGTCGGAGGCGTTGTGTTAACACCCTGTGAACTGCACAAATATCAAGATTGTGATCTTTATCACAATCTGCGGTTCCTGTGATGGGCAGTCCCCGCGAGAACCGAATCGCAGTTAACAAGATTTTCGGTTCCGAGTTGCCCCAGGAGTCCTCCGACGAGCGCGATCCGGAGCCAAATCGCGACCGCGACGACCGGGACGAGTGGTTGCGGGAGAACGTCCCGCCGCACCACGGCGGATGATCAGCAGGTGGTGATCGGCAGGTCCGGGTCTGCCGCGGCGTTGGCCGGCGGTTCCGGTCAGATGGCCGACCCGCCCGGTTCGCGCCCGTTTCCGCTCGACGGAATCAGTTCCCGGTTAACCGGGGCTATCTTCCCAGCAAACTTCCCCACGCAAACACCGGTTCGGCGCACCGCGGCGCTATGCGTTGCCGCCCCGATGTCATCCCGTTATGTTCCTCGTGTCAACGATGAGCAGAGCGTAAGAGCGGTGTGTGAGGGACTCTCATTGAACTGCTGTGCGCCGTGGGCGGTGTCAGCATCTTGTGACCCGAGCACGAAAACACACTCGGTTAGCCCTTGGGTCAGCCGTCGACATAGCTAGGGAGAACATGAAGGTAATCGGTCGGGTACTGGTGGCGATGATCGCTGCCGTCGCGGCGTTGTTCGTCGGGACAGGTACCTCGCACGCAGGTTTGGATAATGAGCTGAGTCTGGTCGACGGCGGTGGCCGGACGATGACGGTGCAGCAGTGGGACACCTTCCTCAACGGTGTGTTCCCGCTGGACCGCAACCGGCTGACTCGGGAGTGGTTCCACTCCGGCAAGGCTGTCTACAGCGTGGTCGGCCCGGGCGCCGATGAGTTCGCGGGCACCTTGGAGCTGGGCTACCAGGTGGGCTTCCCCTGGTCGCTGGGCGTGGGCA